>CAZNFL010000007.1:0-69750 GCA_964572455.1 uncultured Anaerolineaceae bacterium
ATGCGGGCGTTCGGCCACATCCACAGGAAGCGCGGCTCATACGCCCGCCCCGCCATCCCGTAATTGCCGGCCCCGAACGAGCCGCCGATGATCACGGTCAGCTTAGGCACCGTAGCCGTGGCCACGGCGTGCACCAGCTTGGCGCCGTCTTTGGCGATGCCGCCGGCCTCATACTCCCGGCCCACCATAAAGCCGGTGATGTTCTGCAAGAACAGCAAGGGGATGCCGCGCTGCTCGCACAGTTCGATGAAGTGCGTGCCCTTCAGGGCGCTCTCGCTGAACAGCACGCCATTGTTACCCAGGATGCCTACGTGGTATCCATGGATGCGGGCAAACCCGCACACCAGCGTTTCCCCATAGCGCGCCTTGAACTCGCGGAAGCGGCTGCCGTCCGCAAGCCGGGCGATCACCTCGCGCACGTCATAGGCTTCGCGGAAGCTGCTAGGCAGTACGCCATAAAGTTCTTCGGCCAGGTACAGCGGCTCTTCCACCGGATAACTTTCAACTTTCAACTTTGAACGATTTGGCAAACCTTCTACGATCTCGCGCAATATTGTGATCGCATGGTCGTCGTTCTCGGCAAAATGGTCCGCCACCCCCGAGAGCCGCGTGTGCACATCCGCCCCGCCCAGGTCTTCGGCGCTCACGTCCTCGCCGGTGGCCGCCTTCACCAGCGGCGGCCCGGCCAGGAAGATAGTGCCGGTGCCCTTGACGATAATGGCCTCGTCGCTCATCGCCGGCACGTAGGCGCCGCCGGCGGTGCACGAGCCCATCACCGCCGCGATCTGCGGGATGCCGCGGGCGCTCATTTGCGCCTGGTTGTAAAAAATGCGCCCAAAATGCTGCTCGTCCGGGAACACCTGGTCTTGCATCGGCAAGAAAGCCCCGCCGGAATCGACCAGATATAAGCAGGGTAAATAATTTTGCAAGGCGATCTGCTGGGCGCGCAGGTGCTTTCTAACCGTCAGCGGGTAATACGAGCCGCCTTTAACGGTTGCATCATTTGCAACCAACATCACTTCCCGCCCGCTCACCCGTCCGATGCCAGTAACCAGGCCCGCACCCGGGGCCTCTTCCTCATATACTTCGTTGGCCGCTAAGGGAGATAACTCCAAAAATGGCGAGCCCGGGTCCAGCAGCCGTTCGATGCGCTCGCGCACGAACAGCTTGCCGCGCGCTTCATGGCGCTTGCGCGCTTCTGCTCCCCCGCCTTCCCGTGTGGCGGCCAGCTTGGCGCGCAGCTCCGCGGCCAAAGAGCGGTGATATTTATGATTAGCTTGGAATTCGGAACTCTTGGGGTCAAGGCGGCTGGCGATCGGTTCCATAAGCCTGATTATACGTTGGCTCAAGATAGCTCAGCCCAGCCGTTTGGACGAGGATCGCATGGGGCACCGTGAATTTTTGGACCGAGTCGGTATACTATTTATAGAAAACTATGACAAGTCCCAGCGCTAAGCTGCTTACTTCTCTCTTTTTTCTAACCCTTCTTGGCCTCGTAGGCTGCAGTAATCTAGGCGCTCAGCCAAATCTTTATAGCCCGGAAGAATGCCCGGTCACTAAAGCCAGCGATCCCGAAACTCGCTTGTACGGGCCGCAGGGTGGCTTGCAGGTCTTCATTACCAATGACGGCATTTGGGACGGGCTACCACAGAGCGAAGAAGGCGGTTTTGGTCAAAAGGTCTTTTGGAAGTATCCAGGCTACAGCCAGACCGAAGAACCCATCCCAGCCATTACACTGACCGGCGAACAATTGGACGGGAACGGCACGTTCGAACCACTTGGGCCCGGCACAAACGCCGGGGCCTCAGACCTGCTGGGTGCTGCAATCCTCACCGGTGTGGAAATTCCGAACGCAGGTTGCTGGCAGCTAACCGGCCAATATCGTGACAGCCAGCTTAGTTTTGTGGTTTGGGTAGGGGATTAGTTTTCTTTAAAATACGCCACGGTCACCCCTTCGCCGCCTTCGTGGGGCGCGGCGTAATCGAAGCGCTCGATATATTTGCGCTTGCCCAGCTCCTTGCGCACCATCTCGCGCAGCACGCCGGTACCCTTGCCATGGATGATGCGCGCCAAGCGCAGCCCTGCTGCATTGGCGGCATCCAAATAACGATCTAAGGCGTCCTCGGCATCCTCGAAACGCTGGCCGCGCAGCGAGATCTCGTTCCCGGGCGATGCGGCCACCAGCGGCAGGCTGCCCCAGTTTTCCCTCTGGTCTCCGTTGGTTGGCCCTTCCGGCAGCAATTCCAAGTCACCCAGCCGCGCCCGGGCGCGCAGGGCGCCGATCTGCACCTCAGCTTCCTCTTCGCCCAGGGCGATAACGATACCGCGGTGCCCCAGGCTGCGCACCTGCACCGCGTCGCCCAGCCGCAGCCCGCGGTCGGGCGCTGATTCGGGCACCGCCCTGCGCCGCGCCGGCGTCTCCACTTTTTCTTCCAGTTCGGCGGCCGCAGCCTGCACGGCTTGCATTTGCTGCAATGGCTGCCGGGCGCGGGCTAATTCGGCCCGCAATTTACCGATCTCCTCACTCAGGCTGGCCAGTTCCTCTTCTGCCTGCTTGCGTGCTTTTTCCAGGATCTGCACACGCTCGTCTTCGATCTTCTCCAGGCGTTCTGCCAGCTCAGCTTTCGCAGCCTGCGCTTCCTGTTCGGCCTCTTCGGCTCGGCTGCGCGCTTGCCGCGCCCGCTCCCGCTCCCGGTGGATCTCGTCCAGCAGGTCTTCGGCCTTCAATTCGCTAGGGTCAATGGCGTTGCGCGCCATCTCGATTACTTCTTTGGGCAAGCCCAAGCGCGTGGCAATCGCCAGAGCGTTAGACCGACCGGGTAGCCCCACCACCAAATGGTAGGTCGGCGCCAAGGTCTTGAGGTCAAATTCTACGCTGGCGTTGACCACCCCTTTGGTGGCGTGGGCGTAGGCTTTCAATTCCGGATAATGGGTGGCCACCAGGGTTGTGATGCCGCGCTTCACTAGATGATCGAGCAAGGCTCGGGCCAGCGCGGCACCCTCTTGGGGATCGGTGCCGGCCCCTAATTCATCAAGGAGCACCAGGCAGCCTTGGTCAGCTGCCTGCAAAATTCGCGCAATGTTGGTGATGTGCCCCGAAAAGGTGGATAGCGATTGTTCGATGGATTGCTCGTCGCCTATATCGGCATAAATATTGTCGAAGAACGAGATCTGGCTGCCTGCGTCCGCGGGAATGTGCATCCCGCTCTGGCCCATCAGGGCCAGCAAGCCCACCGCTTTTAGCGTCACCGTTTTGCCGCCGGTGTTAGGTCCGGTGATCACCAGGCAATAGTTTTCCGGGAAGAGTTCGATATCCAGCGAGACCACCTTGGCTGGATCAAGCAAGGGATGCCGCACTCCGAACAAACGCAGCACCACGCCGGGGTGCGGCTGATCTTGCTTTGTCCGCATAGGCAACAGGTCGGGCCGGTTGGCGCGCAGTTCGTTTGCATATTTGGCGCGCGCAAAGGTCAAGTCCAGGCTGGCCAGCCCCTCTAGCACCGCGCTGATCTCGGCGGCATACTCGCTCACCAGATCGCTAAGCTCCAGCAAGATACGCTGTTCCTCATCCCGTTGAGCCAGTTGCAGTTCTCGCCAGCGATTGTTAAGCTCCACCACTTGCAAGGGCTCTACAAACAGTGTGGCGCCCGAAGAGGATTGGTCGTGAACGATAGCTTTTACTCGCGAGCGCGCTTCGGCTTTGACCGGCAACACATAGCGCCCGTCGCGTTGGGTAATAAGCGGCTCTTGCAAGGCCTTAGCAAACGGCTCGGTGGTCAGTAATTTCTGCATGCGCGCCAGCAAACGCTCGTGGGCGATGCTCAATTCGCTGCGGATCGAAGCCAGCTTGGGCGAGGCGGCATCCAGGATCTCGGCCCGGGCGGAGATAGCTTTGCTGATGGCGTCCACCACGCCAGCGGGGCTGGGAAACCCAGCGGCGATGGCGGCCAGTAATGAGTATTTCGCGGCCTCATCGGCTAGTTGGCGCGCCAAGTTGCGCCCGGCGACCAGCGTGCCTTTTACATCCAGCAACTCGGCCGGGGTGAGCGCCAACCCGCGCCTGGCGTTCTCCAAATAAGCTCGCAGGTCGCGGGCGCCGCCAATGCTGGTTTGCGGCTGGTCCTTTAGTAGCCCGCGCGCCTCGGAGGTTAGATCCAGCCCGCGCTGGGCCTCCGCAAGGTCTTGCGCCGGGCGCAATTGGCGGGCGCGTTCCGCCGACAGGGAGAAGGCCGTGTGCCGCGCTAAACGCTCCAATACTTTCGGGTATTCGAGCGTATTGAGCGTTTTTTCGTCCATCGCGGCCGAGTCTATCACAGCGCTCTCGGCGGGCCTCAACGCGGCCTCTTTGTGTGTCTTTTCACGCAAAAATTAATGTGCTGTTGATTCCTCATAACAAACCTTGTAGAATCACGCCAAAGCGCTGTCTAGCCAACCTGCGCACAGCACAGCTGGCAGGGACCTACGTGGACGTCATCAAGGTTTCAGGTTCCTCTCGAACATCAGCAGTCGCCGGAGCTATTGCCGGTGTTTTCCGCGAAAATAAACGCGCCGAAGTTCAAGCCATTGGCGCCGGGGCTGTAAACCAGGCCATTAAGGCGCTTATTTTGGCGCGCGGCTACCTGAAGGAAGACGGCTATGACGTCATCTGCGCACCCGAATTTGCCGATGTAGATATCGACGGCAAAGTGCGCACCGCCATTAAGCTGGTCGTCGTATTGCGCGGGGATCCCGCAGATCAGGAAGCCCCACCGCCAACGAAAAACGCCGCTGAATGAGCGGCGTTTTTATTTCTGGCCATTGACGATCTTCAATCGGTAAAGCTGCGCACCTCTTCAGGCGAAAACACTACTTCCTCTTTCCCCATCAGCTTATCAGCCATCTTGTGGGTGATCAATTCCAAATGGCCATTGTGCGCTACGAAGTTAATCTCATCTGTTGGCACGGTCAGTACAGGGCACAAAGCAAAATTGGCAATCCATTGCTCGTAAAGCCCGTTTAGCTGCTCCAGGTATTCCGCCTGGATGGTGCTTTCAAAATCGCGCCCGCGCGTAGCGATGCGGCGCTGCAGGGTGGGCACCGACGCGCGCAAATAGATAACCAGGTCCGGAGGCCTCAGCATGTCGCACAGCAGGCGATAGAGTTTGCTGTATGTCGAATAATCGCGTTCATTGAGCTGTCCCTGGCGGAACAGGTTGGCGGCAAAGATCTCGGCGTCCTCATAGACCGACCGGTCTTGCACAACCGACTTGGGATCTTCGAGCAGGGACAAATGCATGCGCAGGCGGTGGCTGAGGAAGAAGACCTGGGAATGGAACGCCCAGGCTTTCATGTTCTCGTAGAAATCTTCGAGATAAGGATTTTCAGCCACAGGCTCGTAATACGGCTGCCAGCCAAGCCGGGCGCACAATTTGCCGACCAGCGTAGATTTGCCCACGCCGATATTGCCCGCCACAGCCACAAAATGCTTCATGCGTCCTGGTCCTCCGGCTTGAGAAAAGCCACCGAACGATTTGCTTCCGAATCCATTATAAGCTCCATTATGTGGCCGGGAGTAACGTCGCCAACGGAGATCAGCCGCAAGGTTTTCTGCATCCCTTCGAGTTCAGGCAGCCAGGTGGTGAGCCGGTTGGGCGAGTCGTAGAAAAATTCTCGATTGAGCACCGAGCCTTTGTCATCCAGGTAGACTGCCAAGGGGAAGATGTTCGACTCGATCAGATCCTGGAAGAAATGAGTGCCATAAGAAGGTTCGGGGGCAGGTCCCACGCCCTTGCCGGAAACCTCGACCAGCGCCCGCGTGTTGTAAATATCCGCGTAAGAAACGCTCACGCCCAGGTCCGGGTTCACTGTGCCCCAGCGCCCAGGGCCCACGCAAATAAAGGTTTCGCCCTTCAACACGCTGTTCAGGCGGCCGATGGCGCGGGTTAACGCCTGGCGGTCCTCGGCCTTCGGGAGCGAATAATACGATTCGGGCGGAACGAAGAGCACATAACGAATATCGCTCACTTTTCCGTGGGGCGCCATTTTGTCGGTGGAAAATATCAATTGCTTTTTATCCAGCCGTTCGGGCAGCTGCACAGCTTCTTCGTGCAACTGGCTTTGCGGCCTGCATTGCAAAATAAACAACTTAATGTCGGTCTTTTTTCCTTTGGCCTGCTGCAGTTGGACGGTAAATTCCATATCCACCGGGGACTTATAATGCTTCTCCAGCTGTTTGAGGATGCGGCGCATGCGCTCGGCCAAAGGCGTGGAGCGCAAAGCGCCATCTAGGGTTAGCACCAGCGTGCCATCTTCGTCACCCAGCGTCGAACGGATCGGGCGCAGATCGCCCTCCTTGAATAACGAAGCCAGCAAAGGCAAATAGGGGTACTGGTTGTCCAACACTTCTTTCATAGGGAGTGTTTTGAAACTGTTGTCTTCGAGATCCACCACGTCGATCTGATGTTGGGAATAGGTGAGCAAAGCGTTCACATCCGCGGTTGCGCGCAATTCCGGGTGGCTTAGCGCCACCAGACGCGGGTAATCGTTGCCCACGTGCTCTACGGCACGAGTACCCATGCCCGCCACCAGCCGTAAAAAGCCATCCTCGCTCCTGATCTTGGGCGACCAGCGGAACAGGTTTCGGCTAAAGGCCACCCCCGCCAGGTGCGGGAAGTAGTAGCGGCCGTAAGCCTCGCCTTGCACGACCTGGATGAGCACCCCCAGGCGCTCATCGTAATCTTGCAAGCCGTGCGCCCGGCGGTACAGCAGGGCATCCGGGTTCAGCCCGCTGGCGTACACGGCGGCAATGGCGCGCATGCAAGCTGCCAGGTTTTCCGCGGGGGTACCCTGGTTGGGGCAGAAATAGCTGGCGTACTTACCGGCAAAGGAGGACCCGAAGTTATCTTCCAGCAAGCTGGACGAGCGCACGATGATGGGCGCTGTGCCCACCCGCTCCAATAGTTGGGCCAGCTCAGCCCTAATATCCGCGGGGAAGGATCCCGCGGCGTATTCCTTTTGGATGGTGGGGTACTCATCCCGAATTTGGTCTACTTCCTTATATTTCTGATCGGCCCAGTGGATCATGCCGTTATGCGCCATGAACGCATACATCACGTCGGCACCGAGGAAATAGGATTCGGGGATGGTCACGTGTTGCCCAAGGTCCTTTTCGGCGGTGCGTTGCAAAATACGCAAGGCCAGCAGCATGCCCGCGGCCTTGCCTCCCACTTTGCCCTTGCCGATCTTATGCCTGCGAATACTGAGCAGATCGTCCAGGGTAAACCATTCCTTGGCCACGTTGATGTACGCCAATTGGTCCGAGATCATCGTGCGGATCAGCACTACCTTTATCTCGCGTTCGCGGGCTTCATATCTGGCGCGCTCTTTGGCGGGAAGCCGCGCGATCGCCTTAGCTTGCTCGAACAAGGCTTCTTGCGGCGCCAGCTCCGGGTTGAACGTGCGCAGCAGGTCTTCGCTTTCCGCGCCGCGCTCGGCGAGGACTTGCTTTACAAGATCCTCAAAGACTTCATAGGGTAAGTTGTTGGCAAAGTGCAGGTCAGTCAGGTGTTCGCGCACCAGATCGACGCGCAGTTTCCAGTCCTCGTCGGCTTCTTCACTGACCGCATCGGCGATGCCTTCGCGCAATTGGGAATCCGCAGCCTGCTGGCGCACCAGCTCCTCCAAAGCTTCGCCCGAAAGGATGCCGCGCTTGAACAATTCCAGGCGCATCCTGTTGCGGATGCGCCGGCGCAGCAGCGGAAATTGCGCCAGAGTCAAATAAATGCGATAGGTCGGATCGAAGGAACTTGAAGGAAGCGTCATGCCGGGCCGATAAAACCCGCAATGAGCGGATTTGAGGGAGTTGCTAGATTGTAATCGCTGGAGGAGACTACTTGCCCAGGTGCATGGGCATGATCACGTGCAGGAAATCCTCATTGCCGACGGGGTGGAGCACGCCGGGCGCGGCGGCCGCGCTGGTTTCCAGGGCCACGTCAGAAGACTTCATCACGTCCAGGGCTTCGCGCAGGAAACGCACATTGAAGGCGATCAGGATGGGCACGCCTTCCACGGTGGCGTCCATCTTGCTGTCGTTGGAGCCGGTTTCCTCCGATTGGGCGGATATTTCCATTGTGCCGGGCGCTTTGCCGTCACCGGGCTTGATGTCCAATCGCGCAATATGCGAGCTCTCCCGCGCAAAGATCTCGGCTTGCTTGGCCGCTTTCAAAAAGGACTCGGCAGAGACGATGGTGCGTGTCTTGTGCCCGTTGGGAATGATCTGCTGGTATTCGGGGAAAGCGCCTTCCACCAATTGGCAGCGCAGCTCGGCGTCCTTGAGACTGAAGACCACCTGGCCGCGGCCGGGCGGCAGCACCATGTGCACCTGCTCTTTGTCGTCAGCGGCGATGCGCGCTACTTCGTTCAGGGCGCGGGCCGGCACAATAGCGCGCAGTGGTTGCTCCACCGCCGATTTCAGCTCGGCCTTGCGCACAGACAGGCGGAAGCCGTCGGCAGCCGCCATGGTCATGGTCTTGCCTTCAACGGTGATTAGCACGCCGGTGAGCACGGGCCGGGCGTCGTCCCGCGAGGCGGCGAAGACCACCTGTTGGATCATTTCCTTGAAATCGCCGGCGGTGAGTTCGATGCCGGCCGACTTATCCGGCTCCGGCATCGGCGGGAATTCTTGGGCGTCGATGCCCTTGATCTCGGCATTGGAACGGCCGGCGCGCAACTGCAGGGTCTGGGTGCGCACCACTAGTTCCATCTGAATGGTCTCATTGGGGAAGGTGGTCACCAGGTCGCTAAGGGTACGGGCTGGCACGGTGGTGGCGCCGGGTTCTTCGATCTTGGCACCGATCCAGGCGGTGATACCCAGTTCGCGGTCGGTGGCGGAGAGTTTGAGGCGCCCATCTTCGGCGGCGATGAGCACATTAGCCAGAATCGGGTAGGTGCTGCGCGCAGAAACGGCGCGGGACACCACGTTTAGGCCTTGAGCGAGGTTTTCCTGGAGGACAGAGACTTTCATTTGTAGAGGCACCCGAAGGGTGGTTTAATCAAAGTATACACTGATTTCTCGAGGCTTTTCAAAAGCCATAATTTTTGTCAAATCGGTAGCTTGATTGCAAACCCCGGAGGAGAACGTGACAACAGAACATATCAAGAAATCGGTAGAAGCAGCAATTGATTACCTAGGCAATCATCGGGGCGAAGCGCGCTACACGGACACCTGGGCCAAAGCTACTTTGGAAGAGGGACTGCACTTCCGGATTGTGGATGCGAATGCCAATGCGGTCTTCAGCGACATGCCGGCCAGCGTGGGCGGCGGCGGGGCGGCGCCCTCACCCGCCTGGCTGATGCGCGCCGGCTTGGCCAGCTGCGCGGCTACGCTGATCGCCATCCAAGCCGCGCGTGAAGGGCTGCAACTAACGCAGCTCGAGGTGCTGGTGGACAGCGAATCGGATGATTACGGCATCCTGGGGATGGACTCCTCGGTGCCTGCCGGCCCGCTGAGCGTGAAGGTGAAGGTGCGCATCGCGGCCAAAGGAGCGAACGAAACCAAGCTGCGCGAGATAGTGAAGTGGGGAGTGGAACACTGCCCAGTGGCGGATGCTATTCAGCGGGCTGTGCCTATGTCGACTGAAGTTGAGATCGGCTAGCAATTCGCAACGGGAAAAAACGCCGTGGGCATTTGCCTACATGATTGGCAGAAGTTCGGTCATTCGGAATTGAGGCAATTGGGATTCCTCGTTGTCGAATCTTTATCGGGTGGTGAGACATTAGATCTCCCGGAATGACAAAGGGGAAGCGGGAGGGTCAGAGACCCTCCCCACAGAACCGGACGAGAGGTTTAGAACGAATGACGATTAGAAGTTACAGCCAGCCGCGTAGTTCCATGGCTTCCACCACCGCGCCGATGGCCACCATGTAGGCTGCATCGCGCATATAGAGGCCTTCTTTGGCTGAAAGCTGCAGCACTTTATTGAACGCTTCAGTGATCTTGGTGTCGAGACGCTGCAAGACGTCGTCCTGCGTCCAGTAATAGTTCATATCGCTTTGCACGCTCTCAAAATAGGAGACGGTTACGCCGCCGGCGTTGCACAGGAAATCCGGGATCACGAAGATGCCGCGTTCCTTGAGGGCTTTGTCGGCGTCCGGGGTGGTGGGGCCATTGGCGCCTTCGGCCACCAGCTTCACCTTCCCACTGAGCTTCTTGACCGTTTCGCCATTGAGCTGCCCTTCCAGGGCGGCGGGAATAAGCACATCCACGTCCTGGGCCAACCAGGCATCGCCATCTTCAATCGAGTAGCCTTGTTCCTTGGCTTTTTCTTTGTTGATCGAACCATATTCGTCGGTGATGTTTTGCAGAAAGGGAATGTCCAACCCTTTGCTGCTGACGATGCTATACGAGGCCTTATCCTTGCGGTCCCAATAGGAGACGCAAACCACTTTGCCGCCGAGCTGCTGTGAAAAGCCCAGGGCCGCATATTGCGCCACATTGCCGAACCCTTGGAAGGCAGCGCTGGCTTTGGAGCCGTCCATCTTGAGATGATTCATGGCTTCGCGCACCGTGTAAATAACGCCATACCCGGTGGCCTCTTTGCGTCCCCTAGAACCGCCGCTGCCCACCGGTTTGCCGGTGAACGCCCCGGGGGCGAATTGGCCGGTCAGTTTGGAATACTCGTCCATCATCCAAGCCATCATCTGGGGCGTGGTGCCCACGTCGGGGGCGGGCACATCGCTGCGCGGCCCCAGGTTGCGATAAATGGCATCCACCCAGCCGCGGCACAGCCGTTCCTTCTCTTTGAGGGAAAGGGTGGCTGAGTCGACCGCCACGCCGCCTTTGGCGCCGCCCAAGGGAATATCGGCCACGGCGCACTTCCAGGTCATCCACATAGATAAGGCGCGCACAGTGTCCATGGTTTCCGATGGATGGAAGCGAATGCCGCCTTTGGTGGGCCCACGCGAATCGTTATGCTGGACACGATAGCCGAAGAAGACTTGCAGCTCGCCATCGTCGCCGCGCACCGGGATCTGGAACTTGAATTCGCGCCGCGGCCAGCGCAGGGTCTCTTTTACGTAGGGCTCAAGATGCAGCAGGTCGGCGACTTTGTCGAACTGGGCCTGGGCGATCTGGAATGCGTTGGTGTTCTCTGACATAAGCCTCCGAGCATGAGCGGGGCACACCCCGCCCCTACTTTAAATAAATATGCGGGTGCCTCGGTGAAGTACCCGCATTATGTTCGTTGAGGTTTGATTGTTCCGGCGGTTCACGGCCATTGTGACCCGAAGAATCTTAACGTTAACCGATACTGCTGGGCGAGTCAAGGAATGGCGTTTGGCACGAGTCATCGTCCCCAAATGGCACCTGAGATCAGGTATGAATGTCTTCGGCGAGGCGGATGGTTACGGATTCGCCCTTGCGAATGACACCGGGTTTCTCCACCCAGGCCACCAGGCCGCGCTTGCCGATCGCCTTCTTGGGGAAGGCGGTGGTGATATCGGGCCTGTCTGGGAATTGGTTTTGCAGGCTGCCGCCGGCGGTGACGCAGGGCATGTTCTCGCCCTCGATCACAATGCCGACCCCATTCTCAAAAAACAGGCGGCTGCCCGAGGGCAGTTGGGTGAGGCCGGGGACGCCGGAAATCATCATGTTGGCGCCCACCCAGCTTGGATCGATGGCGGGCAGCTGCATGTTCTCGGCCACCGCGCTCAATTCTTCGACTGAGACAATCGAAATCTGGCGCACGTTGCGCACTTGGCTGCCTTTTGGATACGGTTTTTGGCTGCTGCCGGCCTTCATGGTGAGGCCATAATGCTTATCGCCCACCAGGCCTTCCCAATTCACCTCCACCTCGTCCACCGGGTTACCCGGCATGTATTGAGGGGTGATCACCAAGGCCTCGACCTTGCCCTTCATGTCAGCTGCCATTCAGCTACTCTCCTTTTTAAGTTTGCGCTGGGCTATGGCTAGTTGCTTTTCCAGCTCGCCGCGCAATTTATCGGGGTTGGCTTTGCCACCTGAAACTTTGACTACCTGCCCGAACAACCAATTGAGCACGGGGGCATTGCCACCAAAATAATCGGTTACTTGCTGGGGATGCTGCTCCAGCACTTTCCGCACCCAGGCGCCCAGTTGCTTGGCATCCGAGACCTGCTTCAGGCTGCGCGCATTGATGATTTTATCCGGCTTGCCGCCCTTAGCAAACAGTTCCGCCAAGACTACTCTGGCACCGGCCGGGTTGAGTTCGCCCTCAGCCAGCAGGTCGAGCAGCTTGGCTAATTCATCCGGGCCAAATAGCAGGTCACCGGTTTCAGCGCCGGCCTCGTTCATCAGGCTGAACAGCGGCCCGCTGACCCAATTGGCTACCGCTTTTGGCTCGGCCTTTTTGGCCGCCAGCACGGCGGCCTCATAGAACTCGGCCATCTCGCGTTCGGCGGCCAGCACGCCGGCGTCATAGGCGCTCAGTGTATAGTCGCGCATAAAGTGCGCTTGCTTGGCGTGCGGCAGTTCCGGCAGGCCGGCGTGGATCTCATCCACCCAGCTTTGCTCCACCACGAGTGGCGGTAAGTCAGGCTCGGGGAAGTAGCGATAATCTTCGGCGACTTCTTTGGAGCGCTGCGCCAGGGTGACGCCGCGCACATCGTCCCAGCCCAGGGTCTGCTGCTGCACAGCTTTGCCCTGATCAGCCAGGGCAGCCTGGCGCTTCAGCTCGTAGCTGGTGGCGCGCTCCAATGAACGGAAGCTATTGAGGTTTTTGACCTCTACCCGCGTGCCGAATTCGCCGCTTCCAACTGGGCGAATGGAAATATTGGGTTCGATGCGCAGCAAACCCTTCTCCAAATTGCCGGAGTTCACCCCCACGTAGCGCAGGATGCTGCGCAGGGCATAGGCGCAATTACGCACGGCTTCCACGGAATGCAACTCGGGTTCGGTGACGATCTCCAGCAGCGGCACGCCGGAGCGGTTGAGGTCTACCAACGAGTAGCGTTGGGCGCCTTTTTCGACGTGGGTCAGCTTGCCAGTATCTTCTTCGATATGCACACGGCGGATGCCGACGCGCACTTCGCCCTCCGCGGCGGCCACCAGCAGCCAGCCATCCGTGGCTAGCGGCTGCTCGTATTGCGAGATCTGGTAACCCTTAGGCAGGTCCGGGTAAAAATAACTTTTGCGGGCGAAGATGCTGGTGGTGTGCACCTGGCAATTCAGCGCCAGGGCCACGCGCAGGGCATATTCCACCGCAGCGCGATTGATGACCGGCAGCATGCCGGGCATGCCGGCGCACACCGGGCACACGGCCACGTTAGGCTCCTGGTGGGTGGAATCCACAACCGGGCAATCGCAAAACATCTTGGAGCGCGTCTCCAGGACAGCATGCACTTCGAGCCCGATGACGGGTTGGTATTGTTGGCTCATGGCTGCAGATCTGGGATTATAACCAAGGCTAAAAGCTTAACGTTTAAGGTCGACTGTTGAAGATAATAAAAAGCCGCCCGAAATTTGGGCGGCTTTCAGTATTGGTGTTTTGGCAGGGAGGGCTAGTATTCGATCACTTCGAAATTATCGAAGGAGACCACCAGCCCGCCGTTCTCCCAGGTGCCCGCGATGAGGCCCACGTAGCCAGTGGCGAAATCCGTGTCAGTGGCCGTGGCCAGCAACTCGCCGTTGATCCCGACCGAAAGCTGTGACCCATCGCAAGAGGCGTTGATCACGAAAGGCGAGCTATCGACGGGAACCAGATCGGACAAAGCCCAGTCAACCAAATAAACCGCTTCGCCATTTACCTCTTTCCAGATGGAGTAGTACCCGTCTTCCGAGACCTCCAGGGCGTAGAAATTATCTGCATCCACATAGCGGCACAAGACGCCGATGTCCCCGTCATGGGCGGGTTGTTCGATGTTCACGTCCACATTGACCACGATATTGGTGTAGGTAGTCTCAAGGAGAGGGCTGGTCAGTGAAAACTGGTTCGGGTTGACCTGTAAAAAGTAGCGGCCACCTTCATAGTATGTAGCCCAATCCGGGTCTGATTCCTCGACCCAGCCGCTGGAGGGGTCGGAGAAGTCATCGAGGAATACGGTTTCTCCGCTAACCAGGTCACTGCCAAGCGCCACCGCCTCGAAGTTATCGAAGGCGGCCAAGAAATAGTTGTCCGCGGTGTACACGGCCAAGCCCAGATCGCCGGAAACAAAGCTGTCATCCAAAACTTCGGCGACCAGTGAGCCGTCCACGCTGAGTGACAGGTGGGTGCCGTCGCACACTACTGTGACGCGGTGGACGCCAGACCCCAGCGGCGCGCTGCCGGCCTGCTTCTCGACCAGGGTGATGTAATCCCCAGCCAGCCATTTCGAAATGCCGACGGTGCCATCCTCAAACAGACGGAACTCGTAGTTATTGCTCTCGTCCACGTAGCGGCAGATGAAATCGATCTCGTTGACGCCATCACTCTGCTCCACGCGCACGTCAATGCCCATTTGGACATTATCGAGGTTCCGGTTGGAGAGCGCCTGGTAATACGGGGAGCCGTTGATATCTTCCAGGTAGTACTCGCCAATCAAATAGTAAGCCGAGCCCGATTCGAAAGAGTACACATCCCAGCCGCTGGCTTCGTCAGAGAAATCATCGGTGATCGCCCCGCTGACCACGGGTTCGACGGCTGCCACCGGCTCTTCGGCGCCGATGATGCTCACCTCACCGCGCTGGGCAGCTTCGATGAGCGGCACGGCCAGGGCCACAGGCCGCAGGGCGTTGATGAAGCCGCCCGTGGGCACGCAGTTATCCGAGTCGTTCACCAGGCCATCTCGATTGGTATCCACCAGCACGCGGCAATCCACATACTGGTCCGTCCCGCCGTAACCCAGCTGGGTGGGCACGCCCACCAGGTTGCCGCTGGCATCCACCGCCATTCCGCCGCTATTGCCGCCGGCAATGGTGGCGGAGGTCTTAATAAAAGCGCGGATGCCATAATCGGGCTGGCTGGTGAAACCGCTCACTTCGCCGCTGGTCAGCGTGACTGTGGAGCCGCCGATGCCGGGGTAGCCCAGGATGGTCAGCCGGTCGCCCAGGTTGAGATCATCCGAATTGCCCATCGTGACATAGGGTAAGACCAAAGTTGATGGCACTTCGTTGCCGTCGTAGTCATGGGTGATGCGGATCACCGCCAGGTCCAGCGTCGCGTCTGCCTGCAAGACCTCGGCGAAGTAAGAGGGCACGGGGTCCGCATCCTGATCGACCGTCATAGCTATGATCAATTCGTCCACCGGGAAATACCGGTCAGGCAGCACCACATGGGCGTTGGTGAGGATGAGGCCATTAGGGCTGATGATGGTGCCAGAGCCGGTCCAGCCGATCTGCAACTCACCAACTTCGTCATAGAAGGCAGCCCAGATCTGCACCACGGCCTCGAAGGGAACGGCCGGATTGGTGAAGGGGCTCTGGGTGGGAGTGCTGGTGGCCGCTGGCGGAACGGTGGCCGCCAAGGTGGGTTGGACTTGGGCGCCGCCGCAGGCGGCCAGCAGCGCAGACAAGGCAACTAAGGTCACGATCAAAACGCGAGAGTTTGATTTAGGTTTCATCGTTTTCCTGTGGATATAGCTGGAATAGAGAACATTGAGCGATTCTTTCGAAGATTATAGTACCAAGAAGCTTGACCGTTCATACCGTTAGCCTGATTTCTCATTTACTTGTGAATCGTCCCCAATATTCACTGTGCCGTGCACGCCGCGTACCTGGCTACGTTCGCCCAGCATCGAGTTCTGCAGGGTGCTGTCTTCCACCAGGGCGCCGGGTTCCAGGATGGCGTCTTCGATGGTGCTGTTGCGCACCACGCAATCGCGGCCAACGGACACATAGGGCCCCACGGTGGAGGCCTCCACGGTGGCGCTGGGGTGGATATACACCGGCGGCTTGATGGTCACGCCGCTGCGCTGGCCGGCTTCGGCGGAGTTGTCGCGGCCTTTGTCCAGCAGGCGGCGGTTGGTTTCGAGCACCGATTCCGGCAGACCGGCATCCAGCCACTCATCCACCACTTTGATGCGCATCTTGAAGCCTTTTTTGAGCATGAGGTCGATGGCATCCGCCAGGAAGTATTCGTTCTTGGTGCGCGCCCTTGTTTGCATCTGCTCGTCGATGGCGGCCATCAGGTCTTCGCCGCGCTTGAAATAATAAATGCCCACAACGGCCAGGTTGTTGCTCATGTCGCTGGGCTTCTCGATCAGTCCGGTTACCCAGCCATCGGCGTCCACCGCAGCTACGCCAAAGCGGCGCGGGTCCTCCACGGGTTTCACCCAGGCCACCGCGTCGGCCTCCTCTTTATCCAGGCCGGAGAAATCGGTTTCGACCACGGTATCCACAAAGATCACGATGGTGGGGCCATGCAAAAACTGGCGCGCCTGCGCCAGGGCGTGGGATTGGCCCAGCAATTCTTTCTGCTCCACGAAGTGGGTTTTGATATTGGGATGCTCCGTCCGCATATAGCGCTGCACCTGGTCACCCAGGTAGCCGACGATGAAGACGAACTCGGCTTGCTCGGCGCCGGGCGCGGTGCGCAGCAACTTGAGCACGTGGCCCAGCACCGTGTCGCCTGCCGCGCTGAGCAGGGGCTTGGGCCGGCTCCAGGTGTGCGGGCGCAACCGGGTCCCGAAGCCCGCCATGGGGATGATAATCTTGAGCGGCTCTGCCATCAGTTCTCCAGTTTAGTGCATACCAGCAAGCCCAGGCCCACCGGCAGCACCACTGCGTCTACCGCTTTATCCTTGCGCGCTTTGTCGACGAAGTCTTGCAGCTCGTCTTTGTGGCTGATGACGTTGTCGGCCACCAGCATGCCGCCGGGCAGCAAGCGCGGCACAAGCAACTCATAGAATTCGGCATACATTTCTTTTTCTGCATCCAGAAAACAGAAGGCGATCTCTTCGTACTCCTTAATTTTAGAACGGGCATCGCCGTGCGCAAGATCGACCAGTTCTTCTATCTTGGCTTTGGCAAACGTTTCGCGGGCCAGCTCGGCTTTCTCCGGCAGCAGTTCAAAGGTGTGCAGTTTGCCGCCCCGTTGCTGGCAAGCCTGGGCCAGCCACAGCGACGAATAGCCACCGCTGGTGCCGATCTCCACCACCAGGCCGGGCGGCGCGCCGGCCGCCAGCAAGGCCAGCAGCATGCCGGTTTGCGGCGGGACCTGGCGCAACCGTTTCAGCGGAGGCGTGCCGTCTTTGCGCTCGCGGGCATCGCGCTGCTCCAGATAAGCCATGCGCTCGAGGACCGGCTTGGAAAATTCTTCGAAAATCGGCCTCATCGCCGGGCGTCCATGGCCGCCATAGGCGTAACCGTGTGCCAATCGGTAATTTGTTGGTAAGCGTGAGCTACTTGCAGCAAGTGCTCTTCGGAAAAATGCGGGCCGATCAGTTGCAGGCTGAGCGGCAATTCCTGGCTGTCGAAGCCGGCCGGCAGCGCCAGGCCGGGCACCCCGGCCAAATTGGCCGGCAGGGTGAACACGTCTTCCAGGTACATGTCAAGCGGGTTGCCGCTGTGCGCCCCAATGCGGAATGCGCTGTTGGGCGTGGTAGGCGCGGCGATCAGGTCCACCTGCTCAAAGGCCTGCTCGAAATCGCGGCGGATCAGTGTGCGCACCTTTTGCGCCTGGCCATAGTAGGCATCGTAATAGCCGGCCGAGAGGGCATAGGTGCCGATCATGACGCGCCGCTTCACTTCGGGGCCAAAACCCCGGCCGCGCGTGCGGGTGAACATATCGAATAATTTGTCTTCAGGCACGCGCAGGCCGTAGCGCACGCCGTCGAAGCGCGCCAGGTTGGCGGAGGCTTCGGCGGGGGCGATGATGTAATACACCGGTAACGCATACTCGGTGTGTGGCAGGCTGATCTGGCTGACCACCGCACCCAAATCTTCCAACTGGGCGATGGCAGCGCGCACAGCTTGCTCCACCTCGGGCTGCAGGCCTTCGATAAAATATTCCTTGGGCACACCGATCTTCAATCCTTTTAGCTCGAACTTGCCGTTGAGCTTGATCTTTGGAGCGGCGTTTTGCAGCGTGGTGGCGTCGCGCGGGTCAAATCCGGCCATTACGCCCAGGATTGTCGCTGCGTCCTGGGCGGTTCGGGCCAGCACGCCCACGGTATCCAACGAGGAGCCGAAGGCGATCAGCCCATAACGCGAGACGCGCCCATAAGTGGCCTTGAGGCCGGTGAGCCCGCACAGCGCGGCGGGTTGGCGCACCGAGCCGCCGGTGTCGGTGCCCAGCGCTACCGGCGCCAAGCCGGCGGCCACCGCCGCGGCGCTGCCGCCGCTGGATCCGCCTGGCACGCGCTCCTCATCCCACGGGTTGCGCACCACGCCGTAGGCGGAATTTTCGGTGGAGGAGCCCATGGCGAATTCGTCGGTATTGGTCTTGCCGAGGACGACCACGCCGGCGTCCAATAAACGTTGCACGGCAGTAGCGTTGTAGGTGGGCACGAATCCTTCGAGGATGCGCGAGCCAGCGGTGGCCGGCATACCAGCCACGGTGAGCACGTCCTTAACCGCGATGGGCAGGCCGAGCAGCTGGGGGAGTTTGCTTTTAGTCTTGCGGGCTTTGGCCAGCTCTTTGTCCGCTTTGGCCGCGGCTTTCAAGGCGGACTCGCCGGCCACATACAGATAGGCGTTCAGACGCGGGTTATGTTCTTCGATGCGTTTGAGATAGGCCGCGGTCAGTTCGCGGCTGGAGAAATCTGCGGCGCGCAGGCCTTTCAGGGCTTGCGCGACTGTCAGCGTGTGCAGGTCGCTCACGGCGGCCCGCCCAACACCGGCGGTACGCGGAACTGGTCGTCGGCCACGTCCGGCGCGTCGCTCAGCAGGTCCTCGCGCGGCATGGCCGGGCCAGGCTCGTCCTCGCGCAAGCGGGCTTGCTCCACCACAACGCTGCTCATAGGTTGCACGGCGCTGGTATCCAATTCCTGCAACTTGCTGATGTGGTCGAGAATATTGGAAAGCTGCTCCCGATAACGCTCTTTTTCCTCCTCGGTCAGGTGAAGGCGCGCCAGGTTGGCGATGTGTTCGACGTCTGCGCGGCTCAGCGGCATGGCGGAATTATAACGGCGGGACCCCTCTCGTCATTGCGAGGAGTGGCTTGCGAAGCAAGCCCAGAGCCTGCCCTGAGCTAGCCAAGCAAAGCCTTGGCTTAGCGAATGGGCGGCAATCTCCACCACGAGCCAGGAGAGACTTCGCGGAGTTTACGCTGAGCAGAGCGAAGTGCTCGCAGTGACGAACTTTACCACTCCGCCGCATACCAGCGCAGATACAACTCCACGTGGCTGCTCCAATACTCCTCGCTGTGGTTCCCGCTGAACAGGTGCCAGTCGTGCGGGAGGTCGCGTTCGTCGAGCAGGCTCTCGAACCAAAATGCGGAGTCCATAATATTCTTGGTGTCGCGGTCCCCGATATCCAGCCAGATGCGCGGCATCAACTCCTCGGGGATCGTGTCTAGCCAACCGGCTACCTTGTTGGCCTCTTCGATGAAAACCGGCGGACTATGCCCGCCAAGCGCCCCAAAAAGGTCGGGCTCGGTCAGTGCGAAATGGATAGCCCACGATGCGCCGCGCGAAATGCCGCCGACGGCGCGATGTTCACGGTCAGCCAGCGTGCGGTATTCGGCGTCAATCCAGGGGATCAGCTCTTGCAGGAATGCGTCATCGAAGAACCCAACGGTGGGCCGCAGCGAATTGTGGTCGTGCGGCATCACGATAATGAATGGTGCTACCTCGCCTAACACGATCAGCCTATCCGCTGCCTCATCGGCTCCTATTCGGTCCCATTGTTCATTATTGAATGACTGCCCGTGGATGAGGTACAGCACCGGATAGCGCTCATCGGCGCGTTCTTGGTAACAAGGCGGTGTGTATACGCGGAAGGTCAATCCGTCGTCGAAAATTTCGGAAACCAGCGTGTGCTGCTCGATCCTGCCCCCAGCAGCCAGGCAGGTCTCTTTGTCGAGCGCGCCTAATGGCGTCTCCTTGGTCAGCGCCGCGGAAAGGGTTGCCGTACTTCGCGCTTCTTCCGTTGGAGAAGGCGAGGTCGCCTGCACAACGGGCGCGGGCAAACACGCGGCCAGGAATATTAATAATATTGGAAAAACGGAAACGCAATTCTTCATGGGTGCGCGCTGAAAAGCAAATCGCCTGCGGAGCAGAACTTGGTTACTCGGAAGAGAACATTATAAGGATTCTTCGGCTCGCCGACCCGTTCGACTTCGCTCAGGGCATGGCCCGCCTCAGAATGAGACCGGTGACGTTTACCACCCTCGGGCAAAGCGTTGTTCCTCCCATACGTTGGCCCGGTTGTGGTAGCCAGCCTGCTCCCAGAAGCCGAGCTGGTCTTCGGTGAGGAATTCGAGACCACGCAGCCACTTGGCGCCTTTCCAGAAGTACGGCGTTTCCAGTTCTTGCTTGCCGGGGATGAAACCCACGATGGCGCGCAGCGGGTAGCCGTGGTCCGGGGTCAGCGGCTCGCCCTCGAACTTGTCCGCCATCAGGAAATTTTCCGCCAGGGCCACTTCGACCGGCACATTGACGGTGAAGCCGTATTCGGCGTGCTGCAGCACGAACTTGGCGCCCTTGTTGAGCTTAATATGCCGCTGGTCCACCAAGTCTTTGAGCGACACGCCGTCCCAGGTCGTGTCGAATTTGCTCCAGCGCGTGACGCAATGGATATCCAACTTCGCTGTGCGGCGTGGCAGCTTTTGGAATTCATCCCAGGTCCAGCGCTTCTCCTCTTCCACTTCGCCCCACACATGCAGGTCCCAGGTGGCCGGGTTGAAACGCGGGATGGGACCATAGTGCAGCACAGGGAACTTTTGGGTCAGGGCCTGGCCGGGCGGCAGTCTGCCTTCCTTGCGGATGCGGTCTTCCTCTTCGCGGCGGCCCTTCATCTTTTCAAACATGTGCGCTCCTGTGGGTTGGCTCTGGTAATAATAACAATAGTTGCCGGGTTTAGTAATTAGTAATGGCAAGTGCTCCCTGACTGTATAGATTATGGAAGATCAAAAAGAAAGCCTAAAGCAACCTGGAGAGCATTCGCAGAGTTTTCGAGACCGTGTTCTCGAACTCGGCAAACACAGCGCTAATAAATTCCCCCCTCACCTCAGGAGGACTGAGAAGCCTAATATTCCAAGTGGCTTCGAGACTATCTGGGTCAAAATTCTCCTCACGGGCTTCTGGGGGAATGGGAAAAGTAAGGATTTTTGTGCCGTCTATCAATGGGTGAGGGATTTTGTACAAGGTGAGAGTGCCGGTGTCGATGAGTCTCTTCCAAGCTGGGCTGGGTTTGATGACAAGCAGACTAAGAGTGTCGATGGCTGTGATGAAGAGGCGGTGTTTGTCGTAAATATCGACTTGATGAAGCCGCCAATACGACTTGTTCCCATCGCCATAAGGCTGGAGTCTGTCAATGATATGCTCCGCTCTGGGGCAAATTCCCTTTATCTCTCTGCTCTTGTTGGATTTGTAGTCATGGGCGGTTTTGTGAATGGGGAATTGGTTGTGTCGGGTAATTTGGGACTTGCCCGTCAATACGAGCTCGCAGACCATATGGTCAAGCGCAGAGCGCAAATTATGGATGGCATCACCAATCAAAACAGACCATCGCAGAATGGGAGCGTCCTTCCTGACCCGTACTATGAGATTGCCAAGAGTTCTATCTTTGTCGTACTGGACGGAAAACTTATAAGGCTTTTCGTCAAGAAACTTCCCGAATTCCGCATTCAGTTGGTTGATATGCTCTTTGGCCCGATTTAGTTTCACCGTCCCCACTGGCGGTAAAGGACTATAGTGCGTCGGTCGTGTCATCAGGCGCTCTTTTTCAGCTTTTTATACTTCCAAGCTTTCGCCGGAAATGAGCACGTGCACTTTGGTTTTGGTTTCTTTTCCCACGCGCTGCGCCCAGACTTGTGGATCCTGCTTGATCAGATCCCAGGTGCTGTAGTGCACGGGAACCACCTGCTTGGGTTCGAGTAGTTTGACCGCCTTCAGCGCGTCGTCCGGCCCCATGGTGTAGTGTCCGCCGATCGGCAGCACCGCCAAATCCAGACCTACCTCGCCGATCAGCTTCATGTCGGAGAACATAGCGGTGTCACAGGCCAGGTAGATCTTCTTGCCCTCGGCTTCGATCAGCAAGCCGGCGGCGCTGCCGCCGCTGGTTCCGTCCGGCAGCTTGGAGCCGTGTTCCGCGATAGTGAGTTTGAGCTGGCCGAAGGGATGCTGCTGCCAACCCCCGATTGGCTGCCCGTGGGTCTTCAGCCCCTTGTCCTCAAACCAACTGGCGATCTCGGGGTTGCTGATCACCAGGGCGCCGGTGCGCTTGGCCAGCGGCTCCACATCCTGCACATGGTCGTAATGCCCATGGCTGACCAGGATGAAGTCGGCCTCAACATGGTCCACCGTGGTGGCGGCGGCCGGGTTATCGGCAAAGTAGGGGTCTATGACCACGGAGAATCCGCCTATTGAAAGGCTAGAGGTACCGTGTCCTAACCATGTGTAGGTGATCGTCATCGCGGCTCCATTAAATAGACGCCTAGTTATAACAGAAGCTTATATCTTAATTATTCTCCTATATCTATTAGGTAGTTCTCTTTATAGTAATAATAGTAGTGCCTGGGGATAAGCGGAATAAGACTGTGGACGATCCAAACACCCCCCATAGGAGAGCTTTCTAAGACCTGCCGACCCCAGGCATGTGCCAACTACCCAACGAAACGAAGTCTTTTTGTTGTGTACAGAAAACTAACAAAGTGGCGTTTCTACGGGGAAAGGGCCTAAGCAGGCTAGTTTTCAACAAAAGTATAGAAGTTATCCCCCGGTTGTAAACCACCATACACCGACAGGCTACGAGGGAACTGCCCCAAAAAACCCAGGGTTATCCACAGGATCGTCGGAGTTATCCACAGGCACGCGTCAGATATCCTTGATGTACACGCGGTGGTTCTTGTAGCGCTTGCCGCCCAGGTTCTCCAGGTCGCGGCGCATCTCCCAGGCGGATTCGGCCACCTGGGTCAGATCGCCGTGCTGGAACTGGAAATCCCGCAGGGTCTTCTCCGTCTCGGAATACAGCAAGGCGTTGCCGCCGCGGCCCTGGAATTCCGGTAGCACGCCGGCTCCGTTCAGCGCCACCCACTTGGTGCGGCGCAGCTCCAGCAGCAGGTCGAGGATGCCGAACGGGAACAGGCGCCCGCGGGCACGCTGCAAGGCCGCCGACACGTCCGGGAAGGCGAACAGGAAGCCGACGATGTCCTCGCCATGGGTGATGATCTTGATCAGTTTGGGGTCGGCGATCACCATAATGTTCTGAATGACGAAAGCCACTTCGCGTTCGCTGAGTGGATAGTATTCCCAATTGTTCACAAAGGCTTCGTTATAAGTGCGGCCGATACGCGGCCCCCATGCCACCAGTTCCTTCTTGTTGCGAAACCGTTTGACTCCCAGCGTGCCACGCTGCTCCACGCGAGCGGCGATGCTGTGCACCCGCTCCGGGAAATGGAAAGTGTTGCGGTCCAGATAGCAGGAAACGAAATCGACTTCCTTGCGGAAGCCCAGCGCCTCCACCAGGCGCTGGTAATAGGCGTAGTTGTAATTCATCATGGTCATCACCTGGCGGTGTTCGAAACCTTCCACCTGGATGCCGTAACCGTCCAACGGACCAAAGCCCTTGGGCCCTACTACCTGGTTCAGGCCGCGGCTGCGCGCCCATTCGAAAACGTGCTCAAAGAGCGCCGCGGCCACCTCTTGGTCTTCGACGGTGTCGAAGAGATAGAACTGGGCCTGCTTTTTATGGTGATATTGGTTGTAAGGTTTATTTTCGATGGCCGCGATGCGCCCGACCACCTCGCCGTCGCGCGCCGCCACGAAGAAATCCGCATCCGAATGTTCGTAAAAGGGATGCTTGTTCTGGTCAAGGAACATGTAGGCGTCGATGAACAGCGGCGGCACCCACTGCGCGCAATCGCGATATAGCTTGTAAGGAAACTCTACGAAACGGCGCGCCTCGGCCTTTGAAGCCGTATCGATCTGTTGGATGGCGAGCATGGCGGGATTATAAGGGAGGCACTGAGTAGTGAACAGTTACCGGGGACCGAGGATGAGGGCAGAGGATGGAGCTAAGGAAAACCGAGGGTCCCAACCAAAACAGCGTTCCAACCCAGCACAAAAGGCATCTGCGTGCGCAACCCTTCATTATTGGCAGGTGCAACTTACTGTGCGAGAATTCTGGTCCCTCCCTGGCGGACCGGGGCTGTCGAGGGTGGGCAAGCCTGGTTCAAATCGTGCGAGATATGGGGCCGCTAACCAAAGGCTCCAGGGAGAAAGCAATTAACATTTCAAGCATCAAACCGATCAAAGCCAGTCGCAATTCCGCTGTTGGACGCACCGTTTTGGCCGCCCTGCTGCTGGCCGTCCTCGCCCTGGCCATCTTTGTAGGTGGTACTCAGGACGCGCAAGCCCAGGTTGGCATTACCGCCAATTACAACTACATATCCAACGGTTCCTTCGAAAGTGGGCCCAGCTTACCCGCCAGCTGGTTTGGGGCATTTCTAACATCCGTGGATAAGCGCGTATGCAACCAGAGTTATGCAGGGTCCTGCTCCTTCAAAATGGTGGGCGATAATACCCTCAAATATCTGGGTCAATGTATTGGCCTTACGGGCACCATTGCCGGCCAAGAGTTTAAATTAAAGGCCTGGACGAAAGGCAAATCGATTAATCTTGGAGGAGGGGAGGCAACCGCCTACGTGGAATTCTTTAACCTGGGTGCCTCCGTCAACTTTGAAGTGTTCGCTATACCTGGCGGAACCTCACCATGGACTTCGCACCAGGTGTCGGCGACCGCGGCCGCAGACTATGATGAGATATGTATATTGTTGGTATTTGATGCCGACAGCGGTAAAATATGGTTCGATAAAGTTTCACTGGTGTATCTTCCATAGCGCCGCGAATAAAAACATTCTTAAAACAAAAAAAGAGGCCGAGAACCGGCCTCCTTTTTTTGCCCTTGGCGGAATGTATCCGCCATGGGCAGGTTGGCTGCGTTGCAATGCAACGCCAGGGCATCTGCCGGCTATGCCGGGTAACGATCCTTCAGCAGGGTTAGAAAAATTACAAGCCGCGCTTAGCTGCTAGTTCTTCCAACTTCTGGACATTAATTTCCAGTTCGCGAAAGGCAGCTTCGATGGGGCGCCTTGCTGCTCATATCCACGCCAGCCAGCTTGAACAGGTCCATCGCATAGCGCGAGCCGCCGGCCTGCATGAAGCGGTGATAACCTGCCGTGGCGCCCTCCTCGCCGGCCATAATGCCGGTAGGAACCAACCCCCCCTGGGCAGGCGAAAGAATCGAAAACAAGGAGGGCCAGACAGGTCCTCCTTGTTTTCCATGTGTGGATTCTTTACTCTGTTGCAGCCCCTTCATGAAAGATCTCCGGGTTTTCTTCTCCCTCGACGTGCAGGATACCCACCAAGCCGCGCTCCAAGCGACTCAAGGCGTGGTCAACCAGGATGTAGTCGCCGGGCACATCCAGGGTAAATTCCACTATCCAAGCCCCGCCGGGCGCCACCGAAATAGTCTGGACGTCGGTGAGCGCATCCGCAGCGAGGGAGCCAAAGGGATAGACCTTATCGAAGATCTCGCCGATGACATGGAAGGAGGATGTAAAGTTGGGGCCGCCCACGCCGAAGTAGATGCGCACAGTGTCACCTACATTGGCGGTCAACCTGTTTTCTTCCGCGGTCAGCCCCCGCGAGGCGCCGTTGAACACCAGGTATTCCGGGGTCTCATCGAGCATCTTGTCCACGCTAAAGGTGAGTTGGCCCTTAGCCCCAAAAGCCTCCTCCGTGTAGATCTCCCCCTGCATCACATAGAACTCGCGGTCCACAGGAGGCAAACCGCCTGCGGGCTCGATCAGGATCAGCCCATACATGCCACTGGTTATGTGATGAGCCACGCTAGGCGTTGCGCAGTGATAAACATAGATGCCCGGATTCAGGGCCTTGAAGGTGACGACCTTGGTCTCGCCGGGCATCACCTGCGTGTATACCGCGCCGCCACCGGGCCCGTTAACCGCGTGCAAATCCACAGAATGGGTGAAGGAGCTGTCCATCTCGTTGGTCATGGTGATTTCGACCGTGTCGCCGATCTGGGCGCGAATGAAAGGTCCAGGCACCGTGCCATTGAAGGTGAAATAAGGGTAGGTCGCACCCTCGGCCAGCTGGCCCTCCACTTCCTGCGCAACCAATTCCACCTGCACCAGTTGCGGCCCGCGGCCGCCTAAAGGTCCGGGCAGGTCGCTGGGATTTTTGATGATGGAAGTCCCCGCGGCAACCTCCGATAGCTCTCCAACCTGCAGCATTCCTACCATGCCAGCCGCGCGGTGCCCGGGAATGCCGCAGTAATATTCGAAGGTGCCTTCCTGGTCGGCTACAAAAGTAATCACGCGTTCTTCATTCAACTGCGTCACCGATCCAGTCGCCACGCTGAACTCGTCAATGCGTAAATCGTGCTCGATTGCCTGGGCGTTGATCAGAGTTATCTGCACTACGTCGCCGAGGTTGACGACCAACGTTGGATTGGCCACCCCATCTATCTCCCCGTCGACGCCATAGAACAGCAGGCTGTACCCATCACCGCCCGCCGCCAAAGTAAATTCGACATCCGCCGGTCCCAAATCCACATTGGTACCTTCGGCAGGGGCAACCTCCCCTGCACCGGGCGCGTTTATTTGAGTCTCCAATACCCCTACGGTGGCCTGCAAATTCGTCACATCGCTGGATTCAATACAAGCCGGGACGGCCAGAGCCAGGACTGCCAAAACAGCAAAGATTGGAGCTTTTCTCCTCATGGATCACCTCTTGGAATGCTTCTGACGAATCAGAAGTTGAAGTTCTATCGAATCTAAGGGGAATAAGGGCTCGATCAAAAGGACATTTACCCTCAATAGTTAAGACATTCGTAATGTAATAATTAACGAAGCGGCAATCGCCTCCAGAACAAGTTTATGAAGGTTTTTAGTGCCTGGTCTGCGACTCACACTTTGGCGATCAGCCCTGGCGGCTTTTGGCCTGCTCGTCGCTGTTGTCCACCGTAGCGGCCCAGCCCACGAAACCGCCCAGCTCGCCCAGGCTTACGGCCTGCTTTTCATAGACCTCGAACCAATCCGCCGGCTTGGCAGCCGTGATCAGCTTGCCGTTGTACTTCTT
Source organism: uncultured Anaerolineaceae bacterium (assembly GCA_964572455.1). Classification (GTDB taxonomy): domain Bacteria; phylum Chloroflexota; class Anaerolineae; order Anaerolineales; family UBA11579; genus JAMCZK01. Next base: position 27,193 of record CAZNFL010000007.1, read on the forward strand.
CAGCTTGGCAGGTCCTTCTTGGCTTTTTCGAATTGCTTGTCCCAGGCCCCCAGGTGGCTTCGATAGGGACGTCGGAGCGGTTAGGGTGGGCATGTTAGTTCCCTTGGTTAGATGGTTGGAATGGTTTATTGTACTAAGCGTGGAGCAGGGTGCCCAAACGCCACACTTAGTATTTTCGTATAAAATCATCTCACCTAGGGAAAAATGGAAATCCTAATTTTAATTGGGGTTATTTGAGCAATAATAGCATACTTGAATTCTCGGAATGAGGGGGCGAGACGCGCTCGTCACCCACGTACAAATCAAAGCCAACGACCTACTCCCACTTCAACTCCGAGGACCGAACGAAATCCTAATCTCTATCGCCCATCCACAGTTGCTAGACCCGCTAAGGCATCTATTGTTTTTAGTACCGTCGGGGCTGAGGCGAAGCTAACCACAGATTTCCAATTAAAAGATCTAATGGATGCATATACCGGTGCACCCCTTCAAGCGTCTCTAGGTCTTTTCCAGTGTCAGAAGTGCAAGGTTTTTTACCAGTCTCACAGCATGGAGGTTATTAGAAGCGAAAACAGCGGCCAGTGCGTGGCTTGTTTAAGCAAAAATATACTTTATGTATCTATATTACATGAAGCTCGCGGCCGTAATGCAGATGTCAGTGTCGTTACTATGGCCAACTACCGGCAACACCTCGGTCACGTCGCTACTTTTGAAGAATTGGTGTATACAATTCTACAAAGCCGGCGTGGCACCGATTATGCCGTCATGTTTGAAAACGCTCGGTGGACGCGTGGTTTCAAAATGGTTGTTTTCAAAGGGGATGTTAGTAAAATTGGTGGAAGCTCGCTTCTTTACCAATTAGTTGGGAAAACCGTTCGCGTACGCGGCCTTCTAGTCAATCACAACAGGTACGGATATCAAATCATTGTTAGCGAGAGCGGAATGATATTGAGTGTAAAATGAAGTGGAAAAACAGAAACCCCAATTTATCTGACGAATTTTCACGTCTCACGGGACTGGATCCGTACGAATTATTAAATGTTCCAAGAAATGCGACGAAAGACGAGGTAAAAACCGCCTACTTAACTCTAGTGAAGGTTTATCATCCAGACAAGGCTGACCCGTTCATGAAGGCGCACAACGAGCAAATTATTAAGCTCATAAATTTAGCTTACGGAAAATTAATTGGTAGGTTTGCGGAGAACAATGACGAATCTATGTGTTACAAACGCGCGTTCGCGCAATCATGTCACATTTGGAATCAGATTATCGTGAATTGGGGGGCTTGCTTATTGGTCATGTTTGGCAAAATCAAGGTCATTCTCAGAATCCAAGCGCACCACTAATAATTATCAATGAAATCTGTTAGTAGCATTAGTTATCGAAATTCTGCTGTCGCACTAGAAATGAGCTCCGAAATATGGAATCAATTAGCTGGACGTAATCACGAAGACCTTGTTGTCGGTTGGTACCACAGCCACCCGAACCTCGGGGCATTTTTTAGTGGCACGGATCGAAAAACACAAAAAGCATTTTTTAATCATGCCTATTCATTGGGTTGGGTAATTGATCCAATTAAAAAAGAGCAGAAGGTCTTTGTTGCAGGTGAATCAATTGAATATGGCCATCCAATTATGGTGCTTGAGCATGGTTTGGCGCTGGCGTAAATATATTAATATCGGAGGGGGCGTCCGTGGTTCTGTATCTCGGAGCGGTGTTGGGTGGAGCTGGGGATTTCCAGGATTTAGAATTGGAAAAGGGGCAGACGGATCTAACTGGATTTCATTCGGAATTCCCGGATTGGGCCTTTATTTTACGAAGCGCTTTAATAGACCTTATTGGAATCGGGCAGCTAGCATAGAATATGAAAATACTGCAAGTAAAATGCGAAAAACGAAAGTTAAGAGTTGGAAAAATATTAAATAGCTGCCCTCCACCCTTGCGAACATTTTTATCAACTTGCTTCTAAATCACTTGTAAGGTGCCCCAGGTGGGACTCGAACCCACAACCTCAGCCTTAGGAGTGCTTTGCTCTATCCATTTGAGCTACCGGGGCGTGCCAACGCCAAAAGCTGGCGTTGTCTTAAGAGTTTCTACTCGGTTTCACCGAATAACGAAACTCCACGACTGCGAGTTTACACCGTCCAAGGTCCCACGTCTAGGCGTCCGGCGTCAGAGGCTTTACCGGCCCTTCCATTCCGGTTTGCGCTTCTCGCTAAAAGAGCGCATGCCTTCCTTCTGGTCTTCGGTGGCGAACAGGAAGTAGAAGGCCTGGCGCTCTTCGGCGATGCCGTCCGCCAGATGCGTTTCCTGGGCGCGGTTCACCGCTTCCTTACCCAGGCGCACCGCCAGCGGAGCTCGGGAGGCGATCTCGCTAGCCAATTCGAGAGCTACGTCCAGGTAACGCTCGACTGGGACTACGCGATTGACCAGCCCATAGCGCAGCGCCTCTTCGGCGGTCAGGTTGCGGTTGTTCAGCACCATCTCCATGGCCAGCGCCTTACCTACCGCCCGCGTCAGGCGCTGGGTGCCGCCCGCCCCAGGGATCACGCCCAGGTTGATCTCGGGCTGGCCAAAGCGAGCCGTCTCGGAGGCCACGATCATGTCGCAAGACAGGGCTAGTTCGTTGCCGCCGCCCAGGCACCAGCCGGAAACCGCGGCAATCACGGGCTTGGAGATCTTGCGGATACGGTCAAAGGGCGAGATATGCCCTTTGAGCAACAGCTCGATCGAGGAAGACTCCGCCATCTCCTTGATGTCGGCGCCGGCGGCGAAAGCACGCGCGTCACCGGTGAGCACGAAGGCGCCGATGGCCGCGTCCGCGTCCAGCTTTTCCAGCGCGTCCATCAGCTCGAGCATCAGCGGCGTATTGAGCGCGTTCATCGCCTCGGGCCGGTTGAGGCGCAGCAAGGCCACCCGCCCGCGGATCTCGGTGAGGATAAGAGAATTGGAGTTAAGCATAAAGGCTCCTTCGATTGGATTAGGGATTGGAAATTGGAGATCGTTTCTGCAGGCAAATCTTCAGGATGCTTTGTGCGTCGGCTTGCTCTCCGGAAAAAGAATGAACTTGAATGTTGTGCGCTGCGAATTCGGCGGAAGCAGCTTGGGTGAGCGCTCCCAACCCGGCGGCTGCGGCTTCGTACACCGGTGAAGCGACTTGGCAGCTTTGCAGTATGTTCACTATCACCCCGCCGCCCAACTGGCGCATGACGCGGCCTACTGATTGCATACAAAGGAAGGCCGCGCTGAGATTGAGATCCAAAGCGCGGTGCCAATCCCATTCGTCCAAGTCCAGCAGCGGGCCACTGGGCTGCACAGACGGAATGAAGACGAGGATGTCGATGCGCTCCCAGGCCTCCAGGATCTCTTGCAGCATGGTTTGTAAAGCCAGCTTGCGGCTCAGGTCGGCCGGGAGAGCTACGGCTTCGCCGTTGGCTTCGCCACCGGCCGCGTTGAGCTCAGCGGCCAGAGCCTCGATGTGGTTGGGCAGCAGGTCATTCAATGCGACCCGTAACCCGCCTGCGGCCAGGCCGCGGGCCAGTTGTTCGCCCAGCGGCGAGCCGGCGCCGACGACCAAAGCGACTCGGGAGTTATTGTTGGTCATTGGACTTCTGAGCAGTCGTCATTGCGAGGAGTGCCCACATGGTGGGCCGACGTGGCAATCTCCCTCTAAATGAGGGAGACTGCTTCGCTTCGCTCGCAGTGACCGTATTGTTACTGTCCATCTGGTTCTACCAGATCCCAATTCTCGACAATGAACTCTCCGGCGCACAGCGGGATCTCGTCGGGGTTCTTGCGGTGGTTGAGTGCTAGATTGAAATATGGGCTGGGGTCATAGGTGTTGCGAATGTCCAATTCGTTGAGGAAGTCCCCGCTTTCATCCTTTACAACAGAGAAATGCAAGTGCAGGCCGGTGGGGTTGCCCGGGTCACCGGAGAAGTCGCCCATATATCCAAGAAAGGTGCCGGCTTCCACGAATTTTTCCGATGTGCCTTGGGGGAACTCTTCGGAAATGAAACTCTCTCCATCTTGGTTGGCGAGGTGCGTGTAATAGGTCCAGATCTGGCGGCCGGGGTTCAGCGGGTCACTGGGGATGCGGATAATGACCGTGGCGATCCAATCCGGCAGCCGCGAGAGGTAGCCGGGATAGGCGACGTAGACCGGCGTCACCCCGGGCTCAGCACCTGAGAAGATGTCGATGCCCGCGTGGCGGTGGAGGAAGCGGTACGACTGGTCCCACAGCCCGAGGATCACGCCGCGCGTAGGAAACGCAAACGGCGCCTCGCCGCAACGCAGGCCGGGCAGCAAGGCATAGTGGGCGAAGATCTCAGGGTCGGCGCGCAATTCAGCAAAGCGCGCCCAGCGGCCGGAGGGTCGCACATATTCAAAATACCCATAGGCGGCTATGAGAATTGCTGCAACAACTACGAGGGCAATAATTGCGATCAGCATTTGCCTGCGAGCAACTACTTTTTTATGTGTCATTCAGAGTCGCCCGGGTGTCATTCTGAGCGAGTAAGGCTTGCGCTGCAAGCCGTGACGACGCGAAGAAGTATCGAAACCTCTTTTTTCGAATCACATGAACCTGGCACAAAGATGATAACGATAGCTCTTCGCTGCGCTCAGAGTGACACAAAACGTTTCTATGCCCGTTTGCTGGGCGGCGCGGGTTCTTCGGCCGGTTGGTGCCGGTGGATGTGGGAAAGCTCGTCCTGCAGGTGGTCGGCCAGCAGCAGGGTCAGCTTGCCGCCGCTGATCTCCTGCAACAGCTGCCCGGCGCTCTTCCCGGCGGGCGAAGCCATGGCGTCCGTCGCCGCCGTCAGCGAGTCGAAGTGCAGTTCGTGGATCAGGTGCGCCGGCTTGCCATGCAGCACGCGGTCCACCCGCGCGGTCACCTCGCGGCGCAGGCCGGGCATACGCTCCGCCTTGGCCAGGAACTCCGGCCAGCGGCGGTCAAACTCGGCCGAATGGTCCTGGGGTTCGATCAGGATGACCAATTTGTACATAGGGTCAGGCATTATAACCTTGCGCTTTTTTGCCCAATCGACTCTCATGCAATGCGCAAATGTGTATGGTAATATTCGCCGCTATAAGGTTCAGGATAGGCGCATAAAGATGCAAGAGAAGATCACTATCATCGAAGGCCCCGCCCCGACTTTTGAAGTCGTGGACGAGGGCTGGTCCACGGGGGTGATGGAAGGCCCGTCACTGTATGGAGTAGCGCTGACCCATCTGCGCACCTTCAATGGCCGCGAGCTGGTGGAGCGCTGCCACCGGGCCTGGAAGAAAGCCGAGAATATCTCGCTGGAATATCGCGACGAAGATGGCGGCCACAAAGAAGCGCCCATCCTGGCGGCGCGCGCCGCCGAAACAGACGAAGGCGAACTGCTCATGCTGTGGGTGCGCCTGCCCGACGAAGAGATCGAACTGGCCATCGGCTACGAAGATGATGAGCCCGAGGACAGCGAAAGCGACGACCTCGACCCGCTAGTCTAGTTTCCCTAATAAAATATTCAATATCTAAAAGTCATTCAATACGAAACACGCAACCCATATTGCGTGTTTCGTATTGCGTGTCAATCTTGAGGAGAAATCTATGCCCGACGTGATCTTGAGAGAGCTTAAGGACGGCGTGCTGGCCTTGACCCTGAACCGGCCGAAGGCTAATGCCTTTGATTCCCCGATGGTAGCTCTCATGCAAGGCTTCTTAAAAGAAGCCGCCCGCGACAGCGGCGTGCGCTGTGTGCTGCTGAAAGCCAACGGGAAGCTGTTCAGCGCCGGGCAGGACGTCACCGAATTCGGCGGTGGTGAGCATGTTTCCTTCCGCAAACATCTGCTAAAAAACTACAACCCGCTCATCTTGCAGATGCGCCAACTGGAGAAACCGATCCTGGCTTCCATCCAGGGCGCGGCGGCGGGCGCCGCGCTGGGTATCGCCCTGGCCTGCGATCTGCGCATCGGCTCGCCCGAGGCGCGCTTCGTTGTTGGTTTTAGCGGCATCGGCTTGGCGCCGGATTCGGCGGTCTCGCTGCTGCTGCCGACCCTCATCGGGTTGGGCCGCGCCGCGCAGGCTACCTTCTTCAATGAGCCGATCAGCGCCGAACTGGCGCTGGACTGGGGGCTGCTCAATGCGGTGGTTCCAGCAGAGGAGCTGGAAGCAAAAGCCTGGGACTGGGCGACAAAACTGGCCAAAGGGCCGGTGGGCGCTATGGGCCTATCTAAGCGCGACTTCAACAAAGCCATGCTGCCCAACCTGGAGGAAGTGCTGGACTACGAAGCGCACACCCAGGAGATCGCCGGTGAAGGCGCGGATCACAAAGAAGGCCTGGCCGCGTTCTTGGAAAAGCGCGAGCCGAAATATTTCAAATGACCTTTGGGGGACCTAAAAGAACTTAAGGCTGGCTAAGCCAAGGAAAATGACAGCAACCAAAGAAGCAGCCAGCCAAACGCGGCCGGCAGAGGTGCGGTTCACCAGAGAAAATTCCACGCCTTCCGCTTCGAGGGAATAGAGCGGCGCGGCCAGCCAGGCGAATAAGCTGCCGCCCAACAGCCCGCCAACATGGCCCCAGTTGTCGATGCCCGGTGAAAGCCCGATCAGTAGATTGATCACGGCAATATTAAGGATACTGCGCAGGATAGCCTGGGCGCGGCGCCCGAAGAGCTTCTGATTGCGATAGACGAAGACACCCTGGGCCCCCAGCAGGCCAAAGATCGCCGTAGAGGCTCCCAGGGACGGGCTGGCGGTCAGCAAGAACGACAACACGATCCCGGAAAAACCACTGAGCAGATACATAATCAAGAATAGAACATGCCCAAAGTGGCGCTCCAGATCCGGCCCAAGGATATACAGCGCGTACATATTGAAGCCGATGTGCAATAACGAGGCATGTAGTACGACCGGGGTAATAAAGCGCCACCATTGGCCGGCCAGGATGAGGTCGTTGATCTTCATGCCGAAACAAGCGGCCATATCGCCGCAGGCCACGTTGCCGACCACCAAGCCGGCGTCGGTGGTGGCCATTTGCAGCAGGAACACGCCGATGGTGATTCCCAGCAAGGTGTAGACCACGATCGGCGCGCGCTGCGGCAGGCGCACCGCGGCACGCACGGGTTCGATCTGGGCTAAGGGTTGGGGGTCTTGCGCTGGGTCTGGCGGGATGTCCGTATGCAGGGCCGCGCTCACAAATTCACCCGGCGCGGCTCCACGCGGTGGTGCTCGGCTTGGATGATGTCGTTGATCACCTCAACGGTGGCATCCAGCTCGTCTTCCCGGTTGACCACGATGTAATCGAATTCGTTGACCCGTTTGAATTCCTGGCGGGCGGTGGCGATGCGCAGCTTGAGATCTTCGGCTTTTTCGGTCTTGCGCTTCTTCAGACGCTCAACTAACTCCTCTTCGCTGGAGGTGGTGAGAAAGACCAGGATGGCTTCGGGGGAGATCTTGCGAACGGTGGCTGCGCCTTGTACGTCTACGCGCATGATCACATCCTTGCCGCTGGCCAGCGCCTTGCGCACTTGGGCCTTGGGGATGCCTTTGTATTCGCCATAAACCAGGGCGTACTCCATCAGTTCCCCCTTTTCGATCATCTCGGCGAATTCTTCTCGGCCCACGAAAATGTAATCGACCCCTTCTTTTTCTTCCAGGCGCTGCGGTCGAGTGGTGGCAGTCACAACGAAATGGAAGGGCAGCCCGCGATCTTTCATGCGCTGCAGCACGCTGTCTTTGCCCACCCCAGACGGGCCGGAGATGACGATGAGCAACGGGACTTGCGGTGGGCCGAATTGGGGCGTGTCTTTCAAAAGTTCTCCGTGAGAGTCGTACTGGGAGGACCGTATTATACATGTGGCTCGGTATAATAAATTTTAGAGTCCACATGCCAGTCTATTCTTTTGTTTGCGAAAAATGCGGGGCGCGTTTTGCCCGTCACCTTTCCTACCAGGATTATGGCGCCACGAGGATCAATTGCCCCAAGTGCGGCGCGGCTGAGGTGCGCCGCCGCATCGGGCGGCCGCGCATGCTGCGCGGCGAGGGCAGCCACCTCGCCGACCTGGATGACCCCGGCGACCTGGAAGAGGACCCGCGCGCCATGGCGCGCATGATGCGCGAGATGAGCAGCGAGTCGGGCGAAGAGCTGGGACCGGAGTTCGACGAGGTGGTGGACCGGCTCGATAAAGGTCAAAGCCCCGAAGACATCGAGCGCGAACTGCCAGATATGGGGATGGGTGGAGACGATTTGGGTGCGGGGGATGAGTTCTAAACACCCTGCTTAAGGCGATCTAAGACAACCTTCTGCAATTCAGCGGCCACGGCTTGGGGCGGCTGGGCGGCGTTCACTACCACCCAGCGATCGGGTTCGGCGGCGATGAGTTCGGCGTAGCCGGCGCGCACGCGGCGGTGGAAAGCCAGGTCATAGTCGTCCAGGCGATTCCAGTCGCCGCCTTTATTTCGGCGCTTGAGGCCTTCTTCCACGGGGATATCCAGAAAGATGGTCAGGTCGGGCTTTAGTCCGCCGGTGGCGAAAGAAACGATCTCGCGCAGCACATCCAGATCAACGCCATGCCCATAGCCCTGATATGCCAGGGTTGAATCGGCATAGCGGTCACATAAGACAATGATTCCATCTTTTAGCGCAGGGCGAATAATCTCTTCCACCAATTGGGCGCGGGATGCCTGGAAGAGCAAGATCTCCGTGCGCGGGTCCATGGTTTTGTTGTCGAGATCGAAAAGCACCCGGCGGATTTGGTCGCCAATCGAGGTGCCACCCGGTTCCCGAGTGGTAAGCAACTCGAAACCCTGAGAGCGCAACGCCTCCGCCAGGGCAGGCAGCTGCGAGGTCTTGCCGCTGCCGTCCGAGCCTTCGAGGGTGATGAACATGGCGGAAAGTGTACCGCGAAGGAAATAGTGGATCAGGTGATCAGATGATCGGGAAAGATTCGATTTTGATTCCTGGACCCCTGTTCATTGTTGTCTATTTACTTGTTTTCCCGTTCATGCCTGAATTGAGTCTCGTACAAGATAGCGTAGAGGCCACCACTGGCCAGCAGTTCAGCGTGGGTGCCCTGTTCCACCAGGCGGCCCTCATCCATCACCAGGATGACATCGGCGGCCAGGATGGTGGACAAGCGGTGGGCGATGACCAGGCTGGTGCGGCCGCGCAGCAGAGGCTCCAGAGCGGCCTGGATAAGCGCTTCGGACTGCGAGTCGAGGTGCGAGGTAGCCTCGTCGAGGATGAGGATGCGCGGGTCTTTGAGCACCACGCGAGCGATGGAGAGGCGCTGCTTTTCGCCACCGCTCATGCGGTAACCGCGTTCGCCGACCAAGGTGTCGTAACCCTGAGGCAGGCCAGCGATCATGTCGTGGATATTAGCAGCTCTGGCGGCGGCTTCCAACTCTGCTTGGGTCGCCTCCGGCTTGGCATAAAGCAGATTGGCGCGCACCGTATCGTGGAACAGATAACTTTCCTGGGTGACGACACCGATCTGGTGGGCCAACCAGTCCAGCTTAAGATCGCGCAGGTCGTGGCCATCCAGCAGGATGCGGCCTTCCGTGGGGTCATAGAGGCGGGGCAGCAGGTAAGTGATGGTGGTCTTGCCGGCTCCGCTGGGCCCCACTAAAGCGGCCAGTTGACCGGGCTGGATCTCGAAACTTACATTCTTCAGCGCGTCCCGCCGCGTCGGCTCCACGAGAACCGCCGGCTCTTTGTCCCCGTTCGTGGAGGCAACCACCGACGGGGGCACCCCGGGCAGCTCCCCGGTTAAATAGCTGAATGAGACTTCTTCGAAACGGATGGAACCTTTTACGTCCGGAAGTTCCAGCGCGGTGGGCTTATCCTGGATCTCGATGGGCAAATCGAGAAATTCAAAGACGCGCTCGAAGCTCACCATTGACGTAGCGAATTCCACCTGGACGTTCGACAGCGAAGAAACCGGCCCATACAACCTATATACATACGCAACGAAAGCCACAATGCTGCCTGGGCTGATGGAACCCTCCAGCACGAAATAACCTCCGACGGCGAAGATGAGCACCGTGCCCACTGTGCCGGCCAACTCCAGCCATACGGAAAACAAGCGCCCAATCAGGGCGCGACGCAAGCCGTTGTCACGTACATTTTCATTGGACCGGCGATAGCGTTCCCGCTCCTGCTGCTGGCGGCCAAAGGTCTTGGAGAGCAACGCCCCGCTTATGCTCAGGGTTTCAGCCACGATAGTGGACATCTCAGCGTTGTAGTTCATGCCTTTGCGGCGGATGTCCCGCAGGATGCGGCCAACCCGCCGGGCGGGCAGCAAGAACAGCGGCAACACCAAGCAAGCCATCAGAGTTAGGCGCCACTCGAGGGCGAACATGACTGCCAGAACACTGACCAGCGTGACGACGTTGGTAAGCACATTGGGAATTGTTCCGGTGATGGCGTTTTGGGCGCCTACCACGTCTTCCTCAAAGCGGGAGATGATGACCCCGGATTTAGTATGGGTGAAGAAGCGCAGGCCCATACGCTGCAGGTGATCGTACATGCTTTGGCGCAGGTCGAAGATAATGCCTTCACCGATGCGGGCACTCAGCAAACGCTCACCGACACCGATCGCGCTGCTGGTTATGGGCACGGCCAGCATCAATAAGCCGAGCATGGTCAGCCGGGAGTAATCCTTGGTGGGCAGGACATTGTCGAACAGGTCACGGTAGAGGAGCGGCGGGATGAGTTCTATCAGGGAGGTGAAAACGATGGAGGCCAACAGGAGCGCCAGCGGCCAAAAATAAGGCCGGGCGTAGCCCCACACGCGGCGCAACAAGGCGCGATCCACTTGGGCTTTGCCCTGTGTTTCGTCGTAACGAAGGTAACGCCACCAGCCGCCGTACATATAGAAGACCGTTTATTCTATCAAGTATGGGGAAACAAAAGGGAATGGCCTAGCAGAAGAAAGCAACAATTGGGCTAGCTATGGTGCAATAAGATCATCGGTATTTGACGTTTGGTTTTGTTCCCGTATTTAATGTAATAAGGGGACAAGCTGATCAGCTTTTGCCACAATCTCTGGCGCGTTTTAGGATCGGACACCTCGGCCAAGGCGGAAAATTGGATGTCGTTGATACGCACTCCTACCTTTAGGTTTCTTTTCAAGTTCAAAAACCACTCGGGGTGCTTATCCGCACCTCCATTCGACGCGATGATGACGTAATCCGGCCCCTCCTCAAAATAGCATAAGGGCTTGGTGCGCTGCTTGCCTGTTTTTCTTCCCGTCGTGGACAACAAGAGCACTTTAAGCCCTACTATTGTTCCGCCGATCTTTCCGTTAGTTAGGCGGTATAGGCTTGCGTAGATCCATATGGCAAATCTGATCACGGCGTTCATACGGGTCTCATTTCACAGCACAACGAGACCCAACCGCACGCCGCGGCGCACGGCTTCGGTGCGGTTGGTGACGCCCAGTTTGGCATAAATCGCGGAGACGTGGAACTTTACGGTGTGCTCACTGATAGCCAGCTGCAGGGCGATCTGCTTGTTGGGAAAGCCCTGGGCGAGGAGCTGCAGCACCTGGCCTTCGCGATCGGTGAGCTCTTCGGCGAGCTCGTCGGTTTCGGCCAAGGCGGCGGCCGGGCCGAATAGCGGCTGCACCAGCGCTGGCGCAGCAGCCAATAGCCCTTCGTGCAAGGCGGCGACGGCTGCAATCAATTCTTCTTCGCCGGCTTCGGGCGGAAGCAGACCCCAAGCGCGCAATGGCAGCCCGGCCAGGCTGCGAGCGGCCGTGGTTTCTTCGCTGAGCAATAACAGCGCGGGAGGCGCCTCCGCGTTTTCCAACGCAGCGCGCAAGGCCTCCAGCGAATAGTTTTCGCCAGCGACCAACAACACGTCCAGCGCGCCCAGGTCATCAAGATCGCGCGGAGCGGCGGCCTCTACCAGCACTTCGATGCGCTCGTCGGCAGCCAACAAGGCGCGCAGACCGCTACGTAGAGCGGGAGTCGGGGCGAGGAGAGCAACTCTAATCATTTGGTTTGGATTGCTAATCGATTAATCATTAATCTGTTAATCAAATGGCCAGTAATTCATGACGGCAACTAACCGATTACCTGATTAACCGATTGCATCTTAGTTACAAAATCGATTGCCACTGCGCTGGGGATAGCGACGCCCTGATCTCCGCCGACGATGAGCGTGTTGATGCCGACGACTTGGCCGGCGGCATTGAGCAAAGGGCCGCCGGAATTGCCGGGGGCCAGCCGGGCGTCGGTGCGGATGATGGGGATGACGCCGCGCCGCCCGCGGGTTTGGGCGCTGCCTAAATGGCTGATGACGCCCATACTGGCTGCATTGCGCTGGCCCCAGGGATGGCCGAGAGTGAAGACCAATTCGCCGGCGCGCAACTGGGTCGAATCACCCATGTGAGCGGCAGGTAGTTCCCCCGCCGGGATGCGCAATAGGGCCAAGTCGATCTCCTCGTCGGTGGCAATCACCTCGGCCTCGAAAGATCGTTCATCAGCCAGCAAGACGCGCGGCCTTTGGCGGCCGAGCACGTGACGATTGGTGAGCACCAGTCCATCCGCGCTCCACAGGATGCCGGCGCCGGCGCCGTAGCGCTTGGCGAAAACGGCCACCAGGCTAGGGCGCGCCGCGGCGATGACGGAATGAAAGTCGATAGTTAGCGGCATTAGCGCCTCCAGCCGCGGCGGCGGCCAAAATGCCGGCCGTGCGCTTCGCGCTCGGCGGCTTCGTCGTGTTCGCCGATGGTGACCTTCACCATCTGCGGTTTGCCGCCGCGCAACACTTCCAGCTCGATAGCTTTGCCAACCACGCCGCTGTTGAGCTGCAGCAGCAATTCGTCGTGGTCGGCAACCGGCTGCCCGGCAAAACCGGCGATGAGATCGCCCACGATCAGGCCGGCCGCGACGGCCGGGCTATCTTTTTCAACACTCATGACCAAGAGACCGGAGGCTTGCTCACGTTTGAGGGATTTACTTGCGTCGGCAGAGATCTCGACTAGTTGGCTGCGAATACCCAGGTAGCCGCGCTTCACGCCGCCGTGTTCTTCGATAGACTTGGCGATGCTCCAAGCCAACTTGGCGGGAATGGTGAGCGAAGCGCCCATGCCCAAGCCGGAGGTATTGAGGCCCAGGACGCGGCCTTCGGCGTCGACCAGTGGACCGCCGGAAAAACCGGGGTAGGGGATGGCGTCGGTGCGTAGATAGGATTCGAGCAGACCGCCGTGGTGCGAGCGCAGCGGGCCGCCGATGGCGCTGACGATGCCAAGGCTGGCTTGAGCGCCTTCGGAGGTAGGGCGGCCGAGAGCTAACGCTAATTGGCCGACCTGTGGGTTGGTGTTGGTCTGAGCCGCAGCGCCTTTGGCGGCGGAAAGTTTGAGCACGGCCAGGTCGCTATGCGGATCGCGGCCGAGCAGCTCAGCGGTCAGTTCTTCGCCGTCGGGTAAGGTGACCTTAATTTCGTCTTCTTGCACGACATGGCTGGCGGTGAGCACCAACCCGGGGGCGGTGACTACACCGGATGCGGGGAAACGCGACCGGGCATCTACAGTGACCAGCGAGGCACCGGCAGCCTGCACGGCGTTGGCCAGGGCGGACGATAGGGCCTGCAATTCTGAATTAGGCATGGGACTCCTTAGGTTGGAATGATGCTAACAGGCGAGTATTGTTTTACCGTTAGAGTCTATGACGCAAGGGGCAAGACAGCATCCGCCGTTCGGCTAGGTGCAGGCTGGGCGTTTGGGTAGCGTATGGTAAAGTAATCGTGATTCTGCTATTCGAGGGAAAAATGGAATATTACTTAGATGTCTTTTCACCAGAAACCTATGAGGCTTATAGTAAATCCGACAGAAGGATCACTGGATTTGCTCCAAGATATGCTTCTCGGGCAAAAAGGGTCGAACCGGGAGATAAATTCTTATGCTATATCACTGGTCTATCCAGGTGGGCCGGAATGCTGGAGGTCAAATCAAAATCGTTTGAAGATAAAACTCCAAGATTTTACGAAAAGGACGACCCTTATATCGTGCGCTTTAAGGTGGAACCTATAATTTGGCTTGGGAAAGAAAATGCTATACCAATCCGAGAAGATAATATTTGGAATAATCTCTCTATAACAAAAAATTATAAAAAAAGTTCCAAGGAGTGGACGGGACCGTTTCGTGCTAGCCTCTATCATTTTAGTAACGAAGATGCTGAGCTTATTGCACAAGCACTTTTTAGGCAAAGTGAGAAAAATCAACTTTACCCTATTGACGAAAAGGATCAAAAGGCCTTAAAAGAAAGCCACCGACGTCTTGATAAAACATTAAACACATCCGCAATAGTTGATGATGATGATGAAAAGGACATCCCAACTGAATTAGCAACCGAAGTTCGGAAATCTGCCCAAATCCAAGCAATTCTTGCTCGGATTGGTGAAGAAATGGGTTTTTCAATTTGGATACCTAAAAGCGACAGAAACCTGGTACTACAAGAATTGGTTTCAGCACCAAAGAACTTAGTTGATCACCTACCGTTAAATTATGACGAGATAACACTAAAGACAATTGAGCAAATTGATGTTATTTGGTTGAACAAAAGATCAATTGTTAGAGCATTCGAAATTGAACACACAACCTCTGTATATTCAGGCATATTGCGAATGGCTGATTTACTAGCTCTTCAACCCAATATGGATATCAAGCTGCATATCGTGGCACCTTTGGATAGGCGAGGAAAAGTATTTCGCCAATTACAGCGGCCGGTATTTGGCCTTCTTGAAAAGGCGCCACTATCTGGCATGTGTTCTTTTATTTCATATGACAGTGTTGAGCAACTTTCACAAGACCGTCACTTATCTCATTTATCGGATTCTGTTTTGGAAGATTACGAAGAATATGCCAATGATTTAGACAACTGCTAGAATAAAGGAATATTTATGGCAGACAATAAACCCGAAATGGTTGTAGATGATGTGGTGGTGAGCCTGGCCTACACACTCACCGTAGACGGCGAAGTGCTGGATATGGCTGATGATCACGACGCCATCCAATTTTTGCAGGGACGCAAAAACATTATCTCCGGCCTTGAGTCACAGATCGCAGGGATGAAGGTGGGCGAAAGCAAGCAGGTGGTGGTGCCCGCCGAGAGCGGCTACGGCCCGATAGACAAGAACGCCATCGATGACATTCCCCTCAGCGAATTCCCCGAGGAAGTGGAGCCTGAGGTGGGCATGGAGCTTGAGGTCAAAGATAAAGAAGGCAACGAGATGTTCGGGAAGGTGCTATCCATCCAGGGGGAGACGGCCACCATGGATTTCAATCATCCG
Organism: uncultured Anaerolineaceae bacterium; assembly: GCA_964572455.1. Taxonomy (GTDB): domain Bacteria; phylum Chloroflexota; class Anaerolineae; order Anaerolineales; family UBA11579; genus JAMCZK01. The sequence continues at coordinate 42,477 of CAZNFL010000007.1, forward strand.
CTGGCCGGCAAGGAACTACACTTCGAGGTCAAGGTCGTAGACTTGCGACAAGCCACCGCAGAAGAACTGGCCCACGGGCATGTGCACGAGCCGGGGCATCATCATTAATAGTTGACAGTAGACCGCTGACAGAATAAGCGCGCCGATAGGTGCGCTTTTTGTTTACGCGGCGGTGGCTTCCCTGAGCGCGGCGCGGGCCAACAGGCGGGTCGAGTCCAGCGTTGGCAGCACAGAATCGGCGGGATCGATGAGCAGCGGGATCTCGGTGCAGCCCAGAATGACCGCGTCGCAGCCCTGTGCGGCAAACTCGGCGATCAAACTCTTGAAAGAATCACGCGTGGCCGGCAGCATGGTGCCATAGATCAACTCTTCGACGATATATTGGTGCACTTTGCGGCGCACGTCGAGCGCCGGCGTGAGGACCTGGATGCCACGCGGCTCTAATTTGCGCGGATACACCGGACCTTCCATCAGCGGCTGCGTGCCCAGCAGGCCTAGTTTGCGGAAAGCAGAGCTTTCCGCAGCTTTAGCGACTTCCTCGGCGATGTGCAGCCAGGGTAGCGGGGATTGTTCAATGATGGGATCGATGGAGACATGCACGGTATTGTCGGGGCAGATCAGGAAATCCGCGCCGGCATTCGCCAGGATGTGGGCAGAGGCCAGGATGCGCTCGCCCACCAGCTCCCAGCGATCGGCGTCCGACGGTTTTTTGTAGTCATTCAGGTTGAAGGTGTGCATGGTGACTTCGGGGTGCTCGTACATGCCCAGCCAGTCCTTGCCCTCCTGGCAGATGGTGCGATAGCACAGCGCGGCGCCTTCGTAAGAGACGCCGACGATGCCGATGTGTTTGGGGATGGACATAGGAGATTTGGGGAGAACGAGTAGCTTTCAGCAGTCTGAGTTACAGCTTGTAGATTGCGACAACCTTGTTGTTTTATAGATAGGTATGTGGCTCATGCCATCACGTCGCTCTTGGGCGCTTCGTTCCACAATACCGAGTTGTCCTTTGGCTGGTAACCCATTTGCTTCTCAGCATACTCAATATCTAGCCAGCGAGTTGGGTTATTGCTAACTCCATAAAAAATGTCGAAAGGCGAGTCATCATAATCCAAACAACATTGCACAAGCTGCAAAAGATCGCGCCTCGAAAGCCACAATGCCTTCAGGCGTTTCACTTTATGCTCGTATACTGAATCATTCCTTTGGCATTCGCCATCGCGTACTCCGGATTCTGCATCGCCGTAAGGATGGTCCTCTGCAGTTGAACGCACACCGCCAATGCGCAACGCATAAAAACGCAATTCGCCTCTCTCCGCAAAATATCGCCCTAGATTTTCGCCGAAGAGCTTGCTGACCCCGTAATAAGAATCAGGGCGAGGCTCGGCTTCTTTGGTAAGCATGATGCCGTGGCCTGATTCGTAGATGTGTGGCGTGTTCTCTAATTCGACCATGCCGACCACATGGTTGCTACTTGCGAAAACAACTTGCTCCACGCCCGCTAGTCTAGATGCCTCCAGCACGGTTTGCGTGCCGAGAATATTGTTTTGAAGCACTTCTTCCCAGGAACTCTCCAGGGAGGCACTGGCGGCGAGGTGGACAACTACTTGACAGCCTTCCATCGATTGTTCTAGCAAGTTTCTGTCTTGAATTTTCCCTTGTACAACACCGGGTTTGCCCTTAAATTCGTTGGGAATCTTTTTATCGAAGAGCACTTTGTCGCAAGGCAAATTTGCCAAGGCCGTACCCACTATGCCAAATGCCCCCGTGATAAAAATCTTCCTAGCTATCATTCGGCGTCGCTCGGAATGACAAACTATTTGATCACTCTCTAAATATCCTTACTCGCCGATTGGGCTCTTTGCCGTAGGAATGCGAGACCAGGTTGGATTGCTGGGCCAAAGCGTGCTGTAGGCGTCGCACGTAAGAAGATGCCGGCGGCAGTTCCACCCAACGCTCGCCGTTGAGCACGGCGTTGATGGCCTGCTGGGTGTTGCGCATCTGCTCCTCCACGGTGTCGTTCTCCTCGGTTGGGCCGGGAATATCGAAGAGCCCGGAGAGAAAGCGCTCCATCTGCGTGACTGTGTTGGCGCGCAGCACGTAGACGGGCATGCCGCGCTGCTCGGCGTCCACGATGGTGCGCTGGCGTTTGCGGTAATAAGAACGCAGAGTGACCAGGACGTCCGCTTCGCTGGCTTCCTTCACCGGCACGGCCGGCACGCCCAGGCGCTTGGCGGCGTTCACCAGGCGGTTGCGGGCCACCCCGTAGGGGTAAACGCGCACGGGCTGCACGCCGGCCCCGTTGCGGCGCGGCGGCGGGACCACGACCTCGTCAGGAGGAACAAGGGGCGCCAGGCGGGCATACGGTTCGGGGGCGGAGGCAGCGAGTGGCGCTTCGCTGCGGCGCGGGCCGCTGGAGCTGCTGCCGCGCGCCGGTTTGCGCGGCTGCTCGGATGCTTTTTTGACCTGGATCTCGCCGGATTCGTCACGGGTGCGGATCTCGGGAATCAGCGGATAACCGCGCAGGAGAGAGTCCACAGAGGCGGCCACGTCGCGGTGCACGGCCAGCTGGTCGCGGGTCTGGATCTCGATGAGCACATCGAAGCTGGGCGGGGAGCGGCGCTCGAGCACGGTCTTCTGCGTGCCGCGGCGGCGGGCTTCTTCGTCGGAAAGGGTCACCGATTCGATACCGCCCAAAAGATCGGAGAGAGTGGGGTTGAGCAGCAAGTTTTCCAGCGTGTTGCCATGAGCGGTGCCGATAAGCTGCACGCCGCGTTCGGCGATGGTGCGGGCCGCCATGGCTTCCAGCTCACGGCCGATCTCATCGATGACGATGACCTCGGGGTTGTGATTCTCCACGGCTTCGATCATCACCTCGTGCTGGCGGGAGGGCGTGGCCACCTGCATGCGGCGGGCGCGGCCCACCGCGGGGTGGGGCACGTCGCCGTCGCCGCCGATCTCGTTGGAGGTGTCGACGATGACGACGCGCTTCAGGTCGGCGAGGAAACGGGCAGCCTCGCGCAGCAGCGTGGTTTTGCCCACACCGGGGCGGCCCAACAGGAGAAGGCTCTTGCCTTCTTCGATCAGATCCTTAATGATGTCGAAGGTGCCGAAGACGGCGCGCCCCACGCGCAGGGTGAGCCCGACCACATCGCCGCGGCGATTGCGGATGCCGGAGATGCGGTGCAAGGTGCGCTCGATGCCGGCGCGGTTGTCCTCGTCGAAATCGCCGAGATGGCGCACGACGTATTCAATATCCTCGTGGGTGACCTCGCGCTCGACAAGTACAACTTCCTCGGTGACCATGCGGGCGGTGGGCACGCGCCCAAGATCGAGGATCATTTCCAGCAGGTCGCTGCTGTTGTTGCGCAGGCGCACGGCCGCATCGATATCCTTCGGCAGCACAGAAAGCAGGGCATCTAGATCATCGGTGATTTGGTGTTTGATCATGGCTCCATCACGGGCTCTGAGAATTGCGCCTGCGGCTCAGGCACTTGCATCGGGGTGGTAGGCTCGGCGCGGCGAGCGGACGCTGGCACGCGGCGTCCTTCTTCTGCGAGCACGGCTAGGCTGGTGCGGCGGGCCACCACCACCTGGCGCGGGCCGGCCGCGGCGCCCAAGTCCTCGAGGGCGCGCTGCAGCCAATCTTGATACGAACGCAAGCAGACATAAACCGGGCGGCCGGGGCGCGGCCGCAGCTGGGCAATCAACTCTGCCATAGCTTTTTCGAAAGGCTCGGCATCCAGGTTAACGAAGGGCAGCACCCAAATGCCGTGTGGCCCGCGGCGCACCTCGGCGTAGGCGACGATCTCACCGTCTTGGCGCAGCACATAGCCATCCAGCGGCTCCGCGGTTTCCATCTCGATCTGCTGCACTTGCCCGGGCACGAGGGCTTTGCGCAACAGGTGCACGCCGAAGAGGTCGCGCTCCAGGGCCGGCCGCCAGCCGGCGGATTCAGTTGAACTGCGAAACTTGGTGAGCTTCCACACCTGTTGTCGGGCAAAAATGCCGAAGCCGTTCTGGCGCAGCGCTTTAAAGGCCGGAGACACTTCCTCCACTTCGGCCACCAGGCCGAAGGCGCCGCGCCCGCCAATATGCTTGGTCAAGCCATCCAGCAACTCAGGCAGCGCGGGCGAATCCACAGCGGTCGAAGGGGCGAGAAAGAGACAATAGGCCAACGGCGAGCCGGAGGCATGGTAGGCCTGGGCGAATAGCGGATGGCTGTTTCCCTGAGCCTGGCTGGTGAAGGTGTGGAGGCCGGTAAAGGCGGATAGCGGGGACAGCAAGGCACCCCTTAAGCTGGCGCCCACCCCGTAGGTGAGCACAATTTGGTTATTTAGAAAAACAGCTTTTTTGGTCAGCTTGCGCAGCACCCCATAATCAGACAATGTAAACGATCGTAACACGCGCATATTTTACAACAGCGTCCCAAAAGTTGCGTAAGGGCGGAAACGGGAAATGCGAGATGAGGAAATCAGGCACTGCAGAACCAGGCTAATGGAAGACAGCGTATTGAGAATTCTTCGGCTCGCCAAGCTCGCCTCAGAATTACACTATAGACGGCTCGCCTCAAGAATGGCACAGTTGTTAGCTCTCTCCAGCCAACTTGAGGAAATAACGGTGGAAGCGATCGTCGCCGGTGAGCTCGGGGTGAAAGGCGGTGGCCAGCAGCTTGCCTTCCTGGGCGGCCACTATGCGCCCATCGGGCAGCGAGGCCAGCGCCTTGGCGTTGCCGGATACCTTTTCGATGAGCGGGGCGCGGATGAAGACAGCGTGCACGGGCGTGTTCTTAGCGTCGACTTCTTTGAGGGCAGGCACATCCAGCTCGGCCTCGAAGCTTTCCACCTGGCGGCCGAAGGCGTTGCGCTCGACGGTGATGTCCATCAGGCTCAACAAGGGCTGCTCACGGAGTGCGTCTTTGGAGAGCAAAATGGCGCCGGCGCAAGTGCCCCAGATGGCCTTCTTTTTTCCGAACTTGCGCAGCGGCTCAATGAGGCCAAAGTCCACGGCCAACTTACCGATGGTGGTGGATTCACCGCCGGGGATGATTAGGCCGTCCAGGCCCTGCAGGTCCTCGGGCAGGCGCACCTCGCGGCCCTGCACACCCAGCCGCGAGAGCATGGCCAGGTGCTCGGCAAAATCACCTTGGAGGGCAAGGACGCCAATTTTCATTCGAGATCGAAAGGCGAACTACTACCAACCGCGTTGCGCGATCAGATCTTCTTTCGGGATATCAGTCACCTGGCGGCCGACCATGGGCTCGCCCAGGTTGCGGCTGACGTCGGCCAGGATGGTGGGATTGTTGAAATGGGTGGTGGCCTTGACGATGGCTTCGGCGCGGCGGGCCGGGTCTCCGGATTTGAAGATGGCGGAGCCCACGAACACGCCGTCGACGCCGAGTTGCATCATCAACGCCGCATCCGCAGGAGTGGCCAGGCCGCCGGCGGCAAAGTTCACCACGGGCAGGCGGCCGAGCTCTTTGGTTTCCTTCACTAATTCATACGGCGCGCCCAGTTCTTTGGCGAAGGCCATCAACTCTTCATCGGGCATAGTTTGCAAACGGCGAATGTCGCCCAGCACAGAGCGGGCATGGCGCACGGCTTCCACCACGTCGCCGGTGCCGGCTTCGCCCTTGGTGCGGATCATGGCGGCGCCTTCGCCGATGCGGCGCAGGGCTTCGCCCAGGTTGCGGCAGCCGCACACGAAAGGGATCTTGAAATCATGCTTGTTGATGTGATGGGCCTCGTCGGCCGGGGTGAGCACTTCGGATTCGTCGACGTAGTCGACGCCGAGGGCTTCGAGGATCTGCGCTTCGACGAAATGGCCAATGCGCACCTTGGCCATCACCGGGATGGTGACGGAGTCCATGATCTCTTCGATGAGGCCGGGGTCGCTCATGCGCGCCACGCCGCCTTGGGCGCGGATGTCGGCCGGCACTCGTTCGAGGGCCATCACGGCCGCGGCGCCGGCGTTCTCGGCGATCTTGGCGTGTTCGGCGGTGACCACGTCCATGATCACGCCGCCCTTAAGCATTTGGGCCAGGCCCTTTTTTACGGCAAAAGTGGCTACTTGCTGTTCCATGAGAGGCTCCCGGAAGCAAAATTTAGGTAGAAAATCGATTCTACCATGCTGAAAAATGGATAAACCGTGGTAGGTATGTACGTATTATCGATCTAGCGATTTGGTAACTATGGTAGCTCTGGTAGTTTCTCCGGCTCAGGCAATAAGTTGTAATATCTGTCTAGGTGGGAGGGGGGTCGATACACTTTGACAAACCCCCGGTATGCGTAGAAGGTTTTTCGCGGCGCGAGACATGGAATATTAAATAGCATGGGACAAGCGGGCCGGGGGAAAAGAGCCAATGATGTCAAGGCGTTCTAAGGATTGGCTAACGGGAAGAACTAAGTCCGGGTAGATCTGCAGAAGATCGGTAATTTGGAATATGAGGCTATAAGAATTCCTCGCTTTAGTGATTCTCTTGCTGGTAAGGACTTCGGTATGCCGCACGGAATGACAAAAAAGATGAATATTCTAGTACTAGAGTATTAGTTTCCCCTCAAAGATAGGGGCTATTTTCCCGGCAGAACTTTGTGCATGACGTGCCTACGTTTGCCTGCGCGGCCGGTTTCGGTGAAGCCGGCTTTCTTGAAGCTGGAAACGCGACCCATGAAGCGATAGCTGGGGGAATCGGGATCGACGGGATAGGCTTCGACGACGCGGGCGCCTTTCTTCTGCGCGGTTTTCAGCGCGGCCTGCAGCAAATGGTCATCACACCTTGCTGGCGCAAAGAGCGCGGGATGAAGAAGCACACCAGCGACCAGACATTTTCTTCGGCGACGCCAGCGTAGTCAGTGCCGCCCAGCGGCAGATACGTGGAGCGCGGGGCAATCGAAACCCAGGCTACCGGCTGCTTGCCTTCGTAGGCCAGGATGCCCACAGGCGTGCCCGCGGAAACTAAACGCTTCATGGCTCGCTTGCGGACCGCGTTGCTAGCTTTCGTGCGATCTTCGGGCAAAGGCCGCCAGGCCATGCACCAACAATACGAAGGACAGCCCTTGCTCTCGAAGAGCTGCACGAAATCATCCCAATTCGTTCGATCAACTTCGCGGAATCTTTTAATTGCCATAAAGAATCATTTGTGATAATGAAGCGCAATAACTCCCGAACGGAAAGTTTTCGATCCGACAAGCTTTAGTGAATGTTCCCCGCCTGATTCGAACAACCGGGGACCTTTCCCCGCAATGATCGGGTGTACGACAAAATGATACTCATCGATAAGGTTCCATTGTGCGACTTGCGATGCAATGTTCAATCCGCCAATGAAAATATTTTTCCCTGGCTGTTGTTTTAACTTCAGAATTTCTTCCCGTAGGTTTGAGCTCAGAAGTATCGTGTTGTTCCACTCAACGCTTTTCAGCGTCGTTGAAAAGACGATCTTCGCTATCGAATCGTACGACCGTGCAAATTCATTTACCGTTTTGGTCTCCGATTGATTCACTGCGACATCGTGCCAGTACGGATACATCAGTTGATAGGTGTTGCGTCCAAAAATTTCAATGTCTGCATCTCGCAAGAGCCCTGTGAAATACTCGTGCATTTCGTCGTCAGCGAGCATCGTTTCATGGCCGCAGTAACCGTCTATCGTGATATTTATTGCAAAGACCACTTTTCTCATTTGTTCTTCTGACATTGTTATCCTTTATAAATCGAAAGAAAGAGTGCCAACGCTCAAACCAGATTTTTTGCTTTATGACTCCTGCTTTATGCGGAATCCGAAAAGCGGGACTTCACTTCGCTCCTTCCCAACAATCCGTAGGCAGTAAGATTTTTCAGACGACTTACACCACTGCTTTTTTCTATCTACCTCTGGTGGGAAGGTTTCTTAGAAAGGGATTTCTTGGAAACCGTTTTCTCAGGCAAATTTATAGCTAAGTATCTTGTAGACCAGCTTGGCCGCCAGGAAATCTGGCGCCTTGTTGTGCGCGCTGGGGCTGAGCTCCACTAGGTCGCAGCCGACCAGGCGGCGGGCCTTGGTCACTTCACGCAATAGCTGGAGCACTTGATACCAGGTTAGGCCGCCGGGCTCCGGGGTGCCGGTGGAGGGCATGATGGCCGGGTCGAAGACGTCCAGGTCCAAGGTGAGGTAGACGTTCGGCTGCAGCAGCTTGACCACGTCCTTGATCCAATCCATGGAGTGGAAGATGTTTTCGGCGTAGAAGACCTTTTTCTTGTCCAAGTATTGCAGTTCGGAAACATCCAGGCTGCGGATGCCCACGGAGACGATGTCGTCGTTCAGCTCCGAGATGCGGCGCAAGGTGCAGGCGTGGCTGAAGGGATCGCCCTCGAACTCCTCGCGGCGATCGGTATGCGCGTCCAGGTGCAGGATGCTCAGTTTCGGGAATTTATCGATGTGAGCCTGGGCCGCACCGTAGGAGATGGAATGTTCGCCGCCCAGGGTGACCACGAATTTGCCGGCAGCCAGGTGGGCGGCCACACATTCGTGGACCTTCTTATTGAGTTCCTCTGTGCTTTTGGCTTCCACGTCCTTATCGGTGAAGATGCCGCGCAGGTAAACCTCGCTCTTAGTCTCGATATCGTAGAGTTCGACGTAGCCGGAGGCTTCGATAAGCGCCTTGGGGCCGCGGCGGGTGCCGGGCAACCAGGAGGTCGTTAAATCGAAAGGCACAGGTACGACAACGGCCTGTGCCTTTTTGTACTCAGTAAACTTGGCAGGCAAGCCCCCGAAGTTATACGGGGGGTTCTCGTGGCTCATTCGGCTTCGATAAGCACCGCGGCCGCCAGCACCGTAGTCCACAGGCCGTCCTTGTTCGCCTCGGCGGATTGCACGATGTTGCGTGTCTTGAAAATGTGCGGATTGGCGTTGTAGATCTGCTTGCGCTCGTCCCAGGCCAGGTTGGGATCGAATTCGATGCCCATGGTGGTGGCCAGCATAGTGGCCGCCAGGTCTTCGGCATAGTCGCCGCTTTTTTCCATGGTTTCCCCATGGGCATGGTGCTCGGATAGATAGCCGTAGCGGCTGCTGTCTTGCGGCACGGCCACACCAATGGCGGCGGATACCAGGCGGTTGGGCTCATTGGTCTCGCTGCGGGCCATGACGCAATACACGATCTCGCCGGGGCTAAGGTGCTTGAGGCCTTCGTCCACTGTCACCGTTTTGCAGTTGGGCGGAAAGATGCTGGAAACGTAGACCAAGTTGAACTTTTCGATCTTGGCATCCCGCAGGGCGGCTTCGAACGAGGCCAGGCGGTCTTTGTGGACCCCGGCGCCTTTGGTGAAAAACATCTTGTTTGGGATCAATTCTTACGTCCTTCTAGGAAGGCGTTGAAGTTTTTGGCGGTGCGGGCCTTCCAAGACATCTGATGATAGGCATAACTGGCCAAAAGCGGGAAAGCTAGCGTAGCTTCGGCAAACACCATCTGCTCGGCGCCCTGGTCCACCTTGCCCCAGGAGTGCGCCTCCTTTAATGTAGAGCCGGAAAGGCCGCCATCACGCTCGTCCGCCACGGTGATCTGGATGGCGTACTTGTGCATGTCGACTTCGGCGCCCAGGATCTCGGCGGCCACGGTGGTGTCCTGCGCAAAGTTCTTAGGCACCCCGCCGCCGATCATCAGCAGGCCGGTGGTCTTGGCTTCGATCTTGATCTTGGTGAGTTCAAGGAAATCCTTGGCCGAGTCGATCGAGACGGTCGGTTTGTCCCCGGCGTGGAACTGGTGCTCTATCAGGCCAAAGCCGGCGCTAGAATCGGAGAAGGCGGGCACGAAGATGGGCACGCCTTTTTCGTAGGCGCGGCGCACCACGGAGCCCCCGCCCTTTTTGTTGTCGACCAAATATTTGCCCATATGCCAGATGAACTCACGTGAGGAATAGGGCCGGGGCGGCAGGCTGTCGGCGATGTCGCGGGTCGTATCGTCGCAGATACGCAGCTCGTCCTCGTCGATGTAGGTGTCGTAGATGCGGTCGATGTGCTGGTTCATCAGCTCGTCATCGTCGGCGTGAGGGGAGCCGATGTAGTGCTTGAAGCCGAGGCCTTCGAAGAAATCCTGGTCCACGATGATGGCGCCGGTGGATACGATGGCGTCCAGCATGTTATTGTCCACCAGGTCGTAGATCACCTTCTTGAGGCCGGCGCTAATCAGCGAGCCTGCCAGGCAGAGGATGACGGCGCACTGGGTGTCTTTGAGCATCTGGTCGTAGATCAGCGAGGCGCGGGCCAGATTGCGCGCCTGAAAAGCCATCATCTCGAATTGCTGCATCAGAGGGGTAGCGTCGAAGGACTTGATATCGATGTGTTGTACTTCCGTGTGGAGATGGTCTTTCGTTGGCATACGCGCATTATAACGAGAAATGTGCCGCCGAGGTTATTGAGGAAATAATTGATTGCTTCGTGGCGGCTGGGCAGAAAGTACGAGATTGGGGAAACAGACGAGGGGTTTGGTACCGACGAGCAACTTATCGATTAATCGACTAATCGATTGGTTGAAATCGAGGCCCTTTCCCTCAGCGACTGACTTGACAAATGCGTCCATTTGTAATACAATCGTACACAGATACAATCATACAAAGGCACAATGATACAATATGAAGGAGGTTATGAAAGTTGAAGTCGACTTGACCGCCCACCGCCCCGTGTATATGCAGATCATGGAGCAGGTGAAGCGCGCCATCGCCACCGGCAGCCTGAAGCCGGGCGACCAGCTGCCTACGGTGCGGCAGATGGCCGCCGACCTGCGGGTGAACTTCAACACGGTGGCCCGGACTTACCGCCTGCTGGACGAGGAAGGCGTGATTTCCACTCAGCATGGCCGCGGCACCTACATCCTGAGCCCGTCCTCGTCCAGGGACGCTAAACGCTCCCGCCAGCAGCAGCTCGCCTTGCTGACCGAGCATTATGTGGAGGAGGCGGAAAAACTCGGTTTCACGCTCAAAGAGGTCCGAGCGCTGGTGAAAGAGCAACTGAAGATCTGGGAAGAAGAACGAAAAAGAAAGTCTGCTTCGTAAAAGGTAAAGGAGATGAACATGACTAATGTACAAACTTACTCGTTTCGGCCGCGCGCCGACGAAACGGTGCGCATCAACGGAGTGGCCCTAACCGCGGCTCTCCTGATCTGGCTGGCTAGCGCGGTGGGTTCAATGCTGCTGGCCGTGTCTGCCAAAGAGATCTGGGTGCTGGCCTATGCGCTGGTCACCCTCTTGGCTGGCTTCTTTGTGTTGTTTTCCCTTAAGATCGCTAAGCAATGGGAGAAGGCCGTGGTGCTGCGTTTCGGTAAGTTTGCCGGCCTCAGGGGTCCCGGAGTCTTTTGGATCGCCCCGATCGTTGAGACCGTGACGCAGTGGATCGACCACCGCGTGATGGTCTCCCCTTTCCGCGCCGAAAAGACCCTGACCAAGGACACCGTGCCGGTGGATGTGGACGCGGTGCTCTTTTGGCTGGTGTGGGATGCCGAAAAGGCCGCGTTGGAAGTGGAGGATTATCGCTCGGCGATCAGCTGGGCGGCGCAGACCGCGTTGCGCGAAGTGATCGGCGTATTGAACCTGGCGGACATCCTGATCGGCCGCGCCAAGATGGACAAAGATCTGCAGAAGATCATTGACCAGCGCACCACGCCCTGGGGCATCACTGTGCAATCCGTGGAGATCCGCGACATCGTCATCCCCAAGGATTTGGAAGACGCCATGTCTCGCCAGGCGCAGGCCGAACGCGAGCGCCAGGCGCGCGTTATTCTGGGAGAATCCGAAATGCAGATCGCGGCTTCCTTTGCAGAAGCTTCGCTATCGTACAAAGACAATCCCACAGCCCTGCACCTGCGGGCCATGAACATGCTGTTCGAGGGATTGAAGGAAAAGGGCGCTCTGGTGATCGTACCTAGCAGCGCGGTGGAAACCATGAACCTGGGCGGCCTCAGCGGCATGGTGGCCCTGGCGCAAAACAACAAGCGCGATAACGGCTGAGGCAAAATAGAGTTTCTCGCAGGCTCTAACAGGGCACGTTTCACGTGAAACCTGGCTGGCAAAAGGCGCCAGCCTTAAGAGTTCTGGCCTGCTGCGCAGGCCAAGAACTCAAATCAGAAAGGACCGATGAAGCAAACGTTAGATCTACGTCGCATTGGCTTGTTCCTCTTTTTTGCCTTTGGCATTGCCTGGGCCTTTGGCTTATGGGTTTATCTCACGGGCGGGCTGGTCAATAGTCCGGAGCTTATCCCAGGTACAGGCATCACGCTGGCCCTGGCGCTGATCGCCCTGGGTTACATGTGGGCGCCGGCGTTGGCGCACATTCTTACGCGGTTGGTGACCCGCGAAGGTTGGAAGGATACTGGGCTGGGACTGCGCCTGGAGCTTTGGTGGACCTGGGCAGCGGCCTGGTTTTTACCGGCAGTACTTACCTTCCTTGGAGTCGTGGTTTATTTTCTGGTCTTTCCCCAGCACTTCGATGCGGAACTGGGCGCGGTAAGCCAACTCCTGGAAGCGGCTGCAGAACAGACCGGGCAAGTCATTCCGTTCAGCCCGTGGACCCTGGTGCTGATCCAATTGGGCGTGGGAGCTTTCATCGCCCCGTTCATTAACAGCTTCTTTACTTTCGGGGAGGAATTCGGCTGGCGCGCCTATCTGCAGCCCAAGCTGATGGCGCTGGGCTTTCGCCGCGCCATGCTGCTGATGGGTTTGATCTGGGGCGTGTGGCATTGGCCGGTGATCGCCATGGGTCACAATTTCGGTTTCGATTATTGGGGCGCGCCGTGGGCCGGGTTCCTGATGATGACCTGGTTCACCTTGACCGCCTGCATCATCTTTGGCTGGTTGACCCTGCGCGGCCAGAGCGTGTGGCCGGCGGTGATCGCCCACGCGGCCACCAACGGGATCGCTGCGGCCGGCATCTTGTTCTTGCGGCCGGACGCGGCGGTCAACCCGTTGTTGGGCCCCGCCCCAGTCGGCCTGATCGCCAATCTTCCATGGGCGATTGTGGCGGCTTACCTGTTTTGGAAAGGTGCGCCTAAGGATGTTTCAGGCAAGGATGTTTCACGTGAAACCTAACCAGACCAAAAAACGGTCTGGTTCAGGAGTTTCTAGCGGGCTTCGCCCCGCTAACGAAACTCCAGGTTACTCCCCATCTAAAGGCAGCATGATTGTAGCCCGCGGGCTCACCAAGCGCTTTGGTAAGCTGGCTGCAGTAGAGGGACTGGATCTCGACATCCCTGCTGGCGAGGTGTTCGGCTTGCTAGGCCCCAACGGGGCCGGCAAGACCACCACCATCCGTATGTTGGGCGCGCTGATCGCACCTACGGCCGGCGAAGCCTGGGTGGCCGGGTATCGGGTAGGCGAGGAGGACGGCAAGCTGCGCAAGTCGGTCGGCATCCTCACCGAGACGCCGGGCCTATACGAGCAATTGAGTGCGGAGCGCAACCTGGCGTTCTTTGCCCAAATGTACGAGGTGGAGAAAGTCGACCAGCAGGTCGAGCGCTATCTGCGCATGTTGGGCCTGTGGAACCGCCGCCGCGAGCCGGTGGGCACTTTTTCCAAGGGGATGCGCCAGAGGCTAGCCATCGCCCGCGCCCTCCTACATGAGCCTCAAGTGCTTTTTCTTGATGAGCCCACCAGCGGCCTGGACCCCGAGGCGGCCCACCTGGTGCGGGACTTCATCTCTGAATTAGGCAAAGAAGGCCGCACCATCGTGCTGTGCACGCATAACCTGGACGAAGCCGACCGGCTTTGCGACCGGGTGGCGGTCTTCAAGACACGCCTATTAGCCCTGGATTCGCCGCTCAACTTGCGGCGCAAACTTTTCGGGCGGGCAGTAGTGTTTCATTTGACCAAGGTCAAGCCAGCTTTTTCTGAAGCCCTGCGCCAAAAAGCGTTTGTGCAGGACGTGGAAACGGTGGATAACAAGTTGGTGGTGAAATTGGACGATCCGGAAGCGCGCAACCCCGAGCTGGTGCGGGAGTTGGTGAGCCTGGGCGCCGAGATCCAATTCGTGGGCGAGAAGCGCCAAAGCCTGGAAGACGTTTATTTGCAACTGATCGGGGATGAGGTGCGAGCATGAAGAAAATATTGGTCCTGGTGCATAAGGAGTGGTCCGAGGTGTTCAAGAACAAGATGGTGCTTTTCAGTGTCAGCTTCATGCCGCTGATCTTTTGCATTATTCCACTGGCGATCTTGTTCAGTATGCAAAGCGCTACCGCCAGCGATATGAGCGGCCTGGAAGCCGAGCTCGGCGCGGCCTTTGACCGGCTGCGCCCGCTATGCGGGCCGCTAGTGGGGTTGGATTGCACCCAGTTCCTGATCCTGCAGCAATTCATGGTGCTGTTCCTGATGATGCCGGCCATCATCCCGGTCACCATCGCTTCGTATAGCATCGTGGGCGAAAAGAACACGCGCACCTTAGAGCCGCTGCTGGCCACGCCGATCACCACCGGACAATTGCTGGCGGGCAAGGCGCTGGCCGCCGCCATCCCGGCGGTGATCGCCAGCCTGGGCAGCTTCCTGATCTTTGCCGGCGGCACGGCGCTGCTGGCGGCTAGCCCGGCCGTGGCGCTGCAGCTGTTCAGCCCGCTGTGGCTGTTGGGCATCTTTGTAGTCGGGCCGCTGCTCTCGCTGGCCGGCGTGAGCCTGGCGGTGATGATCTCCTCGCGGGTCAACGACCCGCGCGCCGCAGAGCAACTGGCCGTGCTGGTGATCCTGCCGATCCTGGCCTTGTTTCTTGGACAGTTAGCGGGCGTGGTGGTGATCAATCAGGGCTTGCTGCTGATCATCGCCGGGGTTCTGGTGCTGGTGGACGCCGCCTTACTCTTCTTCGCCACCCGTCTTTTTCAACGCGAATCCATTTTGACGCGATGGAAGTGAAATCGATTAATCGCTTAGTCAGTTGGTCGTTTTGAAAGTTTTGTGGAAATAGAATGAGATCTGTAATTGCGCCCGTATTAGCTGCATTAATAATTTTCGTTGTGGTCGAATCGACTCTGGTTCAGGGGCCAGAACTCGTGTTATCAATTAATCGCGATTTTGGTTACGGCGGATTCGATAATAAGATCGAAGGATTGTTCAGCTTGCACGCCGCGGGGCCGGATGATCTGGTGCGGGTAGTTTTTTTCCTGGATGATAGTTTGCTGACCACTGATACTGAACCACCCTTTGAATTTCAATTTTCTACCAATGAATATGCGCCCGGTGAGCATCGCTTTTATGCGCTGGGCTCCACCGCGGCGGGCGCCGAGCTGCACTCCAATGAGATCGTGCGCGTCTTTATAACCAAAGAGGAATCGGGCCAGCAAGTCATTGGGCTGGTCGTCCCGCTGCTGGCTGGCGTCGCCGCGGTGGTGGTGATCATGCTGCTGGTGATGACCTTACTTGGGCGCAAGGCCAGCTTCAGCGGCGGCTATGGCATGCTGGCCGGCGCGGTGTGCCCGCAATGCGGGCTGCCATATGCGTTGAGCTTTTGGGCGCCCAGGCTGGTGATGGGCCGCCTGCAACGCTGCCCACATTGCGGCAAGTGGGCGCTGGTGCGCCGCGCCCGGCCGGAAGATCTGGCCGCGGCCGAAACCCGTTGGCGCGCAGCGGAGGGCGGGCAGGCGAACGCGGAAGAGGCAAAAAAACGCGCTCGTCGTCAAATAGACGACAGTCGATATGTAGATTAAGGAGTTAATTTTATTCGTTTGACAGTGAGAGCGGCATTTCCGTCTGGCGCGGGATCTCGGTGAGGCGGGTACGGATCTGCTGCTCGATGTGGGCGAAATCTTCCGGGCGGCTGATGATGTTCAGTTTATTGGTGTCCACGCGCAGCACCGGCACGCCTTGGAAATAATTGTCGAAGAAATCCTCGTAAGCTTCGTTCAGCGTGGCGATGTAGTCTTCTTCCATGTTGCGTTCGTAGGTACGATCGCGCGTGGCAATGCGCTGCATCAGCACCTCAGTGTCGGCGCTTAGATAAACCACCAGATCCGGGCGCGGGATCTTCTCGGCCAGCGCATCGTGCACGTTGTAGTACATCTCCAGCTCGTCGCCTTCCAGGTTGATGCGGGCGAACAAGGCGTCTTTGGCAAAGGTGTAATCGGTGATCAGGTTCCTGCCGCGCTGCAAAGCTTCAAGTACGGTGCGGTTCTGCTGGTGATAGCGGCTGAGCAGGAAGAAAATTTGTGTCTGGAACGCATAGCGGGCGCGGTCTTCGTAGAACTTGGTGAGGAAAGGATTTTCTTCGAAGACTTCCAGTAATAGTTCCGCCTGAAAGGTTTCTTGCAGCTGCCGCGCCAGGGTGGTTTTGCCCACCCCGATGACGCCCTCGATGGAAAGATACATGCGAATTAGGATACCACGGGAGAAATTCTTGATCTCAATCTCCATTCCTTTCTTCCTGCGCAAAAAAAGGCCCGATGCTATATTTAGTGCAGAGGTTACGCCCATGAAACGATTCGCTCTTATTTTCCTTGTCCTTGCCCTGTTGCAGAGCGCCTGCTCCTTCTCAGTCGAGCCGACGCCTACTGAAATCATCCTGCCTACGGACACCCCGCAGGCCACCAACACACCGACCGAAACGGAAACGCTCCAGCCATCTGAGACGCCGACGGACACGTTAGAACCCAGCGAGACCGCTGAACCCAGCGAGACGCCCACAGAGACCGCCACGGCTACTGAGACTCCCTTTGATCCGTCATCAGCTTACGGGTCCCCGACGATTTTCGATAGCATGGACAGCGATCGCTATTGGGCCAGCAGCAGCGGGCTGCCGGACGACGCCAACATTCGCCTGGCGTTTGGCGGCGGCGAGCTGCACGTGACCGGCAAACAAGCCAACTGGGATACCTGGTGGTTTACCGCCATAGCGCCCAGCGACTTCTTCATTGAGATGAAGGTAGACAGCGCAACCTGCACGGGTAAGCAAGCCTACGGCTTGATCCTGCGCGGCCCGACAGCCGCCGGGGTGGATGCGCACGGATATATCTTCACTTTTTCGTGCGATGGCTCCTATCGCCTGGACCGGCTGGATGACACCGCCCCCTACACCAAGGTCGAGCTGATCGACTGGACCGAGTCTGTCTACATCAACGCCGGCGCAAACAAAACCAACGTGATCGCTATCCGCATGATCGGCGCGGATATAACCCTGTATGCGAACGGGATCTCGGTTGCTGATCTGGATGACGATGAATACCTGGCTGGCCGCTTTGGCCTGTTCGTCAACGCGGGTGACCCGGGCAATTACACCTTCGATGTGGATGAGCTGACCTACTGGAACCTGGACTAAAAATTAGTTAATCGGTTAATCAGCTAATCAAGAAATCAACGAGCGCCTAGTGGCGCTCGTTTTTTGTATATATAAATCGTGACGGAGACTGCTTCGCCCGCAGTGACGAGCTAATTATTTCGCGCTGAGCTTCTCCAACTCATCCACCATCCCCGAGACGACATCGAAGCCGCCCTGCCAAAAGGCGGCGTCGCGCATGTTGATGCCGGCCCTTTTTAGAATTTCTTCCGGCGAACGAGAGCCGCCGGAGGAGAGCAGCTCCAGGTAACGCGGCTTGAACGCCGCGCCTTCCGCCTTGTATTGCTGATATAGGGCGAAGACCAGCAGTTGGCCGAAGGCGTAGGCATAAACGTAAAAGGGATAGTAGAAGATGTGGGGAATGGAGACCCATTCCCATTTGAACTCATCGCCGATCTCCAGCGAGTCGCCGAATTGGTTCTTCAAGGTGTCCATGTAGGCAGAGGAAAGCTCGTCCACCGAGGTACCCTGGCTTACCATCTCGTGCGCTTTGCGCTCGAAGATGGCGAAGTACACCTGGCGCATGATGGTGGCATACGAGTCATCCACCTTGGCGAACAAAATGTCGCGGCGCACGGTTTCGTCGCTTTCCTGTTCTAGAAGCTTATCCACCAGCAGCATCTCGCTAAAGGTAGAAGCGGTCTCCGCCAGCGGCAGCGAAGAGTGGAAGTTGAAGACGTTGTGATGCCCGGCCAGCATGGCGTGGATGGCATGCCCGAATTCGTGGGCCAGCGTGGAGACATCCCGGGCCACGCCGGTGTAATTCAGCAGCACCCACGGCATCAGCGCCGGGTCGGCGGAGGAACAGAAGGCGCCGCCCTGCTTGCCTTTGCGCGCTTCACTGTCCACGTGGCCTGCCTCGAAAACTCTCTTCGAGAGTTTTTCGAGGCTGGGGTCGAACTCGGCGAAGCAATCCAAGGTCAGGTTGACGGCCTGCTCGTAGGAATAGCGTTTGTCGGAGCTGGTGACGGGGGCATAGATGTCGTAGCGGCGCAGCGTCTTGGTTTTGAGCAGCTTGGCCTTCAGGTTGAAGAAGCGCTGGAACACGCGGCTGTTCTCTTCCGAGACGCCCAGCAGAGTGTCCACCACTTCATCGGGAATGTCATTGCTCAGGTTGCGCACCGCGATCGGGCTGCTGAACTTGCGCAGGTCGATGTTCTCGTTGTGCCAGTCGCGGCTGAGTGCCTGGTAGATCTGGCCCAGGATGGGGCCATCGGCGCCGAAGACGCGGTACAGCTCCTGGTAGGCAGCGGCGCGCAGGTCCGGGTTCGGTCCGTAGATCAGCTGAAACAACTGGGCGCGGGTATATTCTTTGGTCTCGCCCTCCACATCGACCTTGAAGACGTAGCGGTCGGTGAGCGAGCTATACAGGGTCTGCAGCGCGCTGGCGCCGGTGACGTCTTTGATGTTGATGATCTTTTCTTCGAGCTCGGCCAGGGTGTAGGGCTTGAAGTTGCGCATTTGGCGCAGGTAGTATTCGAATTCGCCGCTGGCCTTCATCAGGCGGTCAGCGGTCTTATCGTCCAGGTTTTTCCACCACAGGCTGAAAAATAGAGTGCGGTTGCGCAGTTCGGCCATCTTCTGGTCGATCTGCGCCTGGAACGACTGGGCGAGCTGGTTTTGGGTGTCTTCGGCAAAGAACAAGCCGGCAAACTGGCCCACCCGCCCGGCCAGGCGGCTGTTGGTTTCGATCAATTGCAAGATGGCCAGGAAATCTTTGTCCGAAATATCGGCGCTGAGCTTGTCGCGCCATTTTTCGATGGCGGCGGCCTGATCTTCGAGCTGTTTGATTGCAGCTTTCATTTCTTTGCTGTCGTGGGCGGGGAACAGGTCGGCCAGGCTCCAGCGGCCGAGGGTGTACTCTTGGGTCTTGATGGCGGTCATGTGGCTTATTTCCTTCGCCCGTTCCCTCGCTTCCCCTTCGCTACGCTCAGGGCGGCGGCTGGGGGCGGGCTCAGGACAGGCTCTTCTCGCAGGATTTGTCTTAACGCGTCAATGGGACGGCGCTTTCCGGTTTCCGGGTCCAAATAATACCAGTGTTGCCAGCCGTTAGCCGGAGCGGCCAGCAGCTGCTTGGCCACCTGGTGGATGGAGCCGCGCAGCCCATTGGCCTTCAGCGAACCATCCGCCAGGATGCGAGCGCTGAGCCGGCTGCGTTCACCCAGGTATAGGCGCTGGCCGGGTGACAGCAGGCCGGCTTCCAGCAAATTGCCAAATGGGATGCGCGCCTCGCGGCGGGGTTCGCGCGGGTCGAATAATTCCTGCTCGTAGGCCACCGGCTCGACCTGGTCGATGCGCCGGCGGGCGATCTTGATGTAGGCCTTTTCTTTTTCAATGCCGACCCACTGGCGGTGCAGGCGCTTGGCCACTGCGCCCGTGGTGCCGGCGCCGAAGAAGGGGTCGAGCACAATATCGCCGGGTGTGCTGCTGGATAGCAAGACTCGGTAGAGCAGCGCCTCCGGCTTCTGGGTCGGGTGGGCAGCGCTGCCGTTGGCTTTGCGCAACCGCTCGGCGCCGGAGCTGACCGGCAGCAGCCAATCGCTGCGCATCTGGAGCCCTTCGTTCAATGCCTTCATGGCGTGGTGGTTGAAGGTGTAGGGCGCCCCCTTTTGTTTTTGGGCCCACAGCAGGGTCTCGTGGGCGTTGGTGAAGCGCACGCCGCGGAAGTTGGGCGTGGGATTGGTTTTGACCCACACCACCGAATTGAGCAGCCAATAATCCAGGTCTTGCAGGATGGCGCCGACCCGATGGATGTTGTGATAGCTGCCGATGACCCACAGCGTGCCGCTGGGTTTCAGCACGCGGCGGCAAGCCGCCAGCCAGGCGCGGCTGAAGTCGTCGTAGGCTTTGAAATCAGCGAAGCGGTCCCAGGCTTCCTGCACGCCGCGCACGCGGGTGTTATTTGGGCGGCGCAGTTCGTTCTGCAATTGCAGGTTATAGGGCGGGTCGGCGAAGATGAGGTCAACCGAGTTGGCGGGCAAGCCGGCGAGCAGTTCGACGCAATCGCCGTGCAGGATCTGGTTAAGGGGCAACCGAGAAGACATAGCGCCCCATTATGGACAAGATGGAGGAATTGTGCTGGAAAAATAAAGCCTGGCGAAGTCGCCAGGCTTTATTCACGTACTCGAAAGTTGCTCGTCTATCCCGGGCCTACGATGGCTTGGATCTCGGGCAGCAGGAACTCTGCTTGCAGGGCCTGCACCAATATCTCGAAGACCTCGCCAGTGCTCCAGCGCCCTGCAAAACGCCACATCGGTTGAATGTATTCGGCAGCGCCATCTTCGGCAACCGCATTCAGACGCGGATCCTGCATAAAGTACACCAACTCCACCGTGTCTATGCTGGCGGTCGGCGGCACATAGTCGGGATCCGGTGCTTCGGGTTCATCCGTCACCCACGGCTGGTCGGCGGTGATTTGCATGTCGATGGCCTGGCCGTTCGCGTTCAGCGCAACGCCGCCGCTAAATATGCGCACGGTGGCAAAACCGCCGATGGTTTCACCGGGAATGAGCAGGCCTTCCAATAGAACTTCATCCCCTTGCACACCGATCAGCGAAGTGTCCAGGTAGCCGCCTGGTATCACTTGCACATAAGGCTGGCCGTCGCTAGTGGTGAACAGGATGGCGGGCTTTTCGTCCACCAGAATTTCCTGTTGGGTGCCGCGCAGGATCTGGAATTGCAAGTCGGGGAAGGGGATCTCGAAACGCTCTACGTCCAGAGTTGCCTGGGCAAATTGCTCATCATACGCGCTGATGCTTCCCCAGATATCCACCGGGCGATTATGCAAAGCTTGCAAGACTTCAAGTCCCTCGCCTTGCAAGATCATCGCGTAGGGATTTGCACCAGTGGAGTACAAAGTGTATTCGATGCGCTGGCTGCCATCTGGTTGGTTGTAAAAGGTCACCGTGACTACGCCGCGCTGGCCCTCAAAGCGCTGCCCGACCTGTGGGAGCTGCCTGACCTCCTGCGTCGGCAACGGCACCGGTGTGCCGGTCAGGTTGAGCTTGTATAAGCCCAGCCCGCCGCCACCTCCACCGCCTCCGCCCCCATTCGCCATACGCATGTCGAACGCGTTCCACTCAAACACGTCTCCGCGGGTTACTCCCATGGCGTACACGGATTCCAAGGGCAGAGGGACATCGCCAGGCACATCTGGCATCAGGAGTTCAGCCTGATCTGTCACCAGAAAAACTTTGTCATCCTTGGCTACCAAAGTTCCAAGCAATCCTTCTCCGAAGCCGCCATAAACAGACCAGGCTTCCAAGACGAACACATCTACGCCTCCTTCCGTGAGGAACTGGCCGGTGGCTTCGACAAAGGTCTCCGGCATGGTGGCAGCGATGCCCGCTAGATTACCGGTCGCGGTGTACCCGTCCAAGGTGACTAACGGCTTACCGCCCTCCAGCGAGGGTGTAGAGTTCATATACCCAAATATCGTTACCGTTTGCTCTTGCGGGTAGGTACGCACCCAGGCAGAATATATTCCCACTGGTGAAATAAAACCCTCCAACTTCCCAACCTGAAGATTGGGATCAAGGAATTTTTGCAAGGCTTCCGCCGGCGGAATGAGCCCGAAGGATCTCACTGGGTCATAACTTATCAAATTAGCTGTCACCGAAGAGATCCCCGATTCATTGAAGGAAAAAAAGTACCCGCTTGGTGTAAAGTGATTGTGCCGCAGCGGAAAACCGCCGGGCATCAGCGGCAAGGCGAAATAGGATCCGTGGATTTCAGAATAGTGCAGGTTGTACTCCTCGCCGAAGCCGTAGGCGCGCATGAAGTCCGCAATTTGCTGTTCTGCATCAGCCGGGTGGGCATGGTCCGTGGAGGTCCAATAGTTGGAATGGTCGGGGTAATAGCTGAAATCGCCATTGGCGCGCACCATTAAGCGGCGGTTACCGTCTACAACCAGAAATCCTCTGGCGCCTGGTAACCCACTGAACCCTGCGTAGATTTCGCCGGACATTTCAAGCTGGTCGGCCAGGGCGCGGGCGCTTTCAACTGTGGCCGGCGTTTCCGGCTGCGCCCGGAAGACGCCAGCTTCGCTGGGGCCTGCGGGCAACGCGGCCGCAAGGGTGAGTGTGGTGCCGCGCCAGTTATAAGTGGTCTGGACGGGTACGTCGCTCTGGGTCGCAGTTGCCAGCGCGCTGGTCGCTGTGATGGAGGAGGAAAGCGTGGCCGCCGGAGAAGATGTGCAAGCGGAAATGACTGTGGCCAAAAGGATGATCGCGCCAAAAGTTATGACCATGTGTCGGGACATCATTGAGACTCCTTTATTCGTTATATCTTGTGGGGTGTTCATCAATCCCCCTTGGCGTAGCGCATACTATAGCCAGCGCACAAACGTTCGTCAAGCGGCTGCTTAAATTCCAAGTGGGCGTAGATGACACTCCACCATAGTGTGGGAGATTGCCACGCTCGCTACGCTCGCTCGCAATGACGGAACGAAAAGATGGCTTAGCGTCGTGTTGCCTTAAACATTAAACCGCACGTTGATCACATCCCCATCCGCCATTTTGTATTCTTTGCCTTCCAGGCGCAGGCGGCCTTTGTCGCGGGCGGCGGCCATGCCGCCCAGGTCCAGCAGTTCCTGGCCGGCCACGATCTCGGCGCGGATGAAGCCGCGGGCGATATCGGAGTGGATGGTTCCAGCCGCATCCAGGGCGCTCTCGCCGCGGTGCAGCATCCAGGCATGCGCTTCAGGCTCGCCCACCGTGTAGAAGGTTTGCGTGTTGAGCAGGTCATAGGCGGCGCGGATCACGCGGCGGGCGCCGCTTTCCTGCAGGCCGTATTCGGCGAGGAAGGCCTGCGCCTCTTCGGGCGGCAACTGGGCCAGTTCCATTTCGAGTTTGCCCTGCAGTGTGAGCAGAGGCGCTTGGGTGCCGGGGAGCGCGGGAGCGGGTTGACCTTCAGCTAGGTTGACGACGACCAGCAGCGATTTCAGGGTTAGCAGGCCGGCGCTGGCAGCCTGCGTTTTTTCTTCGGCGCTGAGTTCCATTTCGCGCAACGGCTTTGAGGCTGAGAGTTCGTGCTGCAAGCGCTGGTAGAAGGCCAGGTCGCGGTCGATGGCGGGGATATCGCGTCCCCCCTTGCCGCGCTCCTCGGTCAGTTTGGCCAGGCGGCGTTCGACGATGACCAGGTCGTTGAGCAGCAATTCGTCCTGGGCGAAGCCCAGGTCACGGGCCGGGTCCACGGTCTCGTGGGGATGCGGCACGCTGGGATCCTCGAAGGCGCGCACCACCAGCAGCAGGCCGTCCATGCCGGTGAGGGCATTGAGCAAGGCGGGGGAGAGGCCCTTACCCGCGTCGCCGGAGCCCAAGCCGGCCACGTCGGCGAAGGAGATCTGGGCGTGAACGATCTTCTTGGAGTTGAACAGCGCGGCCAGCTTGAGCAGGCGCTCGTCCGGCACGTCCACCACCGCGGTGGAGATCTCGACCCGGCCTGCGCTCATCGCCAGCGGGCGATTGCTGCGGGTCAGCGCGTTGAAGATGGTGGTTTTGCCTGCCTGTGGCAGGCCGATAATGCCTAGTTTCACTCCCACCGCCTAGCGGCGGCGCTCATGAAACTTTTGAAGTTCCTACTCGGCTTTGCCGAGTAATGGAACTCCCCGGGTAATGACAAGTTCTCTAAAGATTTTTGGATTAGCTTGACCTTGGGCATGGGACTCATTATACTTTTAGCCCATTTAGCCGAAGTGTACGCAGCGGCAAAGTACGCCGCTGCTAATGGAATTTCTAGCCGGCTTCGCCGACTAACGAAATTCCAGGGCGTATACTAAGGTTATTAAGCCGAAGTGGCGGAACTGGCAGACGCGCACGACTCAAAATCGTGTGCCCATCGGGCATGTGGGTTCGATTCCCACCTTCGGCACCTTATAAGACCCATCCCGAACCAGATGTAGTGTTTTTCCGCACCCATTTCGAGGAGTTAAAATTCGACCAAAGGGCGAAACTGAACGACCTGGCTCATCGGGTAAATGAGTTTCTCCAAACTTAGAGCTTGTGCAACTAAGTAGACAAATAGTCAAAATAGAGTGAAAGGAGAATAAAGGGGAAGATCAACAAGCTTAACCAAAGCTAGCGGGTGCGCCAATTGTAGAGAGTAACGCCAAGACCGACAAGCCCGGCAAATATTAGTAATGGGCGAAAGGCACCACTGGCCCCGAAAGCTGGTAGGACAAAGTGCACGATGATGTATTGAAGGGTGCACCTTACGGGAAGTGAGCAGCAGACGCACACCGACTACGGAGGTACCAATAATCAAAATCTCGCCAGTTTTATCTGAATCCCTGGATAGTTCAACTCGCGAAATGCTTTGCTGCCCTTATGTGACCCAACATAGACCACGATTTTTTTGGATTTCTTGGAAAGGAAGAAACAAGCGAAAAGGCCTGTGCAGTAACCTCTCCGCACAGACCTATTGTTAGATTGACACCCGCCCGACAGGCGGGCATTTCCTAGCGTACATTTACTCTTCGTTTACAGCCCGAAAATCTTGGCCTCTCATCAAGGGACGGTCAGGACTACCTTGCCAGGCGCCTTGGTTTCCATGCGGTATCCCATGGCAGCGTTGACCTCCTCGAGCGGGAAGGTTCGGTTTACAAACACCTGAATCTTCCCAGAGTCGATCTTTTCAGCAATTTTCACTAAGATGTCGGCATTTGGCCATGCCGCAAGCCCCATGCTTTTAATGCCAAGACGTTGCGGCTCTTCCTGAGGAGTGTTCTCAAGCAACGAGGTAACATAACGTCCACCTGGTTTAAGCACACTGTAAGCCCGTTCCATCGTCTCGCCACCAACAAGATCGAGGACGGCATCCACATCCTTGACTACATCCTCAAAACGTTCCTGATTTGAGATGAACTGGTCGACTCCCAACTTTCGGATATGATCGGCCTTTTCAGGGATGTCCACTCCATAAACGAATAGACCTTCGCCTTTGGCGAGCTGCACGGCCAGACTACCGACGTTGCCCGCCGCGCCAATGATCAATAGCCGCTCGCCTCCTTTCACTTGAAGGATTTCGAAAAGCGACTTCCAGGCAGCCATGCTCGGCAAAGGCACAGCGGCCGATGTGACAAAATCCAAAGACTTAGGTTTGTGTGCCACTTCATGTGCTTTGGCGGTCGTAAACTCCGCGAACGCTCCGGTACCCAGAGGGCTGAGGCCGTACACGTCATCGCCAGGTTTCAGGTGTTTGATATTCGAGCCAACAGCAACCACTTCACCGGCAAAGTCGGAACCTAACGTCATCGGTGTTTTGGCCATGCTCTGCAAATAGCCCGCTTGCACTGCCGCATCGAAGGGGTTAATTGAGGCGGCATGAACACGGACCAGTATCTCATCGTCATTCGGTTCAGGTTGGGGAATATCTTCCAACGCCAAACCCTTCCCCCACTCATTAAGACGAGCTGCTTTCATAGTCTAAATTCTCCTTATTTAAAAATGATAGTGTCGAAAAAGTAATCTACATTATCCTATAAACCTTTGTTAAAATCAACCTCGCGACTTAGTTACACTATCCCGCCGCCCTGCCATCTAAGATGTAATAAGCTCTGTAGATATCGCCAACTTCGAGCTGGGCCACAAAAAAAGCCATTGGCGAGGTGAGATTCAATCTCGCTACCAAGGGCTTATGAGTCCTTGGCGGCCCACCGTAAAGGTTAGGACAAAGCAAATTTACGGGTAAAAAAGCTTATACTGCGTGTACTGCTTCCATGATTTCTACCCGAATTGCACCAAATCTGCACCCAACTTTTGGGTTAGGAAAGATGCCTTTCTCGAAAATAATCTTTTTGCCCAACCAGGCCAAAAATATTGGATTCCGGTTCGAACCAAAATCCAAAAGTCCCATGGTTACCAATTCAGTCTTCAAATTAATATTCGATCCGCATCGGGATCTAAGGTGGGCGCCTCGTCATCCCCAACAACCGACAGGAAGCTGGATAGAAATATGGCGGGTGGAGTTCAGCTCCTGCAGTAGTCTTGTTTACGAGCAATTAAATATTAATGGAAAGAGCGTCGCTTAGGCCCTCTTTCTCTTTATTTCACGATCCCGCCTTCAGTCAGTCTGAGTTCTCCAGCAGTCGCCTTCTCGACTGCTACGTCGCTGATAGCGCGATTTCCACATAACCATATACACTCAAGGAGCTTGTACAAAACCTAATCCGGCCCCCCGGTAAGGCTAGCCGTTGGGCGCCTTGCTCAAGACGAACGAAAGGCCAAAAAGTCAAAAGGAGGAAGACATGAACCAAAAGCACCTTTTCTTCACTGTTCTTCTCATGGCGAGCGTCATTGTGTCTGGGTGCGGTCCTTCCGCAGAACAGGCCGCCACTATGACAGCAGCGGCGCGGACAGCCACACCCACACCGACAGCCACAGTACAAGACTCAGGAAAGATTGCGTTTAATTCCGATCGGGATGGCAACCTTGAAATCTACATGATGAACGCCGACGGCAGCAATCAAACCCGCCTCACCACTAATGAGTGGGAAGACTTTTCTCCCGCCTGGTCAGCGGACGGGCAGCAGATTGCGTTTAGCTCCGGTCGGGATGGCAACTTTGACATCTATGTGATGAACGCCGACGGCAGCAATCAAACCCGCCTCACCACTAATGAGTGGGAAGACGGTTTTCCCGCCTGGTCAGCGGACGGGCAGCAGATTGCGTTTCAGTCCTATCGGGATGACAACCTTGAAATCTATGTGATTAACGCCGACGGCAGCAATCAAACCCGCCTCACCACTAATGAGTGGGAAGACGCTTCTCCTGCCTGGTCAGCGGACGGGCAGCAGATTGCGTTTGAGTCCGGTTTCAGTGGCAACGTTGAAATCTACGTGATGAACGCCGACGGCAACAATCAAACCCGCCTCACCGACAACCAGGCGTATGACGCTTCTCCCGCCTGGTCAGCGGACGGGCAGCAGATTGCATTTCATTCCGATCGGGATGGCAACTTTGAAATCTACGTGATGAACGCCGACGGCAACAATCAAACCCGCCTCACCGACAA
>CAZNFL010000008.1:0-68580 GCA_964572455.1 uncultured Anaerolineaceae bacterium
GGATCTCGGCGCGCTTCTTCTCGCCGCCGGAAAAGCCTTCGTTCAGGTAGCGGCCGGCGAAGCTGTGGTCCATCTTCAGCAAGTCCATCTTCTCTTTCAACAGCTTGCGGAATTCGGGGATGGGCAAGCCCTTGTCCTCGGGATCCTTGGCCTTGCGGTGCGAGTTGATCGCCGTGCGCAGGAAGTTGGCCACGCTTACCCCTGGGATGGCCACAGGATACTGGAAAGCCAGAAAAAGGCCCAGATGGGAGCGCTGGTCGGGTTTAAGATCCAGCAGGTTTTGGGCTTTGAACAGCACTTCACCGCTGGTGACTTGGTAACCCGGGTGGCCCATTAACGTGTAAGCCAAGGTGGATTTGCCGCTGCCGTTGGGGCCCATGAGGGCATGCACTTTGCCCTGCTCCACGGTTAGGTCAAGACCCTTGAGGATCTCTTTATCCTCTACATTGACGCGTAGATCGCGGATGACTAATTCAGACATGAAGCGTGGTTCTCCTTATCAACGTCGAGCAAAAGTTGTCATATTGTCACGTTGTCATGAAGACACAGCCCTCGTGTAAACTTGACAAGCTCAGCAGGGCTAGATGCGGTTGCATCTTCACCCAGGTTGTTCTTAACTCGCCCAATTATAGCAGGTTTGCCCCCCAAGTCAATATTTATGAGGAAATTCTAAAATATTGACACTAAAAAAGGCGAATGATATACTCGCTTACAAAGCTTATGGGCAGCACACGAAATTTAGTCCTGCAACAACTGCTCAGCCAGCAGCGTTGCACTATCAACGATCTGGCTAAAGCGGTCAAGATCAACCCCATCTCCGTGCGCCACCACATTGGTAAGCTCGAGGCGGAGGGCTTGGTCGATTCCGCTGAAGAGAGGCATGGCGTGGGCCGGCCGCGGCGGCAGTATTACCTCACCGAGGCCGGCATGGAACACTTCCCTGCCCGCACCATCCGCTTCACGAACCAGCTGCTGGCCGAACTAAAGCAGCAACTGCCGCAGGAAAGCTATAAACAGCTCTTCACCCGTATGGCCGAAACCATGGCCGCACAATACGGCGGCGGCACCGACATGGCCGAGTTGGACCTCGACGCCCGGCTTGACCTCATCCAATTATGGTTGACTAATGAGGGCTTCACGGTTCAAGTGGAGCGCAACCAGGACCAGATCACCATCAAGGAAACAAACTGCCCCTATTATTATGTCGGCCAGGAGCACAGCGAAGTGTGCGGCATCGACAAAGCGCTGATCGCCAAGGTGCTGGCCGCCGACCCGGAACGCACCACCTGCCTGCTGAGCGGCGACAGCCATTGCACCTATGTTGTCCCGTTAGAAGCTATCAAAGAATCCATCCCAACTTAATCGGAGCGAAGAGCATGAGTCCCGTTGCCTCTCAAGATCCTACAAAACAAGCCCTCTGGGAAATCGAAAGCACCCACCCCACGCTTACTGAGCCAGTGGAAACCTCGCTGCGCCAGGTGGTAGACCCCGAAATCGGCCTGAACGTCATCGAACTGGGCCTGGTGCGCAATGTTCAACTGGACGAGAAGGAAAAAAAGGCCATGGTCACCATGATCATGACCACGCCGTTCTGCCCCTACGCGCCTGCCCTGCTGGAGATGACCCGCCAGAAGGCTGCCGAAGCGCTGAAGCACGAGACCACCATCCAAATGGGGACGGAACTTTGGGACCTATCTTATATGGAAGAAGGCGCCGGCGCCGACTGGGGAATTTTCTAAATAGTCGATCAGTCGCTTAGTCAATTAGTGAGATAGGTATGAAAAACGGTACCTGCCCCAATTGTGGCTCCAAAAATATCTACACCAAGCCCAAAGAAGCGCAATTCGGCAGCGGAGGTTTCTTCGTCAACACCTCGATGGTTTCAAGTCCGGTCAATTACGACAGCTACATTTGCGGCGATTGTGGGCTGTTTCAGACCTTCGTTACCGATGAGAAAAAGCTGGGCGAAGTAAAACAGAAGTGGACGAAAGTTAACAACAATTGAGAGTGAAGGTCAGGTTGAACGTTTTCTTCCCCTGATTATACGCTTTCGATCTCTCCCTTTATTCTTATCCGCCGATTTTCCCTTGCCTTCGCCGTGACTTTGTCTTCCAAAATTTCTTCAATCGATCCCTGTAACGTTGGAAATAGTTTAAGGCATTCGTCTTCTTCTAACTGATGCAAACCCTTGCTCAACAACCCGTATATCCTAGCTTTGTTTTCAACTAAGAATTCAGGTAATTCATCCTTTAGCTCCTCAATTACATCCTCTGTCCGTTTTCCGATTTTCCACTCGTCATAATTCCACCCTTCTACTGTTGAAAATTTTTGGATTGCCATTTCTTTCAAGATATCTTCAAAAACTCGCCTGAGGTAAGCATATGATCCGATACCCAAGCCCTGGGCAAAAAGGTAGGAAGCAATCTTATATCTTTCATAATTATCTCCCAGATCTTTTTTATATTTATTCAATCTTGATTTTTGTCTGTCTATGCGAGAGGGAAATTCGCCAAATTTCGTTAATTTGCCTTTTAGTTTTCGAAAACTAAAAACAAGTTTGTGGTTTGGATTTTTTGAACATTGAAATTTAACTTCGAAGAAAAGGGAAACATCACCTTGGTCTTTATTCGTTCGAATAACACTAGACCAGCTGGTGGAGACGCTATAGCCGCCATACTTATTGGCTTATCCACACGATGAAATATAGATTCTTTGCCACATATCGTGCAAAACTGGTCAATCGACTCGTCGAAGTAGAACAACCTTTCGAAGCATTTATGAGAACAATTAAGGACTTTATATAATGGTTCTTCAAGCAATATTTGCTCAGGACTGAGAGAACCCAATATCAAAGCCTCCCGCAAATGGGATAAGTAAGTATAGCATTCTAATGGTTAAGCTCATTTTCGTTTTACCAAAGCCTTGCTACGAGGGTCATTTCAACCCTCTTCATACAGAATTAGGGTATTCCGGGCAATCGGACACAGTAGATTCAACCTTACATTAAATATGTCTTTACTCACCCGCCTACGGGTGCGCTAAAAAGAATTCCAGCATCATCTCATTCGCTGAAATATCCTTGGTCGGCTGGTCGGAGACTAGGCCGCGGCTGGCACCGGGCCAGGCATGCCCGCCGTCTACAATGGTTACCAGCACCACTTCCACCCCACCGTCACAGCCGCTGTAAGTATCGATGAGGATATTGCCATCCGTCTGGGTTTCCGTCTCAGGCTGCAAGTCGCAGCCATTGGCATCCACCCAGAAATTAATCGACTCTTCCACTGAAATATCCACGCGGCCGCCATCGATATCCATCGGACTCGGACCGCCTTCATACAACACATGCTGGTCCTGCATTCCATGAAAGGCGATCACCGAGACCGGCGGGCCCGGCTTGTCCGGAATGAGCTCAAAACCATTTTCCGTGACCCGGCCACCGATAGAGCCGGCGATGGGGGCAATGCCAGCCACCTTGCGGGGCAGCTCCGCCCCGGCGCGGTAAGCCATCATCCCGCCATTGGAAATGCCAGTGAAATACACGCGATCGGGGTCGATGCTGTAGCGGTCCAGCAGCCGGTCGATCAGCAGATCAATAAAGGCGACGTCATCTACCTGGCTGGTTAGCGCATAGCCGCAGCAATGGCCTGCGTTCCAAGTGAGTAGTCTGTCACCCAGCCGCCCGCTGCCGTCCGGGTAAGCCACCACGAAGCCATATTCATCCGCGTCCTCAGTGAGACGCTGGATCTGCTGCCCGTTGCCGGCACCGCCATGCAGCACGATCAGCAGCGGCAGCTCTAGGCTGCCATCATAGGCCGGCGGGATGTGCACGATCACATGGCGCGTATCCGTTTCGCTGCCGAGGGTAAGGTCGTAATTCCCGGGTTCAATTACCTCGGCACCGACCGTTTGCGTGGGAGAAATAGACTCTGGGGTAGGTTGGGTTTCTGCAGTGGACTGCAACCCGAAAGCAAAGCGGCAGGCCTGCAAAGCTACTGCCACTAAGAGCAAGGGGATCAGCCTTTTCGTCATACTTAGGACGAGACCGACCGATAACATCCAGTAATCAAAGCGCGTAGATGACCACCCTCAGCGTGGATAAGCGCGTATTTTGAACGCTGCCATGCTACCTGTAATAATCTACCCCTATGCGGCCCTCATAAGGGTAGAGAATAAACTTTGCATTTCCGTTGTTTAGAATTACACAATCCTCGCTGTCGCAAATATAGTGGGTGGGCATCTTAATACCAATGCTCGAGACCGTCCAGCCGTTGGTCGGCGCCAGGTTTCTATAAAATTCCAGAAACTCAGCATAGCTCCCGGCTAAAGTATACTTATAGATATCATAGCCTCTCCCGTCATTGTAGCGAATCATGCCAGCCAGCGTGGTACCCGCCGGGAGGGGCAGACCGAGATTCTCAGGCAGGTCCAGAGCCACGTCCATCGGCAGAAAATCTGCAGGCAGGGTGATTTCGGTCAATTGGTTGATCGAAAACATAGTCTGCGTGACCTCATATACCTGCTTAAAGTCCCCTTGGGTTGTGGTCCGCTTGCTGTGCGAATAGAGCACGTAGTTGCCGTCTTTTGAAAGGTAGAAATCACCCTCCACATCTGACTTCACATTTGATTCGTTAGGCGGATCATCCGTTTTTTCTAAAATAAAGTGATAGGCGGGAAACCCTTCGAACTCAACCTGCTCAACGAATTGGGCGCTTTCTAGCCCGCCTGTATTACCCGCCGGTATATCCGCCGCATATAGAAGACTATTATTCGCTTCTGTAGAAAGGTACCAATCCCCGGAGTTATTCACATCGTAGGTCCTACCGCCAACCACATATGTTCTTGTCTCGTCGGAAGGAGGAAGGTCAAGCAACGAATACGCGCTGAAGGGTTCCTTGATATATCCCATGGTGTTGGTGGTTTCAGTCAAACTTCCATTGACTGTATTCTTAACGTTGACAGATACGATGAAGCTATCCAGCTCCCGGATGTTTCCGAGTCTGTTAGGATCGTAGACCGGCGGCCACACCGTGGCGGTAGGCCCTTGCGTTGGCCTGGTGGTAGCCGTGGCTTCGGCCGCACCTTCAATGGATGGCGAACTAGTCGATTCTGCTAGCGTGGCTAAGCTAGGAACAGTTGTGGCGCTGGCCGGGCTGCAGCCCGAAATGAACAAGCTCAGCATTAAAAAGAGGAAAATAATAGTTTGAGGTTTTAATTTCATGGGTTCCTTAGGCTGTTACAGTTCAAATTGTATCCCACGCACATAACAAAAAGAACTGCCAAAAGCAGTTCTTTTCAGTCGCGGCGAGAGGATTTGAACTAAATTGACCACAACGAAAGCATGACGATTTGTCTATTGGTCATTCAAATTAGGTTAGTTCTCTAGTGGAGAAAAGCGATGCTTCCAATCAAATTCCGCCGTTATGGTGCCCCCATTGTAGTATAGGATGACCTGCGCATCTCCTTTGTATATAATTACGCAGTCCTGGAAAAACTCGCAAAAAAATTCTGCGTGGAGGCTTACCTTCCCGATGTGCGAAACCGTCCAGCCGTCCGTCGGCGGCAGATTCCTGTAAAAATCAAGAAACTCATCATTACTGTTTACGGAAGTAGTGTACGTGTAATAATCAACGCCACTGCCCCCACTGTTGTAACGGATTAACCCGGCCAGGGTGGTATCCGTCGGAAGGGGCAGACCTTGCTCCTGCGGCAGTTCCAAAGCCGGGTCCATCTCTAGAAAGTCGGCGGGCAAGGTGATCTCGGTCAGCTGGTTTATGGAAGACAAAGCCTCCGTGACCTCATATATCGAAACAAAATCCCCACTGATATTGGTCGACTTGCTGTGCGAATAGAGCACATATTTGCCTTCTTGGGTCAAGTAGAAATCGCCCTCCACCTCTGGACTTGGATTTGCTTCCGTATTAGTCTCATACCCATCGAGATTGGTTTCATCGAAAGTAAAGTGGAAGGCGGGAACCCCTTCGTACTCCTCCTGGCCAACGAACAGGGCGCTTAATACCCAAGCCATATTACCGGAGCTCAAAATATTCGCAGCAAACGGAAGACTTTCATAGGGTTGCTTAGTAAGATACCAATCCCCCCTGATGTCTCCCATATAGTAAGACCACCCGCCAATCACATATGTCCTTGCCTCACCAGGAGAAGAAGGAAATTCCATCAAGTTATATGTGCTGAATGGCTCTTTGATATATCCAATCGTGGTGGTGACATCAGTTAGGTCCCCGTCGAATGTATTCTTTACGTTTATAGTTAGGATGAAGCTATCCAGCACGCTGTTGTCTACGATCGCCCGAGGGTCAAAGACGGGAGGCCAGACCGTGGCGGTAGGCCCTTGTGTTGGGCTTGGGGTAACTGTGGCTTCCACCACCTCTTCAGTGGATGGCATAAGAGTGGATTCTGCTGCTATGGTGACCAGTTCAGAAGAAGTCGCCGCACTCGCCGGGCTGCAGGCTGAAATTAATACGGTCAGGATAAGTAGGGCAAACGGTATATGTTGACGATTTACTTTCATGGGTCCTTAGGGTGTCACCGCTTAGATTGTATCGCACAGACATAATAAAAAAGAACTGCTAAACAGCAGTTCTTTTCAGTCGGGGCGAGAGGATTTGAACCTCCGACCCCTTGCACCCCATGCAAGTGCGCTACCGGACTGCGCCACGCCCCGAGAGAGTAGACATTATAACCACAAAGAACTTACTTCCCAAATTTCATCGAATCTCCTCTCTGTCATTTCGATTCCTCACCCAGTTGAGCCACACTGGTTTATCTGTGTTTATCCGTGTTTATCCGCGGCTTACATTAAATTGCCTTGACAAGCTCTATTCCCTCTTGACATAGACCATTTGTTCTATTATCCTGGTCGTGATGAAACACGAAGACTGGGCCGGCTACCAACGGCAGAGCAATCAAAAACAGCTCGAAAAGTTCGGCCCGCGGCTGAAGACCCATGCCGAAACCATCGCTGAACTACGCGCCGAGATAGACAGCCTCGCAGGTCGCATCAAAGCTGAACTGCTCGCCGAACTGCGCGTTGAGGTCGAACGCCTTATTTCTATGGAGGTTTATCATGCAAGCGAGCAACATTGAAACCTACAAGTCAAGAACGCGATCCACCCGTGCCAAGGCTGCCTCACGGTTAGCTAGTCCTGAGGCGGCGGCATTCGACGCCCTGCAAGCCGCCATCTTACGGCTGGCCTCAAAACCGCTTATAAGACCTGGCAACCACGGCCGCCAGGAACTCGGCGCGCTGGTGGAGCAAGCGCTAAAAGCCTATCGCGAATATATGAAGGTCGTGGAGACAGCCGCCAACCGGTAAGATCTTAGCCTTGTCAGGTTGGGAGGACCCTACCCCCCCGCCCCCGCGGCAACAACATACAAACTTAAGCACCGTTTCAATGGCTATTGGAGGGAGGCAGGTTTCCTGTTATAATGAGTTTGTACCAAATATCACATTCGGTTGGCCGTTCGCTAAAAGGAAAATATGGCCAAAGGCATTCATTTTGGAACTGATGGCTGGCGGGGGGAGATCGCCCGCGACTATACCTTCGAAGCCGTACAGCGCGCCGCACAAGGTTTTGCCACTTATATAAGACAACAGAAGAAAGAGAAGATGGGGGTCGTAGTCGGTTACGACATGCGCTTCCACTCCGAGAACTTTGCAGCTGCGGTGGCCGAAGTGTTGGCCGGCAACGGCATCCGCGCCTATCTCACCCAAGGACCCACACCCACCCCAGTGATCGCCTACGCCGTAGTAACCAAAAAGGCCGGCGGGGCGGTGAACATCACCGCCTCGCATAATCCACCGACGGACAATGGCTTCAAGGTGCGCGACCACAATGGCGGCGCTATCGATCCTGATGGCCTGGCGCAGATCGAGGAGGCTATTCCAGATTCCATCGATCAGGTGAAGTTGCTTCCTTTGAAAGAAGCTAAAGATCAAGGTCTTGTAGAAATTTTCGATGCCGCACCAGCCTATATTGCACACCTCAGCGATCTCATTGACTTGCAACCCATCAAAGCTGCCGGCCTGACCGTGATGGTAGATACCATGTGGGGCAACGGAGCCGGCTGGTTCCCCAGGCTGCTGGCTGGCGGAAACACCCGCGTGATCGAGATCCACAATCAGCGCAATCCCATTTACCCCGAAATGCAAAGGCCCGAACCCATCCGGCCAAACGTGGATGCCGGCTTGCGCGCTACCGTAGAAAACAAGGCAGACGTGCTGCTGATTACCGATGGCGACGCCGACCGCATGGGGCTTGGCAACGAAAAGGGCGAATTCGTTGACCAGCTGCGCGCCTTTGGCTTGCTGACCTATTACCTGTTGGAGATCCGCGGCCAGCGCGGACCAATCGTTAAGACGCTCTCAACCACCACGATGCTCAACAAACTGGGCAAGTTGTACGACGTGCCGGTGTACGAGACCGGCGTGGGCTTCAAATACGTGGCTCCCAAGATGCTGGAGACGGACGCCATCATCGGCGGCGAAGAGTCTGGCGGTTATGCATTCCGCGGCAACGTGCCAGAGCGCGACGGCATTTTAGCTGGCTTGTATATCCTCGACCTGATAGTGAAGACTGGCAAAAAACCCACCCAACTGATCGACTGGTTGTTTGCCAAGGTGGGCGCCCATTACTACGACCGGATTGACAGCCTGTTCAGCGGCGACCGGGCGGCGCGCGAACAAAAGATCTTGGACGCCAAGCCGCAAACCATAGGCGGTTTGAAGGTGAAAAGCCTGATCACCACGGACGGTTTCAAATTCGACCTGGAGGATGGCGGCTGGCTGCTGATCCGCTTCTCAGGCACCGAGCCTAAGATGCGCGTCTACACCGAAACCATGCACCAGGACAAGGTGCAGGCCATCTTGCAAGATGGCCTTAAGATCGCAGGGCTGAAATAGAGGATCGTGCTCATTGACACGCATTGCCACATGGACTTCGAGGCTTTTGACGAAGATCGAGACGAGGTGCTTGCGCGGGCGGCGGAAGCCGGGGTAACGGCCATGCTCAATCCGAGCGTAGACTTGCAAAACAGTGCCAGGGTCGTGCACTTGGCTGAGCAGCACGAAAATTTGTTTGCCGCGGTCGGCATGCACCCGAACGACAGCACCCAATGGGATGCGGGTAGCGCGGAGAAATTGAAGGAACTAGCCCAGCATCCAAAGGTAGTCGCCATTGGGGAAATCGGGTTAGATTATTATTGGGATAAAGTGCCAAAGAAGGTCCAGCAGCAGGTATTGCAAGAGCAATTGGCCTTGGCTGCCGAATTGGAATTGCCGGTGATCGTGCATAACCGTGAGGCGGGGGCTGACGTATTGAAGATGCTAATGGATTGGCAGGCTGAACTCGTGCTTGCCAGCTCCCCGCTGGCGGAGAGACCTGGCGTGCTGCACTCCTTTTCTGGGGATCGAGACATGGCGGAATCAGCCGTGGCGGCCCATTTTTTTATCGGCCTCACCGGGCTATTGACCTTCAAGAACGCCAAGGAACTGCAGGACATTGCCGCCGATCTGCCTCTTAAAAGCCTACTAGTGGAAACCGACAGCCCTTATCTCTCGCCCCATCCGCAGCGCGGCCAGCGCAACGAACCCACTAAGGTTAGGTTGGTTGCCGAAAAGTTGGCGGAGCTAAAGGATCTTCAATTCAGTGAAGTCGCCGCGGCCACCACAGCCAATGCTCTGCGCCTGTTCAATTTTGGAGAGCGCCAATGACCGCCCTAGCTTTCCAGACTCCGGTGCAAGAATTGCTGGGGGATGTGGAAGCGCGTATGCGCGCCCAGGCCGAAGGCTATCACCCCATTCTAAAAGAGGCATTGAACCAGCTGCTGGATTCAGGCGGCAAACGCGTGCGCCCTACGGTGGTGCTGCTGGCCAGCAGCATGCTTGGTGTAGAACGCCAGCTAAGTATCGATCTGGCCGCGGCCGTCGAAATGCTGCATACGGCCACCTTAGTGCACGACGACCTGATCGACGAGTCCCAAATGCGCCGCGGCCGACCAACCCTCAACGCTACCTGGAACACCCCGGCCACCATCCTTACCGGCGACTTTTTGTTCTCGCAAGCCGCCTGGCTGGGCGCACAGGTGGGTTCCGCCGAAGTGATGCGCATGTTCGCCAGCACCCTTTCCACTATTGTCAACGGCGAGATCACTCAGATCTTTGAGAGAAACTCGCTGACCAATCGCCAAGCGTACATGAACCGCATCTATGCTAAAACGGCTTCCATGTTCGAACTGGCGGCAAAAGCCGCTGTGGTGCTGGTAGGCAAGAAACGCGAATATGGCGAGCCGCTGCGCGCCTACGGTTACGGCGTCGGCATGGCCTTCCAGATGGTGGACGATATCCTGGATTTCTCCTCGGATGCGGAGCACCTGGGCAAACCGGCCGCCAGCGACCTACGGTTGGGATTGATCACGCTGCCTCCCTTGTATTATCTGGAGGCTAATCCGGATGACCCCCGCCTGAAGCAATTGCAAAAAGGCAATAAGCTGCCCGAAGAGGACTTGGCCGCGCTGATCGACGACATCCGCGCCAGTGGCGCCATCCAGTCGGCCAAGCGGGAGGCTCGCCGGCTGGTGGACGATGCCATTGCAGCTTTGGAAGGCCTGCCGAATACCCCGGAGCGCGTCGCGCTGGCAGAGATGGCTGAATACGTAGTCGAAAGGTTGCACTAAGACCAAGATAGAGTAAACTCTGCGCATTCGAGCTATCGATGAAGAATAAGGAGTCGTATGGATCTTAAACAGCAATTAAATGAACGCATTGACCGGTGGGCATTGTTGCGCCACCCCTTTTATCAGGCCTGGGAATCTGGCAAGTTGCCGCTGAAGGCTTTGCAAAGCTACGCCCGCGAATATGGAGCCTTTATCTCGCAGCTGCCCCTGGGCTGGGAGACAGTTGGCGACCCTGAGACCGCCAAAGAAGAGCGGGAGCATACTGAGCTATGGCAGCAATTTGCCAGCGGTCTGGATACGCAGATCGGTGAAGCCAGCCTCCCCGGAGTGGTCAATCTAATAGCCAAGTCGACCCGCTTATTTGCTAGCCCAGCGGCTGCACTCGGCGCACTGTACGCGTTTGAAACCCAGCAGCCGGCATCCGCGGCCAGCAAGCTGGATGGCCTACGCAAGCATTACGCCCTCCCGGCCAGTGCTGAGCCGTATTTCGTAACTCACAGCAGTAACCAGCATGAGTCTGCCAAGTTGCTGGAATTGATTGCGGCGCTGCCGGCTGCCGAACGCGCGGTCTCCTTGGAAGCCTGCGAGGTGATGAGCCTCGCGCTGTGGAACGCGCTAACTGACATTTACGATACCCATTGCAGCATGTGAACAGTTGGCACTGATCTTAGAAAGAGCCCTGGGATCCCAGGGCTCTTTTTTTGTTGCGCGCTGTGCTTCTCACCATTTTTCCCAATGCACCACGTCTTCAATAGGTTTGCGGCCGCCCACCAGCGAGCGGAAGTGCAATCCCTTGCGGCCGGTCGGGTAGCCAAAAGAGATCGCCATGAGCACCTGCCATTCCCTGGGAATTCCCAGAAGATCGTATGCCTTTTCGGCTTTATACAGCGTAGCCAGACAGGAGCCTATGCCCATTTCCCAAGCCGCCAATTGCATGTAGGCTGCCGCCTGCCCGGCGTCGAAATAAGCCCCGTAGAAGACCTCCGGGGGCGGCGTGAGGATAAGCACGCCCAGCGCTGCGCCCGCCATGTGGCCGGCGAAGGCGCCCATTTTGGATAATTGCTTGAGCGTGGCCTTGTCTCGAACGGCGAGGAATTGCCAGGCTTGCCTGTTCTTCGAGGACTGAGCGCGGCGGCCCGCGTTCAGGATGGCACGCACGTCCTTCTCTGGCAACGGTTCTTTTTTGAATTCGCGCACGGCGCGCTTGGTGCGAATGGCTTCGGATACGTTCATGGTTCCTCCGTTATTTGAATTGTGGGAGCACTTGCTTGGCGATCTCTTCCAAGCCTGCCAGATCGTCCTGATCCAACCATTGCAGCATCACCCGCTGGCAGCCGGCTTCGGCCAGGGCGCCAAGCTGCTCGATGATCGCGTTGGTTTCGCCAACCAAGCGCCCAGCTGCCCGCAACTCTTCAGACGATTTGCCGGTAGCCTTGGTTATTTTTTCAACTCGCTCGCGCCCAAAGAAGATGCCGGTCATTAGACTGCGGCGCACGTGCTTTGGTTGCCTGCCCTCAATTTTTAGGAATTCATCCAGGTGTTGGCAACGCTCGCGAAAATCTCGCCGCGTCAGGCTAACTGCGTTCCATTCATCTGCGTATTTTGCTGCTATCTGCAACGTCCGCTTTTGGCCGTTGCCACCCACGATGATGGGCGGGCCGCCCGGCCGCTGAGGCCTCGGCAGCAAGACGGCGTTCTTGAGTTGGTAATAATCGCCTTTATAGCTAACCGCTTTGTCGTTCTTCAATAGGGCTGTAACTACATCCATACCCTCTTTGAAACGGCGCATGCGCTCAGGCAAGGGTAATAGGTCCAGGCCGAACATTTCATGTTCGCGTTCCTGCCAACCGGCGCCTAGGCCCAATTGCAGGCGGCCGCCGGATAGGTCATCCACCGCGGCCGCCATGCGCGCAGTAATGGCGGGATGACGGAAAGAAAACGGGGTGACCAGTGGACCGAATTGAATACGCTGGGTGTGCGTGGCCAGGTAGCTCAGCGAGACCCACAGTTCCAGCGAATCCTTTTCGGGCGGGCGACTGTTGGTGAAATGATCGGAGCGATATAAGCCGGCAAAGCCCAGTTCCTCGGTGGCGGCTGCCAGCTGCTTCCAGCGTTCCCAGTTAAGGCCATCCTGGCCTTCGCTCATGATGGCTAGATCCACTAGTTAATACTCCTGTGAACTAAATTTGCCAAATCTTTTTCACCCTATTCAGGACCTGAACCCAATCGTCGCTTTCCCGCTCGCGGGCAGGTCCAAGGTCGTCACTGATCTTTTTTCCAAGCAGGGCCTGCACGGCGGCCAACGCACAGGCGCCGGCCGCTTCCAGATCATAGCCGCCTTCGAGTACCAGGGCGATGCGGCCCAGGCAGTTAGCCTGCGCCCATGTGCGCAGCGATCCCACTGCCTCGCCATAACCGCGGGAGCTGACCAGCAGGTTGGCCAGCGGGTCCTTCCAATGCGAATCGAAACCAAAGCTGACCAGCACCATTTCGGGTTGGAAGCGGCTGAGCATGGCAGGCACGATCTCGTTATACGCAACACGGAAAGCGCCATCGCCAGAAAAAGGCGGTAACGGCATATTGACGATATTGCCCTGCCCCGCGCCCAAGCCGCGTTCGTTTAGCTGGCCGCTGCCCGGGTAGAGTGGCGACTGATGGGTGGAGAAGAACATCACCGCGCCGCGTTCGTAGAAAATGTCTTGCGTTCCGTTGCCGTGATGCACGTCCATATCCACGATGGCCAGCTTATGTGCCCCCTCTTGCTGCAGTAAACTTTCGGCGGCCAGGGCTACGTTATTGAGCAGGCAAAAACCCATTGCGTGGCTGCGCGTGGCGTGGTGGCCGGGCGGGCGCGCCAGGGCGAAGCCCGCTTGGGCTTCGCCGCGCCACACGGCGCGAGCCAGCGCCGCAGCGCCGCCGGCCGCCTGCAAGGCCAGCGGCCAGCTGGCTTGCGTCAGGTAAGTGTCCGGATCGATATTGGTTTCGAGCCGGCTGTGGGTTCGCACCGTGTCAATCAGTTCGGGCGTGTGGATGGCCCCCAATATTGAGTCGGAGATCGACAGTGGTTGGATCTGCAGGCCTTGATCCCAGAAACCCGCGGCATGCAAGGTGCTGCGGATGGTTTCTATTCGTTCGGGTCGCTCGGCGTGACCGGCTTGGGAATGCGCTTCGTGCCCTTCGGGGTAAAAGAAAGCAATGGGATGCACGTGGACATTATATAGGAGAGGTGTGAGTCGACTTGTTTATAATGGGCGGCATGGTCGCAGTAAGCGATACACAAACAAAGGCTGATCGATTGTTTTGCTCGGTCGAATCTATTGAAGCCGGCGAGCAGCTAACCGGCACCGCGCCCCGGGCGGATGTATGGTTTCTGCTCGAATACTCAGGCCGTTGGGGCAATAAAGCCCTCAACGTGAGCAGCATCCCCAAGGAGGTTAAAGCCCACCTCAACGCGCACTTGGGAAAGATCCCGGAATCGCGCTTACTGCTTATTAAGCAAAGCACGGCCCAACACTCTGGAATTTCGTTCTTTGCCGCGTTGCCGAAGGCGGACCCGCCAGCGCTATATCAGTTTCAGCTCAACGATTATGCAGAATTATTGGAATTTGATCTGACCGCTATCGTCGCCCAGGACCCACGCTTTGAGGCTGCGCGCAGCGAAGAGCTACTATTTGTAACTTGTACGAATGGCCTGCGCGACCAATGCTGCGCCTTGCATGGCGCAGCCACCTATTCGGCGCTGGCCGAGGCCTTCCCCGGCCTGGTGTGGGAGAGCACCCATCACGGCGGCCACCGCTTTGCGGCCAACTTCCTCCAATTGCCTTATGGGATATCCTATGGCCGCCTACGCCCGGAGTCGGCTGGCGAAGTGCTGCAAATGGCGCTGGATGGCCGCATCGCCTTTTATCACTACCGCGGTCGAACGATATATGAAGAACCGGTGCAGGCCGCCGAAGTATTGCTGCGGCGAGGCATAGGCATCGAAGGCGTAGATGCGCTGACCTTGCAGCACAGCGAAGACCTGGGGGGCGGCCAATGGCGTGTACAGTTTGCCGGGGCGGACGAAGTCTTTGAGATCGTGGTGCAGCGCGCGGAAACCGGCGCGCAGGTGCATCTTTCCTGCGGGGAAGAAGCCCTGGGTCCCGTGGTGGAGTACTCGCTGGTAGAGCATAAGATACTTTAGGCTATACTCACAGACAGAGTATTTGTCCAAGGGATTCTCTTCGACCTCGCCCAGGTTAGACTCTCGCTTAACTCGTAATGACAAACAAAAAATCTGAAGGAAACCCAATAGCCAGGCCAGAGAAATCAACTCACCCCGAACGGCTTGAACTTATCATTGTCATTTTGATTGCGGCCGTTTCCGTGACCGCCGCGCTGGCAGCCTGGCGCACCAGCGTAGTTGCTTCGAGCGGGAGCAACGCCTCACGCCAGGGCATGATCGACGCCTTTAAGAAGCAAGCCGGCGCCAATGAAGATCAGCGCAAACTCTACGAGGAAGCCGGTTACGCCTTTGAATACTCCATCTATTTGGCGAGCGTGGAGGCTCTGGAAGCCAGTGACGACCCGACCGCAGTGACTCTCGCTCGCAACATGCGCGAGTATGTTTTACCCAACGTGCAGGCGCTGGCCGCGCCACTGGCCACCGAGGCCAAATACCAAAATCCCGATGGCTCTTATGACCTCGAAGAGCGGAGGCGCGACCTGGCCGCCGAGACGCCCGATCTCTCCGGGCTTGACCCGCAGGCATCCTTTGATCAGGCGGCGCGCTATTCCGCCGAACG
Organism: uncultured Anaerolineaceae bacterium; assembly: GCA_964572455.1. Lineage (GTDB taxonomy): Bacteria > Chloroflexota > Anaerolineae > Anaerolineales > UBA11579 > JAMCZK01. Next base: position 15,477 of record CAZNFL010000008.1, read on the forward strand.
GCGTTTGTTGACCTCGGGCGCCATCATGTTGGTGCTCAGCTTGTTTTGGCTAGGTGTGGCGGAGATCAGCGGCAGTACCCTGCGCGTGGTCTGTCTGGTAGTTGGCTCGAGCATTTACCTCTTTGCTTTGCTATGGCTATTGGCCGTCGAGGCAGGCTTCATCCTTTTGAGCTAAATATGGCTGCACCAGACCAAAAACCCGAACGTTGGAAGAAGTGGGCCCTAGGCCTGACCCTGATGAACACCATCCTGGCGGCGGTTATCGCCGGCCTACAAGTGGACGCCAACATCCGCGCCGACGGCGCCAATCGCGATTCACAGTATCTGGCCCTGCAGGTTTCCGCGGCGCTCATTAGAAATGGCTTGCAAGGCGACTATGATTTCAGCACTTATTTGGAATTCCTGAGGAACTCTCAGGAATCACTAGTAATGAATTTCACTTCGCTCGATCCCGAGCTTCAGAGTAATGAAGCTGCCATCACCAATTTAACGTTGCAAGCCGCGGTGGCCCAGGCCCGCGCCGACCGGGCGCGGGCCTTATCGATCTTTTTAACGGATCCGCGCTACGCACCGCCTTCAGAGGATCAGGCGCCGGATTTCCTTGGCTATCTGGCCGACATGAATGCTGAAGCGGAGGATTTGGTAACTCAACAGAATACCGCTTCCGATGCATATCACCACTGGGATTCAAAATCCGATGCCTATGTTGGTGTGCTGAGCTTGCTGGCGATTGCCTTTTTCATGCTGGGCCTGGCGCAGGCGGTCGCCCCGCAGCCGCGAATGGTGCTGGCAGTGTTCGCCTTGGGACTTATGGGCATGGGCAGCTTGTGGACCGTGTTTATTCTATTGGGTTAATGGGTAAGATTGGCATTCTGAGGAGAGAACCGACGAAGAATAATCGCTCTGAATGAAGACGGATACGCTCAGAATGACAAAATATAAGGAGTACCTCTGTGAACGCATTGCTCAAAAAGTTAAATCTTGAAGATGTGAATGCCGGCGCCTGCTTTGGGCCGGACAACTGGATCACCGACCCCAAGGGTAAGGAACTGGTCTCTTATAACCCCAGCAGCGGGGCGGCCATCGCCAAGATCGTGCAAGCGACCCCGGCCTCTTACGAGGAAGTTGTGCGCGCCGCCCAAGCGGCCTACTCCACCTGGGCCAGGACACCGGCCCCCAAGCGCGGCCAGGTGGTGCGCGACCTGGGCCAGGCGCTGCGCGAGCTGAAAGAACCGCTCGCCGAACTGGTGTCCCTGGAGATGGGCAAGATCCGCGCCGAAGGTCTGGGCGAAGTGCAGGAGATGATCGACATTTGCGATTTCGCTACGGGCTTGTCTCGGCAACTATATGGCCTCAGCATGCATTCGGAGCGACCCGAGCACCGCATGGTGGAGCAGTGGCATCCCCTGGGTATCGTCGGCGTGGTCTCCGCATTTAATTTCCCAGTGGCGGTCTGGTCCTGGAACGCGGCCATCGCTGCGGTGTGTGGCGACCCTGTGCTGTGGAAGCCTTCGTCGCTGGTGCCGCTGGCGGCAGTCGCCGTGCAGCACATTTGCAACCGGGTGATGGCTGACCACGGCCTGAAAGGAATCTTCAATCTGGTGATCGGCAGCGGGCGGGATGTTGGCCAGATCATGCTGGAGGACCCGCGCGTCCCGTTGATCTCGTTCACTGGTTCAACTTCGATCGGCCGGTCTGTGGCCGAGACGGTGGCGCGCCGCTTTGGGCGCACCATCCTGGAACTGGGCGGCAACAATGCCATCATCGTTGCGGAGGACGCCGACCTGGACCTGGCGGTGCGCGCCATCTTGTTCGGGGCGGTGGGCACCGCCGGCCAACGCTGCACCAGCACACGGCGCATCATCGCCCACAAGGACATCAGCGCTAAGCTCACGAAACGGCTGGTGGATGCCTACAAGCAAGTGCCTATCGGCGACCCGTTGGATGAGAAAACGTTGATGGGGCCGCTGGTCTACCAGAATTCCGTTGAGGAGATGTTCGAGGCCTTGGAAAAGGTGAAGGCTGAAGGTGGTGAGATCCTGACCGGCGGCAAGATGCTGCCGGAGCTGGGTCCAAACTTTGTGGAGCCGACCATCGTGAAGATGCCGGCGCAGACGGACATTGTGAAACAGGAAACCTTTGCACCCATCTTGTATATTTTGGATTACAAGCACATCGACGAGGCGATCCAGATCCACAATGATGTACCGCAGGGATTATCCAGCGCCATCTTCACCAACAGTATGCGCACGATGGAGCGCTTCCTTTCGGCCGGCGGTAGCGATTGCGGCATTGCCAACGTGAACATCGGCACCTCCGGCGCCGAGATCGGCGGGGCTTTCGGCGGTGAGAAGGAGACCGGCGGCGGCCGCGAGAGCGGCAGCGACTCTTGGAAGGTCTACATGCGCCGCCAGACTAACACGATCAACTGGGGCGAACACCTGCCGCTGGCGCAGGGCATCGAGTTTGGCGGAGAGTTGGGTACCTAGAGACTTTAGCTTTCACCGCCCCACCGGTAGAGTTTTTCGCCCTTGGCGCTATAATCGCGCGATGTCTAGCCGCAACCCGATCTACTTGGATCACGCCGCTACCACGCCGCTGGATCCGCGCGTCTGGGAGGCTATGCAGCCTTACCTCACCGAGGAATTCGGCAATCCCTCCTCCGTGCACGGCTACGGCCAGCGCGCCGAAGCCGCGTTGGAAGAATCCCGCCAGCGTATGGCGGACTTGCTCAACACCCAGCCCGAAGAAGTCATCTTCACCTCCGGGGGTACTGAGAGCGATAACCTGGCGCTACGCGGCGCAGCCCTGGCCGCCCGCGAACAGCGCGGGGCGACACATCTGCTGATCAGCCCGGTGGAGCACGACGCGGTGGCGAAGACCGCCGAGCAGCTCGCTGCACATTTCGGCTTTACCCTGGAATTTCTGCCCGTTGACGAATTCGGCATGGTGCACGCGGACGATCTTGCCCGCCGCTTGCGACCTGATACGGCGCTAGTCTCCATTATCTTGGGCAACAACGAGATCGGCACCGTCAATCCCGTCGGCGAGCTGGCGGCTTTGTGCCGCGAGCGCGGTGTGCTGATGCACAGCGACGCGGTCCAATCCGGCGCTTACTTGCCGCTGGATGTACAGCAGCTCGGGGTTGACCTGCTCTCCATCGGCGCCCATAAATTTTACGGCCCCAAGGGGGTCGGCGTTCTCTACATCCGGCGCGGCACCCTGCTGTTGCCCACGCAAACCGGCGGCAGCCATGAAGCCGGGCTACGCGCCGGCACTCCGAACGTCGCTTACATCGTAGGCATGGCCAAGGCTTTTGAATTAGCCCAGACAGAACTCGAAACGCGCTCTGTGCGCTTCAGCAAGTTGCGCGACCGCATGATCAGCGGCGTTCTAAATTCGATCCCAGATGCCCGCCTGACCGGCCACCTCGACCAGCGCCTGGCAAACCATGCCAGCTTCGTATTTAAAGGGGTGGATGGCAATGCGCTGCTGATGCTGCTGGACGATGCCGGCTTCGCTTGCTCTTCCGGCTCAGCCTGCAAGACAGCTGACCCGGAGCCCAGCCAGGTGCTGCTGGCCCTGGGACTCTCGCCGGAATGGGCGCTGGGTTCGCTGCGCGTCACTGTGGGCCTCAGCACCACAGACGAAGAAATAGATTCCTTCCTCAACGCCCTGCCCCATTTAGTGGAACGCGCGCACAGCCTGGAGACCGCATGACCAAAGGAAAGGTCGTAGTCGCCATGAGCGGCGGCGTGGACAGTTCGGTGGCGGCAGCCTTGTTGCAGCAGCAAGGCTACGAGGTAATCGGCATGATGCTGCGCCTGTGGTCCGAGCCCGGCCGCGCCGCCAGCAACCGCTGCTGCACGCCGCAGGCGATGAGCATTGCGCGCCGCGTGGCAGGCCAGCTTGGCATCCCCTTCTACGCGGTCAACGCCCAGGAAAGTTTCCGCAACATTGTTGTCCAGTATTTCCTGGATGGTTACGCCAGCGGTGGCACGCCCAACCCCTGCCTGGCCTGCAACCGCCAGATCCGCTGGGAATTCCTGCTGGAGCGCGCCCTGGCTCTGGGCGCCGACTACATGGCCACCGGCCATTACGCCCGCCTGGTACGCAATCCGGGCGAACCGGTGCGCCTATTCGAAGCCGTGGACTCTCATAAAGACCAGTCCTATGTACTGCACGTGCTCAATCAGGCCAAACTGCAGCACGCGCTCTTTCCCTTGGGGAATCTGACCAAACCCGAGGTGCGCCAGATCGCCGCCGATCTCAAGCTGCGGGCTGCCACGTCGAAAGAAAGCCAGGACCTGTGCTTCTTGGCCGGCCAGGACTATCGCGAGTTCTTGCATCGCCACCAACCAGAGCTGGAAAAGCCCGGCCCAATTTTGGACCGCAGCGGCCGGAAGCTTGGCGCGCACGCTGGCTTAGTGAACTACACCATCGGTCAGCGCAAAGGCCTGGGTCTGGCTGCCGCCGAGCCGCTCTACGTGCTGGCCAAGGACCACACACGCAATGCGCTGGTCGTTGGCTATGAGCACGAACTGGGCGGTCGCGAGTTGGTAGCAGAAGGCGCGAGCTGGCTATCAGGCAGCGCTCCGCTCGCAGGCTTCGACGCGGAGGTCAAGATCCGCTACAGCGCCCGCAAAGCCGCCGCCCGCGTAACACCACAGCCGGATGGCCGCGCCCGGGTGCTGTTCGCCAAGCCTGTGCGCGATATCACCCCCGGGCAGGCGGCTGTTTTTTACGTCAGTGGCGAAGTGCTGGGTGGGGGCTTGATCGCTGGAGAGCCGGCTGCTAAAAGATCAAACGCGACTTTGGTAACTCCAGAAGCAATTCCCGTCTTATAATTTTCCTGACTTCCTTTCCATTTTCTGGAGAGAAAACCACAGATGACTCTCCCTTCTCTTGTCCTTGGCGCCATCGTAGCCACACTATTGGGCGCCGGCTTCCACCTTTGGCGCGGCGGTGGGCTGGGCCGTTTTCTGCTCTATCTGTTCCTGGCCTGGCTGGGCTTTTGGGGCGGCCATATCCTGGCGTCCCAATTGGATCTGGCGCTATTCAGCATCGGCCCGCTTTACCTCGGCGTAGGTGTGCTCGCCAGCCTGGGGCTGCTTTTCCTGGGCCATTGGCTGCTAGTTGTACAACCTAAATACTGACCGTGCCATCCTCCACCCAGCTAGCCCAATCCGGAGACCTCGCCTACTTAGTTGGCCCGCGCGGGCAGACATTTACAATTCAGCTCAAGTCCGGCGAACAGCTACACAGCATGCATGGCATCCTCAGCCACGATGCGTTGATCGGCGTGGTCTGGGGCAGCCAGGTGCTGGAAGCTGGCACCGGGTCCGGTGCGATGACCGTGGCGTTGGCGCACGCGGTTGGGCCGCAGGGACATGTCTTCAGTTACGAGCGCCGCCCTGAGGTCCAAGCCGTAGCCCGCAGAAACCTGGTGCGCCTCGGTCTGGCGGATCGCGTGACGCTGACCTTGCGCGATATCACCGATGGATTTGACGAGACCGACATGCAATCCATCTTTCTCGACCTGCCCAGCCCAGAAAATTACCTGGTGCAGGCGCGCACTGCGCTGCAGCCCGGCGGCTTTTTTGGCAGCCTGCTACCCACAACAAACCAGGTCAGCATTCTGCTCACCGCCCTGAAAACAGTTGACTTTGGCCTCGTTGAAGTATCCGAGATCTTACATAGGTATTACATTCCGGCGGCTTCCCGTTTACGCCCCGCGGATACAATGACGGCGCATACCGGTTTTTTGATCTTTGCGCGCAAGCTGGCCGCCGGCCAGGCCGCGGAAATTGAAGCAGAAGAACATGCGTAAAAGGCCATTCGGACGTTTTCCCTATCGAAGGCGTGGGCCGTTTGAGCGGCCGTTCAAGCCGCGCGGGCCGCTGCTCCGCGGCCGGGCGTTGCATCCGCGCTTGCGGCGCGAACTGCGCCGCGCCAACCACCTCATGGCGATCGGAGAACATATCAACGCCGCCCAGATCTTCATCCCCCTTGCTGAACAAGCGCGCGACTCAGGGATTGTCTATCCAGCGCCCATGCTGTTCATGCAGGCTGCCCACGCTTATTTGCTCGGCGAGTCCTTCGAGTTATCGCTGGCCCAGGCGCGTACCGGGCTGGACCTGCTCGCCGCCCAGGAACGCTGGCAAGCCTTAAAGCGTGAAGGCCAAAGATATATTCAGGCACTGGAAAGCGCCGGCAGGCAAACAGACGCGCAACCATTGCGCGCCTGGCTGGAAGAACAGTTGCAAGGCAAGACTCTTGAAGAGACCAGCCAAGGCCAACTGCCGGAAAAGTGCCCATATTGCGGCGCCTCGATGAGCCTCGAGCAGATCAACGCCGGCGGCGGGCGGGCAGCCGAGTGCCAGTATTGCGGCAGCGTGGTCTTGCCGCGCACCGGGGAATAAGCTTGGCCGGTTCCGTCGCCGCGCTCACCGAAGACCGCATCCGCGACCTGCTGGCGGCGCGGGTGGCGGACCCTTACCTCAGCCCCTTGCGCGAGATCATTAGCGATGCCGCTCCCCAACCGGCGGCAGTGCTTGTCCCCATGCTGCGGAATGCGGACGAATGGCATCTCTTATTTATTTTGCGCGCCAAGGTGGAAGGCGATATGCACAGCGCGCAGGTAGCCTTTCCCGGCGGGCGGCTTGAACCGGGCGAGATCCGCGCCGAGCAAGCCGCCCTCCGCGAAGCCCAGGAGGAGATCGGTTTGGAGTCCGCGGACGTGCGCCTGCTGGGTCACCTGGAAGACTTCATTACCATCAGCAACTATCAAGTGACGCCGGTGGTGGGCGTCATCCCTTGGCCCACCGAACTGCGCCCGGACCAGCGCGAAGTGCAGCGGGCCTTCACCATTCCGCTGGCCTGGTTGGCAGACCCGGCCAATCGCGAAGAACGCGAGCGCGTGGCGCCAGATGGGCAGACCTTAAAGGTCGTTTATTTCAAACAATACGACAAGGAACTATTGTGGGGAGTGACCGCCCGTATCACGCTGAATTACTTGCAAGCCTTGGAACTGGCATAAGTTAGATAAGAAGAGGCGGTCTAATGCCCGCCTTTTGATTTCCCTAACGCCTTTTTGAGGTTAGCGCGATAGTTAGCCAAGGCACGGCGTCCCGTTGGCGTTAGCTTGCAAATCGTTAGAGGGTATTTGCCCTTGAAGGTTTTCTCGATCTTAACGTATTCCGCGCTTTCCAATTTACTCAGATGCGCCGAGAGGTTGCCTTTGGTCAGCCCGGTCTCGCCTTGCAGGAAAAGGAAATCAGCCGATTCCACAGTAGACAAGATCATCGCCAGCATAAGCCGCGCCGGTTCATGGATCACACGGTCCAAATCCGCCAGGCCCTGCAGATTAGTTTTCATCCGTGGGCTCCGCCAGCATGGGATAATCCTTTAGGAAACGCCGCCACGCAAACAGCCCTGTAGCTGAAAAAACCAACCCCATCAACCCATAGTAAAGCCCCAGAGCATAACCATCGGGCAGGCCGGTAAGGCCGCCTGCGATGCCGAGAATTAAAGAGAGACCACCCAGGATATTGAAACGGCTAACTCCAACCATCCTGGCTTGGGCAAACACCAGCATGAGGCCAACCACTAAACCCGTCAGCACCACCAGCCATTCTAATTCGCCAGATAAGGGAATGGATAGGACAGCAAAAGCCGCGATCACCGCGGCTAAGGCGGCAGCCCCGATACGCTTGCCAGCTTGACGCTCTTTATCCACCCGATATTCCACAAAGCCGGCGCGCGGAACTACGTACTTGGTTTTCAAACCAGAGATGACCCGCCGGCCAAAGTACACCAACCCCAGGAACACCACGATAAACCCAGCTTCCAGGAGACCACCCCACGGGGAGGACTCTCCTAGGAATTCAACCAGTGAGAAATAGGCGCCTAGCAAGATAAATATCAAACCCCCGACCATTTCGCCTATGCCGTCTCTAAACCAATGACCCTTAATTCGCTGCTCCACCTGTTTTAATTCAGCTTGCATGTTCAACTCCTTTTGGTTTGCTATACAAACTAGTCTGCAACAATATTACACATTTAGCCAACAGGAGTCAAGGGGTTAGAAGGCTCTATTTTCTTGCATTGGACTTAAATAAAAACAGCCCGCATCTGCGGGCTGTTTTGTTGTTTAGCGGCCTCTGCCGCCTTTTTGTTTCTTTTCCTTATCCACCCTAGCTTTGCCACCTTTTTCTTTGGTGGGGGCGGGCGCAGGTGCAGCAGTGGTTGGCGTCGCAGCGCCAGCAGCCGGGGCGCCGGCGGCAGGTGCAGCTCCAGGGGCAGCTGCCTCGCCTTCGACCGGCGCACCTTCAGCGCCAGGTTCCACACCTTCGGGCAACACTGCAGCGGCAACAACCTCTTCGACGATTTCCGTCACTGGGGCTGCGGCTACAACGATCAGTTCATCCAGATCGCTGAGGATGGTTACGTTTTCAGGGACCACTAGATCGCGCACAAAGATGGCATCGCCAAAATCCACCAGGTTGGAAACATCCACCACAAAATGTTCGGGCAAGTCTTGTGGCAGGCTTTCCACTTCGATGCGTTCCAAACCGGGGACCAGCAAGCCGCCGGCGGTAACCACCGCGGGGGCTTTGCCTTCCATGATCACTCTCACTTCAGCTTTCACTTTTTCGGTGAGGGAGACGACCAAAAAATCCACATGGGTCAGATCGCCGCGCAAGTGATCGATCTGAAAATCACGCACCAGGGTGTTGTGATCCTCGCCGTCTACGTTTACGGTGATCAGGCTGGAATAACTGCTCTTGCGTAAAAGCTTGGATAGATCGGTGCGTTCCATAGACACGGGGATCGGCTCTTTGAGCGAGCGTCCATAAAGTATAGCCGGGGTTTTGCCTTCGTTGCGCAGCCGGCTTACTTTTTTACCGGTCAGGGTGCGGCGGGTGGCTTTGATCGTTAATCGTTCCATCAATACCTTCCTTTGGGACGCCTCTCACCCGAATGGGTTACCTTCATCCCGACTGGATCTATTTGCTAATTTTAACGGCGGCGGAACAACCGGGCAATTGACCAGACCAACCCCAGGCCAAGGCCTGCGGCTAATCCGGCGGCGATAGCCCCAGTGGTATCGAGCAGGGCGTCCACCTTGCCCTCCACGCGGCCCGCCACCAAGATGCCCGTGCGGATCGAGGTGCCGTGGACTTCCCGCGCCACCAACACGCCGGCCGTGCCATGGTCTACCACGGAGGCATCGCTAACCACTACCCCGGCCGCGCCATCGCGCAGTACGGCCTGGATTCCATTGGCCACGCCAACGAAGCTGAGCTCGGCTTGCAGGCTGTCAGCATACACCTGGCCCAGCGCGCTCATCTTACTATCCACATGCTCGGCTTCAACGCTGCCGGCTGCGCTCAGGCTTAATGAAACCTCGGAGGCGGTGACTTGTTGGGCCGCGCTTTGTCGCATGGCCAGGGTTTCTGGCTTGGCGCTTTGTGCGCCGCCTGCCTTCGTGGACTTGGTTTCCGCCATTGTTTCTTCCGCTAAAACGTCTCCACCAGGGGAGACGTTTTATAAGTCGCCATTGTAGCCGTAACGGATTGTTTCGTCAACGGCAGGGCTATTTCCAACCACGTAAGGCTCCCTAGGTTCACAAGGATTGAAACAGGCACGCATCTTGCACCTAAGGAGTTCGCTTGCAAAAGGCAGGCAACTCTATATCGAGGAGAATGACATGTATCAGATAAATCAATCCGACACGCTGTTGATCATGGCCGCCGCACTGTTCTTCCTGGGCATGTGCACGCTGGCGATGGGCCTGTTCGTTCTGGTGACCCGCACCATGAACGCAGACCTCAAAAACATCAGCTCCCACGCCGCCAAGTTGATGCAAAAAGGGATCGCCGATGAGATAGCCGGGTTGGCCGGCAATGCTTCCGCCCTACTGGACACCATTTCCCAACTGGTGAAGACTGCAGCCGGCGTAGGCATCTTTGTCACCACCCTGGGCTTGGGCATGATGGCCGCAGCCTACTGGATCGTCCTGCAAGTCAACTGGGCAGTCTAGTACTTAATTCAAACGCCGCGCTGTACCTCCTTGAGGCGAGCATGACTTCGTTCATCGCAGAACTCAAAAGCCGCCTGCCCGAGGCCGATTGGCCGGTAGTAGTGGCCGCCTTACGCAACGAAGCCCAAACCTGGGCTGAATTGCAGGATACCGTCTTCGGGCTACAAGCCCTACACGCTGCCGGCGCCGAACGGGTCCGCTGGTCGCCGGCTTTCCTGGGAATGTTGCGCTTAAGTCAGCATCAATACTTCGAATCGCTGCGCGCCGCGCCTATGCAGCCGGTGAGCGAGAAGCTGCGCTACCAAGCCGCCGCAGCCTACGAACAACTGGCTGCTGAAGACGCTGGCGAGACGCGATCGAATCCGGACCTGGAACAGGCGACCTTGCTGGCTCTGGCCTTGCGCGAACGCCGCCGTTTGTTGAACGGCTGGGAACAGCTTGCCAACGATCTGAGTATCGCTTCTGCCGAATATTGGATGCTGCCGATCGCCTGCTTGCTGGGATTAATTCCCAACCAGCATGAGCTGTTGCAACACCTGCTTTCCCCGGATCAGACCGAGGATTTGCACCAACTGGCCATTCACGCGCTGGTCAGCAACCCGCTGACCTTGGACGTGCAATCGTCCCACCTGCTTGAGATCATCCAAACTTACCAATTGCCCCAGCTCATGTCCCTACTGCGCAGCCTGGCGCAAGCATGCGCCCCTCTGGCGCGACAAGCCGCCTTGAAAGCGCTTGAAGATCTGCAAGAGAAACAACCCGGCGCGCAGGATGGCCTGAGCAAGATCCAAGCCTTGCTCCTGCAAGCGGAGATCTATCAACTCAGCGATCAACCGGATGGCGCCGCGCCGTTATTGCACTCGGCATGGGAAGCATCCCAGGTTTTGCAGACAGACCTTGCCGACAGGGTTGCCGAAGCCTCTGGCAATGAGGCCGAAACCTTGGCCTCCTTACAAGCCAGCGCGGAGCTAGTCGATCCCAAGCAAGCCAAGTCTGCGAAAACTGCGAACAAGCGGCCGGCCGCCTTGCTCTCTGCAGCCCGCGTTGCTTTTAAAGCTGGGGATGAAAGCGAATCGACTCAGATGGCTTTAGCTGCCCTGAAGGCGGCTACCCATAGCGGCGAGCAAGGCCACGAGAAGGCCAAGCTTTTGTGCGAACTGGCCGAATTATTTATTTCGCTCCACCTGCCCCAGGAAGCTGAGCTGGCCGCCAAAGCGGCCATGGAGGCGCAGACCAACAACGCCGAAGCCGCAAGCTTGCTCGGCCAATTGCTGCAAACCAACGGCAAAACTGAAGAAGCCCTGCAATACGCCCACCTCGCCGCGGCCCTGGCGCCGGAGCGCACAGACCTGCGTCGCAACCTAGCGCTTGCGCTGCAAAATAACCGGCAGAGCACAGAGGCCTTTTCCGAGTGGAACGCAGTCCTCGAGATAGAAAAGCAGCCTAACGTCTCAGATTGGCTGTCGTTGGCCGAAATGGCTCTGGCCAGCGGGCATGCCGACGAAACCATCCGCGCCTGCCAGCATGCGCTGGACCTGCAGCCCGCCAACGCTTTTGCTCATGCCCTGATGGGCCGAGCTGTGGCTTTGCAAGGCGACGCGGCCAGCGCCATCGAATATTTGCGCCGCGCCACCGAACTGGCGCCGGGCCAACTCGAGGCCTGGCTAGCCCTGGCAGAACTACTGCGCGCCCATGGGCGCGCCGACGAGGCCTTGGCCAGCTTGCACACCGCCCAGGATCACACCGCCCCATCCGCCCATTTGCAAGCCTTGCTTGCCGAACTTATTTACGCACAGGGTCGACGCGACGAAACCCTGCCCGCCTTCCAGCTCGCCGCCCAATTGGCCGCCGAACAGGGCGCAGGCGACGTGGCTCAGCGTGTCGCCCTGCACCTAGGCGCCATGCAGTGCGCCGCTGGCCAGCTGGATGCCGCCCGGCTCACGCTGGAAGCCGCCCAGAATTCATTTCCCGGCAACGCCGCCCTTGCGCGGCTCTTTGGCTCTGTGCTATTAGAACTCGGGGAGCCCAAGCGGGCTTTAGCATCGCTGAAGCTCGCCTTGCACGCTCAGCCGGATGACATTGAAATTCTTATGGACGTGGCCCGCGCTCAACTCACCATCGGTGAACAAGCCGCAGAAGCGGAGCAAACATTGCGGGCCGTGCTGGCACACCAGGCCGCTCCCGCAGAGGCCAAGGCGCTATTAGCCCAGGCAACAGCCGCCCAGGGCAATCACACCGAGGCGGTGAAACAATTCGATGCCGCTTTGAGATCCGAATTAGCCACAGATGCTATTTGGCGCAAACGCCTCGCCCTGGGCAAAGCCGCTTCGCAGGCCGCCGGCGGCAAGCCGGTGGCCGCCATGGGCACCTTGGAAGCGATCGACAAAGAGCAAGCAGGCGATCTGGACATCTTACGCGCCCTGTGCACGGCCTATAAGCAAGCCGGCCGAGCGGATGAAGCCGCCCAGCTCGCGCAGCAAGTGTTTTTGGCCAGCCCGGACTCCGAGGAGACTTTACTCTGGTACGCCGAGCTGATGCAAACCCTGGGCAAGAGCGCCGAAGCCTGCAAGGCCCTGCGCCAGCGCACTCAGCATGCGCAGCTCAGCCCGCGGTCCGCGCTAAGCCTGGGCATGCTGCAATGGGAGGGCGAGTCCAAACAAGCTGCGTTGGCCACATATAACAAGCTTCTGACCGGCGACGACGCCGCATCACTAGAGGGCGCCGCTGGCTTTCTATTAAAGAATGGCGCTTCGGAAAGCATTGCATATTATCGACGCGCCTTAGACTTGGCCGGCCCCACCATGTCCTTATTGGATGGGCTTACCCACGCATATATCCAAGACAAGCAGCTCGAGAAAGCCTTGGAGACTCTGGATCAAAGCATCAAGCTGGCTCCGCATAAACCCCAAGGGCTGGAGCTTAAAGCCGACATTTTGCAGCGCCTCGGCAAACCGAAGGCCGCCCTGCAGGCGCTGAACGCTGCTTTGGACCTGCTACCCCGCGACCCGGCTTTGCTGGGCCGCAAAGCTGCCCTATTGCGCGCCGGCCAGGATTGGGCCGCAGCGCTGGGTGCGGCTGCTCAGGCGTTTGAGCTCGACCCAAGCAATGTGGAATATTTGCAGGCCGCCGCTGAACTGGCTGTGCTTTGCCTGCAACCAAATCGGGCACGCGACTTCTTTAACGCCTCGACCCGCACCGGCCTCCCCTCCTCGGACTTGGCTTGCTTGCAAACTGAACTAGCTCTTGAAGCCGGCGAAGAGATCGCCGCAGCCAAGTTGCTGGCGCCCATTGCGGAGTCCTATGCGGCGCAGCCGCGCCTTTTGGCTTTGCAGGCTCAACTGGCCGCCTGCCGCGGCGATCGCAGCCAGGCTGCTGAGCTGCTGCAACAAGCTTTGGCTGCGTTACCCAAACACAACGACTCAGACTTATTTGCTACCTTGGGAGTAGCCAAAGCAGCTGAAAAATTGTACGAATGGGAAACCGCCATCCATTCTTATGAGACAGTGTCCAAGGATCACCCTGGGCTGCTTGCCGCCCTCTTCGGCCTGGGGCACGCCTTAACGTTGCGCGCCGAATGGCAGCACCTTTGCGAAGCCAGCCAAGCCAGCCAAGGCATCCCGGGCGCTGCCGCGCTTTCCAAACAAGCCCGCACCGCCGCGCGCCAAGCCTTCAACGCCGCCGCCGCGGCCGCCAGCGACGCGGCCATTCAAGCCATGCTTGCCGGCTGGCAGCAGCGCGCCGAGTTTCGTTTTGGTGCCGAGTTGGATCTGGAGGCACTCCCCCACGGTTACCCCGGCAACGCCGGCGAAGCCGCCGCGCTGATCTTTGCCGCCCAACAAAGCGATTTTGTGAAAGCCGCCGAAGCGCGTATCAAGAGCTACCTCTCTGCGCCCGAAGTATTAATAGAGCGCGCCCTGGCGGATAATCAGCCCGAAATGTTTGAGCAACTTGCGCAGGCCGCCTCACAGCTTCCACGATCTGCGCCGGTGCAAGCTTTAGCGGCCCAGGCTGCCTATAAAGCTGGGAAAGATGGGCAAGCCCTGCCCTTCATCCAACGGGCGCTGGCCTTATGGCCTTACCAGTCCAACTGGCAAGCGCTGGCCGGCAGCCTGCAGCAAGCCCAAGGCAGATTAGCGGAAGCCAGCCAGCATTTCAAGCTGGCGGCTGAGCTGGAACCCGACGAAGCCAAACATTATTTCGCCCTGGGGCAAGCCCAGGCGGCTGCCAAACTGGTTCCCGCCGCCCTGGAATCTTTGCAAAAAGCGGTGGACTTGCAGCCCAAGCAGGCTGAATATTTATTGGCCTTGGCCAAAGCCCACCGCCAGGCTGGCGATGACCAGCAAGCCAAATCCTTCGCCCAACAAGCGCATAAGGTCGCGCCCGAAAGCCCGGCCGCCCTCCTGTTACAAGCCGAGTTGGCTTTGGCCGACAAGGACGCCCTGCGCGCCAAAGAATTCGTCGAACAAGCCTTGCGGCAGGCGCCCAAGGATCCGGCCGCTTTGCAGCTCTTTGGCGAAACGCTGTACGCCCTGGGGCAGGCCGAGGACGCCGTAGCCGTTTTGGACCGCGCCGCCAAAGCCGCGTCGGACGAAGTCCCCGTCCTCATCCGCCGCGCTCAATTCCTGCCCGAAGGCCGCGGTCTGGACGCGCTGGTTAAGCTCAGCCAAAAGTATCCGCAGCGCGCCGAGGTCTTCTTCGCCCTTTCCCAAATGCTGGCTCTGACCGGCAACCTTGCGGAAGCCGTTCAGGCAGCCCAGCATGCCGTCAAGAAGGTCGGCATTCTGCCCGCTGAGCTGGCCGCCAGCATTCACCTGCACCTCGGCCTCTTGCTGAAGCACAGCGGAAACTTGGACCAATCCTTGCATCATATGGATGAGGCTATTCGATTGCGGCCCCAGGCGCTGGATGCCTACCTGGAGCGCGGCCGGGTCTTTCTTTCCCGCCGGCAGCATAGCCAGGCCCTCGCCGCTTTCCAGCAAGCCGCAGCCGTGGCGCCGCTCTCCGCCGCCCCCCACTTTGAAGCCGGGATGGCGTTGAAAGATGCCAAGGATTACACCGCCGCCGAAAACGAATTGCGCAAAGCGGCCAAGCTGGCCCCGAAAGATCGCAATATTCAACGCCAATTGGCCGCCATTATCGCCGTGAACCTGGTGCACCACCGGCAAGAAGTAGGAGTGCAGGCATGAACGAAAAAATGAAAAAGGACATTACCGCAGGCAAAGCTGTAGAACGCGCCGACCTGCTCACGCTCCTGCAGATCGCCTTGCAAGCCGGCGAGCCGAATTTCGTGCGCCTGCTGGCCGAGGATTGGTTGAATGCATATCCATATGACCTGCCGGTGGAATTGACCCGCGCCCTGGCATATTTCAAAGATTCTAAAGCTGAAAAAGCCGTCAAGATCGCGGCGCGGCTGGTTGAACTGGATCCTGAATATATAGAAGCGCAGGACCTGCTGGCCAGCGCCGCCCGCCGCGTCAAGCCCCAGCTTGCTGAGCAAGCCCGCGCCGCTGCAGCCGCCTTGCGCCGGCCGAGCCAGGCACCCGAGGGTATCCAAGCCTGGGCGCAGGCGCTGGTGCGCGCCCAATTGGCGCAGGCGCAGAACGATCTGCAAAACGCAGAGAGCGAGATCCAGGCCGCCTTGCTCAGCGAACCGCCCTCCCCGCTCCCCGCGCTGGCCCATTTGCAACTTGCGCAAACGCAGGGACTCTCCTGGCATGCCATCCATAATCTCATCGAGCTTTATCGCGGTCTTTGGCCGCATTGTCTTCAAGTCCGCTTGATGGACGCGCAGCAACGCATGGAGAGCGGTCAGGAAGATGAAGCCCTGGATATTTTGCACGGCTGCGTGGCCGAAGACGTTAGCGGCCAGGTGGCTCGCAGGCTGTTGGGTGATCCGCATCGTTTCAGTACGATCTGGCCCACGGCGCTTAACTACGTGATCACGATCCCCATTCCCGCCGGAGTAGCCACTGCGCTGAGCTGGAATCATTTGCCAAGCAATGTTGAGGAAAAAGCCATCCCAGAGATGGTGCCGCAAGAGCTGGTTGATCAAGAATCCAAGGCCGTAATTGATGAGCCGGTTTCCACGGAAGCAGAAATTAAAACCGTCACAGCCGAGCCTATTGCAGTTACCGCCGAACTCGTTCCCTCGGGTTCTGAAGCCAAAACCATTGTGGCGGAGACCGTTGCTGCGGAAAGCGCAGAGCTCCCCAAACTCAAACGCCCTAAGATGAAACGCGTTCCCCCGAAGCGCAAGCATCAAGAAGCCTATGTGGATGAGCTGGGAGTTGAGTACGCAGAGGAAAAAGCTAAACCACAGAAGCCGGCCTATAAATCGATCGCCCCTGAAACTCCGCTGGACTTGGATGACATAGGCACCAAAACCGAAGATCTGCAACTGCGCGCCGATGGCCGCTTCCCGGCCTATATCGTCGTCACCACCAAGACCGCTTTGCATGACCAATATGGCCCGGATGGCCTGAGCATCATTGACGAGGCTTTGCGCGCCGTGGTAACCGCCACAGCCGCTCACGCTCACTGGGATAGCCACCTGGTCTATGTCGATGACCAGGATTCGCTCAGCCAATTCGACCTGCAGCCGGTCAAGGCAGACGATCCCTGGGAGGTCAAGCATTTGTTGACCGATCTGGACGGTGCGCTGCGCAAAAAAGGCGAAATGATCGGTGCGGTGCTCATCGTGGGCGGTCCGCAGATCATCCCTTTCCACCACTTGCCTAATCCCGTAGATGATGACGACAAGGATGTGCCCTCCGACAATCCCTATGCCAGCCTGGACGAGAATTACTTCGTGCCCACCTGGCCGCTGGGCCGCTTGCCCAACGGCGACGGCAGCGACCCAGCCCTGCTGATTAAGGCGCTGGCCAAGATCGTCATCTCCCGCGCTAAGGGGGCTACCCCTGCGGCCACCGTTATGTCTTTCATCTCGCGCGTCCTGGCTTTCTTCGGGATCGCTGATCCCTCTCGCAGCAGCTTTGGCTACAGCGCAGAAATTTGGCAGCGCGCCTCGCACTCGGTGTATCGCACCATCGGCGAACCGCGCCGTCTCAGCATTTCCCCGCCGGTGGGGACTGGGCTACTGCCTAAAGAGGCCGGCAAAGCCCTGCAGATGGCCTATTTTAACTTGCACGGTCTGGCCGAGACTGCCGAATGGTATGGCCAGCGCGACCCGCAGCAGAACTCGGCCGGGCCGGATTATCCGGTGGCTTTGCGGCCCAGTGATATCGTAAACAGCGGCCGCGCTCCGCAGGTGGTATTTACCGAAGCCTGCTTCGGCGCCCATATCTTCGATAAGAGCGTCGATAATGCATTGGCGCTCAAGTTCCTCGACTCGGGCAGCAAAGCTGTCGTCGGATCCACCGTGACCTCATATGGTTCGGTGACGACGCCCTTGATCGCCGCAGATCTGCTGGGGCAAACATTTTGGAAGCTGCTCAAAGAAGGTCACCCTGCCGGTGAAGCCCTGCGCCGGGCCAAGATCGCTATGGCGCAGACCATGCACCGCCGCCAGGGTTACCTGGATGGCGAAGATCAAAAGACGCTGATCTCATTTGTTCTCTATGGAGACCCCTTGGCCCAAGTTGTGGCCGATGGCGAGGTACCCAAGCGCATCCTGCGTGTGGAAAGCAGCCCGCCCGAGGTTAAGGCGATCTGCGACCGTGCCGATGGGCGCCATATCGCCCTGGATAACTTGCCCGAGGAGACTTTGGCCACCGTGAAATCGGTGGTGGCCGAATATTTGCCCGGCATGCAGGGCAGTAAGATGACCTACAGTCATGAGCACATAGATTGCTTTGGCCACAACTGCACCCTGCCTCACGCGCACACCAAGTCCGCCGGCCTGGCGCCCACCCGTAGTCTAGTGACCCTCAGCAAGAAAGTGCCTTCCGGCAACGTGACCCACCCGCAGTACGCTCGCATCACCATAGACGCGGCGGGCAAGGTGGTAAAGATGGCGGTGTCGCGGTAATCAGGAAGTGTAAGCGCAAACTATTCGCGTAAAGCCGACCTTCTTGCTTTAATTAGAATGTTGGTTGGCAGCGACTATAATTCTGGGGATTCGATGATTGCCAACAAGTTTTCGTTAAACGAAGCCAGCAAAGACCGCCGCCGCATTGCTGTACTCGCCTTTTCTAATATTAGCCCCAATCCAGATGATGAATATTTTGCACAAGGGATGACCGAAGAAATCATCCTAACTTTGTCCAAAATTTCCAAACTGCACGTCATTGCCCGTACCTCGTCCATAAAATACAAGAACCAGACAAAATCAATAGCTGAAATTGGAGAAGAACTTGGAGTGGGGAGCATCGTAGAGGGCAGCGTCCGCAAAGCGGGCGACAAGATACGGATCGCCGTGAACCTGATCGACACGAATACCCAAGAGCAAGTTTGGTCAAACCAGTTTGACAGGAGCTTTCAGGATATTTTTAGCATTCAAAGCGAAATTGCAAAAAAGATCGCCGCCTCTCTAAAAGTTGAAATATTACAAAAGGAAAAGAAACGGATCGAGAATAAGGCAACTGAAGACTTGGATGCTTACAATGCATATTTAAATGGCCGTTATTATTGGAACCTCAGAACCGAAGAAAGCCTAAACAAGGCAATTGACTTCTTTTCAATTGCTCTGGAAAAGGATGCGAAATACAGCTTGGCCTATAGCGGCCTGGCGGATTCTTATGCCGCCCTTGCCGTCCTGGAATTCCAACCACCCAGCCTGGTGTTTCCAAGGGCTAGAGAAGCAGCGGAAAAAGCGATACAGATCGATCCGAACTTAGCCGAAGCACATACTTCCCTTGGCTTAGTTAGATTTCAATATGATCGAGATTGGGAAGGGGCGGAAAACGAATTCAAAAAAGCAATCGAACTGAACGCGAATTATTCAACTGCCCATCTATTCTTTGCTGACTACCTCAAGGCCATGGGCCGATTCGACCAGGCGATAGAGGAGGTCAAACGAGCGCAACAACTTGACCCAATTTCATTGGTCATTAATACCGCATTCGGCCACGTTTTATACCTCAGCAGGCAATATGACCTCGCTATTGAACAATATCAAAAAGCTATTGAACTGGATCCCGATTTCCTTCCCGCACATCTATGGTTTGGCAGACCCTACCTGCAAAAAGGGATGTATACCGAAGCCATTGCTGAAGTTAGCAAGGCCCTGGAGCTCTCCGGAGAAAGCACGATGGCTTTGAGCGTCATGGGTCATGTTTTGGCATCGGCAGGACGGATGCAAGAGGCGAAGGATCTTGCTCTGAAGCTCAAGGAACGTTCAAAAAGGCAATATGTCCCGTCGTATTGGATCGCGCTGATCTACGTCGGACTCTACGATAAAGAGGAGGCGTTCACTTGGTTGGAAAGAGCCTATAGCGAACGTTCAAGTTGGCTTGCATGGATGAGTGTAGAGCCGAGGTTTGACCCGTTAAGATCTGACCCAAGATTTATTTCTCTCCTCACCCGGATGCGGCTGGATCAGGTGGGAGTGAAGGTTTTTCAAGACAACTCCAACTTGATCTCCTTGCTGGCAGGCACAAAGAAATTGAAATTATCGGAATACAGCGTTGTTGAGGGATACACTAGATTTAATGAGCAGACCAGAAACGCGCTTAAGGATCTAAAACACAAAATCATAGGTGGATTGAAACAGCCAAGTGCAAAGAGGGAAAACTATTTGCTTTGGGCGCCACCCGGTAGCGGCAAATCGTTCCTCGTTCAGCAGATTGGAACCACAGGAAAAGACCATGCTGAATTCATGGAGATAAATCTCGCAGATACAGACGAGAATAAGTTTCGAGATTGCCTCGCCGAATTACTCATGGTCTCAAAACCTACGCTTTGTTTCATCGATGAAATCGACAGTCGGCCGAGTACCAGCTGGCCTTACGAAGCCCTGCTTCCCATCCTCGAAGGCAAAAACAGCAAAGGAGGCTTCTTGGTCTTTGTCCTTGCTGGAAGTTCGGGGGCAACCCTCGATGAATTCGTAAAGACCATCGAAGCTAGGCCGAAGGGAACCGACCTGGTAAGCCGGGTTTCGCATGAGAACCGCTATAGCATTCCCGCCTTGTTGCCGGAGGACCGCATACTCGTTGGATTAATGACCTTGATGCGCACAGCAAAACTAATGGGGAAAACCATCGCTGAAATTGAAAAGCTGGCTTTGTATTACATGGCGCTTGACGATCACCTTTCGAGTGCCAGACAACTGCGCGAATTCGCCATTCGTTGCGTCGAACGCATGCCGTCTTCAGATGACAGAGTGAAATATGACCACCTGTTTAATCCTGGGGATGAGGTAAATAAGAAATTCTGGATAGCGGCAAAAAGGGACGCATCCTCCTTGATAAACAGTTTCCTTCAGGTGGAGTAGCTTAGTAGCGTTATAAAAATCGGGTTATCCAATAGGTGGAATTGTTTACGCCATATGAAAGCCGAATTTGCCCCAGAGCTAATATAGTTAACATTTATTATTGCAATTAATTATATTTCCGCATTATTTATTGCACAATAGAGGACCTGTTTTAGGTGCTAAAATCGCCACATGCCCGAGAAAGTGCTCGCCCGCAACCGCAAAGCCGCCCACGATTACTTTATCCAGGAGAAATTTGAGGCCGGCCTGGCGCTGCAGGGCTCAGAGATCAAATCTATCCGCGCCGGCCAGGTCAGCCTGAAGGAAGCCTACGTGCGCACGGACGGCCGCGAGGCCTGGTTAGTGAACGCCCACATCGCTCCCTACAACCCGGCTAGCTCTTCCGGACATAACCCATTGCGCGAGCGCAAGCTGCTCCTGCACCGCAAAGAGATCGACCAACTGTGGGAAGAAACCTCGCGCAAAGGCAACACCATTGTGCCTTTGCAGGTCTATCTTAAAGGCGGGCGAGCAAAACTGGAACTGGCCGTGGCGCGCGGCAAGAAGAAGTGGGACAAGCGCGAAGACATTGCCAAGCGGGATGCTGAACGCGAAATAGCGCGGGCCATGAAGGGGAAAAGATAATATGGACCTGCGAACTCCGGCTTTGCGATCCTCACAATGACGCATTTTATCGAAATCGACGGCGAGAAGCTTAGCCTCGCGGACGTTAAGCGCGTGGCTGCTGGCGATACGCAGGTGCAACTGGCCCAGGCCGCCCACGCCCGGGTGCAAAAATCGCATAGTTGGGTGACCGAGATCATCAAGGCCGGCAAGCCTGTCTACGGCATCAACACCGGCTTCGGCATCTTTGCCGATAAACAGATCTCACCGGCTGACACAGCCAAGCTGAACCGCAACCTGATCCTGAGCCACGCGGTGGCCACCGGCCCCGAGTTGCCTATCGAAGTAGTGCGCGCTGCCATGCTGATCCGCGCCAATACGCTGGCTGGCGGTTACTCAGGCGCGCGCCCCGAACTCATCGAAACTCTGTTGGCCATGTTGAACAAAGGTGTAACGCCTTGCATCCCATCGCAGGGATCGCTGGGCTCCTCCGGAGACCTGGCTCCGCTGGCTCACCTAGCCCTGGTGCTGAGCACGGATGAGAACGACCTCGAGGCCGAGTCGGGCTGGGCTATATACTTAGGCGGACGATTGACAGGCAAAGCCGCCATGGAGGCCGCCGGTATCCCGCGGCTGGTCTTGGGTGCGAAGGAGGGCTTGGCGATCACCAATGGAGCCACATTCTCGGCAGCATTGGCGGCACTGACCGTTTCGCTGTCAGAGATCCTTTTGACCGCTGCCGAACTCAGCGCGGCCATGTCGCTGGAGGCGCTACAAGGCGCTTCGGCCGCCTTCGACGAGCGCCTGCACCAGGCGCGCCGCCATGCCGGCCAAATCGAAGTCGCCGCCCGCATCCGCGCCCTCACCCAGGGCAGCACCCTGCTGGATGCCGCCGGGCGCGTGCAGGACGTGTATTCGTTGCGCTGCGCGCCGCAGGTACAGGGCGCCGCACGCGAAGCGTTAGCCTATGTGCGCGAAATCATTGAAAAGGAGATCAACGCCGCCACGGACAATCCGTTGCTGTTCAGCGCGGAGGTCAGCATTTCCGGGGGAAATTTCCACGGAGAACCGGTTGGCATGGCCATGGATTTTCTCAAGATCGCCTTGAGCGAAGTGGCCGCCATCTCCGAGCGGCGCTGTTATCACCTGCTAGACAGCCACCTGAACGGCGGCCTGCCGCCCATGTTGGTGGCCAACGGCGAAACCGCCGGCGTGAATTCGGGGGTGATGCTGCTGCAATACACAGCCGCCTCCCTGGTGCTGGAAAACCAGGCCCTGGCCGGGCCGGACTCGGTGCGTTCCCTGCCCACCTCGGCAGGCCAAGAGGACCATAACGCCAACGCCATGACCGCCGCCAGGCACGCCTGGCAGGTGGCAAACAACACCGCCCACGTGCTGGCCCTGGAGCTTACCTGCGCTGCCAGGGCCCTGGACTTACGGCTGCGTCAATCGCCCAAGTCACGCCCAGGCAAGGGTGTGGCTGCCGCCCACCAGCGCATCCGAGCCGACATCCCGTTCCGGGATCACGACGCCCTCTGGGGTCCGCAGATCGAGAAATTGAAGGCAATGCTGATTGCAGGGGAGCTAACGAATACGTAGCATTGGCTAGTTGACAGGGGGGATTTTATTGATAGAATTGACACATATCTGAGAAAGCGAGCGTCGACAAATGGCATTAGCCGAGATACAGACCAAGATCCAGCCCCAAATCCACACCCCCGAACTTTCGCTTACCCCCGCGGCCGCTGAAGCGGTGCGCGGTTTAATCCAAGGCCGCTCACTGGAATTGGACAAGCATGCCCTGCGCGTGTTTGTTACCGGTGGCGGTTGTTCCGGTTACCAATATGGCATGGCCCTGGAGCCGAACCCGCGCGAGACCGACATGCTGCTCGAGCAGCATGGCGTGCGCGTCGTGGTGGACGAAGTCTCCATGAACTACCTGCGCGGCGCCAACATCGATTATGTGAATGATGTGATGGCCAGCGGTTTCAAGATCGAGAACCCCAATGCCAGTTCATCCTGCGGCTGCGGGCATTCCTTCCGCACCGACGGGCAAGACGCCCCCGAGCATTCGCACAGCGAAGGCTGCGCCTGCTAAGAGCAGACAAGAATTAGAGATAAAAAAAAGACCGGAGATCCGGTCTTTTTTTTATCTCTCTCGCAGATAGGCGACTGCGGCGCCGAACAGCCCCATAAGGCCTAAGCCGGTAATGAACATGCCAATCGGGATGCCGCCCAAGCGGCCGGTGCCGCTCTGGTCAAACTCGGGGATCTGCAAGGGTTCCACAGCAGTGAACGTGGGCAGGCGCGTCGCTGGGATCTCCAGCACGAACTGGGCCGCCAGGGTGGGATCAATGGTGGGTGTGACTTGGGCTGTTGGCGTGGGCGGCGGTTCGATGATGGGCAGGCTCACAAGATCAGAAATGGTCACCAAGGGCGCATAAACCCAACCCAGCCCACCCTCCACACCCGGGTAGACCACTTGGATCCACAACCCCGCCGCGGAGCGGCCTTTGGCGGGCACCTGCTCGCCGACAATGAGGAGGCCGACTTTCGGGTATTCCGTCCCCGGGCCGGTGCGCACATTGATGCCTTCCTCCTGATCGGCATTCACGGTTATATAAGGGCCGATGGGTGTGCCGGTGACCGTAGCCACCGACACAGTGGGCTGCTGCGCGTGGACTAGGGCAACATTCCCTCCAAGGGAAAGGAGTGAAAAGCCTACGACAACTAAAAGCAGGGTAAAGAAAACGCGTACGGTTAAGTTTTTCATTTGGTTAGCAAACTGGGATGATTATAATCTGTGGCGAATTAAGCCCTGATGAAAGGCTTGTTGAAGTCGATGCGTTCGCAAAATCATGCAATTGGGTAAGAACTTATTGCGCCGCTCGGAATGAAAATTTCAACCCAATTTACGCCACTCGTGGCCGTGGGAGCGGATGAACTTATCCATTTCAGGGGGTCCCCAGGTATCCGGAGTGTACTCGTATAATTTTTGGCGCGGGTGGGCTGCCCAGGCCTTGAGGATCTCGTCCACAAAAGCCCAGGCCGCGAGAACTTCGTCGCTGCGGGTGAACAGAGTCGGGTCCCCATTGGCACAATCCAGCAGTAAGCGCTCATAAGCTTCGGGCGTACTCCGCCCAAAGGTCTCTTCGTACGAAAAATCCATCTTCACCGACTGGACGAGGTTGCCGCTGCCCGGTGCCTTGGCGCCAAAGGTCAGCGTGATGCCTTCGTCCGGCTGGAGGTTGAGCAGCAGGCGATTGGGCGCATCCCCGGCCATGTTGCGTGCGCCGAATAGCGAAATGGGCACCTGCTTGTATTGCACGGCGATCTCAGTGAGGCGGCGCGGCAAATGCTTGCCGGAGCGGATGAAAAACGGCACCCCCGCCCAGCGCCAATTATCCACGCCGATGCGCATGGCCAGCAGGGTCTCGGTCTTGGAATTCTTCGCCACGCCTTCGTGCTCCGTATAGGGAGCGATCTGCTTGCCGTCGACTTTGCCGACGCCATATTGGGCGCGCAATGTGTTTTGCATCACTTCTTCGCCGCGCAACACGTGCAGGGCGTGTAGCACTTTCACTTTTTCGTCACGTACCGCATCCGCGCTGAAAGTGACCGGGGCCTCCATGGCGGTGAGGGTGAGCAACTGCAGAATGTGGTTTTGCAGCATATCGCGGACCACGCCGGCGCTGTCGTAATATTCGGCGCGTCCATCCACGCCAATCGTTTCCGAAACGGTGATCTGCACCGAATCGACGTAACGGTTATTCCACATGGGTTCAAAAATGCCGTTGGCAAAACGGAAGACCAGGATATTTTGCACCGTCTCTTTGCCAAGGTAGTGGTCGATGCGATAGATCTGATCTTCATCGAAGACTTTGTGGATAGCCTCTTCCAATTCTTTGGCAGACTGCAGGTCGCGGCCATAGGGTTTTTCCACCACGATGCGCGTCCACCCTTGCGGGCAGGAAGCCAGGTTCGAGGCCCCCAGATTCTCCACGATGGTCATATAGGCCTGGGGAGGGGTGGCAAGGTAAAAGAGACGGTTATCCGCACCCAATTTATCCAGCAATTGATCAAGTCGCTTGTAGCCGTCCAGGCTATCAAAGGTGCCAGCCACATAACGCATGCGAGCGAGCAGACCATCAACCACTTTTTTATCAAGCGGCTGAGTGCGGGCATGTTCCTTTAACGCGGTGCGCATTTCGGCGCGAAGTTTCTCGTCATCCCAATCGCGGCGGGAAAAGCCGATGATGTGCAGCTCCTCAGGGAGATGCTTGTCTAAGGCTAATTGGTAGAGGGCCGGCACCAATTTGCGGTGCGCTAAGTCACCGGTGGCGCCGAAGATCACCAGGCCGATCGGCCCGTTGGGTTTGCGGGTGGAGCCTGGCGACATGCTATTCAGGCTCCCGGTTTTTTGACGGCGTGGCCGCCGAACTGGTTGCGAAGGGCGGCCAGCAGCTTGCCGGCAAAGCTGTGCTCCTGGCGAGAGGCCAAGCGCTGCAGCAGGGACAGGGTGATCACCGGCGCGGGCACATTCTGGTTGATGGCTTCGAACACCGTCCAGCGCCCCTCCCCGGAATCTTCCACCCAGTCGGCGACGTCCTTCAATTGCGGGTCAGCGGCCAAGGCGCGCTCAGTCAGATCAAGGAGCCAGGAACGAACCACGGAGCCGTGCTGCCAGACCTGAGATACCTGACGGAGATCGAGGTTAAAGTCTTTGCGGGCCTGCAAGATCTCGAAGCCCTCGGCGAAGGATTGCATCATGCCGTATTCAATGCCGTTGTGCACCATCTTCACAAAGTGGCCCGAACCGCTCGGCCCCAAGCGCCCCCAGCCTTTGTCGGGCGCCGGGGCCAGGCTTTCGAAAATAGGCCGCAGGGAACTCACGACCTTTTCATCCCCGCCGATCATCAATGAGTAGCCTTCGGCCAGGCCCCAAATGCCGCCGCTGACGCCGGCATCCACCAGGTGAATACCCTTAGAGGCGAATTCAGTTGCGCGGCGCATCGTATCGTTAAAGTTCGAATTACCGCCTTCGACAATGATGTCGCCCACGGAAAGCAAGCCTTGCAAGACTTGAAGGGTAGATTCGGTCACTTCCCCAGCCGGCAGCATGAGCCAGACGATGCGCGGCGGCGATAATTGCTCGAATGCCTCCTTAACGGAAAAAGCGGAAAGCAGCCCATCTTCTTTTTGAATCTCATCGGTGACCGAGCGGGTGCGGTTATAGCCGACCACTTCGTGGCCGGCCCGCAACAGACGACGGGACATATTGCCCCCCATGCGGCCGAGACCCACCATTGCCAGCTTCATGAATTTTCCTTTCGCGGCATGCGACTAAGATTTATCTTACCCCAGGTGCTACTTTTTTCGATTGAGAAAACGCGCCACAGCCTCACGGCGGAATTCGGTATCCCACAGAGAGGCGAACAGGCGGCGCTCCTCACGCCTGGCGACCAGCGGGTTGGTCAAGCCGAAGCGCAGCAGGCGTTTGGCGGCGCGCACGGCTTCAATTGGATGCTGGGCCATTTGCTGCGCCAGTTCGCGAGCCATTTGCACGGCGCCGCCAGGCGCGGCCACATGGTCCACCAGACCGATCTCTTTAGCTTCTTGTGCTCCCACCATGCGGCCAGTGGCCAATAATTCCAGGGCCATGGGATAACCCACGAGCTGCAGCAAGTAGCGCGCGCCTCCCCAGGCAGTAGTGATGCCGAGGCGGGCGTGCACAAAACCGATGGTGGCGCCCGCGTCGATCACGCGCTGGTCGCATGCGGCAGCGATCTCGGCGCCGCCGCCGATAGCAGGGCCATTGATGGCGGCAATGGTTGGGCAGGGTAAGGCGCGCAAATGCTGCAGGGCTTTGCCCATGATCACGGCCAGGCGCATGCCATCCCGCCGCTTGGGATAGGGCGCCAGCGCCTTGAGGTCGCCACCGGAAACGAAGGTGGGGCCGGCGCCGGTGACGATCAGGGCGCGCAGATCAGGCAGCTTGAAGGCGCGGCTCACCGTATCGGCAAAGGCGCGCATCGCGTCCCAGTCCAGCGCGTTGCGCACCTCAGGCCGGTCGACGGTCAGGGTGGCGACCCCATTAGCGTCGGTGGCGAATTCGATCCCGTGCATAATGGCAGATTGTAATCTAGGGGTTAAACCCGATGAGGCGAACGGAGATGCGCAGCGAAGAGGATGCTGCTTATTGCTAGGCTAAGGTGCGCGAACGTTCCTCAACGGTGTCGAAGACCGCGTGGATGGATTTGCTAAAAGAGGCTACGCCTTCGATCTCCAGTTCAGCCGTTGCCTGATCCAGGGAGAGGCCGAGGCTTTCGAGATCGTCTAGATCCTGGCGGGCAGCGTCTAAATCACTTTCGATAGTGAACTCCGGGATACCATGGGCTTTCACCGCTTCCAGAGTTTGTTGGGGCACGGTGTTCACCGTGTGCTTGCCGACCAGGTTATCTACGTAGATCAGGTCCGGGTAGGCGGGGTTCTTGGTGCTGGTGGACGCCCACAGAGGGCGCTGCAATCGGGCGCCCTTCTTCTTAAGGGCTTCGAAACGCGGAGAGTTGAACTGCTCATTGAATAGCTGATAGGCCAACTTGGCGTTGGCGATGGCTATCTTGCCCTTCAGCGCGGAAGCCTTCTTTGCCTGCGCCCCACCCTTTTTGGCGACAGTTTCCAACCATTCATCCACTTTGGTGTCGATGCGCGACACGAAGAACGAGGCTACCGAAGCCTGGTGGGCGATGGGCAGATTATTCTCGACGCGGCGTTCCAGGCCGGCCAGGTAGGCTTCGATGACTTCGGCATAACGTTGCCGCGAGAAGATAAGCGTGATGTTGATGTTGATGCCAGCGGAGACCGAGTGGCGGATGGCGGGAACGCCGGCCGCGGTGGCGGGGATCTTCACCATCAGGTTGGGCCGGTCTACCAATGCCCACAACCGGCGGGCTTCTTCGTTGGTGGCGTCCGTATCGTTGGCAAGGTCAGGATGGACCTCGATGCTGACGTAGCCATCCCCGCCGCGGGTGCTGTCGTAGAGCGGCCGGAACAAGTCACAGGCGGCCTGGATGTCATGCGCCGTCAAGGCATCGAATATCTCAGAGGTAGTGCGCCTGGCTTTAGCCAGTTCGCCTATCTGTTCGTCGTAATCCTGCGATTTGGCAATGGCGTTGTTGAAGATGGTGGGATTGGACGTAATCCCATAAATATCCCCGCGCTGGATCATGGCAGCGAGGTCGCCATTGTTGAGCAAACGGCGTTCGATATTGTCATACCACAGGGATTGCCCCAGGGCGAATAGTTTTCGCGGAACAGTGGTCATTTCGTCCTCTTTATTTTTCCCTGGGTCGTGAATATTACTTTCTTTCCGGAAAACCGCTTTTTCATCACTTCAATTGCCTGTTTGTTGTTATCAACCAAAATAAACTGTCGGCTCATCTCTAGTGCGACTAGACCCGTGGTCCCACTTCCGGCAAAAAAATCGAGCACTGTGTCTCCTGGATTCGAAGATGCAACAATTACTCTGCGAAGGATACCCATAGGTTTCTGGGTCGGATATCCTGTCTTCTCTTTTCCTGTTGGGCTAACAATAGTATGCCACCACGTATCAGTTGGAAGTTTTCCGCGAGCTGCTTTCTCCTCCCCAACAAGTTTAGGCGCCATGTAAGGGATTCGTTCAATTTCCTCAACGTTGAAAGTATAATGCTTGTTATCCTTTACGTAGAAGAGTATAGTGTCGTGTTTTGCTGGCCAGCGGTCCCTAGCTCGCCCGCCATAGTCATATGCCCAAATAATCTCATTAAGGAAATTCTCCCTTCCAAAAATACTGTCTAATAGGATTTTACAGTAATGAACTTCCCTATAATTTACATGTAAATAAAACGACCCTTTGTCAGACAATACTCGATATGCCTCATGTAACCTTGGCTCTAAAAAGGCAATGTAATTACTAAACTGGTCAGAAAAAGCTTTCGTCCCTAGAATTTTTGTGGAATACCTTCGGCCTGTAAAACCATTCCTATCCCCTTTTTTGTTCGCTTTGATACTAATCTGAGTTCTAGATTGCGTCCTTCCCGTATTAAATGGTGGGTCTATGTAAATCAGGTCAATTGACTTACTTCTGAGGCTTCTTAAAAATGGAAGGTTGTCGCCAAAGACTACCTTATTTGAAAAATGTTTAGATGCCATTTGTATGATTATAGTTTAATAAGCTATTTTCAAATTGCTTCCTTAGATGTAAAATTATATTATCAGCCCAAGAAGGGAGGGTAAAGGTATGAGCATTCCAATTCGAGACATCACTATCATTGCTGTAGGGGTTGATACCTATTCAGATCCAACGCTGAGAAACCTAGACGGCCCCAAAAAAGACATAAAGGCAATAAGGCGGCTCTTAGTCGAAGATAAAAGGACAGCCCTTTTCAAGCAAAAACAATTTTTCTCAATCATAAACCCTACTTCTGAAATACTGAGGACCCAAATTGACCAATATGCAGACGCACGGTCAGCGAATGGTGATGTACTTATTTTTTACTTTTCGGGACACGGAGTTTCAATTGGTTCCGATGATTTTGGTTTTTGCACCACAGATACTAGGATTAATTTAATCAATTATTCTGCCCTTCCGTTAAGCGTTATAAAATTTAGTGAGCTGCTGCGCACCTTTATGATTGCGAAAATATATCCAATAATAATCATAGATTCGTGTTTCAGTGGTATTGTTGGAAAAAATCCACTAATTAATCCTATTAGGGCATTTGATGAAATCAAAGAAAGCACAGCAAGAGTTACAAGCAATTATTTTCTGCTTTGCTCTTGCTCCGAAGAAGAGACAGTTAAAGACACTAAATTTGGAGGAGTATTTAGCAGGATTCTGGTTGATGTTTCCAATATAGGTTTGCGCAGCACTATAAAGAATCTTTCTATTAATAGCATTTTCCCTGCTCTTGTTGGAGAAGCAAGGCTGCACCCTGGTGGTTTCTCGCCAATCCTTCAACAAGGGCCTGGAATGCCAGATATCCCATTTGTAAAGAATGTTAAGTATTCGGCAAGAAGTGAGGTCTTTGGGCGAGATTATGTTTGTATCTTGAGAACCTTATGGAACAAAGGAAATGAAAGAGAACTGTCACTTGATAGTCTAGGTAAAAAATGTGGTCGGGGAGCGTATTCAAACCACAGCAAATTAAGCCTCAATCCTTGGAGGCTGGTTGAGGATGTACCTCGTTCGAAGGGAAGAAAACGCAGGTTGACCAACCGTGGTAGGAGATTATTTCAGGAGATTTAAAAATTCCGAAAAAAATTGTCCAAGATTCAGAAAAGGGGAATTGGGTTCCGGCAGCGGGAACGATGAAGATATCGTTTTCTGAAATCTAATATCGATTCTATCAATTCGCCTTTTTTGTGCGCAGGAGCGCCCGAGCGTGCCTAAGCACATTCTGCACGCTGAAGCCCAGCTTTTGCATGGCGATTTCGCCCGGCGCCGAGGCGCCATAGCGCTCCAAAGAGATCACCGCGCCGCGCTCCCCCACCCAGCGCTCCCATCCCTGGGCTACGCCGGCTTCCACCGCCAGGCGCAATTTTATGCGCGGCGGCAATACCTGCTCGCGATAGCGCTTGGTCTGCGCTTCGAACAGTTCCCAGGATGGGAATGAAACCAGGCGCACTCCGCGTCCAGAAGCTGCCAGCATCTTTCCGGCGGCGATTATCAATTGCACTTCCGAGCCGGTGGCCATCAAAATGATCTGGGGCGCGCTCTTGCCCAGGTCGGCCAGCACGTAAGCGCCCCTGTGCAATCCTTTGGCAGGGGCGAATTCCTTTCTGTTGAGTGTTGGCAAGTTCTGACGAGTGAGGATCAGCGCGGTGGGCCCAGTGCGGCGGCGAATGGCGGCGACCCAAGCTTCGCGGGTCTCGTTGGCGTCTGCTGGCCGGATGACGACCATATTGGGCATGGCGCGCAGCGAAGCGAGATGCTCCATCGGCTGGTGCGTGGGGCCATCCTCGCCGAGGGCTATGCTGTCGTGGGTATAGACCCAGATGCTGGGGTATGGCGACAAGGCCGAAAGGCGCAGCGAGGGGCGCATGTAATCTGAAAAGATCAGGAAAGTAGCGCCAAAGGCGATCACCCCCGGCGTCAGGTTCATGCCGTTCACGATGCCGCCCATGGCGTGCTCGCGCACGCCGAAATGGATGCTGCGGCCTTGGGGCGTGGCGTCCTGGAAATCCGGGGCGGAATCGATGAAGGTTTTCGTAGAGGGATGCAGATCGGCGGAGCCACCGATCAAGTCAGGCAGTTTTTCGGCGATGGCGTTGATCACCTTGCCGGAAGATACACGGGTAGCCATCCCTTTTGGGTCTGCCGAGAAGACGGGCAGATCGCCGTCCCAGCCTTCAGGCAGCCCACCGTCAACCACGCGCTTCAGCTCGTCAGCAAGCTGCGGGTGAGCCTGGCGGTAAGCGGCCAGCCTGGCTTGCCACTCAATTTCGAGCTGAGCGCCGCGATCAGTGGCTTCGCGATAGAACTCCAGCACCTCGCCGGGGATGAGGAACCAGGGCTCTAGCGGCCAACCCAGGTTTTTCTTGGCGCCGTTCAATTCTTCGACGCCAGGCGGTTCGCCATGGGCCTTGCCGGTGCCGGCCTTGGTCGGCAAACCATAGCCAATTACCGTCTGCACGCGGATCAGCGAAGGCCGCGAGTCGGCCTTGGCCGCCTGGATGGCGGCGTCGATACCCTCGACGTCGTTGCCATCGGCCACATGCTGGACGTGCCAGCCATAGGCCGCGAACCGCGCCCCGACATCTTCGGTGAAAGCTAAATTTGTGCTGCCGTCGATGGACACGTTGTTATCGTCGTAGAGAAAAATAAGCTTGCCAAGTTTTAGATGCCCGGCAAGCGAGGCAGCCTCGGAAGTGATGCCCTCCATCAAGTCGCCATCGGTCACGATGGCGTACACAAAATAATCGAAGATGCTATGGCCGGGACGGTTGAAGCGAGCGCCCAGGTAAGCCTGGGCGATGGCCATGCCGACCGCATTGGCGAAGCCCTGGCCAAGCGGGCCAGTGCTGGTCTCCACCCCGGGGGTGATCCAATATTCGGGGTGACCGGGGGTCTTGCTCTCCCATTGGCGGAAGCGTTTGATCTCATCCAGTGAAAGTGGGTAACCCGTGAGATGGAGCAGCGAATACAACAACATAGAACCATGCCCGCCAGAGAGCACAAAACGGTCCCGGTTCGCCCAGCGCGGGTTTTGCGGATCATGGCGCAGGTGGCGCGTCCATAGCGCATAGGCCATAGGAGCGGCGCCCATGGGCAAACCAGGGTGGCCGGAGTCTGCGTGCTGCACCGCATCGGCGGAGAGGAAGCGCAGGGTGTTTATGGCTTGCTGTTCCAGCTGTTTTGAGGGCTGCACTGCGAACTCCCTGGTGGAAACGAAGAGGGTTAAAGTATTGTACTAGGGAAAATATAAGCAAAAATAAAGGGTTTGCAGCCCAGATTTACTTTTCCTCTTTTTAGCTTGTATACTTGGCCTAGTGACTAAAAGCGCTTTTCCCAAGTTAGGCGAATGGCGGGAGACCCGCGAGACGCTGCACGCCTATTGCAGGGTGTTGGGCGTCATTCGGGCGGCTTTCACCCCAGATCTGCCGCGTTTTCAGCACATCAGTTTGCGGCTTTATACGGCCGGCCTAACGACGACGCCCATCTCTCACCCAGCTGACCCAACGCGAAATTTTTCACTGAGCCTGGACCTGCGCAACCATTATGTGCTGCTGAGCACCAGCGACGGCGACGTGCATCAGATCCGCATCAGCGAGGGCCTGAGCGCTACGCAGTTGGGCGAGCAACTTATCGCCAAGCTGGCCGCCTTGGGAGTGCAGGGGAAGATCGATATGACCATATTCGCAAATGATGCGCCGCGCGAGTACGCACTGGACGCAGGCGAGCGCTATTTTACGGCGCTCAGCCACGTGGGGCGAGTATTGGAACAATTCCGAGGTGAGATCCCGGACGAATCCGATCCGGTCCTGTTTTGGCCTCATCACTTTGATCTGGCCTTCGTTATCTTAGGAAAAAAGCAGGTGACTACAGTAGATGGAGACCTACCGACGCAGATTACCGTAGGCTTCTCCCCTGATGACCCGGGCCAGCCAAGCCCATATTTCTACATGTCGCCTTTCCCTTTCGAAGAGACCCTCACGCATCACAAGCTGCCCGATGGCGCCGTGTGGCACACGGCCGTATGGCAAGGCGCCCTGCTGCCCTACGCCGAGATCGCCGAGCGCGCGGACGCCGAAAAGCGGGTCCTGGATTTTTTACGGTCGGCCTATCAGGTCGAAAAAGAAGTCATCTAACCCCAAGATCCTTTTATAATATCTAAGCTGAAAAATCATCCACACTAAGCGAGGTAGAGATGTCTGACAATAACAGAAGGCAATTGACAACAGTAAGCCTGGTTTTCGTGCTGGCAGTAATCCTGACCGCATGTGGCGGTGGATCGTCGCTGGTAGGCAAATGGGAGGGGACAGACCCGGATTCAGGTTTGGTGCTGACAGTCGAATTCAAGAGCGACGGAACTGTAACATTTGACGTGCAGGACTTTATGACCCTTGAGGGAACTTACCGTTTAGTAGACGCCGATACCTTTGAGATGACCCTTGGTTTCCCGGGGGAGACAGAGACAGAGACCGGCCTGACCGATTTCACCATCAGTGTCAATACATTGACCATGACAAGCGAAGGCTCAACCATCGAACTCCACCGGGTGCCGTAACATCCATAAATACAACAGCCCAGGCCAATCCGCCGGGGCTGTTGGCTTTTAAGGGCCCCAGCGAGGCTGCCAGTCGCAGATATCGTTATCTGTCAGTCGGCGCGCATCGCTGCCATCAATGCGCACAATGTAGATCTCGCAACCCAAATCCTGCTGGGGATGATCGCGGTACGACATGAAAGTGATCCAGTTCCCGTCCGGGGAAAAACTGGGAGCCAGATTATTTAGGCCATTGGTCAATTGGCGCAGGTTTTCGCCATTAGCGTCGAAAATATAAATATCCCGTTCCCAGGCGAATCCAATATATGTAGTCAGAGTGACGCCATCGGGAGACCAGTCGTTGCGCCCGCGCACGCCGGGGATATCTGTCACCTGGTGGGCATCGGTGCCATCCACGTTGATAATAAATAACTGAGCCACACCATTCACCTCGGAGGCAAACAGGATGCGCGTGCCATCTGGCGACCACACGGGGTCCCAGGCGCCGCCGGGCCGGCTGGTTATCTGGGTCGGATTGCTGCCGTCCCTTTCGGAAATCCATAAATTATGGCTGGCTGGCGACGAAACTCCGTCATGAATAGCGTAAAAAACGATGTGGGTGTTTTTCGGGGAAATTTCGGGGGCGTAGGCGCTCTCGTCAATCAGGTGGGTCAGTTGAGTAACTTGATCGGTTGCCAGGTTGATCTCATACACCTGATAACGCCCGGTGCGGGTTGAGGCGAAGACTACCGAAGAACCATCCGGCGATACCGAGGGGAAAAAGTCGTCATAGTTGCCCCCGGGTGTCAACACACGTTGGCCGCTGCCATCGGCGTTGATCAGGCAGATCTGGTTGCGGCCGCTGCGCTTGGAATACTGGCAAACGTAGGCGATCTTGCCAGACGGCGGCGCATCCGGCTCGGGGGTGGCCGTAAATAGCGGAGTCGGGCTGGCAGGTGGCCGGGCGGCCAGGGTGGCGGACATGGCGGTCTGCACCGGATTGATCGGCTCGCCCCCAAGGCCGCAGGCGGCCAGCAGGCCGAACACAGCCGCCAGACAAAAAACCTTTATCGGCGTCATAGGATGAGCCATACGAACCACAGGCCGATCATCAGGGTTCCCAATCCAAAACGTGCCACGAAGGACCAGCCCCAACCGACCAGCATGCCGCGCGTAACCGCCCAGGCATGTTGCGAACTCTTATTTCTAATATATTCCGAAAGATACAGCATGCCTGGCGCCGCCAGCAAGCCGCCAAAGGGAGGAAACATAAATGTGCCCACCACCCCACCCACAAAGGCGAAGACCAAGCTCCACCACGAGGCGCCATGCTTGCGAGCGGCCGCGGCCATGAAGACGTCATCGATGACGATGCCGGCGATCATGAGACTAGTAATAATGATGAAGACTACCAGACCAAAGCCGGAAAAACCGTTCAGCAAACCGTAACCAAGAATGGCCAACCAAATGATGAAACCCCCCGGGAAGATGGGAATAACCATGCCGAACAGCCCAAAGAGCATGATCAGCAAAAGGATGATATTGGTTAATCCGAGGAACAGAGATCCAAGCCAGTCTGGCAATTGTTCTCCGCAGTATTCTGACGGCGCGAACCTTACTTTTCCGGCCTAATGGTGTCCACTCCGCCCATCCACGGCAGAAGCACTTCCGGGATGCGTACGGTGCCGTCGGCTTGCTGGTTATTCTCCAGCACGGCGATCAGCGTGCGCGGCAGACCCAGCCCCGAGCCGTTGATGGTGTGCACAAACCGAGTGCCCTTTTCGCCTTGCGGTCGATACTTGATGGCGGCACGCCGCGCCTGGAACTCTCCCACGCGTGAAATGGAGGAGACCTCCAGCCATTCGCCGCAGCCGGCCGCCCACACTTCGATGTCATAGCTGATGTGGGCTGCCTCGCTGGTATCGCCCGCGGCCTTCAGCAGCAGGCGATAAGGCAAGCCCAGCTGCTGGCAGGTGGCCTCGGCGTCGGCTACCATGCGCTCGAACTCTTCCACGGAATCCTCGGGCTTACAGAACTTATACATTTCCACTTTGTCGAACTGGTGGCCGCGTTTGATGCCGCGCACGTCGCGCCCGGCGCTCATCTTTTCCCGGCGGAAGCAGGGCGAATAGGCCGTGTAGCGTCTGGGCAACTCCGCTTCGTCCAGGATCTGCCCCATATGCAAGCCAGTCAGCGGCACTTCGGCGGTGGGGATCATGTACAGGTCTTCTTCATGATCCTTGTAGAGGGTGTCCCTGAACTTAGGCAATTGACCGGAACCGAAGAGAGTTTCGCC
Organism: uncultured Anaerolineaceae bacterium; assembly: GCA_964572455.1. Lineage (GTDB taxonomy): Bacteria > Chloroflexota > Anaerolineae > Anaerolineales > UBA11579 > JAMCZK01. The sequence goes on from CAZNFL010000008.1 coordinate 51,557, forward strand.
GCGCACCATGAACGGAGTGTACTTTTCGGTGTATCCCTGGCGGATGTGCAGGTCGAGCATCCAGGCGATCAGGGCGCGCTGCAACCTGGCGCCGGGGCCGCTGAGCACGTAAAAACGAGAGCCAGTGATGGCCACGCCCTGGTCGAAATTGATAATGCCAAGCTGCGGCCCCAGGTCCCAATGGGCTTTGGGGTCGAAAGCGAACGCGGGCTTGTCACCCCATTCCTTAGCCACGACGTTGGCTTCCTCGCCCCCAGCCGGCACGCGGTCCTCGGGGATGTTGGGCAAAGTAGCCATGAGCTCGTCGAGGCCGGCATCCACTTGGGCCAAGTCCTGCTCGAGGGCCTCGATCTTGTCGCCCACACCGCGCATGGCGGCGATCTTGGCTTCGCGGGCCGCTTTGTCCTTCATAGCGCCGATCTCTTTGGAGGCGGCGTTGCGTTCTGCCTTAAGCGTCTCCACTTCGACCAGCAGCGTCCGCCTGCGCTCGTCCAACTGGCGGGTCTGGTCTACAAGAGCCGGGTCCATATTGCGTTTAACCAACCCGGCTTTTACCCGGTCTGGCTCATTGCGAATGAGTTCAATATCCAACATAGCTCCTCCTCAATTAACAAAAGCGCCCCTCGCCTTGCAGGACGAGGGGCGCTCGTGGTGCCACCTGTCCGCTCCGAAATTTACGGTACAGCCTTATTCTTCCCGTTTACGCAAATGCGGGAACAGGATCACTTCGCGGATATTGGGCTGGTCGGTGAACAGCATGGTCAGCCGGTCAATGCCCATCCCGAAGCCGCCGTTGGGCGGCATACCGTAGCGCATAGCCCTCAGGTAGTCTTCGTCCATCGGATGCAAGTCCTCGTCGTCAGCCTTGAGGGAGCGACCCATTTCTTCAAAGCGGGCCAATTGGTCGAGCGGGTCATTGAGCTCGGTGAAGGCGTTGCAGATCTCAAAGCCGCCCATGAAGCCTTCGAAACGCTCGACGATAAGCGGGTTTTCGGGCTTGCTCTTCGCCAGGGGGGAGATTTCGCGCGGATAGTTATAAAGGAAAGAGGGCTGGATGAGCTTGGGCTCGACCACCGCCCCAACCAGGTCGTCGATCAATTTGCCGCGCGAAACCCCGGGCGGAACGTTGTATTTCTTCTCGGCCATCGCAACGGCCAGGCTGCCGGAATCGGGGTGCCGGTCCAGATCGATGCCTGCAAGCTCATGCACCGCTTCCTTGAGTTCGAGGCGCGGCCATTCATGGCTCAAATCGATTTCATGGTCCTGATAAGAGAACTTGCTGCCTCCCAGCACCTGTTTCCCGGCGAATTGAAGCATTTCTTCGGTAAATTCCATCACCCGCATGTAATCGGCATAGGCCATATAGAATTCGAGCATGGTGAATTCGGGATTGTGCTTGCGGTCTACGCCTTCGTTGCGAAAATCTCGGCCGATCTCATAGACGCGCTCGTAACCGCCTACCAGCAGCTTCTTGAGATAGAGCTCAAATGAAATGCGCAAGTAAAGTTCTTGCTTGAGCTGATTGTGGTAGGTAGTGAAAGGCCGGGCTGCGGCGCCTCCGTAGACTGTCTGCAGCACTGGGGTCTCGACTTCAAGGAAATCATGGCCATCCAGGAACTCCCGCAGGGCGCGCACGATGGCCGCCCGCACGCGGAACACGTCGCGCACTTGCGGGTTCACGGCCAGGTCGGCATAGCGCTGGCGGTAACGGGTCTCGGGATCTGAAAGCGTGGCATGCCGCACCACTTCGCCATCCACCTCCTCGTCTTTGGCGGCGGGCAGCGGGGTGATTGCCTTGGCGATCATGCGGAAATCAGAAACATTCAGGCTAACTTCGCCGGCCTTGGTGCGGAACATTTCACCGCTGGCCTGCACAAAATCACCCAGATCGAAATAATCGCGGAAGAGAGCCAGGTTGTCTTCGCCGAGCGTATCGGCGCGCAGGAATAGCTGCACACGACCATAGCCATCCTCGACGTGGGCAAAGACTATTTTGCCCATCAACCGGATGGAACGGATGCGGCCCACCAGCGTGGCCTTTACCGGCTTGGCCTTCTTCTTTTTCTCGGCGGCTTCAAAGGCTTGGATGGCTTCGGCGGTGGTGTGGCTGCGCTCTACGCGGGGCGGGAACGGATCGATCCCCTGCTGGCGCAACCGCGCCATCTTTTGCAGGCGGGCTTGTTCTATCTCGGAGTAATCGTGCGTCTCACTCATTTTGTCTTTCGTGGTCTCAATTATAAAGAAAAAAGACCCGTGCGTTAGGGAGTAAGCACGGGTCTTTGGGTTACTTAGACTACAGGACCTAGTGTACCGTCATCACCTTCACTGAAAAGGCGCCCGAAGGAGCTTGGACATCGACTTTATCCCCTTCTTTATTGCCCAACAGGGCGCGCCCCAGTGGGGATTCATGGGAGATCTTGCCCTCACGCGGGTTGGCCTCGGCAGCGCCCACGATCAGGTATTCCTCGGGCTTGCGGCGGCCTTGTTGAATAGTGACCCGCGAGCCAACCTCGATCGCCCCACCCCACTTGTTCTTATGTTCTTCGATAAGGGTGGCGTTGGCCAGGATCATTTCCAGTTCTTTGATGCGGCCTTCGACAAAGGATTGCTCGTTCTTGGCTGCTTCGAACTCCGGATCTTCCACAAATTCACCCAGGCTGTTCTCGGCGGCTTCGCGCAAACGCTCGGCGATCTCTTTGCGGCGCACATTGCGCAAATTATCCAGCTCCTCTTGGAGCTTCTTGTAACCATCTTTGGTCAAATATTCTGTAGCCATAGCTGCTGCCTCACGATGCGGGGCCTATTATAAAAAAACCTTGCTGCAGGCAAAAGGCGACGCAAAAAGCTTCTTTGCGTTGGAATTGCGTGCCCCAGCCTACCTGAGTGCGCAATTCCCGAGGTCTTGCCGACAGCGGCGATTACTATAGCATATCCCCAAATCAAAAGCAAGAACGAATGTTCGGTGGTCAAAAGGCCTGTTTAGCGACCCGACCGGCGCGCGCTTCACTCTTTATTGATGATAAACTCGGCCTCGTGGAATTTTTCACCCAAAACGACCCTGTAAAACGCCTGCGAGTGCGCTATGTGCTGGCTGCGATCATCCTTGCCACCTTGCCGTGTTACTTGACCGGATACATCGCTGCCCAGTGGCGCCTAAGTCAGACCCCCACCCCGACGCCCAGCGCCACAGCCACGATCACGCTGACCGGCACATATACGACCACGGCTAGCCTAACCCTTACGATTACCCCGAGCCCCACGGAGACGTTTACTCAAACTCTTATACCCACCTTAACGCCGTCGCGGACAGCCTCATTGACATTAACGCCAATCCCCACCAACACGCTTCCGCCCCCCACCAACTCACCGCCGCCACCCACGGATACCGCGGTTCCTACAGAAACACCCAGCCCCACCCCCTAGCCGCTCCCTTCAACTTGTCCTTCCGAGCGGCTACTTCCTAATGTCATTCTGGGGCGTTGCCCTGCTTTCAACTTGTCATTCCGAGCGGCATACCGAAATCCCTACCAGCAGGAGATTCGACAAAGCCAGAAATCCCTATAACCGCATATTCCAAATGACCAATATTCTGCTTACTCCCGCACATGGATAGCTTGGACTTTGAATTCATCGCGGATTTCTAGGCCAATGGACGCCTTGACATACCCACCTTTTCACCCCAGGCAACATCGATCCATGGCATATTAACGCCGTGGAATACTGCGGAAAACAAAAGCTGTTGAACCTTAGATTAAAACCGCACCGTAGATTTGTCAAGTTTTATCGAGGCCCGTGTGTCTGTGTCGGTCATAACAACTTCAGCGGCACGATACAATGACTCTTATGCCAAAGGCGCAAACAATGCGGTTAGCAAGACTAGCTAGAGTGCTATTGGGCGCAGCATTACTGCTAGGCGCCTGCGCTGCTCCCGCAGTAAACTCCACCCAAGAAGCGACCTTAGGCTCAACTCAAGCCTCCGGGACCGAAGCGGCGGGGAGCCCTGCAAACCCCACGTCCACAGCGAACCAGGTCTCGATCAACCTTTCGGTTTGGCTGCCGCCCGGCTTCAACCCGAATGGTGGAAGCCTGGCCGCCAGCATGTTGCAAGCCCGCCTGGCCGAATTTGAGGAGCAGCATGCACAAGTAAGGCTGGAGGTGCGCGTCAAGGCCGAAGAAGGCACCGGTGGCCTACTTGACTCGATGCTCACCGCACAGACTGCCGCGCCTCTCGCCTTGCCCGATCTGATCTTGTTGCCGCACACCCAGCTTTCCGCCGCCGTGGCCAACCAGCTGCTTTTCCCCTTGGCGGGATTAACAGAGACTCTGGATTCGGACGATTGGTACTCCTTTGCCCTGGAACTTTCCCAGGTTGAGGGCGCTTCCTACGGCTTGCCTTTTGCCGCAGACGGGTTGATCCTGGCCTACCGGCCAGCGGCAGTGGTGCAAGTCCCCGCCGACTGGCAGGCACTGCTTGACTCCGGCCTTCAGCTAGGTTTTGCCGCCTCCGACCCGGACGCCCTGTTTATGCTGGCACAGCTAAGCGCAGTTGCCTCCACCTCTGAAGAACAAAGTATAAAGGCTGGGTTCAACGCGGAAACTTTGACTGAGGTTTTTGATTTCTTTGCTGCAGCTCACGAACAGGATATATTCCCGTTTTGGCTCAGCCAATACCAGACCGCCGAACAAAGTTGGCTGGCTTTCTCCGAAGGCCGTGTGCCAGTGGTGGCAGCCTGGACCAGCCGCACCTTCGACAGCCGGAACGTAGATATTAGTGCCGCTCCATTGCCCACGTCGGACGGCGCGCCTTTCACCCTGGTCAAGGGCTGGGTGTGGGCGGTATCGACGCCTGACTCGGAACGAGCAGAACTAGTCGCAGAATTGGCGGAATTTCTCACCACGCCTGAATTCATCGCCCAATGGACTGCCGCGGCGGGGCTCTTGCCCCCCCGGCACAGTTCGTTATCCGCCTGGCCCCCTGGGGACAAGCAAACCCTGGCAAGCCAAGTCGTGGAATCCGCCGCGGCGCTGCCAGACGAGGCTACACTGGACTTATGGGGAAGTCCTTTAGCGCAGGCCGTAGTGGCCTTGCTAAAAGAAGAATTGACCCCAGCTGAGGCTGTCCAACAGGTGCTTAACCAGGTTGGGCCGTAGGCTACACATTAAAACCCTCATGTTGAGACCTCGCTTGACGATGTTCTTAAGCGGGTGATATCATCCCTGCGGTACAAGAATGCCCGATCAAAGCAAAACTCCAGGCTCCCCAGAGACCCCAAACGAGAATTCCAAAGACAAAACCCAACCGCCGGGTGCGCCTTTGGATGCGCTTTTGGCGCGCCTGACCGGCGGCAGAATTCCCTTGAGCTGGGCACGGTACGGAGGCGTAGCCATAGTAGTCGTCTTCGCCCTTTTGATCGTTGTTGTGATGCGCAACTTTGCTACAGGCATGCAGGAGCAGCAGCAAGCCGAGCTGCGCGCCACCGCCCTGGCTTATGCGCTGCCTACCATCGAATCGGTCACTGGCGGGGAAGCCAGCGCGCTCATGCCGTCACTCTCCGCGGGGGGCTCATTATTTTCAGAAGGTATTCCCCGGCTGGCCTCGCTGGACACCATCATCCCCAGCCGCCCGCGGGACGACATAGAAACATACACTGTAGTGCAGGGCGATAGCTTATTCGCCATTGCAGATCGCTATGGGGTAAAAGCCGAAAGCGTGTTGTGGTTTAACTATGACGTGCTGCGGGATAATCCCAACTTTTTGGAAACCGGACAAGTCCTCAATATCCCTCCGGTTGACGGGGCTCTGCACACTTATCGCACCGGCCAAAGCTTAGTTTCCATTGTCGAGCAATACAGTTACAGTACAGAGCCCTCCGTGGTTGACATTATTGAATGGCCCGGCAACCACCTGGATCCCTACGAAACAGAAATTGCCAATCCCAATATCCCGGATGGCACCCCGATCATCGTGCCGAATGGCTCCCGCGAATTAAAGGACTGGGGCCCGCCGGCCATCAGCCGCGATAACCCGGCTGTGGCCGCCTACTATGGCCCCGGGGCCTGCGGCGCCATTGGGGAGGGAGCCATTGGTAATGGGAGCTTTGTCTGGCCGACTGTGGAACACTGGCTTTCGGGCAATGGCTACAATCCGCCGTTACACCCGGGCATCGACATTGCTGGCTCCGAAGGCAACGCGATCTACGCGACCGATGGCGGCGTAGTTGTGTATTCCGGCTTGAGCAATGCCGGCTTCGGCAACCTGTTGGTGATCGACCATGGCACCGGTTGGCAATCGGCTTATGCCCACTTAAGTTCCATACGGGTCAACTGCGGCCAAAGTGTTAGCCAGGGTGAGGTGGTCGCCGGGCTTGGCACCACCGGTAACTCGAGCGGCCCTCACTTGCATTTTGAGTTGCTGAGCTTTGCTTATGGCAAAGTGAATCCCTTGGATTTCCTGCAGCAATAAGCAGTTCCGGCCGAGCTTGGCAAGGTATGTTCTAAGTCATTGTAAAGCTGAATAGCTTCGCTAAAGGAGATGAAAATGTTATCCAAAGCATTCGCCATGGCAACCATCCCGGCGGAAAACCTGGAGCGCGCCACAAAGTTCTATAAAGACGTCTTGGGCTTGAAGCAGTTGGATGCCCCTGAAGGCTCGGCCACGTTTGAGGCTGGCAAAGGCAGCACGATCTTCATGTACCAGCGCGCCCGGACCAAAGCAGAACATACCGCCATCACCTTTATCGTGGACGACGTGGAAGCTACTGTCAAAGGGCTGATCGCCAAAGGCGTCAAGCTCGAGCAATATGATATGCCTGGAATAAAAACCAATGAACTCGGCATCGCCGATATGGAAGGCACGAAAGGTGCCTGGCTAACCGACCCGGAAGGCAATATTCTCGGTCTGTTCCCTGCCAGAGAGTAAAAACCCGACATATTGCATTGAAAAATGGGGATGCTATAATGCGGCCAACGGTACCGAAAGAGACGCTAGCGTTTCTTAAGTTAACCAGGGCGCGTAGCTCAGCTGGTTAGAGCGCACGGTTCACATCCGTGAGGTCGAGGGTTCGAGTCCCCCCGCGCCCACCAGAGCAGCACAGATTTCTGTTGACAGCATGTAGAAAAGAGCCCAGCCAGGGCTTTTTTTTCGACAGCTCACATCCGTGAGGTGGCTAGCTGCACCTAGCCTAGGGTTTGAGTCCCCCGCGCCCACACAAGCAGTAGACAGACAATAGTTGTCAGTTCACAGAAAAGAGCCCAATCAGGGTTCTTTTATTTCGGCGGTTCACATCCGTGAGATAACTGGCGATGCCAAGTTTATGCTTTGAACTTCGCGGAGAGCATAGAAGCATACAGAGCCTCGATCTGCTTAGCTGATTTCTCCCACGAATAGGCTTCCGCCTCCTTCCGGGCGAAAGCTCCCATCTTCGCCAGCAAACGATCATCCCTTAGCAACACCGCTAATCTCGACGCCAATTCTTCAGGGTTGCCTTCCTGAACGTGGTATCCCGTAACCCCGTCTTGGACCAAATAGGCCAGGCCGCCGACGCGCGAGGCGATCACCGGGCGGCCGCAGGCCATGGCCTCCAGCGCCACCATACCGAAGGATTCAGAATACGACGGCATTACCACGACATCGGCCGCGCCATAATATGTGGACAACTCAGCCTGGCGCCGGGAGCCCAAAAATTCAACCCGATCCTGGACGCCAAGCTCGCGCGCTAGGCGCCGCAGGCGAGATAGATCGCTACTCAGACTCTCCAAATCTTCATCCACCCCGCCGCCAATGATCCGCACGCGGAACTTTTTGCCCTCTAAGGTACGCTCGCCCAATAGTAAATGGGTGGCGCGGATAAGCGTATCAATCCCCTTTAATGCCTCTATGCGGCCGACAAACAGAACCAATAATTCGTCTATGGGATATCCCAACGCAGCCCGCGCTTCGGATTTCGCCTTGGGTCGAAAATGCTTTAGATCCACTCCAGGAGGAATGACCCCAATCTTATGCGTAGGCACCTCATACAGCCATTGCAAATCCGCCTGTTCCGCCGGTGTGGCGGCCACAATGTGGTCGGCGGCCGCCAGCGCCCGACGTTCGCCGCGAATGCGCTCATCGCTCTCGCGCTCGCCCAGGATGGTGATACGGTTCTTGACCAATCCCAGGGTATGGAACATCAGCACCAGCGGCGCCGACCAAGCCGCCTTCAATCGGGCGCCCACAAGCCCGGACATCCAGTAGTGCGCGTGAATAAGGTCGTATTTGGGATTTTGAGCAAGGGAAAACATTAGAATTCCATCAACAAACTCTGGGATATGGGCCGGCAAAGCGGATTTCTCGACTTCGCGCTGAGGCCCAGCAGGCAAGGAGATCAACTGCACTCCCTCGGCTAAGGTTTGCCTGGTGAACTGCGTGCCGCGCGTAAATATATCGACATGATGGCCCAAGCGCTCCAGGTGTACGCTCATTTCGCGCACATAGACGTTCATCCCGCCGCTATGCTTGCCCCCCAGCGCGGCCAACGGGCTCGTGTGATAAGAAAGCATTGCAATTCGCATCGTGTTATCGTGAAAGAAGGCTAGTGTAGCCACATCCAACGGTATAATCCGAAGCCTAGTTCAAAAAAACCAAGCGGCGATGCGGAATAATCACCGCCATTAACAGGCAAGCTGCACTCTGCGCAAGCTTAAGCCTGCGTAAGCCACCGTAGCTCAGTTGGTAGAGCAGTCGCTTCGTAAGCGACGGGTCGTGGGTTCGAGTCCCACCGGTGGCTCAGCACTAGAAAGTCGACAGAAAATCTCCGGTCTCTAATCTTCATTCTCCTTGACTCCCTCCTGCTTTATCCTATTGAGGATATGCTCGCGTACGTCCATATAGGCGTCGCTCATTTCCCGGCGGTGGCGGCTGAAGAACAGCGCTAACATCAGGCGATATTTCTCCTCCAGCCAGCGCAAGGCTGCCCGAGAATCCCCGCCACCTTTTTTGAGAGCTTGATTAAGCAGGCGAGCGAAATAGCGACTATATACATCGCGGTCGTAAGAGGAAGCCACAACCGCGTCATTATAATCAGACGACCGCTGCCAGCGCACTGATGGCAGCGGTCAACTTCTCCGCAAGCTCTAATACCATTTTTCCAAGGCTTATTCCCGTATAATTCCGCCATGCTGTCTGCCGCGCCCACCCCTCTTGTGATCGGCATTGCCGGCGGCAGCGGATCCGGCAAGACCACCGTTTCGCAATCCATCTTGCAGCGCGCCGACCCCAATCTGGTGGCTTACATCCAGCACGATTTTTACTATAAAAACTTGAGCGCTTTGGCGCCCGCGCAGCGGGCTACGACGAATTTTGACCATCCCAATTCGCTGGAGACTGATCTGATGGTCGAGCATGTGCGCCAATTAAAGGCGGGGAGCAGTGTTGATATTCCGACCTATGACTTCACTACGCATACACGTCAAAAGGAAACCCAGCATGTGGAACCTAAGCCCATCGTTTTGGTGGAGGGAATCCTGCTTTTCACCGACGAGCGCATGCGGGAGCTGTGCGACCTAAAGCTCTTCGTGGACACCGATGCGGATCTGCGCTTCATCCGCCGCCTGCAACGCGACATCCAAGAGCGCGGCCGCACCACGGAATCCGTTATCCAGCAGTACCAAGCCACCGTGCGCCCCATGCATCTGGAGTTCGTCGAGCCATCCAAGCGCTACGCCGACTTGATCATCCCCGAGGGCGGCTACAACCAGGTGGCAATGGATGTATTCATGGCACGCATCGAGGCAAAGTTGCGCGAATTCAATACCCAATCCCGAAAGGAACCAAGTAATGGCTAAACAATGGAACGAAGCCCCTGTCATGGAAATAGATCCAAAAAAAGAATATAAGGCCACCGTTAAAACAGACAAGGGCGATATGGTCTTCAAACTGCACGCGGACAAAGTGCCTAAAACCGTGAATAACTTTGTGTTCCTTGCGCGCCAGGGTTATTACGATGGCACCAAATTCCACCGAGTGATCAACGATTTTATGGCCCAAGGCGGGGACCCAACTGGCACCGGCATGGGCGGGCCGGGCTACAAGTTCGAGGATGAATTCGTTCCCGAACTGCGCCACGACAAGCGCGGCGTGTTGTCAATGGCCAACGCCGGGCCAGGCACTAACGGCTCGCAATTTTTCATCACCCATCGGCCCACCCCGCACTTGGACAACAAGCATAGTGTGTTCGGTCAGCTGATCGAAGGTGAGGATGTGCTCATGGCCATCCCTGCAAGAGACCCGCAGCAAAAGAATTCGCTAGCTGTGCAGCTGGTCTCAGTCACCATTCAGGAAAGCTAGGCGAAAATGTCACGTTTGGGCCACTGGACGCCCTGGCGCGTCCTCGCCTTAGTAGTGGTCGTGGGCCTAAGCCTGGCGATCCTGGCCATCCCGCAAGAGCAAATACAGGCTTTGCAGGCCTTGGGCTACCCAGGCATCTTCTGGCTATCCCTGGCAGCCAATGCCACCATTATTCTTCCCGCGCCCGCCATCTTGATCGTGTTTACCATGGGGGCGCACCTTTCCCCGTTTTGGCTGGGATTGGCGGCCGGAAGCGGTGCGGCGCTGGGAGAGCTTTCCGGCTACCTGGCCGGCTTCGGCGGCCAAGCCATTGTTGAGGACAATACGACCTATCAGCGACTAGCCGCTTGGGTGCAGCGCCACGGCAGCCTGGCGATCTTTGGTCTGGCGCTGATACCCAACCCTTTCTTTGATTTGGGCGGCATTGCCGCCGGGGTACTGCGCATGCCGGTGTGGAAATTTCTGGTCTCATGCTGGGCGGGCAAAGTGCTGCGCATGATGGCGGTAGCTGCGGCGGGAGCCGGATTGTTTGGATAACAGGAACCATGAGGAGCCATGACGGATTACAAAGACATCGATAGCTACTTGGAAAAGAACCTGGATAAGAGCCTGGATGAGCTCGCCAAGCTGTGCGCCATCCCCAGCATCGCCGCGCAAAACCGCGGCCTGGATGAATGCGCGCAGCTGGTAGCAAGCATGTTGACCCAGCGCGGCTTCCGGAGCGAGATCATGCAATCGGGTGGCGCGCCCATCGTTTACGCCGAGCGCAAGGGCGCTAGCGATAAGGCAGCTAGCGATAAGACAGCTGGCGACAAAACCTTGCTGTTCTATAACCATTACGACGTGCAGCCACCCGAGCCCCTCGAACTGTGGGGAAGCCCGCCGTTTGAAGCTACTCGCCGGGACGGGAAGATGTACGCCCGCGGCGTCAGCGACGATAAGGGACACTTCGTCAGCCGCCTCTATGCGCTGGACGCCTTACTGGCGCAGGATGCAGAACTCCCCTGCAACATCAAGTTCGTCGTCGAGGGCGAAGAAGAGATCGGCAGTGTGCGTATCCCGCCTTTCGTCGAAGGGCACGCCAAAAAGCTGGCGGCGGATGCCTGCATATGGGAATTCGGCTACGTTGACCATCGCGATATTCCACAGCAGGTTCTGGGCATGCGCGGCATCTGTTACGTACAGTTGGATCTTGAGCTCCTTACCCAGGACGTCCATTCGGGGCTGGGCGGGTCCATCTTCCCCAATGCCGCCTGGCGGCTGGTTTGGGCGCTTTCCACCCTCAAAGGGCCGGATGAGCGCATCCGCATTCCACACCATTACGACCATGTGCTGCCGATCTCCCAGCGCGACCGGGAATTGGCCGCTACCCTCCCCTACGATGGGGATGACTATCAGCAACGTTATGGCGTGAAAGAGTTCCTGCGCGGCACCAAAGGCAATCCAGGCTTGAATCTCCAGGAGACGCTTGAGCCGACCTGCACCATCTGCGGCCTGACGGCTGGCTACCAGGGGCTTGGCAGCAAGACCGTGCTGCCAGCCAAGGCTTCGGCCAAGATCGATTTTCGGCTGGTGCCGGACCAAACGCCGGAAGAGGTGCTAAAGAACCTGCGCGCCCACCTGGATGCCGAGGGCTTTGAAGAAATCCAGATCACTTATCTCGGCGGCGAAGCGCCCGGCCGCACCGATCCCGATGATCCTTTCATCGACCTGGTGGTCAACACGGCCAAAGATGTTTACGGGATGGCGCAGCAACGAGTGCCGATGTCTGGCGGCTCGGGCCCCAACCATGCTTTTTTACATTTCCTCAAGCTGCCCATTGCGGTTGCCGGTTTGGGTTACCCCGGCAGCCAGGTGCATTCCCCCAACGAGAATATTCGCGAGGACCTGTACGTGAAGGCCGCCCGACATGTGGCGAGGATCGTTAAGGAATTTGCAAAGAGCTGATCAGTCGACGACGTAGGGCACTTCGACGATCACGACTTTGGGGGTGAAGAGCAGCCGAGCGCGCAAAAGTTTAGCAGCGCGCGCATGCAGGAAGCCATGCCACCAAACCCGCGGCACGAATTCCGGCACAACTACGGTCACGATCTCATTTGGCCCAGCCTCATGTGCTACGGTCTTAATGTACTTCAGGAGGGGCTCATACAGCAGCCGGTATGGGGAACCCAAGATCACCAGGTTAATATTCTCGGTCCACTCCTGCCATTTCAATAAGACTTTTTCGCCTGCGACGGCATCTGTAGCCACATGCACGGCGGTCACGTTCTTGCTCAACGAACGGGCGTAGCGCACAGCGGCCAGCGTGCCGCGATGCACCCCGGACACCGGAATGATCACGCGCTGCCGGCGGATTGGCTTAGGAACTTTATACCTGTCCAGGCTAAGCCCTTCGGCCAAATGTTTGTAGTGACCATGAATGGAAAAGAATACGCTCACTAGAATTGGCACCAGCAACAAAATAATCCAGGCACCATCGCGAAACTTGGTAATGGCAAAAACGAACATCACGATGCCGGTACACACCGCGCCGAAACCATTGACGGCCATCTTAAAGCGCCATTTGGGATCGTATTTCAACTCAGTGACGTGGTGAGTATGTTCTACTTTTCTCTTTTTCTGCGATCTTCGGCCAGATTTCAAATGACCACTCGTCCACCAACGTTTTGCCATGCCGGCTTGGGAGAGAGTGAAGGACAAGAACACGCCAATGGCATACAGGGGGATCAGCGCAGTCACGCTGGCCTGGAAGACGACGATCAGCACCGAGGCAACTATTCCAAGCAGAACAATGCCGCGCGAGTACACCAGGCGGCTGCCTCGATAGGTGAGCTGCCTGGGCAGGAAACCATCGGCGGCGTGGAGGGCGCCCAGGCGAGGAAAATCGGCAAAGGCGGTATTGGCCGCCATGATCAAAATAATAGTGGTGGCACCCACGGCACCTAGATATAAGACATATCCAATCCCTTGGCTGCCAAACACAGTGCGGGCAAATTGGGAAATTACCGTTTCCACCTGGGAAGGAATGGCCCCGATCTCATGGCTCAGGAAGGTGACGCTAAGAAACATGGCGGCGAGAAGGGCCGACATTATTAGCAAAGTGAGGCCGGCATTGCGGCTGCGCGGCTCCTTGAAGGCGGTGATGCCATTGGAAATAGCCTCGATGCCGGTTAAGGCCGCCGTGCCGCTGGCAAAGGCGCGCAAGATCAAAAAGGCGCTTAGGCCGGTGACCGGGCCGATCAAGTGCAATTCCGGCGGATTGACCACATCGCCCAGGTTACCTGCAAAATAGCGCACCAAACCCACCGCTATGGTCAGGAACATCATGGTGATAAAGAAATAGGTGGGAATGGAAAATATAATGCCTGATTCCTTGACGCCGCGCAGATTCACCAGCATGACAAACAAGACCAAGCCTACAGCAATAGGCACCTGGTAAGCCAGAATCTCAGGAAAGGCAGACACCAATTGAGCGACGCCGGCTGATACGGAGACGGCTACCGTAAGCACATAGTCGGTCAATAACGCAGCGCCCGCGATCTGCGCGGGCCGCTCTCCAAGGTTGTCCTTGGCCACAATGTAAGCACCACCGCCCCCGGGATAGGCGTGGATGGTCTGCTCGTAAGAAAACGTAACGATGATCAGTAAGACAACGATGGCAATGGAAAGCGGGATAGAAAGCCCGAAGGCACCCGCGCCAGCCAGAGCCAATATGACCAGGATCTCCTGGGTGGCGTAGGCCGTAGAGGACAGGGCATCGGAGGCGAAGACAGCCAGGCCTACGGTCTTGCCGATGGTCTGGTGGGGAGCATCCGCCGAAGGTAGAGGAGTTCCGATCAACCAATCTGCAATAGATCGTTTTGGCCTGGCCCCCACTTGCCTGTATTCAATATGCTCGTCTTGCTTGGCGATCTGTTCTAATTTTTTTTCTGAGGCGTCTTTCAATGCTTTTGCTCCAAAAGCCCGCAATCTTTAGGTGCAGGCACAAACGCAGATTATAGTCTCATTTATCACAAGGTGTGCACGAGGGGGATGTACTTGAAAAGTTGTAATGAGCGGGAGTGGCACACAGGCCTCATCATAACTTGACAAACCCACGGTGCAGTTTTAATCTAAGGTCACGGCTCTTGTTCCAGGACAGACACACGGGCCTCGACCTAACTTGACGAGCGTTTTACTCCGTAGCCCTATCACGCCCAAGAAATACCATGAAAATGGCCGTAGAAACTAGAAATGGAGCCGTCGTCAAGCTATTCGCCCATGAGTGACGGTTTACCCTAGCATGACACGGTTATTGTGGACTTGTAGGAGGTTGGGCTCGCTTAAGGCAGGCTTGCGGGTCGGTGACCAGCATTCACGGCAGAACATTGGTTATGTGGAAGACGAGGTTATAAGGATTCCCATTCGCTTCGCTCAGGGCGGCGTCTGCTTTGTTGAATCTCCTGCTGGTAAGGATTTCGGTACCCCGCTCGGAATGACAAGCGAGGGAAGATTGCCACGCCCGATGCGCGGACTTATGAGGGGAAGCTACGGTTGAATATAGAACAGATGTTATAATGCCTTTTATGCCTTCCATCGTGTCCGTGGACATCGAGAGCACGGGCATTGACCCGGAAAAAGACGTCATCATCGAGATCGGCGCGGTGCGCTTCGACGGCCGGCGCATCGAGGGTGAATGGTCCACGCTGGTAAACCCGGGCCGGCGCATCCCCCCCTTCATCACCCAGCTCACCGGCATCACCGACCACATGGTGCGCGAGTCGCCCAGCATCCGTGAGGTGGTGAGCCAACTGGCCAAGTTCGCCGGGGATGCCCCCATCCTGGGCCAGCGCATAGCTTTCGACCTCTCCTTCCTGCGCCGCCACGGGGTTCTGCTCAACAACGAAGCCATCGACACCTACGACCTGGCCGCGGTGATGATCCCGCGGGCCGGGCGCTATAACCTGGGCGCCCTGGGGCAGCAGCTCAACATTTTGCTGCCCGCCACGCACCGGGCTTTGGACGACGCCCGCGTAACCCAGGCCGTCTTCCAACAACTTTATGAACAGATGCTGGCAATGCCCATCGAGCTGCTGGCTGAGATCGGCCGGCTGGGCGATGAACTTAGCTGGAACGGCGAGTGGGCCTTTCGCCAGGCCATGCGCCAACGGGCAGAGGAAATGGTTGCGGCGGGCGGCCAGGACAACTGGATCTCGCGCGGTCCGATCTTCACCAACCCGCCTCCCCAACAGCGGGGACGGGTTGAGGCGGCTGAGCCCCAACCGCTGGACGTTGAGGAAGTCGCCGCCATGCTGCAACATGGCGGCGGTTTTTCGAAACACTTCGCCGAATTCGAGCACCGCAGCCAACAAGTGGAAATGTCCCGGGCGGTGACTGATGCGCTCAGTGTTGGAAAGCATCTATTGGTGGAAGCCGGCACCGGAACCGGAAAATCGATCGCCTATTTGCTGCCGGCGGCGCTGTGGGCAATGAAGAATGACAGCCGGGTGGTCATCTCCACCAACACCATCAACCTGCAGGACCAACTGTTGTATAAGGACATCCCGGACCTGCAAGCTGCGCTAGGCCAGCCAATCCGCGCGGCGGTGCTGAAAGGCCGCAACAATTATTTGTGTCCCCGCCGCCTGGTGGCCCTGCGCCGCCGCGGGCCGGAGAGCGCTGACGAATTACGCGTGTTGGCCAAAGTATTGGTGTGGCTGCAAGACACAGAAAGCGGCGACCGCGGCGAGATCAACCTGACCGGCCCAGGGGAGCGCGCCGTGTGGACGCGCATCTCGGCGGCAGATGAGAACTGCGGCGGAGAAACGTGCGTGCGACGCATGGGCGGCGTGTGCCCCTTCCATCGCGCCCACCAGGCGGCGCAGGCTGCGCACATCCTGGTGGTCAACCACGCCCTGCTGCTGGCCGATATGGCCACCGGGAGCCGCATCCTGCCTGAGTATGACCGCCTGATCATTGACGAAGGCCATCACATGGAGGCAGCCACCACCAGCGCACTCAGCTACCGGCTGACCCAGACCGAGGTGGAACGCTTGCTGCGCGAGCTGGGTGGCAGCCGCTCCGGGCAGTTGGGCAGGCTGCTGGTCGTGGCGCAAAGCTTGCTGCAGCCCAGCCAGTATGGGGCGCTGACCGTCCTGGTCGAAGATGCCACCACCAAGGCCATCCAATTCCAAAACCAATTAACCAAGGTGTTCAGCAGCATCAGCCAGTTTTTGGATGACCAGCGCGAAGGCCGCCCGCTGGGCGACTATGCGCACCAGGAGCGCATCGTGGAGGGCACTCGCGCCCAGCCCGCCTGGGTGATGGTGGAAGTGGCCTGGGATAATGCTTTGCAATTGCTCAACCCCCTGCTGGGCGTTCTGGAGCAGGTCGGCAAAGGGATGCGGGAAGCGGCGGTGAACGGCGAACACGAACTGGAAGACCTGGTGAGCAACATCGGCATCGCTTCCCGCAGCCTTTCGGATCTAAAAAAGAACGTGCAAGGCATGGTGTTCGAGCCCCAAGAGGGAACGGTGTATTGGGTGGAGATCAACCCGCAAAGGCAGCACCAACTTTCGCTGCAAGCAGCCCCCTTGCAGGTTGGCGAACTGATGGAAGAACATATCTGGCATAAGAAGACCAGCGTGGTGCTCACATCGGCCACGCTGACCGCAGCGGGGGAGTTTGACTATCTGAAGCAACGGCTGAACGCGGTGGACGC
>CAZNFL010000009.1:0-65514 GCA_964572455.1 uncultured Anaerolineaceae bacterium
GAGGGTATCAGAACCTGGGATGCGTTTGGCACGTTGACCACACCCAGAAAGTGAAGAGGCTAAACCGCCACAAAATAGAGGAGATTTTCATCCCAGCGAGTTCTCCGAATTATGGAATTCCCGAGATTTCCGTCAGCGGTGACCAGGCCGGCAGCAGGGAGCGAACGCTGCCGGTTTCCAAGTGCAACTGATTCTCAGGATCTTCCACTTCAAGAATGAAAAGCTGATAATTTCCGGTGCGCTGGGAATGGAACACGATGAAACGCCCATCGGGAGAAAAGGTGGGGTTGCCGTCTTCCGCAGGGCTGGTGGTTAGCTGGCGCAAGTCGGAGCCGTCAGAGCGCATGATATAGATGTCGCCGTGGCCGCTGCGCCAGGATTCGAAGGCGATCCATTCCCCATCGGGAGACCACACCGGGCGCCAGTCCAGCTTGGTATCCTCGGTGAGGCGCACCACGTGGCTGCCATCCGCGTCCATCACATAAATCTCAGAGTTCCCATCCCGCCGGGAGACAAAGACGATCCTCTCCCCGTCAGGGGACCAGGTCGGTTCGTAGTCATAGGCCGCCTCGTCAGTGAGCTGGCGGATGTCGTTGCCCTGCATGTCCATAATGTAAAGGTCACGGTTTTTCTCGCGTTCTGACATATACACAATAAGCTCGCCGTCCGGGGAAAAACTGGGATAGCAGTCAAATCCGGGCAGCGTGGTCAATTGGCGTTGCTCCGGATCCGCGCTGACCGTGACCAGATAAACATCGCGCAGCACATCCGAGCCGGGCACGCCATCGAAGGCGATAAGCTCCCCATCGGGGGACCACACGGGCGCTTCGGCAAAGGAGTTGGTCAATCCGCCGGTCAGGTTGAATTCGCCCGTGCCATCCGGGCGAATGAGCCATACGTCGCGGCGGCCGCCTTCGCTGGCGGTGAAGGCGATCCAGCCGAGGTCGGAGAGTGCCAGGGACTGCTCGGCGTTCGGGGTAGCCACGTGCTCGGGGGAGGGGCTCGAAGATGGGCCGCCGGTCTCGGGTGCATTTTCAACTGTTGCGGTGGGTTGCGGTACTTGAACGGCGGCGCTATCGCAGGCGAAGAGAATGAGGGAAAACGCTATAAAAACCAAAAGGAGCGGCAATGTAGGCTTCAATGAAGGCTGGAACATTCTTAGTCCTTTACAGGATTGTCTTCTATCACATCCTTGGCAAGCCTGTTGAGAACGCCACTATCTTTCTCGTCCACATGGGCGCTCTTCCAATATATATCGAGCAATTGGTAAGCCGAAAGCTCGCCTACGCGCTGGTCTTCGGGGATGCGAATGCGCGCCTCGGCTTGTGGGCGCTTCACCAGATGGAATTCGAAGGTCTCGGCGGCGGCCTCGCGCAGCGCGGCTTCGTCCAGGTAAGGCTCCAGTTCGCGCGGATAGTCGATCGTCAGGCGCACAATGGCGTCTTTCATATCTGCCTTGGAAGGTAGGGCGGCTTGAAGCCTCTTCATCACGTTATCCGGCGAATTAAGCACGACGCGGCGGTCAAAGAACGGACGGATGTTCTCCAGTTTGCGCCAGGCATAAGTGGTTGCCCCCCTTTCAAGATTCACTAAAACGTAGAACTTGTCATCGTGCACTTCGCCAAAATCGACGCGTTCGATGGAGCCGGCGTAAACCACCGGCGGGAGATTTTCTTTTACCGGTACATTCGGTACGATCTTAAGTGCGGCGTTGTTCACGTCCTGTGCTTTGTGGATGTGGCCCAGGGCGACATAGTCCAGCTTTTTGTTTTTGACCAGCGAAGGGGACAGTACAAGGTCGGCGCCCAGCATCACGCTGCGCTCGGCGCCAAACAGAGCGCCTTGCACCGAGGCATGTGCCATCATCACCGTGGGCAGGCCGGCCTCGCATTCGGCGATAAATTGCTGCACCAGCTCGCCCAGGCGCTCTTCCAATGCGGAGTAGATTTCGCTGCTCTCAGTGGACTCGACGTTGCCAGAAGCCAGCATTTGGGAGCGCGCCACCCAGGGCAGGGCAATGACGTTCAACGGCAGGTCCCAAAGGTCTGCGGGGCCCAAACGTTCCGGTTTGGCCAACACGCGCACGTAAGGGATCTCCAGCGTGTTGTATTCTTCCATGGCATGGGCGCGCCCGAGGCTGGGCGAAAGATCGTGGTTGCCCACCAGCAAGAGGGTCGGAATGTGCGCCCTGGAAAGGCGCATGATGCGCCTGCCCCACTCGCGCTGGAAGGTGGGCGCCGGGTTGCGGTCTTTATAGGCATCCCCCGTGAATAGGACCAGGTCTACTTTTTCGCTGATGGCCGTATCGATGATCTCATCCAGCGACTTAAGGAAGTCCAGCACGCGCACTGGCAGGCCAGTCTGCGGGTCATGGCGGCCATAATTGGCGATGTCAATATGGGCGTCGGAGAAATGCAACAGCTTGAGGGCGCTCATCCAGTGATCCCAAGGGCTCGCAATTGCTCCCAACCTGCCCAAAAGTTAGGGTTAATGCGTACCGATTCCCGCAGGTCGGCGATAGCGTTGTCCGTCTCACCGAGAGCCAAATAAGCCAAGCCGCGCCAATAAAGGCTTTCTTCCAAGGTGGGGTCGTCCATGGGGTTCAGTGTAGTGTTCGCCAAACCAATTACATCGTTGTAGCGACCACTGTAATAATATGCCCAATATGGCCCTGTCTGATACCACATCATACGATAGGGTAGTTTTATGCTGTTGTCATCAGGCAGCCCTGCGTACAGTTCAAACGCGTAATCATAAGCAAAGGCGGCGTCCACATATTGGAACAAGCGCACATGACTGCTGCCCACATTGAACCAAGCGAAATACTGATCAAGGCTGGTCAAGGTTGTGGACTCTGCCTGGGCGATTTCAAGGGCGTGTTCGTTTGCCCACTGCTCGTCAGCCCAAGGGCCAAGTAACGTAATTACTTCGTTCAGGCGCTCTTCAGGGTAAATTACGAAAAACAAATAATTGAAGGCGCGCCACTGATTATTAAATTCATCATAGGGGGAAGTCAGGTTGGCACCAGTACCATCTTCTCCTGTACGCAAGTACACATCCTGGACAGTGAATTGTTGTTTGGCATCGTCGTACCCCGTCACAAATAAATAATGGCCACACCAAGTGATTTCTCCGGAAGTCTCACATTCGGAGCCTTTCTCAACCACGACGGGGAAACCCGCTGCGATGAAGCGCTTGATGCGCTCCAAGTCGCCACCCACACGTACTACGGCTTGCAAACCCGGAACCTGGCTATCAACAAAATCCTCCAACTCGTAGGGCATTACATTCTTATCGGGCCTTCCGCGTTCTACGCGGTTCAAGTTGGGGTCATCGAGACCAGGTTTGACATAATCCTCGACGTCGTTACGTGTTCCATCCCAGCCCCAATACGTGAGGGCTGTGGCTAGCGTGGCTGGTCCGCACAGGTTCCAACCGCCATGCTGGTCGATATATTTGAAGCCGGTCAAGGTCATGGACGGAGGAATCGGATCCTCGGTGGGCAGGGGAGTCGCGGAGACGCGAACCGGAGTCTGGGTTGTTGCAGGCGTGAGCGCCAAGGCCGTAGCCGATGCGATGGCAACCTGGTTTTCCTCCGGTATGAAAATTGCTGCCTCGGGTGGGTTGAAATAGTGGCTAATTTGGGATCTGAGCTCGTCAACGCGCCAGGCCAGCCGATCGTGGACGAAGGGGATATTGTAGATAATGAAAGCTAAGGCCAAAATGCCAACTACGGCGCCCAACCAATAGCGCCAGCGAGAGCCGGGTTTTTTATAGGTAGAGAAACGGCGAAAAAATGGATTGTCGTTCGACATTCGCTCGATTATATCGTCGCAGGTTCAGGCGTGTGGCAAGCGACAAGTTATTAGTACGTCGGCGTTGGCGCCAGCTCGGCAGCCCCGACCGTGCTAACCGGTGCCCCGATCTCCTACGCTTCGCTTGATGCCGCCCAGATACGGAAGGCTTGTATCAAAGCTACATCGCCACTGCGGCGATGAGGATCATCCTGGCTTTTTTTCGTTGAGCATCCATCGAGTACCCTGGCGCCTGGATTGCAGAACTAGTTTATGCGGAAGACTAGGTTCTATGGATTCCTCGCTGTTCTGGAATCTCAATTGGGTAAAGACTTAGAGACCCGCTCGGAATGACAAAGAAGATGTAACAAAAAAGAGCCGAGAAAAATCTCGGCCCTTTTTTCGTTACGCTTCGGTAAATTCCCCTTCGATCACTTCGCCCTCACCTTCGCCGGGATGGCGGCCGCTATGGCCGTTCCCGTTCGGCGCAGACCCGTTGGCCTGCGGCGGTTGCTGTGCGCTGGAACCAGCGCTGGACAGCTGCTGGCTCAACGCGTGGAAGGCATGCTGCAAGTCCTCGCTTAGGCGCTTGATCAGCTGGGTATCTTCGCCTTCGAGCGTTGCGCGCAGGTCCTTCACTTTGGCGGCGATGGCGCTGCTTTCAGTTGCAGGGACTTTGTCGCCCAGCTCCGTCAGCGTTTTCTCTGTCTGGTAAGCCAGGCTGTCGGCGGTATTGCGGGCTTCCACCAACTCACGGCGTTTAGAGTCTTCGCTTTCGTGCTGGCGAGCTTCCTTCACCATGCGCTCGATGTCGCCTTCGTTCAGGTTGGTGGAGGCGGTCACCGTGATCTGCTGCGCCTGGCCGCTGGCGCGGTCTTTGGCGCTCACATTCAGGATGCCGTTGGCATCGATGTCAAAGGTGACCTCGACTTGGGGCACGCCGCGCGGAGAAGCCGGAATGCCTTCCAGGCGGAAGTGGCCCAGGCTCATGTTGTCGCCGGCTTGGGCGCGTTCGCCTTGCAGGATGTGCACGTCGACGGCTGTCTGGTTATCGTCAGCGGTCGAGTAGACCTCGGTCTTCTTGACCGGGATAGTCGTGTTGCGTTCGATCATCTTGGTCATCACGCCGCCCAGGGTTTCGACACCCAGGGAAAGCGGGGTTACGTCCAGCAAAAGCACATCTTTCACTTCACCGCCCAGCACGCCGGCCTGAATGGCAGCCCCAATGGCCACCACCTCGTCCGGGTTGACGCCCTTGTGGGGCTCTTTGCCGGTCAGCGAGCGCACCAGGACTTGCACCATGGGCATGCGCGTAGCTCCACCTACCAGCACCACTTCGTTCAGGTCACCGGGTTTCAGCCCAGCGTCCTTCAAGGCGGCGTCAAACGGGCCGCGCAAGCCGGTTACCAGTTTTTCAGTGAGTTGCTCCAGTTTGGCGCGGCTCAGCTTGGTGACGAGATGCTTGGGACCGGATGCATCCGCGGTGATGTAAGGCAGGTTGATCTCTGTCTCCATGACCGAAGAGAGCTCGATCTTGGCCTTTTCGGCCGCTTCACGCAGGCGTTGCAAGGCCTGGCGATCTTTTCTCAGGTCGATGCCCTGTTGGGATTTGAACTCGTCAGCCACGTAGTTAACGATGGCTTCGTCCCAGTCATCGCCGCCCAGGTGCGTATCGCCATTGGTAGCTTTCACTTCCACGACGCCCCCACCCACTTCGAGGACGCTGACATCGAAAGTACCACCACCCAGGTCGAAGACCAGGATGGTTTCATTGTCTTTCTTCTCCAGCCCATAGGCCAGGGCAGCCGCGGTGGGCTCGTTGATGATGCGCAAGACCTCGAGACCGGCAACTTTGCCGGCGTCTTTGGTGGCCTGGCGCTGGCTGTCGTTGAAGTAGGCCGGGACGGTGATGACCGCCTTGTCGACCTTTTCGCCCAGGTAAGCCTCGGCGTCAGCCTTCAGCTTGCCCAGCACCATAGCTGAGATCTCTTGCGGGCTGAATTCCTTTTTGGCAGCCGGGATCTTGACGCGCACGTCATCCCCAGGGCCTGCCACAACCTCGAACGGCACCATGTGGCGCTCGGTCTCCACTTCGGCGAAGCGGCGGCCGATGAAGCGCTTGATGGAAGCCACGGTGTTCTCGGGGTTGATCACGGCCTGGCGTTTGGCGGTTTGGCCCACCAGGCGTTCGCCGTTCTTGTTGAAAGCCACCACCGAGGGCAGCAGGCGCGAACCTTCGGCGGTCGGGATCACGGTGGGATCCCCGCCTTCGATCACGGCGGCCACGCTGTTGGTGGTGCCTAAGTCAATTCCTATAATTTTTGCCATTGGTAAAACTCCTCTATTAGTAAGTTGTGATAGTGAATAGTCGATTAGTCAATCGGTAAAAAAATTCAATTGGTGACTATTCACCAGTCACGCTGCAATGATAGGCGAGGAGCACAAGAATGACGTTAACGAAATATCGATTCTTTATAAGCGTAATCCCGTCCAAATTCCCAACTCTACACTCAGCCTCTTGGTTACTTGACAGGAATAAAGTTGTATTGTGCCGAGGACTTACAAGGGGCTCGTGTAAACTTGACAAGGCTCTAGCTCACCACCATCCCCTGCCCCTTCCCCTTCAAAGGGGAAGGGGAGACGCTATAAATGCATGGAATTCGAATTAGGTGTGAGGATTTCGGAGTTTTGTCAAAGGGCGGGTCTGAGACCCGCCCTACAAAACCACGGATGATGCAGAACGTAAGGATCCCGGTGAGATGGGCTACGTGGATTCTTCGCTGGTGTTGGGCGGCGGTCTGGTGAAGGCTTTAGCTCCCGCTCAGAATGACACAAGGATGTACGGCGGGGAGACACCGCCAAAGGCGGACCCACAGGCTCAGAGGGGACAAAAACAGTGGTATCGTGAGTATTCGATAGTCATATTAGCCAACCCCAACAGGTTGCCGCGGGCGGCTGACGGCAATAACAATTGAGGAAAAAACGATAAGAAACATTGCATTGGTTGCTACGGTAATTCTCTTTGTGGGGAATTTGATGCCCTGGGCCACCTTAGTTAGCATCTATGGCTTCGCTGTATCAAAAATAGGAGTTGAGGGGCTTGGCTTTTTTTCCGCAATGATGGGTATGATCGGATTTATTATTGCTTTAACAAAGCTGGAAGTTCCGGGAGATCGCTTCTCCGTTGCCATCGCTATTTTTGGAATATTCACGCTCGCTATACTCGCGTATGATTGGACACACCTTATAAACAATGATGACCCCACTATCACTATCCACACAGGAATTGGAATTTACGTGACTGGGTTTGCAGCAATACTTATGGTTTTTTCCGGTTTTGCCAAGAATACCTCAGGGGAATAAAAGTGGCAGTGACCCGGCTGCGCCGGATAACGCAACTCCACGCTAGATTTTCCGCTTTTGTCGCCTTGAAGGCCACACTCTTTGGCGCATTACCTCAAAGGCCAAGGCCGCAGTGGACGAGGCGACGTCCAGGTCGGCCTTGAAATCCCGACCATAAGGGATGGACAGCAGCACGTCGCACAAGGCGAGAGCAGACGCAGTAAGGCCGCGCCGTTCCCCGCCGATCAGCATGAATAAGGGCCCGTGCAGGTCTACTGCATAGACCGAGACGCTGTTCTTTTCTTTGGCGGTGCTGGCCCCACGGTGAAGCCGCGGCCCTTGAAATGAGCAATGGCTTCTTCGGGCGTGGCGGCCTTAGCGGTCGGCATATACTGGGAGGCGCCGGCAGAGGCGCGGGTCACCACGGCGAGGGCCGAATCCCAGTTACGCTCGGGCACAACCAGGCCATGAGCGCCGGAGGCGTAGAGGGCGCGCAGCGCCTGGCCGTAGTTGTAGGGATCCTCGACGCCATACAGCATGGCGACGAAGGGGTTGGGAATGCCAGCAGCGAGCTTATCTAAAGCGAGGAAGTCGCGGGGACCAGCGGTGGCAAGCACGCCGCCGTGGGAGCGGCCTTGGGCCAGGGTTTCAAGCTCGGGACCGGAAACGCTGTGCAGCGGGATGCCGCGCTCGGAGGCCAGGGCGCGGATGCGGGGGGCTTCGCGGCATTTACTGGGCAATCGCGCGGGGTATCGTTTAGAATTAGAAACAACCGAGATTACACGCATGAAAATACGGAAACAAACAAAAGCTGGCCTGGTGCAATTGCTCAGAGGCTTGTTCGATGAACTGTTCCTGCTGGAAAGCCGGAACATTTTCAGGTGGCGCCAGATCCACGCACTGGAGGAAACCGGCCAATTTATCGAAGAGCAGCTGCCCTTGGCGCACTCGTTTGAAACTCGCTACGCCCTGTTTGACTACATCCTCAAGAGCCAGCAAATTAGCGAACGGGAAGGATTGGTCTGCGAATTTGGGGTGGCAACCGGCAAGAGCATCAATTACCTGGCCGGCAAGTTGAAAAGCAAGACCATCTTTGGCTTCGATTCATTTGAAGGATTGCCGGAAGCGTGGAGGGGCAACTATCCGAAAGGAACGTTTGAAACTGCATTGCCTGCCGTGCGCGAGAATGTAGAACTGATACCAGGCTTGTTCGACGACACGCTCGGGCCTTTCCTGCAAAAGCATTCAGAGACCGCCCTGCTGCTTCACCTGGATGCCGACCTGTATAGCTCAACAAAAACAGTTCTCGAGATCATCAAGTCCAGGATCGTGCCCGGCACGATCCTCGTCTTTGATGAGTTCTTTAATTATCCGGGATGGCAAGAAGGCGAGGCCAAAGCCTTTTCCGAGTTTATCGAGAGCACGAAGCTGCGTTTTGAATACCTTGCCTATAACTGCCTAGGCACCCAATTAGCAGTCCAAATAATCGAATAGAAACCGACACCACTAAATATCTTTGGCGTGACAATCCCAGCAAAGGATTTGTACGTCAGGCCCTAAGCTGCCGTCCGTTGTAGTAATGCGTTGAGCTTCCCAAGCGCCGTCACCATATATCCCGCGGTTGATCCAATTTAGCCGTTTGCCGCAGCGTTCACCGGGATGTTTGTGATGAGGGCGGCGACATTCGCACAACCCACCGGCACGCTGCCATGCCTGTTCGATAATTAGCCGCGAAAGAGTCATAGTCTTATTTTAGCCAAGAAGCCACCTCAGGTTGTTGCTAAACCGCGGCTGCTTGAGGATTGCTTCCCCGTTTCGCCGAGTAACGCAACTCCATCCTATTTTTTTCGCTTGTGGCGTATTTGAGGCCACACCCTTTGACGCATCACTTCGAACGCGAGCGCGGCGGTAGACGAAGTAACGTCCAGGTCGGCCCTGAAATCCCGGCCATAAGGGATGGACAGCAGCACGTCGCACAAGGCGAGAGCAGGCGCAGTAAGGCCGCGCCGTTCCCCGCCGATCAGCATGAATAAGGGCCCGTGCAGGTCTACTGCATAGACCGAGACGCTGTTCTTTTCTTTGGCGGTGCTGGCCCCACGGTGAAGCCGCGGCCCTTGAAATGAGCAATGGCTTCTTCGGGCGTGGCGGCCTTAGCGGTCGGCATATACTGGGAGGCGCCGGCAGAGGCGCGGGTCACCACGGCGAGGGCCGAATCCCAGTTACGCTCGGGCACAACCAGGCCATGAGCGCCGGAGGCGTAGAGGGCGCGCAGCGCCTGGCCGTAGTTGTAGGGATCCTCGACGCCATACAGCATGGCGACGAAGGGGTTGGGAATGCCAGCAGCGAGCTTATCTAAAGCGAGGAAGTCGCGGGGACCAGCGGTAGCCAGCACTCCGCCGTGGGAGCGGCCTTGGGCGAGGGTTTCAAGCTCGGGACCGGGAACGCTATGCAGCGGGACGCCGCGCTCGGAGGCCAGCGCGCGGATACGGGGGGCCTCGCGCAGGTCCTTGCCCTGTTGGAGGTAGACGGCATGCACTGGCCGGACGCGGGCTTCGAGAGCGGCCAGGACGGAGAGGGAGCCTTCGAGGGTCAGGGAGGGTTCCATGGGCGGAGTATAGCTTGGGTTACTGCGCCAAGGTTTGCAGCACTCGGTTATGTGGAAGACAACATTATGATATTTCTTCGGCTCGCCGAGCTCGCCTCAGAATGACAGGATATGAGCAGATATGCGCCTATAATTGCCGCTCATGCACCACAGCAACCCATTATTTGTCGCCACAACCTCTGCGCAACTTAGCCAGTTGGCCGGCCGGCTGGCGCAGCAGGAGTTGCTGAGCGTGGACACCGAATCCAACAGCCTGCATGCTTATCGCGAACGGCTGTGCCTGGTGCAATTTTCCTCCGCGGAAGAGGATGCAGTAGTGGACCCACTGGCTGTCGAAGACCTTTCCCCGCTGGCGGGAATTTTTGCCAATCCTGAAATAGAAAAGATCTTCCACGCCGCTGAATACGACCTGATCGTGCTCAACCGAGATTATGGCTATCCAGTCGTCAACTTGTTCGATACCATGATCGCCGCCCGTATCCTGGGGCGAAAAAAAGTGGGGCTGGGCAATTTGCTGGAGGAGGAATTCGGCATCACGCTGGAGAAGCGCTACCAACGCGCCGATTGGGGCGAACGCCCTTTGCGCCGAGAGCTGCTGGAATATGCGCGCCTGGATACGCACCACCTGATTGAATTGCGCGACCGGCTAAAGGCCGAGCTGGAGGAGCGCGGCCGCTGGGAGCTGGCCAAGGAGGATTTTGAGCGCTTGCCGCATCTTGTTCAAGCGGGCAGTGAGGCGCAAGAAACGGAGCAAGGCCCGTGGAATATCAAGGGCGCCCGGGACCTGAGCCCGCGGCAGGCAGCCATCTTGCAGGAACTGGCCCGTTATCGCGAAGCCAAGGCTGCCGAGGCGGACAAGCCGCTATTCAAGATCATGGGGGATAGCACGCTGAGCGCCATCGCCGCAGCCCAGCCGCAAAAGCCTGCCGATCTGGAAAGCATCGAAGGCATGACACCCGGCCAGATCCAAAGGCATGGCAAGGGGCTACTTGACGCGGTGAGACGCGGCGAGCTGGCGCCGCCGCTCAAGCGGCCGCGCCGCGCACCGTATGATGAAGCCTACGTGGAGCGGGTGGAGAAGCTGCGCCTGTGGCGCAAGAAAGCCGCCGAGGAGCTGGAGGTAGAGTCCGACGTGGTGCTGCCGCGCGATCTGATGCACGCGGTGGGGCGCGCCAACCCGCGCGATCTGGCCGAATTGGCGCCCATCATGGCGAGCGTGCCCTGGCGAATGGAGAATTATGGGGAGCAGATGCTGAAGGCGCTAAAAGAGCCAGCTCCGCAAAGGAATAAGCAGAGCTAGAATTGCAGAATCTTTTATTTTTGGAAAATAAGGTTGTATGGATTTCTCGCTTTATTGATTCTCTAACTGGTAAAGACTTCGTTATGCCACTCGGAATGACAAGTCTAAGACAATGATGAGAAAGTGATCAGGTAAGCATGCAACTTCATTTTTTCGGCGCAGCGCAAACGGTCACCGGCTCCCAGCACCTACTAGAGGTGAACGGCCACAAGATCATGCTGGACTGCGGAATGTACCAAGGGCCTCGCAGGGAAATGGTGACACGCAACCGCAGCTTCCATTTCGACCTTGGCACACTGGATGCCATGCTGCTATCGCATGGGCATATTGACCACAGCGGCAACCTGCCCAACCTGGTGAAGAACGGCTACGGCGGCCCGATCTACGCCCAACGCGCCTCCAGCCACCTGACCCGGCTTATGCTGGAGGACTCCGCCCACATCCAGGAGGCGGACGCCGAACATCTCAACCGCCGGCGAGCCAAGCAAGGCGGGCCGCCGGTGGAGCCGCTGTACACCGCCGCGGACGCGGCGCAGGCCAACAGCCAATTCGTGGAGCGGGACTATGACGAAAGTTTCGAGGTTGTCCCCGGCGTGCGGGCAACTTTCGTGGAGGCGGGCCACATCCTGGGCTCCACGGCCATCGTGCTGGACATTGAGGAGAAGGGGCGCCGCCACCGCTTGTGGTTCTCCGGCGACATCGGCCGCGCCGAACTGCCCATCATCCGCTCTCCCAAGCTCCCTTCCGCAGTCGACACGCTGTTGATGGAATGCACCTACGGGGACCGCAGCCATCCCTCGCCCGCCCAGGCCTATGAGCAGTTGCGCGCGATTGTGAGCGACACGATCGGGCGCGGCGGCAAGGTCATCATCCCTGCCTTTGCGGTGGGCCGCACGCAGGAGATCGTGTACAGCCTGCACCGCATGGTGGTGGCTGGTGAGATCCCGCGTGTGCCGGTGTTTGTGGACAGCCCCCTGGCGGTTAATGTGACCGATATCTTCCGCGACCACCCCGAGTGCTTTGACGAGGAGACCCGCGCTTTTATAGAGTCCGATGTGAAGCGCGAAGCGCTGGGTTTTGAGATGCTCACCTACATTCGCTCCGTCGAGGAATCGAAGGCACTAAACGGCCGCAAGGAGCCGATGATCATCATTTCAGCCTCGGGCATGCTAGAAGTGGGGCGGGTGCTGCACCATTTGGAGAACAACGTGCACGACGTGAACAGCGTGGTGCTGATCGTCTCGTGGATGGCGCCGCACACACTGGGGCGGCGCCTGGTGGAGGGCGAGACGCGCATCAAGATCTTCGGTGAGGAGTATGAGCGCAAGATCCGCGTGGCGCATATCGACGGTTTTTCGGGACACGCTGGCCAAAACGGCTTGCGCGATTACGCGCTGGCTACCAAGGAAACCGTGCGCAACGTGTTCCTGGTGCATGGGGAGGCCGGCCCGGCGCAGGCGCTGACGGGCTTGCTGGCGGCGGACGGCTTCGGCAGCGTGCACTATCCGGTCTGGGGCAGCAGCGCGGAGCTGTAGCACATTAAAACCTGACAGCCACTCTACTCGGAAGATGAGGTTATATGGGAAAAATCGTATTGGGAATGACAATGTCTTTGGACGGTTACATAAATGATCGCGACGGAAGCACGGAGGGTTTATATCCTGACCTCGAAACGCTGCGGTACACGGAGCCTCTGAAAGAGCAGATCCAAAATACCGGAGCGGTGGTTATGGGGCGAAATTCGTTTGACATGGCAGAAGACCCCGATGAGTTGGCGGGCAACTACGAGTTTCAAGTGCCCATATTCGTGCTGACGCACAAACCACCCAAGAAGCAGCCGAAAGAAACCGATCAACTAACCTTTACATTCGTAACGGATGGAATTGAGAGCGCTATAAAGCAGGCGAGGGATGCGGCAGGCGACAAAGATATTACAGTCATTGGCGCCGCAATTACCGCCCAGCAATGCATAAGGGCAGGTCTTGTCGACGTGCTGGAGGTCGACATTATGCCTGTGCTTCTCGGCGGAGGATTGAAGCATTTTGATGGCTTGGGTCCGGAACAAATTAAGCTCGAAAGAACGAAAGTGGTGGAGCTACCTAACGGGCGAACTCATTTGCGGTTCCGCGTTATCAAATGAGAGGGCGCCGATAGCCAGCCGTTATAATCCTCGGCGGAGAGGTGCCAGAGTGGACGAATGGGGCGGTCTCGAAAACCGTTGTGGTCCTTTGGGCCACCGAGGGTTCGAATCCCTCCCTCTCCGCTACACAGGCGCTGACGCAGGTACTTCGCACCTGCTAATGAAGTTGCTACCGGGCTAACGCCCGCTAACGCAACGTCCAGCGCTTTTGATAAAGTACCTTCGCCATGAAACCCACCCGACTCGAGGCTTTCAGTGACGGCGTTATTGCGATCGTCATCACCATCATGGTTCTGGAGTTGCGCGCTCCGGCAGGCGCCGAGTTAAACGACCTGCGTCCGCTGCTGCCCGTTTTCCTGGCTTACGTTTTGAGCTTCGTCTTTATCAGTATTTATTGGAACAACCACCATCACTTGATCCAGGCCACGCGGCGGGTGAGTGGCGGCATTATGTGGGCCAACATTCACCTGCTATTTTGGCTCTCGATCATTCCTTTTACGACCAGTTGGATGAGCAGCCACCCGGGCGAACTATGGCCAACGGTGCTTTATGGCATCAATCTGCTCATGCCAGGCTTTGCCTTCCGCCTGCTGGTCTCGGCGATCATTCGCGAGCATGGCCCAGATTCGGATATCGCCCGCGCCATTGGCTCTGACCTGAAAGGCTACGCCTCACTTTTCTTTTATATGCTCGCTATTGTGGTGGCTTTCTTCAATCCGTGGATCTCGTACCTTATCTACGCGGGCGTGGCGGTGATCTGGCTTATCCCGGACCGGCGGGTGGAGGGGATCGGCCGGGAGAAGGCGGATGGCTAAGTACGCCGCCTTCCTGCGCGGCATCAACGTGGGCGGGCGCACGATCAAGATGGACAAGCTGCGCCAGGTGTTAGAGGAGCAAAGCTTCGATCATGTGAAGACCCTGCTGGCCAGCGGCAACCTAGTGCTCGAAAGCAAAGCCGGCGCCCCGGCGGTGCGCGCCAAAATAGAGCTGGCGATCAAAGACGCCTTCGGCTTTGAGGTGCACGTGATCGTGCGCAGCGCCCAAGAGGTCCTGGACCTGGTGAAGGAAAACCCATTCAAAGGGGTCAAGGTGACACCCAAGACCCGGCTGTACGTCACCTTTCTGTCCAATCCGCCGAAAACGAAGTTGAAACCTCCCTATACATCGCTGGGCGGCGATTACCAAATTCTAGAAGTCACCAAGGGCCACGTCGTCAGCGTATTAACCCTCACGCCGAAGAGCGGTACGGTGAAGGCTATGGAGATCCTGGGCAAGGAATTTGGAGCCGAGGTCACCACGCGCAATTGGAACACGATCGGAAAGCTAGCCAAATTGCTGGGTTAGGGAGGGATTTCAGTCAGGTGAAACCGGTTTTCTTTACAAACCCGACCAAGTTTCGCAGCTGGCTGGCCGTCAACCACGGCAAGGCCAGCCAGCTGCTGGTCGGTTTCCACCGGGTCGGCAGCGGCAAGCCCAGCCTCACCTGGCCTGAGTCGGTGGACGAGGCGCTGTGCTATGGGTGGATCGATGGGCTGCGCAAGGGCATTGATGCCGACAGCTACACCATTCGCTTCAGCCCGCGGCGGCCGGGCAGCTTTTGGAGCAAGAAGAACATCGCCAGCGCCAAACGCCTGATCAGGGCAGGCTGCATGCGGGCGGCGGGTCTGAAAGCGTTCAAGGCGCGGCTGGGCGAAAAGTCCGGTGCCTATTCATTCGAGCAAGACGAGATTCCCCCGTTCAATGCGGCAATGATGAAGCCTTTCAAAGCAAAGAAAGGCGCCTGGGATTTCTTCAGCGCCCAGCCGCCCGGCTACCAGAAGACCTTGCGCCACTGGGTGCTCAGCGCCAAGCAGGCGGAAACTCAGCTGAAGCGCTTGGATCGGATCGTCGACATGTCGGCGCAAAAGCGGCGTGTTGACCTGGAGGCGCCTTTTGGCAAACGCAAAGGCTAAACCAGTGAAGAAGGCGAGCCCAAGCTCTGAACGTTGGACCGTAGCGCGCTATCTAAGCGACAAGAAACCCGGGCCCGTGCGCCTGTTCCGCACCTTCGAAAAGATGGTCAAAGCCTGCGGGTCAAGTAAGACCGAGGCGCACAAGAGCGTAGTCTACTGGAAAGACAAGCGAATTTTTGCCGGCGCGTTCGTCACCTCCAAGCGCTTGGAGATCGTCATCGACCTGCGCCGCCGCGTGCCCCACCCCACGCTGCGCGTGGCCTGGAATACTACGTTAAAGGTAGTCACCCATCGCATGAAGATCGAACGCGAGGAAGAGTTGGATGACACGATCGCAAAGCTATTACGCGAGGCTTACATCACAGTAGGACCCGGGACGAAGGATTGAGCATGAGCGCCAATGATTGGTCCCGCGTCGAACGCCCACGCCAGCCGATGCCGGCGGACGTGCGCGCCGCGCTGGAGCACCGCGGCCTGATGGCGAAATATCGCCAACGGCCGCCTTACCAGCAGAACGAGATCTGGGCTGGCTGGCGCGCGCCAAGGGTCCCGAGACGCGGCAGAAACGGCTGGATCAGATGCTGGACGAATTAGAAAAGGGCGGGGTATATATGAATATGAAGTGGCATGGCAAATAATCCGCGGATGAACGCGGACTATTATTCTTTATGGCATTAACTACCGAAGCAATTTGGCCATCTCATTGAACTTCATTTGCGTAGCAAGTTCTAAGGGGCTCTTGCCATCGTAAGTCTTTACTTCTTTTGAAGCGCCATGCTCGAGGATCCAGGCTGCCAGCGGCAGCCGGTTCTTCATTACTGCGCCTAACAAGGAGTTCTTCACTTCCTCCTGTGCGCCGGCATCCCACAGCAGCCGCATGAGTTCGATATCCCCGCTCAGCGCGGCATGGAAGGCCAGTGGAATATTATGCGCCCCGCCTAAATGGGCTAACTTGGGATCCATCTCCAGCGCCTCCTTAACCACCTCGCGGCGCCCAAGCATGGCCGCCGCGGCCAGCTCCAACTCGGCGCCAGAGGCCAGCAGCAGCTCGGCAATATCGGCGCGGCCCATGTGGCCGGCCGCGGCCAAGGCGGATTCGCCCAGCACCGGGTTATAGGCCCGGGCCAGCGCCGGGTTGGCGGCCAGCTTGCTCGCCACGGCCGCCGGGTCGAAGTGGCACTCCAGGATGAACTGATTGGCTTCTTCTTGAGTGAAGGTTTCCGGCATGATCACTCCTCAAACAGCACTGGCCCCGACACGGGGCCAGCGCTGCTATTTTCCTGCTGGCTGATAGGGAAACAGAACGACGCTTAATATAAAACCAAATGAGCGGCAGGCTCAGGCTGTGGCAGCCTGCGGCACCATGCCCTGCAAAACCATCTCCAGGGCCATGGTGTGGCTGCAGCGGTCCCGGCCAACAAAGAATTCGCAATCGCAATGCCAGGCCCCGTCTTTAAATTCGACGTGGTGCGGGTTATTCACACCGGTGAAATTGACCACCAGGGATTCGACCCGCATGCGGTCACGTTCCTCGGCATAGCTCTTGGCTTTTTCATATTTGCGCATCAAACCTGTGTCCATCGCCGGCTCTCCTTTGTAGTGAACAAAAAAAGCACGCGCGCCGCGCGTGCTTTTGAATTAACTCTCGACTGCCTGCTTGAAAGCCAGAAGTCTCATAAAAGAGGCTTTCTCCTTGCGGTCAGTATAAACCCTTGAACCCAGCCAGTCAACGACGGCAAGCCTACGCTTAGGCTACGGCGTACGCTAGACTACGGGAATACCGTCCAGCCGGTCCTTTTGGGAGCCGCCTCGGCCGGTAACCAGCGCCGATCCGCGATAGTTTTCCACCAGGCGCACCGGCAGGGTCAGGTCGAACTCGCTGGCCAGGAATTCCCGGCGGCTGCCCACGTAAAAGCGCTTGCGTTTCTTGAGCCGCTCGACTAAGGCATCCCGGTCGAGCAGGACCACATCGGACCAAGTGGGGCCACGGCGTTCATAGGCCCGCACCCAGGCCAGCGTTCCGTCAGGGTTGAAATGGGCGGCCTCGATGACGCCATCCAGCTTTTTGAGCTGCTTTGATCTGCGTTTGGCCTTAGTTTTCATAGTCGGGGTGGCCGGATTTGAACCGGCGACCACCGCGTCCCAAACGCGGTGCGCTACCAGGCTGCGCTACACCCCGCAGCCCAAGAAGTATACTCGCGGCCTCGAGGGGTAGTCAAGAAAAAGACAGTCAGGGAGTAGTGATCAGTGAATAGTAATCAGGAAAGCCAGATTCCTGATAGCGGATTGCTGATGCCTGCAAGGAATAGACTATACTGCCAACCCATTAGCCATTCGCCATGATCCCCCTGCGAGATAGCAACCGTTCCTACCATTTTCCGGTGATGAACTGGCTGCTCATCGCCGCCAACGCACTGGTGTTCTTCTACGAACTAAGCTTGTCCAACGGCCAACTGGAACAGTTCATCGGTGAATATGCACTAGTGCCAGCGCGCATCGAGAATGCCCCGATCGCCTTTGGCATCACCATCTTCACCAGTATGTTCTTGCATGCGGGCTGGTTTCACGTCCTCAGCAACGTCTGGGTGCTGTTCATCTTTGGGGATAACGTGGAGGACCGTATGGGGTCCCTGCCCTATCTGGTCTTTTATTTGCTTTGCGGCCTGGCGGCCGGCCTGCTGCAGACCTATTTGACATCCGGCAGCAACGTGCCGGTGCTGGGGGCCAGCGGCGCCATCGCCGGGGTGCTGGGGGCCTACGTGCTTCTTTTCCCGCGGGCGCGGGTGGTTACCCTGGTGCCTATTATCTTTTTCCTTTCGATCATCGAGGTCCCGGCCATCCTTTTCCTCGGCTTCTGGTTCTTTTCCCAACTATTCTCTGGATTGGCATCCATCGGCGCCGAGGCCGTCCAGGGCGTTGCCTGGTGGGCGCACATCGGCGGCTTTGCGGTAGGCCTGGTGCTGTGTTCGTTCTTCCTGCGGCGACCACCGCCCCGCCAAGTTGAATTCATATAACAGCCCGTGTTAAAATGAGACATGACTTTTCCCCCGGCAAGCCCTAAACCCGTTCCGATCGCCAACCCGAAAACCCGCCGCGCCCATCGCGGCGAAGTATTCTGGCAGATCCTGCTGCCGCTGTTCGCTGGCGTTCTTGGCGGCGGCTTCCTTATTTACCTGCTGCTGGCCGGCGGTTCCGGCAGCATCGAGCGCGGCGCACAGATCGCCATTATCCTGTTGGCGCTGCCCACCTTGCTGCTGGGCTTTGCCTTGCTGGCCTTGCTGCTGGTGCTGAACGGCGGCATCGTCAAGCTGCTAAGCTGGCTGCCCTCACAAGCAGCCCGCGCCCAGCGCGCTGTGGAAACGGTCAACGCCGGCACGCAAAGGACCGCTTCAACCATTATGCGGGCCTTTATGAAAGTGGATTCGTGGGGCACTGCGGCCCGCAAAGTATTCAAGCGCAACAAGTAGAGGGAAGCTTATGGCAGGCAAACGTCCCAATCCGCAAGTCCTGATCATCAGCGCCATCGTAGGCGCGGTAGTGGGCGTGGCCGCCGGCATGACGCTTCTCAAGCGCGCCGAATCCGACGAGGAGGAGCGCCCCATGCTAACCGCGGCCGAAGGCATGAGCCTGGGCATGCTGGTCGTCGGGTTGCTCAGGCAGATCTCCAACCTGGGCGCCGAGAAAAAGAAGTGAGTTCGCGCAACTATTGAAAGGAGAAGCTCATGGCACACGTACTCGTTCGGGTTAAAGTAAAGGACCAGGCAGAGTGGAGGAAGGGGTTTGAGGAAGCCTCCTCGCTACGCAAGAAGTTTGGATCGAAAGGCGTGCACGCTTACGCCTCGGCGGATGACCCCAATGCCATCGTCATCATGGGAAAATATGAGAGTTTGGACAAGGCCCGCGAGATGTTCCAGTCCCAGGAATTCCGAGACGTAGCCCAGCGAGCAGGGGTTGTCGGTCCACCTGAAGTGACCTATTTGACTAAAATAGTCAAGCTGGACACGTAAAATCCATTTTTTTTTGGAAATAAAAGGCCTTGCACAAAGGCCTTTTTTGTTTTAGAATGACTAACGAACGTTCGTTTGTATGGCAAAGAAAACTGCAATCCAAGCCAACTTACCCACCAGCGACCGCGTGCTGCAGGCCGCTTTCGAGCTATTCGTCCGCCAGGGTTACCATGGCACCTCTATGCGCCAAGTAGCCAAGGCCGCCGGGCTGACCCCTGCCAGCATTTACAACCACTTCGCCAGCAAAGCAGACATCTTCACGCAAGTCTTGATCCGCTATCACCCCTACCGGGAAATGATGGCCAATTTGGAAGCGGCCCAGGGAGACACGGTGGACGAGCTGATCAAAGACGCGGCGCAGCGGGTGATCTCGGTAGCGCGCTCGCGGCGAGACTTGCAGCATCTTATGTTCATCGAAATTGTGGAATTCAAAGGCGAGCACGCCTCAGAGATATTTTCGCGGGCCTTCCCCGCTATTCAAAAGTTCCTCGGCAAGCTGCAGAACGCCAAAGGAAAGTTGCGGCCGATTCCTCCGGAGAGCCTGATCCTGACCTTAATGGGTCTGATGATGTCGCAATGGATGTTAGACGGGCTTTTGTCAGGAAATAAAGTGATCCCACTAAAAGCCAGTCAGTTTGAAACCTCAATCGATATTTATTTGCACGGCATTCTGGACAGCAAGGAGCAAAACCTATGACAAAGAAACTTGCAATAGAAGCCCAAGGCGTGGACAAGCGCTATGGCCACATCCAGGCGCTCAAAGGCGTCGACGTGGCTGTGGAGGAGGGCCAGATCTTCGGCCTGATCGGCGCCAATGGCGCCGGCAAGAGCACCTTTATTAAACTGCTGGTAGGCGCAGCCCGGGCGGACGGCGGCAGCCTGCAGGTGCTGGGCCTGCAACCGCGCCACGACAAGCGCGCCCTGCGCGAGCAGATCGGCTACATGCCGCAGTCGCCCGCCCTGTATGAGGACCTGACCGCCGCCGAGAACCTGCGCTTCTTCGGGCGAGCGCACCGCCTCGATCAGCTGGATGAAAAGGTCGAGCAGACCCTCGACTTGGTGCAGCTCAGCGCGCGGGCCGACGACGCGGTCAGCACGCTTTCCGGCGGGATGAAGCAGCGCGTTTCGCTGGCCTGCGCCCTGGTACACCAGCCGCGGCTGTTGCTGCTGGACGAGCCCACCGCCGGCGTGGATCTCAAATTACGTTCCACTTTCTGGGAGCGCTTTAAACAATTGGCGGCCGAGGGCGTCACCATCCTGGTGAGCACTCACCAGATGGACGAGGCTATCCACTGCCACCGGCTGGCCATCATCAGCGAAGGCAGCATCCTTACCACCGATACGCCGCAGCGCCTGCTGCAACGCGGGCGGGCCACCTTGCACCTGTGGCGCGGTGAGCAGCACGAAAAGCACAGCTTAGCGGATTATCCAACGGACCTGCCGAAGGCTTTACAAAAGTACGGATTAGACTCGCAGGTCACGCGCCTCGAGCTGGAAACGAATTCGCTGGAGGCCATTGTCTTGGACATGATGGGCTCAAGCGGAGGAAGGAACTAATGGAACCTTTCTTTCGACGTATTTTTTCAGTCACGCAGCGCGTGCTGCGCCAGTTGAAGCATGATAAGCGCTTCATCGCCCTCTCCTTGATGGTGCCGGTGGCCATCATCTATGTGCTGTATGTCTTTTTCGACAGCCTGAATAACCCTTTGCTTAACGCCAATACGTATGTATTTCCCTTTGGGGCTTTCATTGTGCATTTCCTGACCTTCGTGCTCACCGCCATCGTGCTGGTGCGAGAACGGGTCACCGAGACGCTGACCCGCATGATGGTGAACGGCTACCAGCAGCTGGAGATCATCCTTGGCTACCTGCTGGCCTATACCACCCTGGCCACGGCGCAGAGCCTGGTGGTGCTGACCGAGATCACCTGGCTGTTCAAACTCGACTACAGCTTGGCCATCCTGGCTTCAATCTACCTGGTGATGTGGCTGCTGGCGGTGATCAGCATGGCTCTGGGCATTTTGGTATCCAACTTCGCCAACAACGAAGGCCAGGTCTTCCCCTTTATTCCGCTGGTTATCCTGCCCAGCATTTTCTTGTCGGGCATGGTGATCTCCATCGAAGTACTGCCGGATTGGGCGCAGGTGCTGAGCCGGTTCACTCCTGTGTATTACGCCACGCAGGTGTTGCACGCGCTGATTGATGGCGGCGCCTTGTGGGAGGAAAGCTCGGCGCTATTGAGCCTGCCTATCTATGGACTGGTTGTGCTGGTGCTGGCCAGCTTCACATTGCGCGACAACGCTTAACGATGTTGAGCGCAAAGCGCTCAACGTTATAATCGCGGCGTGGCCGCGCCTGCCCTCCTGCTGCTGGGCCGCTTGCAGCGCGATACCATCATCACCGCGGACGGCAAGGCGCGCATCGACCAGGCGGGGGGCAACCTGCTGTACGCCGCGGCAGCCTGCCGGCTTTGGGGAAAGAATCCCGGGCTGGTTGCCCGGGTCGACCGCGATTATCCGGCGGATTGGCTGGAGGAGCTGGCCAACCGAGGGTTTGACACGCATGGTATTAGGGTCCTGGACCAAGTACAAGACCTGCGCCGCTTCATCGCCTACACAGATACTTTCACATCCAAAAGCGACAATCCCATTAAGTATTTTGCCAAGTGGGAGCTTCCACTCCCGAAATCATTGCTGGGTTATCCCAAAGACTTGCGCCAACCGGACTCTAAAAAAGAGCGCGGCCCGCTCACCTTGCGCGCCAAGGACTTGCCAGAGGCATACCGGGGCGCCAAGGGCGCCCATTTTTGCCCGCTGGATTATCTCAGCCACAGCCTGATGCCGGCCGCCCTGCGCGAAAGAGGCATGATGCAGGTCACACTGGACGCGGGTCCAGGCTATATGCTTCCGGAGTTTTGGAACGAGCTCCCAGATTTGGTGAACGGATTGACCGCCTTCCTGGTCGAAGAAGCCTTGCTGCGAGCGCTGTTCAAAGGGCGCAGCGAAGAGCTGTGGGAGATGATCGAGGCCATCGCGGCATACAACTGCTCGGCGGTGGTCGTGCGCAGTGCGGCCCGCGGCCTTTGGCTATATGAGGCCGCCGGCCGCAAGCGCAGGCACCTGCCGCCCTACCCGGCGCGGACCTACGACATTACCGACACCGGCAGCAGCTTCTGCGGCGCTTTTGCCGCCCAATTGGCGCGCAGCCAGGATTGGGAGCGCGCCTTGTTGGTGGGGGCGGCTACGGCCTCTCTGGCTGTGGAAGGCAGCGGGGCTTTTTACATTATGGATACTTTGCCGGGCTTGGCCAAATCCCGGGTCCAATTGCTCGAAGGGGCGCTCAAGGCAGTTTAGCTCAGGGTCTACCCGCTGAAGAGCCAATGGTACTAAAAGGGCGCAGCAGTGGCTGCGCCCTTTTTCTGCTTAATTGGGCTTGGGTAACTTAAGCCAGGCGCCTGATCTACCCTTCCTTGCGGTACTTGAATGAAAGCTTGAGCTTGGTGCGATAAGCCACCACCTTGCCCTCTTCGATCTGCATATCCATTTGGGACACTTCGGCGACGCGTAGATCTTCCAGGGACTTGGCTGCCAGCCCCACAGCAGCCTGGGCGGCTTTTTCCCAGGATTCCGAGCTGGTGCCCACTAATTCGATGATCTTGTAAACCGATTCGTTTGCCATGCCGGTTCCTCTCTTAGTCTATTCCAGCTAACGCAGAAAAAGGCATTATCTCCCCCTAAACCAAAGGCCGCAAGGCCTTTTTTTGTTTGCCCATCAAAGAAAATCCCTGTTTGGCCGTCCCCTACAGCTTTTGCAAAGAGTACCACCGTCCTATTCAATACTTACTGTATCCTAACTATAATCTAATTGTAATTCGGGCAATCCTCACTCGAAGCAAGGCTAGAAAATGAAATCGCTCAGCATCTTCATTCTCCTCGGTACGGTAACTGCTCTCATAATAGGGGGTCTTTTTGCCGTAACCCCAGTTTTAGCCGTAACTAACAGCCCAGCCGAACCCGCAGCTCCCCTAACCGGCGACACCCTGGCCGTTAAACTGGCCCAGGCAGCCCCAGTCGTTGAGCTCAACGTTGACGAGCCTGTCTCGGTGGCAGCTTCCGCTCTCAGCGTAGACATCGCTAAGGATTTCGCCGCCCAGCAAGAAGTCGAAGCTGAGCTCGCAGCGCAGGCCGAAGCGGCCTCCGCTTTCAATGCATTTATTGCCTCAGTCAGCAATGGTGATGCCAGCCAGGTGACGGGCATTTACGTGGATGGCGTCCTGGCTAACGCTGTCGTCGGCCAGCCCAATGCCAACCCGGCTTACGTATCCGAGGCCGCGAACGTGGTAACCCAGTTCGAAATGGCTGCCCAATACGGAACTCAGGCTTTCTTAGCCCACAACTTACTGGCAGGTGCCAGCTTCTCCCAGCTTTCCGTCGGCCAAATCATCACTCTTATCTACGGCGACGGCAGCACCGCCAACTTCCAAATACAAACCGTTCTCCGCTATCAAGCGCTCTCGCCAAACTCCACCCAATCCAGCTTTGTGGATCTGGAGAACGGCAATGAGCTCTCGGCTCCTGGTCTGTTCTACGCCGTATACAACAGTGATAATCCGGTAGTCCTGCAGACGTGCATCGAAAATGAGGGCGACAGCTCCTGGGGCCGCTTGTTCGTGCAGGCTACGCAAGTCTTGGATACCACGGTGAGCGTGACCGCACCCTAACACGCCCACTGCCTATCGCAGCAGTCCCGCTAAGCTGAGCGAGCTACTTTGGCACGAGCGAGCCAAAGGTTAACCGAGGACGGGACTGTTTCAAAAAATCCCCGCTTGAGGAAGCGGGGATTTTATTTTAATAATCGGGACAGAGAATATTACCCGCTACCGGCGGCGCGCACCGGCACAGCCACCACCACCACGCGATGGGTGTTGCTCTCATAGGGCCAGCAGGTGATCAGGGTCACACGTTCGTCCTTGGTGGGCTTGATCCACTCGGCATTGGCCAGGCGCACGTCCAAGGGCTGGTTGCGCTCCTCCAAGATGGCGGTGAATACCACCACGTATTCAAACTCCTCGGATCCGGAATACAGCAGCAACTGATCGCCCACCTGGAGGCGGTAAAGATCGCGAAATACTTCCCCCCTGATATTGTGGTGGCCATTTAGCACGGTGTTGCCTGGCACACCCAAGCCTACCGAGGTCCGGTGCCAGCCGGCGGCGCGGTAATCGGGCGCCAGCCATTGGTCGTAGATCTCTCCTTCAAATTGCAGCTTTTCATAACCGATGGGGACGACGTTCGTTTCCAATCCGATGGCGGGGATGACCAGACGATCGGGGGGCAAGCCGGGATCCGCGGTGGGTAGGATCTCCTGCGGGGCAGCCTGCGGCGTGGGGAACGGCTGCGCCGGAGGCGGCCCCACAGAAACCAATTCGGCATCGGCGACATCACCCTCCTCGGCATACACCGGCAAGAAGCCGGCTTCGATCTGATCGTCGGCCGCCAGGTCAATCGTGCGACCGGGAAGCAAGACCAAATCGATGAGGCCTTTGCCAAAGGCAAAAACCACCAGCAAAAAGCCCAGGGAGACCAGCACGATCACCGTTCGATTGTTTTCAGGATTTGGGGTGATTTGATTGGATCGCATGGAGTCCGAGTCAGCTATTTTACGGTAGGTAAATAAAAACGGGGCATCCGAAACCTGGATGCCCCGTGTCTAGATACTGATCGCTCCAGCCTTAATCGCCACCTTCTTTGTTCCACCGGTCGCGGTCGACTTTAATACCGATACCCAGCAGGACCAGGGCAAACCCGAAGATACCGATGCCCAGGTTGAGGAACATGGAGTCACGGAAAAGGCCGGGCAGGTCGATGCCGGTGACCGGGATGAGGACGCCGGAGGTGGGTGAAGGAGTGGGCGTGCTGGTGGATGACGCCTCAGCGCAGGCGACGCCGGTGTTGAGTGTGCTCAGCGTCTTGGCGGCGCCGTCAGCCGGATCGATCCACATGATGGCCACAGTATTGGGCAGCGGACCATCCACGGGTGTTTCGAAATTTATCGTGGTGTTCCCCGGGACCACCAACGGACCACCGGAAGCGGTACGACCCACGACCCACCAGACTACGTTGACTGAATAGCTGTTGGAATTGCGTATCTGCCAAGCCAGGGTCACGCCTGGATTGGTGGTGCACGGATCAAGGAGGGCGAGACCTCCGGTTACCGGGATAAAGACGGTCGGAGTGGCAGTAAGGGTAGCTGTGAAGGTGGCGGTGAGGACCGGCGGGGTATTGGTCGGGGTGAACGTAGCCGAGGGGGGCAGGGTCCCGGTGGGTGTATTGGTAAGCGTGTTGGTCGGCGTGTCACTTGGTGTCAATGTGCCAGTGGGCGTGTCGCTGGGCGTCGCCGTGTTAGTCGGCGTGTCGCTAGACGTCGGTGTATCACTCGGCGTCGGGGTGTTAGTCGCCGTGTCGGTCGGTGTATTTGTTGGCGTATTGGTTGGCGTATCCGTAGGAGTGCTGGTGGGTGTGTTGCTTGGCGTCGGTGTGTCGCTGGGGGTCGGAGTGTTGGTCGGTGTGTCCGTTGGCGTCAACGTGCCTGTGGGCGTATCGCTGGATGTCGGGGTGTTGGTCGGAGTGTCACTGGGCGTTGGCGTATCTGAAGGAGTTGGTGTGTTGGTCGGTGTGTCCGTTGGCGTCAACGTGCCTGTGGGCGTGTCGCTAGGTGTCGGGGTGTTGGTCGGCGTGTCGCTAGGCGTTGGGGTGTTAGTCGCCGTATCAGTAGGTGTAAACGTATTGGTCGGCGTATTAGACGGGGTGTTGGTTGGTGTATTGGATGGGGTATACGTTTTTGTAGGAGTATGAGTAGGTGTGCTAGTAGGAGTGCGTGAAGGCGTTGGGGTTGGCGAGGCGCAGTGATCCTCGTTTACGCCGCCTTCGCCAGAACCGTGCTCTTCGCAGTCCTTACCTTTATCCTCGTTCGGATCGTCCTTACATTCATCGTTTTCGCTATTTCCGTGGTCACACTCTTCCTGGCCAGGCGGCATGTCGGTCGAGGGAGTCAAATTAATGGCAGCCCCGGCTTGCCCAAATTGGGCCAGCATAAGAATAATGACCAGCCCAAAAACTACCAATCCCAAAAGCGCATTACTAGAAAAGTTCCAAGCTTTTGCGCTTTTCATTCCGCCGCCAAAAGATAACCGTAACGGGTCTTATTCAGGATCAGTTCGGGCTTGCTTGGATTTTTTTCGATCTTCTGGCGCAGCAAATAAACGATCCATTTAATGCGCTCGCGGATCTTTTCATTGTCCTCGCCCCATACCTCCTGGGCCAGTGCCTGGTACGGAACGGGTTTGGGGTGGTTCTTCGCAAGGATTTCCAGAACAGCGAATTCGCGGGGAGTCAGGTCCAGTTGCTTATCGCGAAAGGTGAGCTGGCGAGTGTCGAGATCTAACGACAAACCCAAGGAGGGGAGCGCCAATTTGGAAACGGGCTCCTTTGGCCCGGCCCGGCGCAAGGCAGCTTCGACGCGGGCCACCACTTCATCGCCGGCGAAGGGCTTAGGCATGTAATCGTCGGCGCCCTCACGCAGGCCTCGCACGATATCCGCTTTTTGGCTCATGGCGGAAAGGATAATGATGGGTGCATCTGTAATGGCGCGCAATTGGGAGAGCGTTTCCCAGCCATCCATCTCCGGCATCATCATGTCTAATAGCACAATGTTTGGGTTAGTCTCCATCCACTTGCGGATGGCCTGCTGGCCGTTCAAGGCCCCCACCACGTTCATACCGGCCCGGCGCAGGGTGAGCTTAAGCAAATTCAGCGTATCGGGGTCGTCTTCGACCACCAGCACCACGCGTTGGCCGCCCAGTTCCTGGACGGTATCCAAATCCAAGCCAGACGCTTGCTGGACTGGGCTAACGGTTTTTTGATCCATTTGTCTTGCTGAAGCAGGTCCCATTCTCTCCTAATTCACCTACCCCATATTTGGGGTATATAGTCAAAACCCACCCGTATATAGGTGGATTTCGACTAGGTAAATACTATTTTTCGACTGGGTACAATCAAGATAATATCACATCCTTGCAGAAATGCAAGGACTTCTAATCTACTTTGCCTGGAAGATAGTTCGGGAACAGCGTTGACCAGACCCTTAATTTCTGGGTCAGTTCAGTCGGTCTGCCTAATCAGACAA
Source organism: uncultured Anaerolineaceae bacterium (assembly GCA_964572455.1). Lineage (GTDB taxonomy): Bacteria > Chloroflexota > Anaerolineae > Anaerolineales > UBA11579 > JAMCZK01. The sequence continues at coordinate 27,325 of CAZNFL010000009.1, forward strand.
ATCTATATATTTACTTCCTGTCCCTGGGTTATAACCCAAGCTCGAATCATATTCAATATTTATTTCACCTGAGCCGGCTATCTTCAACTTATTCACGATGACTTGGGCGTCCAGGGAGAGGGAACCTGAGCTGCCGGTAAGTTTCAAAGTACCTGCCGGAGAATAAATTGTGCCGACAAAGGTCGAGGCGCTGCCACCAGTGATCCTAATCTCGCTGGTATTGGTTCGCGAGGTAACCAGCAGCAAGCCCGCATAGTCGCCTGAGGTCGGCGCGGTCAAGGTAAATGCACCGCCGCCGGTCAGGTCCAATCTACCGCTGGTGAAATACATTAGGATCTCGACGCCCGTAATTGAACTGTTTCCAGCCACGGAAATGTCGCCGCCCTCAACGTAATACAGCCCTGGATTCATTGTGAGGGTGCCACCGCCGGTGACTGTGATTTGACAATAAACTCCCGGGTTAATCGTCCGGGTGCCACCCGTGCTATTAATGCAGGCCCCCGCCGGCCTGGCTGGGTCTGCCAGGGTTAGCAAGGGGTCGACCATCTGAGGAGCGCCGGTTACCGGTGCGGGGGCTGTAGCCCCCGGGCCCCAGGTGTCGTAACCCCCGGTAATGGCGATCCCGTCAGTGGCTGAGAGTGTTGCGTTGCTGCCATCAATGTTTAATGCCGATGCGCTGGACGAGTTAATATACACACCGCCAACCACCGTCAGCCGCGGGGTGCCCGACTCGTCGTAGGCATTATTATCGGTAGGGTTCAGTACGATCAACCCGTTACCGTCCCCAAGCGGGGCGGGAGAAGTCTGTGTGCATTTCGCCACCGCCCGCGCCGATACTTCAAACGCGCCGCCATAAAGGAGCTGGACGAATCCGGATTCCTGCTGCGCGTTAATGACCACTTCCACATATTCGTCATCCCCGGTGTGGGGGCCGCTCGTTGGGGGTTGATTCACATCCACGCTGATCTCCGGGTCCGCATCGTCAAATTCGTTATCTAAAGCAGTCGCCTGGGAGGCGGCTGCCACGTTGCCATCATTGCACATGGCAAGGGCCCCGGCCATAGCTGCATTGTCCGCGGCGCTTTGGGCGCTGCGGCGAGCACCGTACAACACGCCCCCATCAACAGCCAAGGCGACGATGCCTATCAGCGCGACTAACAGGAGGATAATCAGGACCATGGCCTGCCCGGATTCGCGGTTGCGCTTCGATCTTTTTGTTTTCATGGCGTCGACCTCGGAATAGGCAAATTATTCAACTAGTGAAATGATCGAGTCGCCAGCCCCGCCGTAATTTTGCTCGGAGTTGTAATTCAGCGTGAGATCCCCGTTCCCCGATACATTGACCATATTTGCAATCAGCTGCGAATTGATGACTGTATTGGAACCGTTCCCTGATACATTTGCGGTGGCGAGCGCTCCGTAGATCGTTCCGGTGGTTGTGACCATTCCATTGCCTGTGATTGAAATCGTGCTGACGTTGGCCTGGGCCATAAACAGCATCATTCCCTGATAATCGCCTGAAGTTGGGGCGCTGATGTTAAAGTTGCCATTCCCGCTAAGACTGAAGTCCCCGTCTTCCAGGTAGATCATGACCTCGTTGGCTGTTAGGCTTGCATTACCCGAAGCCGAGAAATTACCATCGTCAATATAGTAAACACCCGGGTTCAAGGTCAGAACGGCATTAGCAGTCGCAGAAATTGAACAATATTTTCCAGGATCGATGGTTGCCGTATCGTTCGCACTGATCGAATAGTTGAGACAAGCACCGCCAGGCTTGGGCGGTGCAGCCAGCGTGTTAAGGGGATCAGGCATGACCGGTGCGCCAGTACTTGGCGTTGGGTTGAAATCAGCGTTGCCCGTGGTGCGTACTCCTCCCACTACCGAGATGGCATCTGCATTGACCACAGCATTCCCAGTGGCACACGCGGCTCGGGTTCCGTTATTCGAATTAACCATGATGCCCCCATTATGGACAGTAATGCTGCCATTGCCGATGGCGTTGAAGGCGCAGGTATTGTCGCTGTCCAATACCAGGATCCCGTTGCCCCCAGCGAGCTGCCCTCCACCTTGAACGCAAAAACCAACCGCGCGCGCAGGGATGTCAACATCGCCGGCAAAAATAATCTTTGTGAACGAACCCTCCACTTTGGAGTTGATGACCACTTCGATATATCCGTCATCAACCATGTTAGGGCCGGTTAGTGGGGGGTGGTTTATTTCCACCGTGTTGGTGATGCCATCATTATTGAATCCATTGCTTAAGGCTGAGGCCAGAGCGGCTGCGTTTTCATCTTCATCAAAACAATAGGCCAGGGCAGCCGCCAGGGCAGCATTATCAGCTCCATTTTGCGCCGAACGCCGGGCAGCATACCAGCGGCCTCCATCCACAGCCACGCCAACCATGCCGACCAGCGCGACGATCAGGATCATAATCAGCACCAAGACTTGCCCGGATTCGCGGCTTCGGTTCGACCCTTTTGTTTTCATGGCGTGGGGGGTGGAAAGGGGGTGGATGTAACCGGGATGGAGCTTAGGATGAGCGCCTTCACGATGGTGCGGCGCACTTCCGATGTGAAGCCGATCTCGGGGATTTGCAGCAGTGGAAGATAACTCGCCGGCGTGAAGCGACCAGTCACTTCCACGATCACGCGATAACCCAACTGAACAGAAGCTTGGGTGACAGGGCAGGGGCCGAGCTCGGCTGTGCCTGGGCCGCGGTCATAGCTGATGAGAACATCTGCATCCTGGACGGATCCGGCCGCGCCAAATTGCCTGGCCAGGGAGCGAATCCCGGCACAATCAATATAGTGAGGCGTGCCGCCATCACCCTCTCCAACAGAGGAGCCGTATCGGCTGGCTTCACGAGCTGCGGTGGTTACGGCGGCGTAAACCCAAACCGCCCTTGCAATTTCAAAGGTCGCCAGGACAATTAACAACAAAATAGGAATGGTCACGGCAAATTCAACCATCGTTTGGCCCTGGGTTTTTTGCTTCGTCATCTTTAAAGGTTACCTGTCAATAGCATTTTATTATAGCGAACCAGGCTGCGCAGGCCTATCCACCGAAAGCACTAAGCGTTTGGGCGAAGCTCTCAGGCTGCGGAGCCGCAGCCAAAACAAACAAAAGGGGGCGTTAGCCACGAACAGGGTAGCGAGCTATCGATCTCTTGGCTGCCCGGTGGGTCCGATCAAGCTGCGCGTCTGGCTATTTGACAGTTTGAAATATAATTGTTATATTTCAAACTATGCGCGGAGAGACGCTACAGGCCTGGATCTGCACGGCGATGATGCGGATCGGCACGCGCATGGCTACCGGCTTCGACCAGCATTTTGCCGGCCTGGGCATCACCCAAGCCCAGTTCCGCCTTCTGCTGGCGGTATGGAGCCAAGGAGGCAGCGAAGGCATTGCCCCCTCCACCCTGGCCGATCACTTGCTGATCGAGCGCGGCACGGTTTCCGTGCTAAGCAGCCGGATGGTGAAGCAGGGCTGGCTGAAACGCAAGCCAGGCGAGAATCGCCGCAGCCACCGCCTGGTGATCACCGAAGCGGGCGGGCAAACCCTGGACAAAGTTGCGCCCCTGGCGCTGGACCTGGCCGAGACCACTCTGTCTGGCTTTACGCACCAGGAATTGGAAGCGATGCGCGCCAGCCTTGAGCTGATCGAAAACAAATTGCGTTTGCTTCCCAATCCCAGCCAAGATCTATCATGAGCCCTGAATCGATTTCTTGCAACATAAATTTTACGATTTCACACGGGTGAGAATGAAAGCGAAACTAGAATGAGCGAAACGATCCTGCAAGCGCAAGACCTGCACAAACAATTCGACAAGACCCATGCCGTGCAAGGCATCAGCTTTGAGATCAAACAAGGCGAGATCTTCAGCTTGCTGGGCCCCAACGGCGCAGGCAAGACCACGACCATCTCCATGCTGAGCTGCCTGCTGGCCCCCACCCAGGGCGATGCCTGGATCGATGGCCACTCGGTGCGCAGCGAGGCCAACAAAGTGAAGAGTGTTATCGGTGTGGTGCCGCAGGAGATCGCCTTGTACCCTGACCTGACCGCCCGAGAGAACCTGGCCTTTTGGGGTCGCATGTATGGCATGGGCGGCAGCCAGATGAAGCAGCGCATCGCGGCGGTGCTGGATATCGTGGGGCTCAGTGAGCGCGCCGCCGAAAAGGTCGAGACCTATTCGGGCGGCATGAAGCGGCGCATCAACATCGCCGTCGGCTTGTTGCACCAGCCCAAGGTCCTATATATGGACGAGCCGACAGTGGGCATTGACCCGCAAAGCCGGCGCCGCATCCTGGATACTGTTCTCGAGCTGAACAAAGAAGGTCTCACGCTGCTGTACACCACGCACAACATGGATGAGGCGGCCGAACTGAGCGACCGGATCGGCATCATTGATCATGGCAAACTGATCGCCCTGGGCACCCAGGCCGAGTTGACCAAGACCGTGGGCGAATACGACACGATGCGCATCGGGGTGGAGGCGGACAAGCTGGATACCGCCGCAGTTCTCAAATCCATAGAAGCCATCAAAGGCGTGCACCGCGTCTCGCTGGAGGACAGCAGCCTCGTGATCCAAACTGAGGATGCGAATGACTCCCTGGCCGACGTGGTGAGCCGCTTGGACAAAGCCGGCGCCCGGGTGCTCAGCCTGAAAGTGGAAGAACCCAACCTGGAAGCCGTTTTCCTGCACCTCACCGGCCGGGCCTTGCGCGACTAGAGATGGATCATTATTTGTCATTGCGAGGCCGACGTGACAATCTCCGCCATAACCAGGGAGGTTGCTTCGTCGGCTTTTGCTACGCAAAGCATCATCGCAATGACAAAGGATGCAAATGAAAGCTAGCCGATGAAGGCTCTCCAAATCGCCTGGAAGGACACCCTGACTCGCTTCCGGGATTGGAAAGCGCTGGCCGGCATGCTGGCTGCGCCTTTGCTGATCTCGGCGCTGATCGGATTGGCTTTCGGCGGCCTGGCTAACTCCGAGGCGCCCGTTGCTGACATCCCCGTGACGCTGGTCAACGCCGACGAAGGCCAACTGGGCCAAGTATATGAAGAAGCGCTTGGCTCCGAAAGGATGACGGACTTAATAAGCCTGGAACTGATGGACGACCTGGAATCCGCCAAGGGGCGCATCGAAGCTGGCGAATTGCGCGCTGTGATCTACATTCCGCCCGGGTTCAGCCAAAACTTTGTGCCCCCAGCGGGGGCAACTGATTTTGAGTTTGGCGCAGCCACCGTGCAGGTATTTACTGACCCCGCCGCGGATATCAGCCCGTTCATCGTGATAAGCATCGTCGAACAGATCACGACCGGCCTGAACAGCGCGCTGCTGGCAGGCCAGGTTAGCGCATCGCAGGTGGCGCAGCACGCGCTTTTGCTCGGTCCCGCTATGGCGGGCCTAGGCCAGGCCCTTGCGGAGGAGTTGACTGCGGAGAATTTCAACCTAGAGCAGCCGCGCCTGGACCTGAGCCTCATCGAAACCGGCGAAACCAGCCAACCTTTTGACGTCTACACCTTTTTCGTGCCCGGCATGGCGGTGTTCTTCCTTATGTTCAGCATGTTCGATGGCTCGCGTTCCATTCTGCTGGAACAAACCCGTGGCACCCTGCCGCGCCTGATGACCACGCCCACTGCCACCAGCGAGATCATCCTGGGAAAGATGGGCGGCACCTTCCTCACGGGACTGTTGCAATTTAGCATCCTGGTGCTTGCCTCCAGCCTGCTCTTCGATATCAGCTGGGGTTCTTCTCCACTGGGAGTGGCCACCATTATGGTGCTCACCGTATTTGCTGCGGCTGGCACGGGCGCCCTGCTCACCACTTTTGCGCGCAATGAGAACCAAGCCAGCATCATCGCCTCTGCCGTGTCGCTGACCTTCGGCGCCCTGGGGGGCTCTTTCTTCCCCTCGTCCAGCTTGACTGGTGTAGTGGACCTGGCCAGCAAGCTGACCATCAACCGTTGGGCGATGGAAGGCTTCACTAAGCTCATCGCTGGTGAGGCCGGCTTCTTCGATATTCTGCCCGAAGCCGGCATCCTGGCGCTGATCGGGTTGGTAACTTTCCTATTGGCCTTGCGCGGGTTCAAACGCCGCTTTGTGAAATAACATGCGCAAAATCTGGGAGATCGCCTGGCTATACCTGTATACGACCTATAAGGATCGCAGCACCTTTCTGTATGGCTTTGCCCTGCCCCTCATCTTTACTTTTGTCATCGGCGTGGGCATCTCTGGGTTTGCTTCCCAAAGTGAAACGGTGTGGCGGCTGGATGTTGTGGATCATGACCAGAGCGCCCTGAGCGCCCAATTAGTAGAACGCCTCGACGCCGTCCCCATCTTGGAAGCCGATGTATTGGACGAAGTTGCGGCGATCGAGGATCTAGCGGCGGGCGAGGCAGCCGCCACGCTCACGCTGCCCGCCGGGCTTAGCCAGCAGCTGCTGGCCTGGGAACGGCTGACCCTGGAGTTCCGCTTGAACCTGGAAGAGCCGGCTTCCGCCCAGGTGGTGGAACAGGCCGTGCAGGCTGCGCTCAATGAGGTCAGCAGCGCCATCGATATCGCCGAGACCAGCCTGCGAGTGGCAGATCGCATGGGGTTGTTTGAAATTTCCGGCGCGCCTGATCGCGAAAATTATTACCAGGCTGCCCTCAATGCCGGCCGCCAGGGCTGGCAAGCCGGTGCGCCGATCAGTGTGGAGTCCAGCCAGCTCACCCGCCGCGAAGATACAGAGCAAACTATTCCCGTCGGCTTCGCCCAAACCTCCCCCGGCATCGGGGTCATGTTCACTATGTTCTTTATCGCTTACGGCGGGGCGGCTATCCTGCTGGAACGCGAGCAGGGCACCTTGCGCCGGCTGCTCACCATGCCGGTGAGCAAGACCGCCATCCTGGCGGGCAAGGTGCTGGGCGTCTTCATCGCCGGGGCGATCCAGTTCACGATCATGGTGCTGGCCGGCCAGTTCTTGTTCGGGGTGGACTGGGGCCGTGAGCCGCTGGCCTTGGCGGTGATGATCGTGGCCTTTGTGTTGTGCATCACCTGCTTCAGCATGCTGCTGGCCGCCCTGGCGCGCTCCTATGCACAGATCGACGCGCTGAGCACGCTGATCATCCTGCCGCTTGCGGCGCTGGGCGGCGCCATGTGGCCGATCGAGATCGTGCCGCCCTTCATGCAGCAGATAGCCCTGTTCCTGCCCACCGGCTGGGCGATGCGCGGCTTCCACGACATCATCACCCGCGGCCTGGGGCTGGCGGATGTGCTGCCGGAGGCCGGCGTGCTGCTGGCCTTCGGCGCGGTGTTCCTGGCGATTGCGGTGTGGCGTTTCAAGTACGAGTGATCAAAATTTTTGCGGAACTCAGTTCCTGCGCGACTTGCATCCTGAGATCAGTGCTGGACTAATGTTCAATTTACATATAGAATAATTCGGCCAAAGCAATTCAACTTTTATGAAATACGTTTTTATCACCTACAACGGTCTCGCGCTTCCCATTGCCTATAAACTTCAACAAGAAGGACATGAGGTGATCGTTGGTCAGATCGACCACGTAAAAGACTATGTAATGGAAGAAGAGATCGAGAACGCCACCGAAACGGATTTTGCCAAAAAGCGCCGACTCGATCTTTTCAAGGGGATGCTGGATATCCAGCCTGCCAAGCAGGTCATCGAGATGCTGCTAAAGGCAGATCCCAAGAGTTATTTCGTCTTTTTTGAGGAAAACAATTTATACCGGTGGGCGGATAAGATCAAGCACCTCGACTTTGAAGGCAACTTTCCCACGAAGGAAGACTACCTTTTCGAGATCGATCGCGACTTCGCTAAAAAGTTCGTGAAGGAACACTATCCCAAACTGTACACTCCGGACGTAGAAGACTTTTCAACGATCGAAGCGGGGATTAAATTTTTACGCAAAACCAAAGAGATCTGGGTTCTCAAAGGAAAGGACGACAGCGCACCGACCTTTGTGCCTGACGTGGACGTCCCTGATCTTGCCAACGCCCAAGTTATCGACATGCTCGAAAACTTTCCCTACAAATACCAAAAGCTCGGCTTTATCTTGGAACCTTTTATCCCCCTGGCGCTGGAACTCACCCCGGAAATCATGTTTTACGACGGGGTTCCGCTCTTCTCGACCATAGGTATTGAAAATAAATCGTTTGGCAGCGGCAATCTATCCATCCAAACCGGCTGTTCCGAAGACCTTGTATTTCCCACCTACATGGAAGACCGCATCAACAAGATCGCGTTTCCTCCGATCGTGTATGAAATGGCGCAAAAACATAAGGGCCTTTTTATTTGGGATGCCTCGCTGCTGGTCAGCAGGAAAGATGGAAAGATCTTCTTTGGCGAATTCTGCAGCAACCGCCCCGGCTACAATTCGTTCTTCACCGAACTTTCGCAAGTAAAATCAGTAAACGAATTCTTTGAGTCATCGGTCAATAAGGTCCCGGCATTAAAACCCGGTACGGTTGGCGTATCCCTTCGGCTGTTCAATATGAACAGGGACGAAGATACCGAACAGATATCCGAAAATATTACTGTTGATTACAAACCGGAGATCGAAAAGGATCTGTGGCTTTGGGATGTAAAACGAAATGGCGGCAAGAAGATCTTAACCGTGGGAGCCGACTGGAATTTAGCGATCATTACGGGGGCCGGAAAATCGATTAACGAGGCGGTAAACAAGCTCTACAAAAACGTAGACGGGTTCTCGTTTGTGGGATCGTATTACCGCTCCGAGGACGATTTTATTTCGCAGGATTATCCAACTTCAATATTAAACCGCCTGAACTATGGGCTGGAGCGCGGCCTCTACCGCTTGCCGTTTGAAGTGCGGGTCGGGGCGATAGAAACGCGCTAGCCTTTGTTGACGGCAGACAGAGCCTCGAACTAATGTTCTGAGTATGGGGCCAGGCAGAATTCCATGTTTTAATCCATAGGTCCCGACCTTTAATCAATCGTTTTCGAGACCAACGTATAATCAGGCTGATTTCGCCCTAAAGATAAGTTCCTCTCAGTTATTCCTTTTTAATCGGGCGACAGGCAATAACGCCCACCTTTCAAAATCAGGTGGGCGGGAAGGCGGAGGAAGAATCAAAACTTTGGAGGTCGTCATTACCGCTGACCACAGAGGCACGCGAGTTAACACCTGTTGAGCAACAGCTCTGAGGAATAAGATACGATGAAATTTTTTACGAGCGATGGAGGCATCTGATGGCTAAAAAAGTTCATCCCACAAAAACATCGCTAGCACATCTCATGGCAATGATAGCTGCGGTGCTGCTAGCGATTTCCTTGGGCGCTGGCAGTCTGGCCCAGGCCGCACCGCTGGCTCAGCAGCCAATTATCGACAATGTTAACTACGCAATGTGGCTTAGCCCACAAGATGCAAAATTGTGTGTTGGACAAACGGTTGTTTTCCCGGTCAGTGTTCGCTTGATCGTAACTGAGCATATTGGCAACCAGACCCCGTATGATTACCGCGTTTACTACTCTAATGAAGAAATAAAAGCCACGGTACTCAACGAAAATGTGGGAACAATCGAGCCGACAAGACTAAGGACAAGCGTCTCTCTACACAGCGGATATGACCCCGACTCCGATTTAGCGCCACTGCTTAACCCTCGGATTGAACGGCGCGGTACGCACGAGCCACTCATTGTAAGTTTCGCATTCACTGCCAAGGAAAAAGGTGTTACAACCATCAGGTTCGAGCATACCAGGAGCGCTAAACCCCTCACACATGCCTTGACCCTGACAGCCCAAGTAGAAGTGGTAGATTGCTGGGAAGCCTATTCCAGTGCGCTTGGCCAGGAATGGCCAACCAAAGACATCTGCAGCCTAGAGAGGCCTTTTCTCCTTGAAGCAAAGGATCCGAATGCACCAGCTGGCATAACTGGCAATACCCAAGTCTTGTTTTTTTGGCCTAGCTCATCCGAGGTCTTATTTGGACCCAACTCCCGGGGACCTTATGAGCATGGGAGATATGTATACGTTGAGGAATTCACTGCATCGGTGGGAGGTCTTAGTACTACCTGTCAGGTAGTTAGTGGAGGTAATTACGAAGTACAGCTATACGACACACCCAAAGAAGGTGACATCCTAATGCTCGGGGACGCTACACAATATTGCCCAGGCTCTATCATTACCACTCCAAATGTTGGCACCCGAGTTGCCTTCAGGGCCCTTGGCGAAGGGAATGTATGCCAAGAGTCATTGCCCGGACTAAACCCATGAAAAAAAATAGACCTCAACATTGGAATCTGATCGTACTAGGTCTGGTAATTCTTTTTGTTTCCGCGTGTCAGACAAATGGACAACCCTCTTCTGCCTCAAGCGACAGTGTTGATACCGAACAGGGAGAGCCTGTGGAACTAACACTGGGGTCCGGGACCTTGCACTTAGCAGATCCGTGGGTCGGGCTGGAGGACCTGTCAAGTTATACAGCCACTCTAATTCGCTCATTTGAAGGCAGCGTTTCGGGCGAGCCCCAACAATGGACCGAAACTTACGTGGTGAAACGAGACAATGAAGCTGCGGCCAGTCAGATGACCGTTGACGCCACGGGAGATAATCCACCAGACCAAATCTTTGTTGCCGAGATTGGGGAAAACACTTATGCAAAATCCGGCGGAGGCGATTGCGTGGCGGAATCAATCAACTCGGAAATTTCCTCCATTGAACGAATTGATCCGGCAGCCCTGCTTTCGGGTTTGTTGGGTGCGGACGAAGCCGGGCAAGAAGAAATGGTTGGTGTAGCTGCCAATCATTACACCTTCGATGAACGCGCCCTCGGAAAAGCCGACTTGGAAGATTCCGATGGGGAAATCTGGGTGGCGGCTGAAAGCGGCTACATCCTGAAATACGTATTGACAACCACGGGTGGTTCAAACGCTTTCGGTGAAGGCATTGAAGGTACGCTGACCTGGGATTATGCACTGACCGAGATCAACACCACGGTGCTGCCCGCCCTTCCCGAAGGCTGCCAGCTGAACGCGCCTTTACTAGCAGACGCAACGAATGTGCTGCACACCCCTTATTGGCTGGCGTATAGCACTTTAACTAGCATCCCAGATGCGGCGGCTTTCTATCAGGAGCAACTGACCAGTTTTGGCTGGACTCTCTCATCAGGACCTGTGTCCGCCGAAGAAAACACGTTCATGGAATTTGCACAAGGTGATCAAACCATTGGTGTGTTCATCAGCGTGGGTGAAACAGGCACGGATGTGAATATTGTTCTGTACGACGCCGCGGAATAGCAAATTCTCGGATGAAGAAATTGCTTGTGCCGATTGGGGTGCTTATCCTTTCGCTGGCGCTGTCAAGCTGCGGGCCGACGGCAACAGGTCAAGCAGATGAGGCCGGGCCAGACGGTGCAACAGAGGCCACAACCACATCGCCTGCGGGTACAGCCACAGAAACGGTAGCGAGCACGGCCACTGAAGAGCCAATGGATACAGAGGGAGTGGCTCTGGACCTCCTTAAGGTGGGTGATCTAGTTCCCTTTGCCCCGGACTGGTTTGACACAACTCAGGACATCCACCTCCCCGCGCCAGGGAGTAATGGCCGTTTGGTAAGGTATGGTGGCTTGGAAAGCGTTGTCTTCGCAGAAAATGATCATTTGTACATCTATGCGCCTCTTTCTCCCACCGAACCTGGGAAAAATATTATCTTTGGTGGGCTCACACCGGATACCTACATCAATTTCGACTTGACGGCAAGCTTCAATTTGCAAGGAGGGTATTTAGGAGACTACCCAGCGCCAATTGCGAAGTTAAAATGGTGCTAAACCCATAATGCTGACGAGGAATCCCTTTGTATTCGTCGACCTCTGTAAAGGGATTCCTCCCATTCGCTTCGCTCAGGGCAGGCTCTGCTTTGCTCCTCGGAATGACAGGTTTCTTGTTAAGAATGGCAACAAGTTCTAGCAATGCCACTAAAATTTGAACTTTCAGCCTTTGTTTCCCGTCCTCCGCAGGAAGTTTATGATGCCTGGCTGGACTCCAAAGGGCATACCAAGATGACCGGTGCCAAGGCGAAGGTCAGTGACAAAGTGGGCGGCGTGTTCGAAGCCTGGGATGGCTACATCAGCGGCCGCAACCTGGAGCTCGAGCCGGGCAAGCGCATCCTACAGTCCTGGCGCACATCTGAATTTGCGGACTCGGAAGGTGATTCGCAGGTCGAAATCCTGTTCAAACCCGCCAAAGGCGGCACCAAGCTTACGTTGCGCCATACCAAGCTTCCCCAACATGGCGAAACGTATCGGCAGGGATGGGTGGATAATTATTTTGAGCCGATGAAAGCGTATTTCGAGTGACGCGCCATTAGAAAATAGCCCGCATTGAAGAAAAGCGGATTCAAATCAAAATTAGCAGTCACATCTTTGGACAAAAAGATCGCTGAGCTTGCGAGCAAAAGCGATCACAGAATTCTTGCTTTGTGGGCGGCGGATTGCGCAGAGCGCGCCTTGCCCTGCTTTGAGAACAAATCCCCCGGAGATAATCGCCCCCGAAAGGCAATTGCCGCCTGCCGAGAGTGGGCGCGCAGCGGCGTGTTTAGGATGGCGGATGTGCGCAGGGTTTCGTTGGCGGCGCATGCGGCCGCACGCGAAGTGGAAGGAGACAACCCAGCTCGCTCTGCTGCGCGGGCTGCGGGGCAAGCCATGGCGACCGCCCATGTTCACAGGCATGCAGTCGCGGCAGCCAGGTATGCCGCGACGGCGGTGCGGGATGCAAGCGAGGCTACGGAGGCCCCAGCTGCCACAGCCAAAGAGCGGGAGTGGCAATACAAGCGCTTGTTAGCTCTTGGAAAATTGCGTGAAGCTGACTAGTCTTTGGCTCTTCAGTCTTGTTTTTAGAAGCTAGCTTCCCCTAAGCTTCACCCACAAAAACCAATATTTAGAATTCGGGAACGCCAACTTGGCTTCCTCGCCCCAAATGAAGCCGCCGCTTTCGGTCAGGGCTTTCAGCTGGCTGTCGGCGGCGGCCAGTTGGCCGCGCAGGCCGGGTGCCTCGCCCGCCAGCAATTCGAGCAGGGCGCGCAGGCGCGCCTCGGTGGCATAGTAGGCGGTACGCGGGCCGCGCTGCTCGCCCAATTCGCTCAGGAAATTCGTCCATTGGCGAAGGCGGGAGGCGAATTCCTTCTCGACCTTTTTCTCCCACGCCGAGCGCCATTCCTTTTTAAGCGCCGCCAACTGCTTGGCGTCGGCGGCGGGCAGCTCGCCGACGCCTTCTAGAAATTCCTTGGCTAGCAGCAAGTTGCCCAGGGTCAACTGCTGGCCGCTGCCAACGTTCCAAAAGATCTCGTTGGACAGCAAATAGTCTTTGAGCTGGCCGAGGCCGTCTTGCAGTAAAGAAATTTCGGAGGTGGCAGAAAATTTCGGCATACTCTTTTTATCTGTCATTGCGAGGAGTGCCCCACGCAGTGGGCCGACGTGGCAATGTCCCGGAAGCTTTGCAAATGATCTGGGAGATTGCTTCGCTCCGCTCGCAATGACGGTGGGTCATTGCATAAATAGGGAAACCGGGTTCTCCAAATATTGCGCAAGCGCCTGCAGGTAGCGGGCCGCTTCGGCGCCGTCGCTGACCCGGTGGTCCACCGAGATGGTGGCGCGCATACGCCAGCCGGGCACGATCTTCCCGTCTTTCACCACAGCCTGCTGCTGGGCGGAGCCCAGCGCCAGGATGGCGACTTCGGGCGGGTTGATGATGGCGGTGAACTCGTAGACGTCGTACATGCCCAGGTTGCTGATCGTGAAGGTGGAGCCTTCGATATCCTCAGGGCTCACTTTGCCGCCGCGCACGCGCTCGGCCATCTGCTTGACCTCTATCGATATCTGGCGCAGCGGTTTGCGATCTGCATCGCGGCACACCACCACCAGCAGGCCATTCTCCACCGCCACAGCCACGCCGATGTTGACCTGGCCAAATTGCAATACGGCGTCGCCATCCAGCTTGGCGCTCAAATTGGGAAAGGAGCGCAGCGCCAGGGCGGCGGCCTTGACCACGAAGTCGTTCACCGAAAGCTTTTCGCCGCTGCTTTCCAGCAGGGCATTGGCCTGGGCGCGAGCGTCCATCAGGCGGTCCATGTCGTAATCGTGGGTGACGTAGAAATGGGGCGCCTCGTGCATCGATTGCGTCATGCGCCGGCCGATGGCTGCCCGCAGGCGGCTGAGCGGCACGCGCTTGTCAGCCGGCGGGGGACCCAGCTCAGCCAACTGCAAACCCGGGATCCCGGGTAGGGCAGCGCCGGCCTTGGCGCCTTCGATGTCTTTCTTGATGATGCGGCCCAGGGGACCCGAGCCGCGAACAGATCGCAAATTTACGCCGCGCTCTTCGGCCAGCTTGCGCGCCAAAGGTGAGGCGCGCACGCCCCTCGGCAAGTTGCCGTTGCCATCAAGGGCGTTTTCAACTGGAGGTGATTTGGCCCCGGGCTTGCTTTGGGGTTCAATCGCTTGATCAGTTAATCGGTTAATCGGTTGCTCTTTATTCACCGATTGCTTTTGATCAACAGATTGTTCTGTCTTCTTTTCATCCTTCGGTGGAACATCGCTCCCCGGCGCGCTAGCCTCCACGGTCTCGCCTGCTTTGCCCACCGCGGCGATCGGCTTGCCGACTGGCACAGCGGCGCCTTCGGTAACCAGGTGCTTCAGCACAACGCCGCTATATTGCGACTCAACTTCGACAGTGGCTTTGTCGGTCTCGATCTCGGCCAGCAGTTCCCCCTTCTCCACCTTGTCGCCTTCCTTCTTGGCCCAGCGCACCAAGGTGCCTTCGGCCATATCGAAGCCCAGCTTGGGCATGCTAATGATGTCAGCCATTTAACACCTCTTTGACCGCGGCCACTACATCCGCCACCTGGGGCAAGGCGGACTGCTCCAGGGCCCGGTTATAAGGCAGCGGCACTTCTTTTTGCGCCACGCGCTTGATGGGAGCGTCGGCGTAGTCGAAGGCTTGTTCATACAAACGGGAGGTCACTTCCGAACCGACCCCGAAGCTCTTCCAGCCTTCTTCCACCACGACGGCGCGGTTAGTCTTCTTGAACGATTCCAACACCGGCCCCATGTCGAGCGGACGCAGCGAGCGCAGATCCACCACTTCGGCGTTGATGCCTTCGCCGGCCAGCTGCTCGGCGGCCTGCATCGAAAGCTGCAGGCCGCGGCAATAAGTAACAATGGTCACATCGCTGCCCTCGCGCTGCACTTTGGAGACGCCGATAGGTATGGTGTAATCACCTTCCGGCACTTCACCCTTTACCTGGTACATAGCTGCGTGTTCAATAAAAAGCACCGGGTCGTCGTCGCGGATGGCCGCTTTCAGCAGCCCCTTGGCGTCCCCCGGGGTTCCCGGTGAAACGACCTTGAGGCCCGGAAAATGGGCGAAGATGGCATCTGGCGTCTGCGAATGCGTGGCGCCCAATTGGCGTCCGCCGCCGCTCGCCGTGCGGATCACCAGCGGCACCTTCATCTGCCCGCCGAACATGGTGCGTAGCTTGGGAGCCTCGTTGACGATGTGGTCCATGGCCACGAAGGCGAAGTTGATCGTCATCAATTCGGAGACGGGGCGCAGGCCCACCAGCGCCGCGCCGATGCCGGCGCCGATGATGGCTGCCTCGGAGATGGGCGTATCCCGCACACGTTTCTCGCCAAAGTGCTCGTAAAAACCTTTGGTGACCGCGTAGGTGCCGCCCCACACGCCCACTTCTTCTCCCATGATGAAGACTTTGTCGTCGCGCTCCATCTCCTCCCAAAGGGCATCGGAGATGGCCTGGCGCATGGTGATCTCAGCCATGGTTGTGCTCCCCGCTGGCGTACGTGTAATCGAAGAGCGTGTCCAGGCCGGGCTCGGGGCTGCTCTCGGCGAATTCCACAGCCTCTTTCACTTCGTCCTCAACTGACTTTTCTATTTTTTCCAGGTCGGCCTTGGTGGCCAGCTCCTGCTTCACTAAATAGCGGTTGTAAATACCGATCGGGTCGGCCTTCTCCCATTTGGTGACTTCATCTTTCTGGCGGTAGCGCTGCGGGTCGCCTATGGAGTGACCCTGGAAGCGATAGGTGACGATCTCGAGGAAATATGGGCCCTTGCCGGTGCGTACGTACTCCAGGGCAGCTTCGCTGCCCTTTCGTACGTTCATAATATCCATGCCGTCGTCCAAGCGCGAGTGCGGGATGCCGTAGCCTTCGGCTTTCATGTGGATCTCTTCGACCGCCGAGGCGCGACCCACAGTGGTTCCCATACCGTATTGGTTGTTTTCGCACACCCACAGCACAGGCAAATTCCAAACTTTTGATAAGTTCACCGCTTCATGGAAAAAGCCGATGTTAGTGGCTCCGTCGCCGAACATGCAGATCGTGACAGCTTTGTTGCCCAGATATTGATCGCCGAGCGCCATACCGGCGGCCAGCGGCAGGTGCGAGCCGACGATGGCATGCCCGCCCCAGTAATTCTTGCTCACATCGGCCATGTGCATGGAGCCGCCGCGGCCTTTGGAGATACCGGTCTCTTTGCCCAGCAGCTCAGCCATGACCTCTTTGGCGCTGATGCCGCAATTGATGGCCACGCCATGATCGCGGTAGGCAGTGATGACGCGATCTTCCGGTTTGCGGACGGAGATCAGCCCGGTGCTGACCGCTTCCTGGCCGATGTATAGATGAAGAAATCCGCCGATCTTCCCCTCTTGGTAGAGTTCGGCGGCGCGCTGTTCAATGCGGCGGATGAGCACCATCTGGCGATACAGCTCCAGATGGTCTATTTTGTTCAATGTCATAGAAGATTGCCGTTCTACCATCTTTTTGGGGGACGCCTTGCTGACTTTTTGTTTCATATGCAAAAAGCGATTATATCAAGGGTCTTGCAATAAATTCTTGATCGACTTTACATCGACGATAACCCATTCTTGGTTTTGCCTCATTACAAACCTATGCTTCTTGAACCCATTGCATTTTGCACAAGCCACAAGGAAATTCGACGGGTGATTAGAGCCGAAGCTTTGGCGTGGGACTTTCCTACCAATTGGAGCTGATGCACCCCGTAAATGTTTGTTAAGTTCGTTCGTGGAAATAGGGATGATGTGATCAATAACGAGGTTTTCGCTATCGCAGTCTTCCACAAGCCGAAGCTCACACTTGTTTCTACCTTGATCGGCCAGTTCCCGAAGAGTTATTTTCCTTATTTTGTTAAAAGCCGCTCTCTTCAGACGCGGTTCGCTGAAATCAAATCGAGCCGAAGAAATTCCTTCTTCGCCAAGGATATAAGCGAAAAAACGTTCGTCTTCAGGAAAACCAAAGCCTGGTTTTTGAGTTTTTGTTTGCACTCCCCTAATATAATCCTTCTTATGAACCTTGCCACCCTTCCGCTAACCTACGCCGCCACGGTCGAGCCCGATCACCTGGACCACCTCGATCATATGAACGTGATGTGGTACACGCATTTCTTCGACCTCGCTACCTGGGCCTGGTACGAGACCTTTGATTTCGGCAAAAGTTATCACCACGAAAGCGGCTTCGGCAGTTTCGCCCTGGAAACACACACCCGCTATTTGGCCGAGTTGCGCGCAGGCGACCAGGTGCGCATTTACACGCGCATGCTGGCGCGCAACGCCAAGCTATTCCATTACATGCATTTCATGCAGCGCGCTGGCGACGTAGAACTCTCCGCCACCTGTGAACTGCTGGGCATCCATGTGGACATGTCCAGCCGGCGCAGCGCGCCCATGCCGGAACGCATCGCCGCCCACTTCGACCGGCTGATCGCCGAGCATAGCCAGCTGGGCTGGGAAGCGCCGGTCAGCGGCGTTATCAAGATTAAATAGCCAGCAGCGGGAGGATGACAGAACGAGGGTTACTCAAGGGGGGAGTGGACCCGCGCTGAATGACAAGGTAGCTCACCCCAGAAATGAAAAAAAGAAGGTTTGCAGAACGCGGTTATTCAGGGAGGTAGGGTTTTATGGATTCTTCGCTGGTGTTGATTCTACGTCTGGTATTGACTTAATTACACGCTCAGAATGACACGGGGAAGATGGACCCGCGCTGGATGACAAAGGGGGTTCGCCCACAATGAAAAAGAAGGTTTGCCGAATGCGGTTATTCAGAGAGTAGGGTTTTATGGATTCTTCGCTGATGTTGATTCTAAGCCTGGTACAGACTTAGATGCCTGCTCAGAATGACACAAGGGGTAAGTAGCAAGGGATTTGCAGAACGGGGTTATTCAGAGAGATAGGACTTGAGGGATTCTTCGCTGGTGTTGATCCTACGTCTAGTAGTGACTTAATTACACGCTCAGATTGACATATAAGGTAGGGGCGCAGCAAGCTGCGCCCCTACATCATAGCGGAGGTGATTATTCCATCGCTTGGACGATATTTGCGCATGGCGCACCGCAGGCTTGGATCTCGTCGAAGATTGCATCGAGATATGGTCCAACGGTATGAACTACCGCGCCATTATCCAACGTCAAGGATACGTCGCCGCTGTGCAATTGCGCCACCATGGTCACGTCGCCGCTGCGCAGCAGCTCGACCGCCTGATCCCAGGGGATCGTAGCGCCCTCGGTAGGCAATACCGGCGAACAGGCCGCCAGCAGGAACAAAATCAATAGAACAGGGGTTAGCAGTTTTTTCATGGCTCCTCCAGATTGTGCTGAAAGAACGATGCCCGGGGCAGAAATGTTCCCGATCGCCAGGTCAATGGCACGGGTGTGCCAAGAATCAGAGTTCTTTAGCATCGAGATTCGGATAGCTCTTCGCTGCGCTCACAGTGACACGTTAGGTGGCTCAGAGGTACCCGGCTTGTCTATTGCTTAACCAGCTTCAACACCTTATCCGGCACCCACTTACCTTCGTCATTCTGCCGCTCGTTGTAATGGGCGATCCAATCGCCCTTGGGCTTATTGTCCTTCAGCGGGTCCAGCTTCTCGGCCACGCCGGCGGCCTCCAGAGTTTCGGGCCAGCAGGTGACGCCGAATTTCTTGAAGTTGCCACCCTTGACGACCCAGCGGGGATGGTCGCCGCCGGCGGCCAGCTTGATGCTCTCGACCTCGAACGACTTGCCGTTGCGCGTAGCGCCGCTATTTTCACTCGCGTCCTGGAGTTTGGCATTTTCAAACTCCCGCGGAGAACGGTTTTCGTTCTCCGCAGTCCAGCCATTATCGGACAGCAGCTGCACGAACAGCTTCACGCGGGCGATGAATTCCTTATCGGATTGCTGCTCGCTCTGGCGCAGGGTGAATTGGTCTTTGTTTCCCGCCGGGCTACGGAAGTAGCCGTTGAAAGATGCTGATGCTTGATTCATAGAAACCTCTTTACACTTGTTTGCTGAGTTCAGATAGCCTGACCGTTCCGATTACAATCCTTGCACAGGCAGGCTTTAGTCGTTACAATGAAACAAGTGTTCTAGATATTATCATGCCACTCGATTTTATTTCTGTCAAGCAGCAGATCCAGCGCCTGGCGGCGGAAGCGCCGGCCCAGCTCAGGCACCTGGAGATCCTGCGGCGGCACGCCGGCGAACTGCTGGGGGTTTACGCCAACAAGCAAGACGAGCTGCGCGCCAAGGTAGAGCAGGCCGCCGGAGAAGATAGCTTCCTGCGCAGCGCCAAGCCGACTGCCGAAGCGCTCAACGCCACTTTCGCGCTGCCCAAGGCGCCCGCCCAGGCCACGATCATCGCCGCCGACGGCTCGCAGATCAGCCCCAACCGCCACGAGGCGATCAACTATTTCCTGATCAATCTCGGCGCCATCCAACTCTCCCCCTCCACCGGCGAAACCCCGACTACCTTCACGCGCAGCGAACTGCACGTAGCCGAATACTCGGCGAGCGGCTCTATCAATGACGACCAAGTGGCCCAGGCCCGCGACAAGAGTGAGCGCGTGCTGCTGGCCGAATTGGTCGCCCAAGCTCGCGGCCAAACTGTATTTACTCTCACCGATGGGCCGCTGGAGTTGTGGGGCGGGCGCAGCCGAAACCCGGAGGAGTTGGATAGTTTTGCCAAGCACCTCGAGGAATATTTAACCGCGCTGGGCTCGTTGCAAGCCGCCGGCGCTGCAACCGCCGGCTACGTGGACAAGCCGCGCGCCGACCTGGTGGTGCGCGCCCTGGAAGTTGCCGCCACTCCGCTGGACCAGATGGCGGACATCCGCCACCAGCGCCCGTTGCGCGGCGTCACCGACTACGACTTGTTCTCCCGCATGCTGGCGCCCGGGGCGCGTTCGGCTTTGTTCGCTTTGCAGTCACAGCTCTCCTCAAAATACGAAGGTCCGCTGGCTTTGCATTTCTTTTATCTGAACGTGGGCGACGAAAAGACAATCTGGCTGGCGCGCGTCGAAGTGCCTGCCTGGGTCGCCGAGTCTGCCGCCATGCTGGATGGCTTGCATGCCTTACTGGTCGGGCAGTGCGCGGTGATGGGCATCCTCAGCTATCCATATGCACTGCACCGCGCCCACGAAATCGCCCTGGTCAGCCGCGAGGAAAAGAACCAGGTCACCCAGATGCTGCTGTCGGCTTGGCGCGCCGAAGGATTGGTTGTCGGCGCGCCTTCGCACAAACAAGCCATCAAGGATTTGCCGGGCCGAACAATGAGGTAAGGACGAGGATATGGCAGAGAAAACTTATCAGATCGGTCACCTGTTGCGTTCCGGCATCGCCGGTTTCGTGGCCGGCTGCCCGATCGTCGACCAGGAGATCCCGCGCTTCGGCGAGCTGGTGCACGCGCCGATGGGCGGCAAGGACCGCATTTACGGAATTGTACACGAGATCAGCATCGCCGATGACGGGCTGGTGCGCCAGATCATCAACACCAGCCAGCCGGTGGACCCGACCGTGATCGCCGACAACCGCACCAACCGCACCGTGCCGATGGAGATCAGCGTGCTGGCCGTCGGATTCCAGCGCGAAGGCGCCATCCACCATTTGCTGCCGCCGCGCGCCCCACTCAGCCTGGACCTGCTGCACCAATGCAGCGACGCCGAGTTGGCCGAGTTCACCAACGCCGGCCGCTTCGGTTATCTGCGCC
This sequence comes from uncultured Anaerolineaceae bacterium, assembly GCA_964572455.1. Lineage (GTDB taxonomy): Bacteria > Chloroflexota > Anaerolineae > Anaerolineales > UBA11579 > JAMCZK01. The sequence goes on from CAZNFL010000009.1 coordinate 48,332, forward strand.
ACCTGCTGCGCTCCGGCATGGCCGGTGACCTGCCGGTGGCCGAGCTGATCGCCGCCCACGTGCAGCAAGCCGCGGCCGCCAACGAGAAGGCCGGCAACCGCGATTGGCGCAAGCGCGTGTCGCAAGAACTGATCACGCTGCTGCGCGACGACTATGCATTGCTGATGCAAGTCCTTTCAGCACTCTCAGATGCAATTGAGAATTGAGAATTTAGAATTTCGAATGAAAAACGAAAATGGCTTGACGCGCGAGAAGGATCTCCCAGCCCGGACCAAGCAGTTTGGTTTGCGGGTCATCCGCCTTGTCGATTCTCTGCCGCGCAGCAAGAGCGCTACCGTGATCGGCAACCAGTTGTTGCGCTCGGCCACCTCCGTCGGCGCTAACTATCGCGCCGCTTGCCGTGGTCGTTCGCGGGCAGATTTCATCGCCAAACTCGGCATTGCACTCGAAGAAGCGGACGAGTCTCTATATTGGATGGAAATGTTACTTGAGGCCGACTTGGTTGCTAGGCCAAAAATCCTGAGCTTGATCGACGAGGCAAATCAACTCGTCGCAATCCTGACGGCCTCTACAAAAACCGCACGAGCCAACATCGCAAGGAAATAATTTTCAATGGGAAACCAAATTCTAAATTCTAAAATAAACAATCTAAATTTCTTTTTGTTTTATCGAGGTTTGGTATGAGCGAAAACATACATGGCCGAAAGCGCATCGGCTTCGTCGTCGGCGGCAGCCTGAAGACGAACCTGCAGGTGCGGCTCGAGGTGCCTGCGCACGAAGTGCAGGAGGGCGCCTTCGTCGTCATCCAAAGCGATGACTGGTTCTTCCATGGCCTGGTCACCGACCTGCAGCTCGGCTCCACCGACCCGCGCTTCGCCGATGAGCAGACCGCCAACCGCCTGCCAGGCGAGCTGGCCGACCTGCTGCACGGCCAGACTTTATATACCAACCTCGAGATCCTGCCCGCCCTGATGATCACCGGCGGCGAGGACCCCCAGGGGCCGCTGCCGGTCAAGACCGTGCCCGCCCACCACGCGCCGGTCATGCTGGCCAGCGAGGGCGACATCGCCGAGATCTTCGGCGACCCGGCCGCCAAGGGTAACTTCGTGATCGGCACGACCAGGGAACAAGGCCACCCGGTGGCTATCGACTTGCGCAAGTTCATCCAGCGCTCCTCGGGCATCTTCGGCGCCACCGGCACCGGCAAGAGCTTCCTCACCCGCCTGCTGCTGGCGGGCCTCATCCACCACAACGCCGCCTCGGTGCTGGTGCTGGACATGCACAACGAGTACGCCTTCGACGACCAGGATGAGAACGGCAACCCGGTCACCGGGCTGAAGACCAAGTTCCCCGCCAAGTTGCGCGTCGTCGGGTTGGGCGCCGGCGCCACCATCCGCGGCGCCGCGCCGGATTTCAACCTCGAGATCGCCATGAGCGACATCATGCCCGAGGACATCGAGCTGCTGACCCGTGAGCTCAACCTCAAGGAGACCACTCCCACGACCCTGGATGCGCTGGCGACCAGCTTTGGCCGCGGCGCCTGGTTCCAGGAATTCAAGAATATGAAGTCCGAGGGCACCATCGAGGGCGACGACGGCAAGCGCATGCCGGCACCGGGCAGCGTGGCCGCCTGGGCGGCCGAAACCGGCGCCAACCCGATGGCCGCCGAGGGCTTGCACAACAAGCTGCGCCGTGTGTTCAACAAGCCTTATATTGCCGAGCGCCCGGCCGCCGACACCATCGGCGAGATCGTCAAGATGCTGGAGGCTGGGCAGCACGTGGTGCTGTCCTTCGGGCAGCACGAGAGCGACCTGGACTATTTGCTGGTGAGCAACTTGCTCACCCGCCGCATCCGCCAGCGCTGGGAGCTAGCAACCAACAGCTATAGAACCAGCGGCAAGCAGGAGCCGCGGCCGCTGGTGATCGCGCTGGAGGAGGCGCACAAACTGCTCAACCGCGAGATGGCGGTGCAGACCACCTTCAGCACCATTGCCCGCGAGCTGCGCAAATACTACGTCACCCTGCTGATCATCGACCAGCGGCCCAGCCAGATCTACGACGAGGTCATGTCGCAGCTCGGCACGCGGGTCTCGGGCTGGCTGGGCGACGACGACGACATCCGCGCCGTGCTCTCCGGGCTGGCAGGAAGGGAACAACTAAAGGGCATGTTGGCCAGGCTACAACCAAAAGAAGAAGTCCTCCTGCTTGGCTGGGGCGTCCCAATGCCTCTTCCAGTCAAGTCGAGAAGGTACGACGATACTTTCTGGCGGGAGCTGCTGGGGAAGGCGGGAGGCAAGCGGAGCGCCAAGGATATCAATGAGGAGCTGGGGTTTTAGAACGGAAGCTAAAACAATATGGGAGTAGCTGAGGTATTTATGACTGTTTTAGATGACAAGTTGATTTTCCCACTGCTTCAAATTTTTTTTATGTTACTTTTTATCAACGGCTTGAGAATAGAATGGCGTTGTTTTACCAGAAAAAGCAATTTAACCATGAAAGTAACCAGGAGCAAACAGAGCTGGGCGTATTTCGAACTTTTCTTTGGTATTGCTTCACTAATTGCACTGGAGACAATCGCTTCGACGACACCTTCTGGCAGGAGCTGCTGGGCAAAGCGGGCGGGAAACGGAGCGTGAAGGAGATCAACGAGGAGCTGGGGTTTTAGGGCAACTGTTCCGGTATTAATCCTTTCGCGGGATTAGTTTCAGTGCATAATCTTTTGCGTTTTCTAAAATTTCATCATATTCGCTCGAGTGGATGGTGTTAACTTCGTAATCTTTTCTTACGTTATCAATAAATGAAGCGAAATCCTCATTTTGTTCACAAAGTTTATTCATTAATTCCCAATCAAGCTGTCCGCGTTCCTTTGCAGGAAAAACAACCTCGGAAGAATCAATGTCCTCTAGATCGAGACGGATGATGCCAATTCCAAAAGCTGTGGACAATCTCTCAAGTTCAGCTAATAAGTCGTCGCGTTGTTCAACAGTTGAACCAACTAAATATCCTTCATTGGCCCAGGATGAATTTGACACTGCCTGAAAAAACGCTTCGCGATAATTATTGCGATTTATTTGTTTTTTTATTTCAAATGAATAAAACTTTATATTTGATCGATCTACAACCTTACTCAAAGCCATCAATTTTGCATTCCATTCTTCAATTGGGATATGGAAGCCGACCATATCGGGATGAGTCCATTCGTTTATTTCTGCATGTTTTGATTTTTCGTGAAAGATCGTTTTTGAATATATTTGCCGGCCCCTATTAAAAGTTGGGTTTGAGTAAACATAATATGCTAATAATGGATGAAGTTCACGTTCGCGAAAAACGTGCGCAGTGGGATCTTTATATTTTCCATTATCCCCAACAGAAAGGGCCTTAATCAATTCTGGCGTAATTTCGCTTCCACGAGATTTTAAAAAGAATCTAGCCGGATACTCTCCAATTTTTAAGAATTGAGATTTTTGATTCTTTACATCTACATATAATCGAGCACCTAATGTTTGCCAAGGCGTTTTGCCTTGAGATTGTAATTTTTGGTCAAGATTCATTTCCTTTCCCCGCTCCCATATTTCCTGATAGGTCATTGGCGCAGCGGCCGCTTTCAAAACTTCCTCTGCGAAATCCAAGAATGTCAAATCAGCTTGCATGGACATTGCCTTTACTCATCTTTTTAGAAGGGCTATTTCTCGATTATACATGCCAATCTCCGATCTCTCTCTTCCCGCAATCGAACCGGAGGCGTGGTCCAGCATGGATGTTTTTGGTAGTTATAGTAGTTTGCGCAGCTTCGCTGCGCGGTAGAAGCTACTCGGCTGTGCCGAGTAACGCTTCTCCAGCGGGACCATGGGATTTTTGATTGCTGCGCAGCTTCGCTGCGCGGTAGAAGCTACTCGGCTGTGCCGAGTAACGCTTCTCCATGGCTATACCGGGATTTTTTGATTTACAGATTGCGGCAGTCTTAAGAGAGAGATTCGGATAGCTCTTCGCTGCTCCTTCGCTTCGCTCAGGGCAGGCTCTGGCTTCGCTGCTGAAGTGCGGCGTGCGACAAAAACCGTCGCGAACGCCGTCCTCGCAATGACGAACCCTTTATAGGACGTGGCGGGAGATTGCTTCGCATCGTCACGCCTTGCCTGCGGCAGGCTTACTAGCTCGCAATGACGGTGGAGGCGCATGGTAGGTATGTGGCGTTGCTTCGCAACGCCTTGGGAGAAGCTACTCGCCTACGTCGAGTAACGCTTCTCCATGGCTAAAGCGTGGTAGGTATGTAAGTATTGTCGGTGTAGGCGGTTTGGTAACTATGGTAATTATGGTAGTTATGGTAATCATGGTAGGTTTGGTTGCCCTTGGGTGAAGGTAGCGCGCAAGAAAGCATTGCGCCGCTCCTCCGCTGGGTCGGGCAGCTCGGGCCCAGCTTCGATGGACTCCTGGATAAGGCCGTTTAGCAGCTCATTGACCGAGAGTTTGAGCGATTTATCGATGGCGGCGGGGACGGCGAAGTAGTAGATGCCCCCGGGGCGGAAGAATTTCATGGCGAAGCCTTTTTTGACCAAGACGGTGAGGCGCTTGTGGGTGTTGGCGGGGTCCTGAACCAGGACGCGGCTCAACTGGGCCAGGGAGGACACTCCGGCGTAGCGCAGGGCGATGAGAGCCTCCTTTTGGCGGTATGAGAGATCGACCAGGGGCATGACGGAGCGGGATTTGGCCAGAGCTTTTCTCAGCATTTTTCGCTCCCAGTCGCCCATGTTATCCAGGGCGGATTTGAGCGCAAACAGCGGATCTAACCCGGCTTTCAGGGCGCGCTCGATGCGCTTGCAAAAGCGCGGCCAGGGGCCGTCAAGGAAGTCCAGGTGGGAGGAGGGCAAGCCCTGCAAGACGGCGTACAACATTTCTATGGTGAGCATGGCGGCATTATCGGGCGAAACGGGAGTTTCGTGCGAAAATGGGGCGAATGTCAAGGGGCTGGACGGCAAGGGGCGGGCCGGGGAGCGGAGCGCCTCAATGAGGAACTGTAATTTTAGCTAGGAGGTGGCCTCGGGAAACAAAACGAGTTGGTTAAACATGGCAGAGAATAATCGTTATAGTAGAATTCTGGCACTAGGACGGGAACCTTGTTGCCAAAAATATTGCATGTATCATCGAGATTCTTAGAAGGAGTGAAGTCTACAACACCCGTACACAACAATACGCATAATTTGTATATATATCCAGCTAGGTTTTCCCCTCTTTTTGTAAAAAATAGTCTTCTCGAGTTTGCAACTACAAAGGATCTAGTTCTTGACCCATTTGCCGGCGGGGGAACAACATTGGTTGAGGCCATGAACAGTGGGATAAAGTCTGTTGGGTTTGACACCAATTCACTTGCCTGTTTTATTTCGAAAGTTAAAACAACGCCTCTGACGGATTTGGAAAGAAAGCATATCTTAGATTGGCTTCCGTGCGCTATTGATCAAGCAAATTTGCATACAGTTCTCAGCAAAAAGTATCGAAATGATGAGCGGGGATATAAGGACGGGCTTCCATGGACAATCAGAAAATTTCTTGAATTAATAGTCCGGAGCATGGATGATCTCCGCTCCACAACTGAGAGAGATTTTATAAGATGCACTCTTTTAAGAGTTGGACAATGGTCTTTGGGGAAACTGTATATTCCCAGCGCTGAGGAGGTAAGGCTCTTTTTCTCTGAATTAGTACAAAAATCCCTAGACGCGAACAGGGAGCAAAGTCAAAATCTTTCACAAAAAAGACCTAGTATATTTAATAAGTCAATCGATGAAATTGACAAAGCATGGTGGAAGAATACCATTGGTAAAAAACCCAGTTTAGTTATTACATCACCTCCGTATCCAAATGTCCATGTTTTGTATCATAGATGGCAAATCATGGGGCGCAAGGAAACTGCTGCACCTTACTGGATCGCAAATAGGCTTGACGGGAAAAGCCAGTCGTATTACACATTGGGAGCAAGAACAAAAAAGGGAGTAGACGATTATTTTCTTGCTGTGCAAAGCATTTTTTCTAAACTCTATGAATTACTTGCGCCAAATGCACTGGTCATCCAATTAGTTGGGTTTTCAAACGATAAGCAACATTTCAATAAGTATTTGGCAGGAATGGAAAATGCTGGCTTTTTGCGACTAACGATGCAATCAGGTTTTAAATTTTTCCCTTATCTAAAAAGAGAAGTACCTCACAGGCGTTGGTATGCAACAATCAAGGAAAGTTTGAGCACTTCATCTGAGTTTCTAATTATTCACAAAAAAGGGTAGGTCTTTATGATTAATAATCCAAGGGATTTGTTTTTAGCTCTGCTAAACTCCACAAAGCCAAGCGGAGTAAAAGTTATTTTGCGGGAAATTGGCGATCATTCTGAAGCTGAGGTTGGAGAAACATTTGGACCTCTGAAGTTATGCTGGAAGTTTTATGGCGACAACGAATCTAATATCTCGACTATAAATATCGCGACACAGCCGGAACGCAGTCTGATTGAGCGGATTACAAACGCAATCGATGCTGTAATTGAAGGCGAATTTCATAAACGTGGAGGCAAACCTCCTCAATCACCAATGGAAGCTGTTTCATTGTGGTTTGGGAGGCCGACAAGTACCGCTGAAGGCGGACTGTCGAACTGGGAGGACTACGCTATAAAAGGGCATGATAAACATGTGAACGTCGTCCTCCTTGGAGGAGATGACGACATAAAGCCAACAATAGACGTATTGGATGACGGAATAGGCATCAAAGAGGGGTTTTTCCATTTAACAATTCTGAGCCTTCAAGAAGGAAATAAAAGAAAAAAGAAGTATCTCGCAGGAGCTTTTGGCCAAGGTGGGTCGTCAACTCTAGGATTTAGCGAATTTACGTTCATTGCCTCTAGGCATCTAGATCAACCACAAAGGATCTCATTTACTTTGGTTAAAAAGCTCATTCTTTCGGAAGATTATAAGGATGATGCTTATGTCTATCTTGCTATCGCAGATGGGGCCGCATCAGAAGTGCCGCACTTTGATATAACCGAAGACATAGAACTTTACAATGATTTGTCCAATAGCAATTTACACCTTAAAAATGGGACGCTTGTAAGATCCTACGGATACAGTTTGGAAAGGTACAACAAACCACTATCACCTAGCGCAAACAATTTGTATCATCTCCTGCACACAATGATGTTCGATCCCTTGTTGCCTTTCCGAGTTATCGATTTAAGAAATCCCCAGGCTTTGAAAAACGAGCTTGTTACAGGGTCGCGCAACCGACTAATGAAGCTCGCTCTCAAGAAGGAAGAGGGCGAAGATGAGGAGGGTCGAACAGTATTAAAACACCATGGTGTAATGGAAATGGTAAACCCAATAAGCAATAACGAGCCTAGTATTGGGGTTGAATATTGGGTCGTATTTAATTACAAAAAACAAAAAGGCGAATTAGTATTACGACCATCATCAAATGAGCTTTTTGTAAACAAAGATCGACCAATACTTGGAACTGTCAACGGTCAAAATCAAGGCGAGGAAACTGCTCATTTTATTCGTAAGCTTAATTTATCTTTGCTTTCCCGGCATATGGTTATTCACATCAACGTAACCAACGCTAATAAAGACCTTAGAAATCAACTCCTATCTACAACAAGAGAGGGTTTTCGTAAAGACAAGGCTTACTATGAGCTTTTAAGAATTGTCGAAGAAAGAATTAAGGATGACGATGCATTGTATGCATTAGAAAATGAATTAGTCGAAAGTATCTTTTCCCAAACAGACGAAACGGATGAAACTGTAAAGAGAGAGATAGTTAAACTTTTGCGAAACAGCGGTTATGAAGTTAGTGCCCAAGGTTACGTATTAGCCCCAGGAGATGGTGATACCGAAGATCCAACGGGAATCATTAGAAGGCCAAGGCGCCCGCCAAAACCGTTAGACCCTCTCCTTACCCTGGCTTACCCAGACGTAACGAAGTTCAAAATAGTTCAACCAGAAGGAAAACTCTCAATACGAGTTGGGAAATATCGACAAGTAAAAGTTGAGACTGATGCAAATTCCCGATTCGACAGAGAGCACAGAATTGCCATCAGATTTTCTCCCGAGTTGCTGGAACAAGCATCTAAGTCCCTTCTTAAAGGTGGTCGGATTAATTGGCGTATCCGGGTAAAAGAGGGTCAGGATCCTGGGGGGACTGGGAGAGTAATCGCAAGTCTGACTTTGCCTGATGGGGGTCAGCTCACCGACCAAATCGATTACGAAATCTTGCCCGCACCACCAGCAGGGGATGAAGAGATTTTGGGTAAAGTTCCTCCATTTGAAATAGTAAGAATCGATCCGGTTACACAGAGCGAGAAATTTCAACAAATCTGGCAAGAAGTCCCAGAAACAGAAATTCCAAACATAGCGTACAAGCCGCTAGAATCTAATGGGGGAATAAAAGTGTTTTACTCAATAGGCTTCAAGCACTACGCAAGCCAATTCGAAAAATTAAAACGTCAAGAATCTTTAGCAAAACTATTTCAACAGTCCTACGAAATTTGGATTGCTTATCACGCAATCTTACAACACCGAGCCCGAAAAGAGAGCGCCTATTTGAATTCTCAAATTTCCGAGACTCAATTAGATCAAACTTCTGAAATTGAACGGGCGTTAGTGGCTGAATTGCAAGTTAAGCAAGCCTTACAAATTGCGGCGTTGAAGCATGCGCAAATAAAAGCAAGTCAGACTTCAGATTGAATTAGTAGACCTTTAATTTCAAAATTATTTTTTGGCCATATTTGACGCTTTTTGTCGGTGTTGCTGATTCGCCCGCTGACGTCAGCGGCGGCCGCCGCCCGTTATCCTTGGAGGAGCTATTAGGTAAGACAGGCGGCATGTGGATCGCGAAGCAGATCAATGAGGGAGCCTTGGTTTTGAAGTTGTACGCATCTTTCGCGGTAGAATAGGTATGATAAGAGGGAAAAAATGATGGAAGTCATTACCGATAAGAAACAAATTTCAGAGGCGCAAGAGTTTTTTCGTAAATCCTTGGTCGACCGTGCCGTGTATTCGAAGGAAGTAAACATTGGATATCAAGGCGGGTTAGTCAAAAGGCCAGTTTCTTGGATTCCTGAATTAGGTCTTTGGGCACATTTTGGCTTTCCCGGAGAAGATAAATCAAATGGAGAAAGATTTTGGTGTGTTTTTGGCTTTGGAGAACCAGGAAAAATGGTTTCCATCAATTGCGAAATAAATTCGCCGGTTAGCGGCAGAAATCGCCGAACGGGTGGTGTTTATTTACGCGACTCAAACATGAGAGTGCATTTGGGCCACCGAGGTAACATAAACGCTCGCGGCCGAATATCAAAAGAGATATTCTTTTCAACTATTCGCGGGAAGATTGTACAAGCCTCTGATGGAGATATGATGAATCCCGTTGTTTTGGTTGGCGAGCTCTATAAATCAGATTTCCCGCTTAGGGTAAGGGATTTCATTCTGGAAGTAAAAAGACTCAAAAGCATATTGAGGGGAAGTTAGTTTATGCCAATTCCAGGTTATCAATCGATTATGCTTCCGCTTTTATATTTATCCCGAGATGGAAAACCTCATGCGATTCATGATGCAGAAGCCGAATTAGCATTGCAGTTTAATGTCTCAGAAGAGGAACGTGCCAGACTGCTTCCCAGTGGACAGAATGCCGTTTTTTCAAATAAGGTGTGGTGGGCTCGTACACACCTAAAGAAAGCTGGTTTGGTTGAATATCCAAAGAAGGCTCATTTTCAAATCACCACCCGTGGAAAACAAGTACTCTCTGAAAATCCAACAAACATAGGACATAAAATTTTTAAAGCAATTTCCAGAATATGCCGAATTTCGAAAAGTAAGTCAAGTAGACACGGTTGAAGAAGCACAGGATCAAGTAATCGACGGTTTGACACCGGAAGAAACACTTGAAAGTGCTTACTTGAGTATTAGGACTGATTTATCTGACCGTTTAATAACTTATGTAACAAACAGTACACCTGCTTTCTTTGAAAAACTAGTAGTTGAACTCCTCGTGAAAATGGGTTATGGTGGTTCGCAGCGCGATGCAGCAAAAGTAGTAGGCCAAAGTGGTGATGAGGGTATTGATGGAATTATTGATGAAGACAGACTAGGCTTAGACAGCATTTACATTCAAGCAAAAAAGTGGAATAAGAATACGCCAATTGGCCGTTCAGAAATACAGAAATTTGCTGGAGCCTTACAGGGAAAAAGGGCGAAAAAAGGTATTTTTATAACAACAGCTCGGTTTTCTGAGGACGCTCAGGCTTTTGCTGGATCAATTGATGCAAAAATTGTTCTGATAGATGGGAAGAGACTCACAGAACTCATGATTGATCATGGCGTTGGAGTTACAACTAGAACTCTGTATGAAATTAAATATTTAGATACTGACTATTTTGGTGAGAGTGCAGTCCACGAATAAACATCCTCCCCTTTACCAATCCGAAAAAGCCGACGTTGCAGGCTGCTGCGTCACGTGCGCCAAGCCGATAGATGTGAGGAACTGCTATAGACGGGGCGGCAGGCGGAGCGCCAAGATAGCGATTAGGAGCTAGGGTTTTTTGGCTCACAACCGAGATCTTGGAGCCAATAGCAACATAACCCTGTGCGCTAGCCTAATAACCGGCTTGCCGAGTTTATCGAGATTCTCGGCCGCTTTTATTAGACCGTCGATGCTAACCGAATACCATTTTTTACTAGGGATCGTCGCAGTCGCCTCTTCCACAAGTCGTTCGAGGTCGTCTGCTACCTCTTTTGCCTGATCCGGTGCTAATTCTTTACTCATTCTTGCAACAGCTTCGGCAAGTTGTTCTAAGCTTTGTTTTAATTCAGTTGATATATCTGCATTTCTGGCTTTATTAAAACTGTTTTGTATCGAACCACCTGTAACAAGGTTATCAATCTTTGTACCATCTCCAAAATAGAAGTTTTGAGTCACTGTTCCTTCTCCTTCATAGCTCTCCCGGTATTCCTTACTTATAACATCATCGATCAACGACCGCACATTCACCATTTTGTAACTTTGCTGACATTGAATCCTATTTTGCTTATCCTCAATGAATTTATGGAGAACTTCGAAACGAAAAAAATATGGGTCCGCTTTTGATTTGCATTCTACACAGTTACACGGGATTAACTTGTCATACTTCGGTCTTCTAAAGCTAGCGTGAATATTATCCATCTGGTACATGATTATCGTCATTAGCTCTTTCTTGTGCGGACCGGATACTCTAACTTGAATTTCACGCTTGCTATAATATTCGACGACTTGGGCTTTTGACTTCTCTTTCTCAAGGACAACCCCGCTTTTCCAAACATACTTTTGCTCTAGAATAAACCTATGTAAAAGCACAATCAATTGAGTGAGTATGCCTTTGGGCATGAACTCATAAGCGTATCGCAACAATAAATTATTATCGGTTTCCCATTCATAAATTGGTTGGTTCTCAGTCAAAAGCTGAGGGGCAATGTAGGTATCAGAACTATCGGGGATCTTATAACATAGACGAAACCTCATCATTAATTGCAAAAGTTCCCCATGCATGTTGGAATATTCCTCGGATCCCCATATATTTATTAAGTCTGAGCGAGTGAACTGTCCTAGATTTGTTACAACGATAGGATTATCCAGAACTTTGTAAACCGCCCGAGTCGCCCACTCTGGTTTTAGGAAAACTGTTCTCCTCAAGAGATCATCATCCTGAAAATGTAAAAAAACCCCAATATCATGTAAGTACCCACTCAATTGCAAGCAATCTCTTTCGTCGTGAAAACCGTTTTGCCTGCATAGTGCAAAGTAGTTCTCTAAGGAGATGTAATTATGAACGTCCCCCTCAAGAAGGCCTCGAACATCCGACCACGATTTCGGAAGCATAGTCCCTACATGTGGCAATGATATTACATAGTGCTTTATCTCCTCCTTTATTTTCTCCAACCCTCGATTGTCAGAAAAATTTGCAGGGAGCACTTCTTTTAGATTCGTAAATTCTCCTCTTAGTACCCGTTCATTAATTTCCCTTCGCCGATCTTGTTTTTCGTTTTTTATTATCAGTAGAGGACTGTTATCACTTAATAGCTCGATCAGGTTTAGCCAATAATAAAAGTCAGTATCTTCCTTTCTCGAATCAGCAACTAAGGTATATAGAGATCGCCTAGTTAAGAAAAACTGATGAGTCGTATGATAAATCTCTTGTCCTCCAAAATCCCAAATATTTAATCTAAAGTTCTTTTCTTTATAGGGAAATGTCCAATTAAAAATGTCGACTCCCCTAGTTGTAACTTCCTCCTTCAAATTGTAAGTTGAATCAATTATTTTATTAGCCAATGTGGTCTTGCCAGCTCCCGCTTCCCCTAATATTAGCAATTTAGCTTCGTACAGTAAATCTCTGCCTAATTCTAATTGCTGATAATATTTACCAATTTCATAGAGGCCTTTTCGTGCAATCTCTGGGGGAGGCACAATTAAGGGATTTGAGGACAAAGCTAATTCTTGAAGTCGCTCAAGGCCAACAATTTCCACAGGCAAGACCTCTATTTGATTGAATTCTAGATCTAGGTATACAAGTCCCACTAGACCTGATATTGATGTGTTCAACTCCTTTATATTATTCTCGTTTAAGTTGAGGGTTCGCAAATTACTTAACGCAGATAGGTCGTTTGGAAGTTTAGACAGCCGATTTGAACTCAGATCGAGCCATTGCAACCGTATTAGCTTGTTTATCCCTTCCGATAGTTCGGCAATTCTGTTATAGCTCAGATCTAGGATTCTTAAATTAACCAGGTCAAAAATAACTAGGGGGATCGTTTCAAAACGGTTATCACTTAGATGCAGATTGGTAAGCGATTTTAGTTTTCCAAAGGAACTGGGCAATGTTTGAAGGTTACTTCCATTCAACTTCAGTTCTTTTAATTTCTTCAATTTCAGAATATCATCAGGAACCTCTGAGATAAAATTTCCTTCCAACTGCAATTCCTCAAGCCAGGGTAAGTCAAACACATCAGCCGGAATCTCAGTTAGTGGTTTATGGCTTTCTCGCTTCGGTCTAAGGTCGAGCAGCCGAAAGCGACCGTCTTTGGCCTGGCTTATCTGCTTTGCCGCCCATTTAGGGACTATCAAGTTGCCCTCCTTAAGAGTACATCATCATAATCATAATCCTAATTCTGCCGCATGGGATCCCATGCAGCTCACTCCCCTAGTTTCCTCCACATGGGGTGCTCCAGCAAATCATGCAGTTGGGAAGCACTTACCTACACAATCTTCCTCTCCTTTCCCCGCGCCTGCCCGGGGTTGTCTAGGCCTTTTGCGTTCCCTCGGCTTTAGCCCAGTAGGTCCTCCAATGCGTAACGAATTGGCCCCGCTACCAGTCCGGGAAGCCGTCGCCCATATCTGGAAGTCGCAGTTGGTGAACAGCAACCCGCTAACAGCAGCTTTAGCTATTTGCATATTTTGTCCAGATGCACTAAGCTTTAGCCTTGGCTAAAATGAAACCGGATTGACAAAGTCAGGTCTAGAAAGGTGGGTAAAAAATGCAAACCGAATTGTCTGAACTAGCGTTTTCACACCCTTGGCAATTCTTCGCTGGCTTGGCGGTTGTTTGGTTTTTAGGGTCGGGTGTTGATAAGATACTTGCTGTAGTAAAAAAAGACTTCGATATCAACAGACCCAAGATCGCAAAGCTTAGATCGTGGAAGGATGTTTTCCAAATTCCATCAGAAAGAGGGTCAAGTTGGATAGGGCGCTCGGAACGAGTTTTATTTTACCTCTCATGGTTTCTTGTCCCCGAGATGATTGCGGGTTGGTTACTATTCAAGGTAGCTTCGAAATGGGAGGTTTGGAATAACATATACAAAATGCCAGCCAAGTTCGAACGAAACACTGTGAAGGATAGTTTAGTTGCGAGAATTTGGCTGGGAGCAAGGACCTATCAAAGATTTCTATTAGGAGCTTCACTAAATATTTTGGATTCAATTATTGGACTCATTGTTTTTACCACTCTAGTTAGATATCTCTAGAAATAGGCACAAGCACTCTGCGATTCCCTCCCGCCCGCCTAGCTGCGGTCGGCGGCCACACTACCAGTCCGGGAAGCCGTCGTCGCAGGGGGCGCCCTGCGATGCTGCGCATCGCGAGAGAAGCTACTCGGCTAGCGCCGAGTAACGCTTCTCCAGCCTGCTCGCGGTTACGAGGCTTGGGATAGCTACGAAATCGCGGAAGAAACTATGCGGCTGACGCCGCATGACGCTTCTCCAGCCTGGCCCGCGGTATGACTGGCAGCCCAATCATCATGCCTCCTCAATCTGGAAATCCGCCGTCCCGCTGCCGTCGGCGGCCGCCGTTACGATGCTAAATTCTGGGAGGAGCTATTGGGCCAAGGCGGGAAGGAACCGGGGAGGAGGAGATCAAAGAGGAATGGGCGAAATATTAAGTTTGAGGACTACTGCAAGTTTAAAACTGATGCGGGCTTCTTAAGCCCGCATCAGTTTACATTTGAGATATTTCTTTGTCAACTCGACGCAAATCCAGTCTCTCTAGGTTCCTCAATATCTGATATTCGCGAATTAATTCTTCCGGTGGCTTTGCTCCATTGTTTAGAAACTTGGCAGAATAACGGTCAACATGATCCAGCACTCGACCCAACAAGACATTCGTTTCAAAGAAAATCCCCTTTTGCGATCTCTCCGTGCAAAATTTTCTAATTTGGAGTGCCAGTTCACGCTCATTCATTCCCGAAAGGCTGTCGACGTTCTTTAAAAGAACCTCATTCAAAAACGCTTCGGCAAGCTCAACGCGCTCCTGACGTGATATTTTGGTTTTCTCTTGAATGCGCATTTCCACCATTCGTATTTCGCCTATCTCTTTCCGGCCCTGGTTTCTTGGAAACTCGAGCAAAGAATTCCCAGCGGCCACCGGGGCTAACTCAAGCCTGGTGGCAAACAGCTCCTGAAAGACCTCTAGTATTCGTTTCATTTTATCATACACTCCCAATTACTGGATAGGAACACATAGATTTTTATTTAAACCGGTCTGATAGCTAGTCCGTTACGGCTGACAGAGACAGAAAACTGCGCTGTTTAATCAACGCAGTTCTTTGCCTTTGGGCGAAAGAAAAAGCTTTATTTTGTAACTAGACGATTAAACCTCCTTTATTTGTTTTTGAATGCTTTCATTTGTCTGCGCTACTTTCTTAAGCAATTTCATAGCCTGATTCCTGCGCGAATAAACCGTCGCTTTTGAGGTGTGCAGCGCCTCGGCGATCTCATCATTCGAATAACCTTCCATATCCATATACAGGATCTTTTTATGCGTCTTGCTTAAACCAGCCACCCTAAACAAATGCGCAACTCCCAATTTGATTCCTGCTTCCTTCACTCCACTAATTAGCATTGCCTCAGGGTTCTGATCTTCGCTCATGTCACTGAATTCATCCTCCAATTCAATATCCCGAAAAGACCTCTGATTCAAACCGGCTACAGTCTCTTTTCTAAAAAGATCGTTCTTTAAGTTCAATAATGATCTGCGAAGAATTTGCGGGATAGCAGCAAGAGAAAGAATGGCTTGATCAGAATACCCGCTTTCCTTCATTTTTACATACCACATTGGAATCAGGTCTTCTTTAGTGTAACCACCAAAACTCAAAGGGAGGATAGACGACACAAGGGTTTGGTTCGATTCTATTAATTTATCGAAACAGGTATCACAAGCGGTGGCCTTTACTAACATTTGGCACCTCGTTGTTTGGTTCGACCTTATACCTATTATACGAAATTCCCTGCGCGAATCTAACAGTCAGTCTATTTTGTGAAATCTATCACTTCCCTCGTCTATATGGCTTTCAAGCTTTTCACCCAAAACTTTTACCAACTGCTCAATAACCTCACCCTGTGCTAAATAAAGCTCGTCAACATCATAATCGTTCTCGATTTCCTCTAATTCATATCCTTTAATTGCTCTTTCGATTATTTTTTCCCCATTGGATTGTAACTTTGGTATTTCCTTTTTAGCTTCAGACAACAGGGTGGACGGACCTGTAATGATCCCAACCTTGGACAACAAGGCCGAAAAGGCGAAAACATTAATGAGGGTCAAAACTAAGACCAAAAATACGTCCATTTTTATGATTCCCTCCCCTCATCGCATTTCTGAAATGACGGCAGCGGAGTACGAAAGAAATGTAAAAACCGTTACTATTATTTTACCGATTAGAAAATATCGCCTATTTACTAAATCCTCTCCTGAGGCATCTCTCATAATTTGTATGCCTCTCAAAGAAACTATCCAGAAAATAAGGATAAAGGCTGCAAGCAATTTGGCATCTTCAAAAGGTCCCGTGAAATTTGGGTTACCGTCCCAATTTATTGGGGAATTATCCGCAATCATTGGCGCAATGTGCACAAGCGATGCAAACGAAAGATCAGCGTAACTCAGCATTGTGTCTAGCTTAAATACAGCCTTTAAAAGGGCATCAATACCCCAAATCGGCAGAAAGGCCACAAAAACAACTAGAAGTGAAGGTTTCTGTAATACTTGAATAATTAATGAATTAATCACTAAAATAATAACCAATATCACAATCTCTACGTAATCTTTAAATTCTTTTCGGAATTCCATTTAGATTCCCGCTCTTAAGATTTATTGGGTTTTCGCTTCGAAACAAAGGTCTTTTTTTTATCCAATCCCTGATCAATTGCAACAAACTATAACATGTAAGGGTATGCCTTGCAACTTGAGCAATTGTCAAATCACACATTACCGCCAATTACGAGCACCTTATTGATTACCGACCGAAGCAAACCTCCTTCGAGGATACTGATTCTTTCCACTGCCCAAACCCGCGCCGCCAATTTCAGCGATTCATCCGCTTCCAGCAGCAGCCGCTTACGAACTTCCGCCTCAAAGGGCCGCCTGTTTAACTGGCGTCAGGCGCCCTGGGTCATCTCCCCCGCGCCCGCCCGCTGCCGTCGGCGGCCGCCGCCCGCCTGCGCCCCGCCTCTGGCTACCTAGAGAAGCGTCACCGTGCTATCGCCCGGTAGCTTCTCTCGCGATGCGCAGCATCGCAGCGGAGCGAGGCTACTTCTCGCCTAATATCTTCCCGGCGATCTCTGGATGATCTAGTAACCCGGTGGGCGCCGCGCCCATGCGCCCCAGCCGGCGCAGCAGCTCCTCCCATTGAGGCTCTTTCTTGA
>CAZNFL010000010.1:0-61343 GCA_964572455.1 uncultured Anaerolineaceae bacterium
GGAGCTTCCGGGGTCGCCAGCAGCAGCCCGGTCAGCGGGGGCACGGTCGGCTCCGGCTGCTCGCCGGCCCGGGCAGCCGCGATCCGCCCAATGCTCCAAACCACGAAGATCAGCAGCATCAACCCGGCCAGTCCGCCGAAAAGGATGTCGCGCGAAAATAAATTCGTGAGCCAGGGTGGCAGGCGGAAGACCAGCTTCGCCCGCTGCGGCTGTGGCTTGGGCGCCTTGGCTGCCTGCTTGGCCTGGAAGCGTTGCTGCAGCGCTTCCGCGTAGCGCAGCAGCAGGACGTTGCTATCCAGCCCGAGGAACTCAGCATAATTTCCCAGCATGCCGCGCGCCTGCGTGGGAGAAGGAAAGCTATCGAACCCGCCCGCCTCCAGGCGTCGCACATAGTGCTCCGGGATATGGGTGTTTTCTTCGACCTCGATCGGGGTCAGCTCCAGGCTTTCCCGCCGCTCTCGCAATTGCGCGCCGAGCTCCACGAAGATCTGCGGCGCCTGGCTTTCCCATACTTGCCCGCCACCCGCAGCCACCTGCGGCGTTTCTTCGCCCTGCGCGGCTGCCTGCGGGCTTAGCAGGTCGAAGAGGGCTTGCACATCCAGCTCCAGGAATTCAGCGTAGGTGCGCAGAAAACCGTGCACCTGCGCCGGCGAGGGCAGTGCGCCGAATTCGCCCTCTTCGAGGGCGCCCAGATAATGGCTGCGGATGCGCGTGGCCTTAGCCGCCTCGGCCAGCTCCAGGTTGCGCGCTTTGCGCGCCTGGCGTAATTGTTGCCCTACTTCTGTTGCGCTCATTTGGAAGGGTTCATCTCAGCAATAAAATCAGCCTGCGCCATGGTCTGCGGCAGGCTGATTGGATGTCGATGCAGGTTTGCTTGCGCCGCTGGTCGCTTACTTGGCTTCTTCAGCTTCTGCTTCCTGGCCGGCTTCTGCTGCGTTTACTTCAGGCACGGTCGCCTGCGGGACGGGCTTCACAGCCTCCTCAATTTTGGGATGGGCGGCCTCCGCGGCTGCAGCCAATTGCGCCGCGGCCACCTTGTAGTTCTCCGGGTTCTCCCCTTCGCGATATACAACCACCTCGAATTGGGGGATCACATCCATGGTCAGGCGTACCGCCGCTTTGTGCATGCCCAGCAAACGCAAAGGCTGAGAATGGATCTGGCGTTTATCCAGTTGCAGGCCCAGTTTTTCGTTGATCTGGTCAGCCAGCATCTGGGTGGTAATGGAACCATATAGCTTGCCGGTTTCGCCCGCGTGGGCGGGGAACAACAATTGCAATCCGGCGAACTTATCCGCCACGCCGCTCATCTCGCTATTCAAGGCGCTGCGGCGCTTGTCCGCTTCGGTGGTGATTCGCTCGGCTTGCTTCAATGCGCCTTTGGTGGCAGGCACCGCCATCCCTTGCGGGATGAGGAAATTGCGCCCATAACCGCTGGCTACTTTCTTGATCTGGCCGGCCCGGCCCAGTTTGTAGACATCTTCCAGTAATAAGATTTCCATTCGATTCCTCTATCGTGGATATTTTGCCGCGGGCGCTGCCCGTCACAGGGCGGTCAGCATTCTACCAGACGGGGCAGGGCCCGTCAACGCGGCGGCGGCCTAACGCCGGGTTATGGCGTAGCGCTGGACTGCAACGTAACCCTCACTACCAGGTTTTGCAGCACCCAACCGCCGCGGCCCAAGCTGGGTACGTAAATGTGCAACCACAACTGGCCGCCTGCTTCGGCTGCCGGCTCCGGAAACAAGTGCACCAGTGTCCCATTCAATAATGAAGTAAGCGCTTGCCCCGCTGGCGTAAGCCGCAGGAACGCGCCGCTGCCTTCATCAGCGTCGATGATGGCGATAACCGGGGTCGCTGTAGGGGTCATCGTTTCGCTTGGGGTGGGCGAAAGCGTGCGCGTGGCGGTTGGCGTCAGGGTCGCCGTCGGGGTGAGGCTGGCTGTTGCTGTTGGCGTGGAGGTCGGTGTGTTACTTGGCGTCAACGTGGGCAAACCAATGCCCGCGCCGAATACCGCCCCGGCTCCGGTGAAGCCAATAACGATCAGAACCCCGGCTAAGAGCACCGCCGCGCCAATGGAGTATCCGAACACGGTCGGCGGCCGGAAGCCCGCAAAAGCCAGCGTCGCCGTTCCGCACAATGTTGCCCAGGCCAGGTGAATGGCGAATACCACCAGGCCATCCGGCCACAAGTGCGGCAGCCCGCTTCCCAACCCAAAACCAGCTGCCACCAGCGGCACATATAGTCCGTAGGAAAGCAACAGGCTGGGTAGCTCGGCATTTTGGTCTCGGATCAAGGTGCCGGCCGTCAAGACGCCTGCGGCGCCTAGAGCCAGCAGAGTCAGCCAGTTGAATTGCACGTGAACAAATACCAGCGTAAACGTCCCATTCTGCGCGGCCTGCCCAGCCAGCCAACCGGCCAGGAACACCAGCGTGCAGCCAAGCAGCAAGCCAGCCAAACTGCGCCCAAAATGGCGCGGCGAACCTAGCGAAGCACCCAGGGCCACCCCCACCAGCGGTGCCATCAGCGGGGCGATCAGCGCGCCTAGGATCAGGATATAAGGCGAGTCGACCAGCAGACCCAGGCCGATCACCGCGCCGGCAAAAAGGGAATATAAAAAGAAATCTACGTTGGGGGCCGCCCGGCTCACCACGCTCTCCAGCGCCTGGCTGCGCTCGTCCACACTGAGCGGCCCGAACAGGCTGCGCTCCGCGTGGCGGCGCCGCGCCGCGGGGAGCTGCGGGTCGTTATCCGGCAGGGTCTTAGAAGGAGGTAGTTTCATATTGTTAAGCAGAGAAAGCGATCTTCACGCGGTATTATACAGGAAGCCCTTATTGTGGATTTTCCTTGACACCGCTATCATTTCCTTCTCTTTTCTAAAACTATGTGCATTAATTAGCGACATGTATGCCCGGGATAATTGAAGGTGCTCAGTCAATATTGCCGTGGTTCTTGTCAAGTAG
This sequence comes from uncultured Anaerolineaceae bacterium, assembly GCA_964572455.1. Taxonomy (GTDB): domain Bacteria; phylum Chloroflexota; class Anaerolineae; order Anaerolineales; family UBA11579; genus JAMCZK01. The sequence goes on from CAZNFL010000010.1 coordinate 2,961, forward strand.
TAATAAGGCTGTGTGATGACATTACTTCTTAATATGATTACTTCACTATCGGCTCGCCTGATCTTGCTGGCCACCGCGGTTTTCCTCCTCACGGCTTGCGCTTCCCTAATTTCACCTCAGCCAACCGTTGTTCTTGAGCAGACTGCTGCTCCACAAGCCACCGCCACCACCCCGGCGCCACTTGTGCTGCTGGTGTCGCCTCCGCAAGCGGATCCGGGGCTGGCCGCCGCCGCCGCGGAACTGGCCGCGGCCTATGCTGCCGATAACCAAATGCGCTTTGAGCAGCGCGCCCTCCTCGATCCCGCCCAGGTCCCTGCCGAATTGACCGCTCTTTTGCTCCTGGCGCCCGACCCCGGGGCAGCGGCCTTAGCGGCTGCCGCTCCCCAGGCACAGATCATCGCAATTGGCTTCTCGCCTGAATTGGCCCCAAACCTGGTTGCTCTTCCGTTGGGCGGGGGACAAGATGGCTCCTCGGCTTTCATTGCCGGCTATGTGGCTGCCCTCACTGCCGAGGACTGGCGCGCCGCCATGCTCTACACTCCCTCTAGCGCCGGCTGGGTAAATGACTTCGTAGCGGGCGCAGAATATTTTTGTGGCGCCTGCATCCCCATCGCTCCCCCGGATTCAGAGCTGCCGCTGGCTGCCCAAGCCACGGACGCCCAAACTTGGCAGGCCGCCGCCGAACAGCTCCTGGCTGGTCGTGCCCAGGTGGTCTATCTGGCCCCGGAGTTGGAGGCCAGCGAGGCAGCCCAGTACCTGGCCAGTTTCGGGGTTCTCCTTATCGGTAGCGGGGAGCCCGCACCGGGCCTTGAGGCCAGTTGGCTGGCTAGCATTTCGACCGACGCGATAGCGGCGTTGCGCGAACAGCTACCGTTAACCCTGGCAGGACAAGCCCCGGCTTCAAGTCCTTCGCTGGGCTTGGCCTATGTCAATTCTGCCTACCTCAGCGAGGCGCGCTTGGCAAATGCCCAAGTTGTTATTGAGGACTTATTGGCTGGTTTCATTGTGCTCCCCTCGGAGTAGACATTTCCACATTAAAAAAATTATGGGTTCTTGCGCTGGTTTTGGCTTCATGTTAGACTCCTAGTATCCAACCCGGGAGCAAAGCCCTTATTCTTAATGGCAAGCACCCTACAACCCCTTGAGGAGGAAGACAAGAAATGAGCAAGAAACTGTTTCATATGCTCGCACTGCTGGTGGTAGCGTCAATGGCCTTAGCGGCCTGTGGCGCCCCTGCTGCAGTCGACTGCGCAGACGCAGACGTCCTATGCATAGGCTTCGTCACCGACGTAGGCCGCATTGATGACGCTTCGTTCAACCAGGCATCATGGGAAGCCGTTCAGCAAGCAGAAGCTGAACTCGGCGCCCACGTCGCAAACGTCGTAACCCAGAGCGCCACGGACTACGAAGCCAACATCAAGTTGTTTGTGGACGATAGTTACGATGTTATCGTCACCTCCGGCTTTGCCATCGGTGACACCACCTTGGCCATGTCGGTTGCCAACCCGGACATTTACTTCATTGGTGTGGATCAGTTCGTAGGCAACACGGCCAATTTCGCCGGCATACTGTTCCCCGAAGCCCAGGCTGGCTTCCAAGCTGGCGCCTTGGCTGCCATGCTTTCTGAGAGTGGCACCATTGCCGCCGTGCTCGGCACTGACTTGGTTCCCCCGGTCGTAGCCTTCAAAGAAGGTTACGAAGCCGGCGCAGCCTATGTGAACCCCGACATTACCATCATCTCCACCTACCACCCCGGTGGCCTGGATGTTGCCTTCGTCGACCCCGAATGGGGCGCGACTACCGCTGCTCAGGCCATTGACCAAGGCGCAGATGTTGTCTTCGGCGCTGGTGGTGACACAGGTAACGGTGCGCTGCGAGAAGTAGCCGGACACGATGGCTTGTACTGTATCGGTGTGGATGTTGATCAGTGGAATACTGTACCTGAAGCCCAACCCTGCTTGGTATCCAGCGCTGAGAAACATATCCATGCGGCAGTCTTTGATCTGCTTTCGCAGTTCGCTGCAGGCACACCCCACGAAGGTCTCTACTTCGGCACGGTCGGCCTGGCTCCTTACCACGATTTCGAGTCGGTGGTAACGGCTGATATGCAGGCCCAGTTGGACGCGATCATTGCCGGCTTGGCAGACGGCTCCATCACCGCGCCATAAGTCTCAGCTCGTAAACCGTAGCAGTAAATAAGGCGGCGCATAAAGCGCCGCCTTATTATTTAACAGCTCACAACTCTCGGGCCAGTTACTTTACGGGTTGAGAAAAGCTTATTACAATGTGAGCTGATCCCCACAGCTAATATGGCTAAATCCAACGGCAGTCAAGATCAAACCAAGACCTCAAGTACGCTGGAAAAAATATGGTCCGCTGTCAGCGTGCCGTTGGTGGCTGTTCTGGTTGCTTTGTTGGCTGGCGCCATCATCATTGCCAGCAACGGTATAAATCCATTAAGCGCATATGCAAATTTATTACGCGGCGCCTTTGGCGATCTAGAAGCATTGGGCCGCACCCTGGAAAAAGCGACGCCGCTGCTGTTTAGTGGTTTGGCGGTTTCTTTTGCCTTTAAAGCCGGGTTATTCAATATTGGCGCCCAAGGACAACTCTTGTTCGGGGGCATCACGGCCGCGGCTATCGGTTTTGGCGTCCATGGCCTACCCGCCGTCATCCATCTTCCCTTAGCTCTATTTGGGGGTGCGCTGGCGGGTGCCCTATACGGAGTTATTCCTGGCGTATTGAAGACTGCCACCGGCGCGCATGAAGTCATCACCACCATCATGCTCAACTATGTGGCCATTAACATCACGGACTATCTGGCGGATGGACCGTGGAAAGATACCTCGGCGAGCAATATCGTCGCCCGCACACCGGCCATCCTGGACACGGCCGTCATTCCGCGAGTGGCGGAATTGCCTGTCGGTTTTTTCCTGGCGGTCGCCGTGGCGTTTCTCGTTTGGTGGGTCTTGGAAAAATCCACCTTGGGTTTTGAGATTCGCACTGCCGGCCTCAATCCGCGCGCAGCCAGGTATTCCGGCATTAAAGTCGCTCGTATTATCGTGTTGACCATGGTCCTTAGCGGGTTCCTGGCAGGCATGGGCGGTGCGGTGGAGACCATGGGTGTGATCGGCAGGTTCCAGCCTGGTTTCAATCAAGGTCTGGGGTTCGAAGGTATCACCGTTGCCCTTTTGGGAAAAACCCATCCTTTCGGCAATATCCTGGCTGCTATCCTGATCGGCGCCATAAAGTCGGGCTCCAGCCTCATGCAGCGCGTGGGTGTGGACCCGGAGATCACATCCGTGTTGCAAGCCCTGATGCTCTTCTTTGTTGCCGCCGATGTACTGATCCGCAAGGTTATTCGCGTCCGGGCCGAGGAAGGCGCCCCTAACCTCAGCTCGCGATGGGGGGAACAAAAATAGCATGGATGCTAACGCTCGCACTCGGATGCTTGAATTCCTCAAGAAACGCAGGGTGGGTTTGATCGTCGCTTCTTTGATCGTGATTGCAATCGCCTGGTTTTACAACGATGACCCCATCAGAACCCAGGCTGTGCTGGCTTCTGCTTTGCGGCATTCCACGCCTATCGTTTTAGGGGCGTTGTGCGGCCTCATCTGCGAACGCAGCGGCATAGTGAACATCGGCATCGAAGGCAACATGCTGATGGCTGCTTTCACCTCCTTCTTGATTAGTGCTTTTTTTGGCAACTTGCTGATCGCCGTTCTCGTCGGCGTGCTCACTGGCATGCTGATGGGCTTGTTCCTGGCCTTTATGTCCGTCACCCTTAAAGTGGACCAGATCATTGGTGGCACGGTGATCAATATCCTTGCCCTGGGAATTACAGGTTTTTTCTATCAGCAAGGCCTTTCCGGTGGTGGAAAACTACCCATCATTCCCCTGGGCCCTCTGGCCGATATTCCCCTCATAGGCCGTGTCCTCTTTACTAATCCCCCGATCACATACTCAGCCATAATCCTGGTGTTTGTTTTGCACTTCATGCTGTTTCGCACCCGCTGGGGGTTGCGCACGCGCTCGGTGGGTGAGCACCCCCGTGCCGCAGATACGGTCGGCATCAACGTATTCCTCACTCGTTATATGAATGTGATCATTGCCGGAGGTATTGCAGGGTTGGCGGGCGCTTTCCTCAGCATTGAAAGCGTAGGCTCCTTTGAACGCGCTATGACCAATGGTCGTGGCTTTGTGGCATTGGCCGTGATGATCTTTGGCAAATGGACGCCCTTGGGTTCCTGGGGGGCGGCGCTGCTGTTTGGTCTTACGTCCGCCATCCAGACCCAAATCCAATTTGACCAAGTGATCAATATTCCGCACCAATTTATCGGCATGTTGCCCTACATCATCACCATTGTGGTCCTGGCCGGTTTTGTGGGCCGCGCGCGTCCGCCTGCGGCGGAAGGCGTTCCCTACGAGAAGGAAGGCTGATCGCTGACGCGCATGGCTAAGGAAAACGATGTCGTCCTAGAAGTCCGCAATATCACCAAACGCTTCCCGGGCGTTTTGGCCAACGACCATATTGACCTTAAGTTGAACCGCGGGGAGATCCATGCCATCCTGGGGGAGAACGGGGCTGGCAAGACCACCCTGATGAATATCCTCTATGGCCTTTACCAGCCGGACGAAGGTGAGATCTTCATCCATGGTAAGAAAGTGGAAATCCACTCGCCCAACGATGCCATCGACGCCGGCGTGGGCATGGTACATCAGCACTTTATGCTGGTGCCTGTGTTCACCGTGACCGAGAACGTCATGCTGGGCAAAGAAGTCCTCACCCCCATCCGCACCTTGGACAAAGGCAAGGTTGCCGACGAGATCCGGCGCATCTCTCAACAATTCCAACTAAGCGTCGATCCGGAAGCGCTGATCGAGGAGCTGCCGGTCGGCGTCCAACAGCGCGTGGAGATCATCAAGCTGCTCTACCGCCAGGCCAAGATTCTCATCCTGGATGAGCCCACCGCAGTTCTTACGCCCCAGGAAGCTGACGAATTATTCAAGATCATGCGCTCACTTACCGAGCGCGGCAATTCGATCATTTTCATTACTCACAAATTACGTGAAGTGCTAAAGATCGCAGATCAGATCACCGTGATCCGCCAGGGGAAAGTGGCCGGGACGGCTACACCCAAAAAGACGACCGAGAGCCAGTTGGCTTCGATGATGGTCGGGCGAGACGTGCTGCTAAATGTGAAAAAAGGGACGGCCAAGCCGGGTGAGGTCATTCTTCAGGTCCGCGACCTGACCGTTGCCGATGGGCGCCGCCACACCGTCGTGGAGGGAGTCTCGTTTGATGTGCGTGCCGGCGAGATCCTGGGCGTTGCCGGGGTGCAGGGCAACGGGCAAACAGAATTGGTTGAAGCCCTGACTGGACTAAGGCAACCCGCTGGCGGCCAGATTTCCCTTGCCGGCCAGGATGTGACCAAAGCCGATCCGCGCCGCATCACCGAATTGGGCACCGCCCATATTCCCGAGGATCGGCAGCGTGATGGTCTGGTGCTGCCTTATTCCGTAGCCGATAACCTGGTGTTGAATAGCTATTATCGGGAGCCTTTTTCCAAAGGCGCCGTTTTGCGCCATGACGTTATCCTGCAGATGGCGGAAAAGGAAATACAGGATTTTGACATCCGCACCCCTAGCGCCCGCACCCATGCCGGTTCGCTATCCGGCGGCAACCAACAGAAAGTCATCGTGGCGCGGGAGCTCTCCCGCCCCGTTAAACTGATCATCGCTTCCCAGCCTACCCGCGGCCTGGACGTGGGCTCCATCGAATATATCCATAAGCGTTTGATCGAGAGCCGAGATGCAGGCGTGGCTGTGTTGTTGGTTTCCCCCGAGCTGGACGAGATCATGCAGCTCTCCGATCGCATCGCGGTCATGTTCCGTGGCGCCATCGTCGATATCCTGGATGCCAAATCTGCGAATAGGCGTGAGGTCGGACTGCTGATGGCGGGTGTGGCCGGGGAACAGCAAGCGAAAACGAAAAGTAAATAACCAAGCCTTGAATTGTTTCCATTTGAGATGCGATCGCGAGGCTTGGAGCCTCGTTTTTCTTTAATTCCTCCCCTTATAATATTCTCGGGAAAGGATGGATGCGATGCGAATCTTATTGAAACTGGAAGAAGCAGCTATGTTCCTCTTCGGCCTGGTTCTCCTCCGGGGCTTCGGCCTCGACTGGTGGTGGCTGCTTATCCTGTTCTTCGCCCCCGATCTGGGCGCCATCGGCTATCTGGCCGGGCCGCGGGTAGGCGCCTTCACCTACAACGCTCTCCACCACAAAGGCGTGGCTTTGGCGCTTTATCTGTTGGGGGTTGTCACTAGCCAACCGAATCTGATCATAGGTGGCGCCCTCATCTTCGCCCACTCAAGCTTCGATCGCATATGGGGTTTCGGTCTGAAATACCCTGACTCCTTTCAAAATACCCACCTCGGCCGCATCGGCAGGAGCTTCTCATTATCGCCTTCAGCCTCGACCGGGTGACGGTCAGCTATAACGCCCAGCCGGTCTTCAAGGATCTCTCGTGGGAGATCCATAAAGATCGCTGCGTGGGCCTGGTGGGCCCAAACGGCGCCGGCAAAAGCAGCCTGCTCAAGCTGATCAGCGGCGAGCTGGCCACCGAGAGCGGCTACGCCAACTTGCGCGGCAAGTTGAGCATCGGCTATTTGCACCAGGAGCCGCGCCTCCACCTTTCGCATACCGTGCTGCAGGAGGCGCTCACTGCCTCGACCCAAGTGCCGCGCTTGCAACTCGCCCTGGCCCAGGTCGAGGCTGAGCTCGGTAAACCGGAGGTCTACTCCGACGAGAAGAAACTCTCCCGCAAGATCGACGAGCAGGCCAACCTGCTGGAGGAATACACACACATCGGCGGCCCCGGCTACGCCGGCCAGGTGCGCGCCACGCTGCTCAGCCTCGGCTTCGCCGAGCATGAGCTGGACCTGCCCGTGCCCGCCCTCAGTGGCGGCCAGAAAAAGCTGGTGGGCCTGGCCAAATTGCTGGTCACCCAGCCTGACCTGCTGCTGCTCGACGAGCCGGATAACCACCTGGACATGGCCGGCAAGGTCTTCCTCGAAGAAACCATCCGCAGCTACCCCGGCGGCGTGGTGATCGTCTCGCACGATCGCTACTTGCTGGACGTCGTGGCGGATGAGATCGCCGAACTGGAAGACGGCCGCCTCACCGTTTACCCCGGCAACTATTCCGAATATACCGCAGAAAAGGAGGCGCGTTTATTCCAGCAGCAGCACCAGTTCAAAGTCCAACAGACCGAGATCCACCGCCTGGAGCAATCCGCCAAGCGCCTGCTGATCTGGGGCCGCACCCACGATAACGAGAAACTCATCCGCCGCGCCAAATCGATGATGAAGCGCATCGAGAAGATGGAAAAGGTCGAGAAGCCCATCACCGAACGCCGCGCCATGGGCCTGCAGTTTTCCGGCCGGCGCGGCAGCAACAAGGTGCTAGAACTTATCGGCGTGCGCAAAGGCTTTGCCAGCCCTGCCGGCGGCGGCCGCGACGAGATCCTCAGCGGGATTGACTTGACCTTATGGCACGCCGAGCGCGTCGGCCTGGTGGGGCCGAACGGCGCCGGCAAATCGCTGCTCTTCCGCTTGCTGCTGGGCAGCGAGCAGCCCGACGCCGGCGAGATCAAGTTGGGTCCCAGCATTCGTACCGCCTATTACGCGCAGGAGCACGAGACCCTGGCCGGCGACCAGCCTCTGATCGATGTGGTGCGCCGCGCTAGCAAACTAAGCGAGCCCAATGCGGTCAAGCTGCTGAGCAAGTTCCTCTTCGATTATGAGCAGATGCGTAATCGGGTCGACACGCTTTCCGGCGGCGAACGCAGCCGCTTGCAGCTCATCCTCATCATGCTCAGCGACGCCAATTTCCTGTTGTTGGATGAGCCGACCAACAACCTGGACATCCGCTCGGCGGAAGTGCTGGAAGGCGCCCTGGAAGATTTCGAAGGCAGCGTGCTGGTGATCTCCCACGACCGCTATTTTCTTGACCGGGTTGCCACCCGCATTGTGGAATTGCAGGACGGCAAGCTGAACGATTATCCGGGCGGCTACAGCGACTATCAGGCCGCTAAAAATAAAATCTGAACAATAAAGCATACGAAGACCCCATATTGTTTTAGGGACATGATTGGCAGAACGAGGTTATTTGGAAGACGTGATTCGATGGATTCCTCGCTTTGTTGAGTCCCCTGCTGGTAAGGAGTTCGGTATACCGCTCGGAATGACAGGGGATAGGGAGTGTGGCGCAAAAACAGCGCCACACTCCTCCCAGAGCGGGAACGTCGTGCCCCTCTCGTCCCGATTTGACTGGGCACGCGCGCCAGGCTATGAGCCAGTTAGGGGGCATGATTGGCAGAAGCGGGCGGGTCTAAGACCCGCCCCTATAAAAGCATACGTGGCTGGCAGAATTCGGTAATTCGGAAGAGGCGGCAACGATGATTCTTCGGCTCGCCGACCCTTCGCTTCGCTCGAGAGCATGGCTCGCCTCAGAATGACACGCGGTTTTAGTACCGGCTCGGAATGACAAGGGGTATAGGGAGTGTGGCGCAAAACCTGCGCCACACTCCTGCACATCCGCAAACCTTTGTGTCCCCTCTGATCTCCATTTGACGCTATGAGTCGGCGAGCGGCTCTTCACTGATGGGTGTGGCCGCTATCTGACGGCCGAGTTGGGCGAACACCTTCAGCTCGGGGAGAATGAAGGGCAGCGCGATCAAAGTCCCCACCACTAAGCCGAGCGTGGCGGCAAACAGCGCAGGGATCGGCGCGAATTCGAGCAGCGCAAAAGCGACAAGGCCGCCGAGCCCGCTGGCGGCCGCCACGCGCAGCAGAGTGTCCCAGCTGTGCAGCAGACTTGGATAGCTGCGCCGCAGCAGCCACAAAAGCAATAAGGCTTCGGCGGTAAAGGCCAACGTGCCGGCAAAAGCAATTCCCCCAGCGCCCATAAATCCCGTCAAAACAATAGCCAGCACAATATAAGCGGCTGCATTGAAGGCCGCGGCGTAGAGCGGTGTCCTCGCGTTCTGCTGCGCGTAGAAAGAGCGCGAGGCGATCTCCAGCAGGGCGTGGCCGGTGAGCCCGGCCAGGTAAAGGCGTGTCACCCACACGACCAGATCCAACTGCTCGGCGCTGAACGCGGGGAAGGCGCGCGCCAGCAAGGGCGGCAGGCTGATCCCCAGCAGCACCGCGGCGGGGATGGTGAACGCCAGGATGGCGCGCACGGTGCCGTTGATGGTCTGGGCGAACTTTTCTTTCTCGCCGCGGCTGAAGATCTCCGAAATGCTGGGCAGCAAAGCAATGGCCACCGCAGTGCCCAGCAGGGTCTCCGGCACTTGCATAATGAACCAGCCCAGGTTGAGCGCCGAGATGGAGCCTTCGTTCAAACCCGAAGCCAGGTTGTCGCGCGCTACGAAATAGATGTGGATAAACAACATGGTCAGCACGCGCGGCCCCAGCAGCACCAGCACCTGGCGCACTTCGGGCCGGTTGAGGCCCACGATGGGGCGCCAGCGGAAGCCATAGCGCAGCAGCCCGGGGATCTGGATGCCGAGGTGCAGCAGTGAGCCGATGATGACCCCGTACACCAGGCCTTGGATGCCCAGGCTGAAATGGGGTAGGGTGAAGCCGGCGATCTGGTAGCCGCTATGCGGTGAAAGCACCAGCGCGCCGAAGATCTGGCCTACGTTGTAGAGCGCGGGGGCCAGCGCCGGCAAAATGAAATGTTGGTTGGCCTGCAAGCCCGCCATGGCCAGGCCACTGATCGAAAAGACCAGGATGGCGATCAGGTCCAGGCGCATCAACTCGACGGAGAGAGCTTTCTGCTCGGGGGGGAAGCCGGGGGCGATGACGGTGGCGATCAGCCAGGGAGCGAGCAGGGCCATGACCGCGGCCAGCACGCCGGTGGCAATGAAGGCGAAGTTCAGGATGCGCACGAACAGGTCCCAGGCCTCGGAGCGGCCACGCTTCTCCATATATTCGGAGAGCACCGGGATGAGCGCCACGCCCAGCGCCCCGCCGGAGATCAATGCCGAAAGCAGGTCCGGGATGTTGTTGGCGGCGTTGAAAACGTCCAGTTCGTAGCCCAGGCCGAACTGGTTGTTGACCAGCAGCTGGCGCACGAAGGCGAAGACCTTGTCGATGCCGAAAAAGAAGGCGATGATCAGCGTGGAACGAGCGAAATGGGACAGGCGTGGAATTTTTAGAGCGGCGATGGGGGATTCTAACATGTCAAGTCAGCGGTCTTTCTGCCCGTCATTGCGAGCGAAGCGAAGCAATCTCCCTCGCAATGGTGGAGATAGCCACCCATCCGCTTCGTTCAGGGCAGGCTCTGACCCACTTCGTTGGCTTACCTCGCAATGACAAACGTCCGTGTGTCACTCTGAGCGAAGCGAAGAGGTCTCATAACGATAATTTCTAATAGCACGCTAGTCGTCGAAGTAAGGTATTGATACTTCTTCGGGTCGCCACGACGGCCATTGGCCGCCTTACTCCCTTAGAATGACACATCTTAATCGTTGAAAAATTAGTTAGGTCGACTAACAAGATATATTGTTGTGGGAGGGGGCGGGGTCGTGCAAACTTGACAAGAATGCACATGAGCAGGAAGTGCGAGCCTTCCTCGCCCCGCTGGCTGGTAGCGGCCGCCGCGGGCCCAGCGAGCGGCATCATAGGCGCGGCGCCATTCGAGCGGAAGCTCTTCAGTGGGGACGCGAGCGTAACCGTAGTCGATGAGTTGGGCAAGAAGAGCTGCAGGATCGGTTTGCATGGAATTCCCCTTTCGATACAGAGAGACTAAAGTGCGGGGATTAGAGCAGAAAAGGGAGTGAATTTGTGGAAAAAGGCGGGTGTATCAAGGGAGTTGAAAGACCTTTGAAAAGCGACTCGCCTTTACAATTTTCCCCTCTTCACTTAGGATTCAAGCGGGTGAGAAATGGATGACATAAAACAATGCCCCTATTGTGCTGAGGACATCAAAAAAGCTGCAATTGTATACAAGCATTGCGGCCGAGAGCTGCCCGAATATGAGGGCTCTGCCCCTTCAGGAGCTTCTAAGCGTAAACGAGTCGATGCTGAGCTAGGCAGAGAGAAGGGGGCAGCTGAAAGAAAATCTCACGTCAAGTGGTGGCTATCCGGGTTAGGTGTGGTATCAGCTTTCTACGCCCATCCGTATGGAGGGCCGGAGTTATGGGGAAACGTAGGAGTCTCAGCAGTTCTTTGGTTTTCAATCGGCTGGGTTATCGATTCGTTTCGAGAGAGTCGATGGAAAAAGAAAAGCCAAGACGGAACAAAAGACCGTCAAGCTGACAAAAGCGACTACCCAATAAGACTAAAGACATACGTGAAGGTCGGATTCTTGGTGGTCATTGTTGGCATAATTGTTCTTCTCATTTATTTAGCTATTGCCACAAATGGGGGGAGGTTTCCAAGCCTTGTTTTTGGCGAATCCACGAGAACTCCACGGCCTGTTTATTCAACGGCGACATTTGATCCTGCCTATGTTAGACAAGAAGCAACTTTCGAGAGTGTCAATGCTACGGTGGCTGCAGTTCTGCCCTACCTCCCAAGTGACATTGACTGCGTATTTTTAGATCGAAACACCTTTGAAGGCCCATTTTACACAAACCAAAAGTATTGCCTGATTGATGTTGTTGATGCCAGGTCTCCTTGTCTCACGTCGCAACTTGGGCCACCTAAGTATTGGACAGAGGAAGGAAACTACGTAGTAACCTTTTGGCTTGCCAGGTGGGGATGGCTAAGAATTGTTGATTCAACTTCCACACATCCTGACATTCGCGTTGGTCAATGTATTATCGCTATCGGTTACGCTAAAAACCTTCCGAGAATACAACTGAGCCCAGTACCAACCTCAGCTCCTGGTGGGCCATACGATTGGGACGCATTTGGAGAGGGCTCAATTTCCGGGATGACACTGATAGATGCGACGGGGCAGATCTCGCTTTGTCCCAAGCCGTAAGGAGGCAATCTAGATGGTGACGCGCCTCCATCTTCTTCGCGGTGTTCGGACAAAAATTGACCGGGCTAAAGTACACATTGCGGAGTTTGAAAAACTCGAGGAGTCTTATGTTAAGAATGACTCTTATCGCATCGTTGAAAAGATTGACCCGACTTCGGGAAACAAGCTCTTTCTCATTACAATGGGAGGCAATCCATCACCGGAAATTTCAGCTGTCGTAGGAGACGCGATTCACAATCTTCGTTCTGCCCTCGACCACCTTGCCTGTGCCCTTATTCGCCTAAGAAATCCAAGACACCTTTGTATCGGTAACGCTATTCAATTCCCCATTGGCAAGAACGTTGGTGATTTCAAATCGAAGTTAAGGACCTACACAGACAAAGCCGGAACTCAAACCACGGGTGTTTTTAACGCTATCAAACCTTACCCGAGAGGAAAGGGGAAGACGCTATTCAGAAACCATGCCCTTGATATCAAAGACAAGCATCGATTGCTTTTGCTAATTGGGAAACCGAAACTCACCCGCCTCGACGTGACCATCAACAAGGGAGTTCCGAATAGGAGCGTTAAGCCCGACGACGTCATTATTTCTATGGCCTCCCTTTCTCGTCAAGATGGAACAGCTCTCTATATCCCAAAAGGAGGCAGAAGGATCACTCACCTGACTCCCCGTAATGCTGCCTATTACTCCAATTTCGAGGTAACCCTCCGCCCCACCGGACACATAGCGTTTAGTGAACCTGGCCCTCTTGATGGAGAAGCCGTCATTCAAACGCTGGTGCACTTTGTGGACGCTGTCGAGGAAACGCTAGAAAAATTCGTCCCATTTTTCGAGTGATTTCCTCATTTCCCACTTAATCATCTCAATTTTTCCTAGGTTGACGAATCTTTCCGTCTGGTATAGACTGTCACCTGTCGGTTCTGCCACGGGCGTGTGTTTACCCGGGCAGGGTTGCGTCTGGCCCTCTTCCCCCATTTTTCCCCATTTTATATCGGGAAATTTTCGCTATCTTAGCGAGCTGTATATGTTTGCCTATTGATTAGGAGATAAGTTTTGTTGTCTGCAAAATCCGATTCTGAGTTTGTCGATCTAAAGCACGTGGCGGCCGAAAGCCGCGCCAGGGGCTTGTGGCGCTTGCTGCAAGGCCACCGCGCCGTCTATGGTCTCGCCGCGCTGGGCCTGGGCATCGCTGCCCTCAGCCGTTCCGGCGTCTACCTGCTGCTCGGTTTCTTCATCGACGACGTGCTGGGGAAAGCCGGCTTCGAACAGCGCGTGCCGCTGGTGGCGCTGGCTTTCGTCGGCCTGGCGGTCGTGCAAGGCGTCTTCACCTATGCTAGCGGCACGCTGGCCGGCCGCACAGCCGAAGCCGTGGCGCGCCGCTTGCGCAATTACCTCTACGACCAGATCCAGCGGCTGAGCTTCAGCTATCACGACAAGACCAAGACCGGCGAGCTGATCCAAAAGGTCACCTCGGATGTGGACGCAGTGCGCCGTTTCATTTCGCAAGAGGCAATTGAGTTTGGCCGCATCCTGATGTTGTTCCTGGCGAATTTCGGCGTGCTGGTGTATCTCAACGCCGGCCTGGCCTGGCTTTCGGTGATCTGCGTGCCGTTCACCGTGGCCATGTCCTATTGGTTCTTCGGACGCATTTCCAAAGCGTACGAAGCGTTCCAAAACCAGGACGGCGTGCTCTCGGCGGTGCTGCAGGAGAATCTCTCCGGCGTACGCGTGGTGAAGGCCTTCGCCCGCCAGGATTACGAGCGGGGCAAATTTGAGAAGGCCAACTGGAAGAAATACACCCTAGGCCGCAGCTTGTTGGTGTGGCATTCCGCCTTTTGGCCGCTCTCGGACATCATCACCGGCGCCCAAATGCTGTTCGGCTACTACGTGGGCGCCCAAATGACCATCAACGGCGAGATGACCATTGGCGCCTATCTGGCCTACGTCAGCATCCTGGTCTGGTTGATCTGGCCCATCCGCAACCTGGGCCGGGTCATTGTGCAGATGTCGCAGGGCCTGGTCTCCTTCACACGCGTGACCAGCATCATCAAGCAGGAACGCGAACCGCTGGATGAAGGCGAAACCCGGCCGGCCGGCAGGCTGCGCGGCGAAGTAGTTTTCGAGGACGTCAGCTTCGAATATGAGCCCGGCATGCCGGTGCTACATAATGTCAGCTTCCGTTGCGAGGCGGGGCAAAGGGTGGCCTTGCTGGGTTCCACCGGCTCAGGCAAGACCAGCCTGGTGAGCTTGCTGCCGCGTTTCTACGATTACACCAGCGGCCGCATCCTGCTGGATGGCGTGGAGCTGAAGAGCTACCCGCGCAAGGTTCTGCGCGAGCAGATCGGCATCGTGCTGCAGGAGCCCTTCCTGTTCTCGCGCACCCTACGCGAGAACATCCGCTACAGCGTGGGCGGCGAGGTGGACGAGGCCGAGATCGAAACGGCGGCCAAGGCCGCCGCGGTGCACGATGTGATCCGCGAGTTTCCCGGCCAATACGACACCCTGGTCGGCGAGAAAGGCGTCACGCTATCCGGCGGCCAGAAGCAGCGCGTTACCCTGGCGCGCACCCTGCTCAAGGACCCCAGCATCCTCATTCTGGACGATGCCACTTCTTCGGTGGACACTGAGACCGAGGCGGCCATCCGCGGCGCCTTGCGGGAGCTGATGAAAGACCGCACCAGCTTCATCATTGCCCATCGTATCCAGAGCGTGATGGCGGCCGACCTGATCCTGGTCTTCGACAAAGGCCGGGTGGTGCAGCAAGGCACGCACCGTGAATTGCTGGCGCAGGAAGGCATCTACCGCCAGGTATTTGAGATCCAAACCATGATCGAAGAAGAAGTGCAGCGCGAAGTGTCTTCGGCTGCCAGCAACTAAGGAACGGAAGATGGAAGACTTTACCGAATTTCAAGAAGAAGAATTTTCAACGACCTTCAACGGGCGCACCCTCCGGCGCATTCTGGCTCAATTGAGGCCGCATTGGCCCTGGGTGCTCGGCTTCCTGGTCATGATCAGCCTGGTGTCCGTGCTGGATTCGTATTTCACCTACCTGAACAAGGAGATCATCGACCGTGGAGTGGCCGGGCGCGATCTGAACATCATCTTCGACATCATGGTGCAATACGGCGTCCTGCTGCTCTTTCAGGCCGTGGGCGTGTTCACCTTCATCTACCTCACCGGGGTGCTGGGCGAGCGGGTGCGCTATGACCTGCGTAAGAAGATGTTCGGCCACCTGCAAGACCTTTCGCTGTCCTATTACAACCGTACACCGGTGGGTTGGATCTTTTCGCGGGTCAACTCGGACTCCGACCGGGTGGCGGAACTGGTCACCTGGGGCATGCTGGATACCACCTGGGGCATCATGAACATCATCACCGCCGGCTTCTTTATGGCGCTGATCAATTGGCGCCTGGCGCTGCTGGTGGGCGTGGCCATCCCCGTGTTGGTGGTGGTGGCCTCCTGGTTCCAGAAAAAGATCATCAAGGAATACCGCGAAGTGCGCAAGATCAACTCCAAGATCACCGGTGCCTACAGCGAGAACATCACCGGCGTGCGCGTGGTCAAATCATTGGGCCGCGAGGAGGCCAACCTGCGGGAGTTCGGCGGACTGACCGGCGAGATGTATAAGGCCGGCTACCGGGCCGCCTGGCTCTCGGCGCTGTTCCTGCCGGTCGTGCAGCTGATCACCGCTGTGGCCCTGGGCGGCATCATCTGGTTCGGCGGCTTGGAGACGCAAGCGGGCGGCATGACCATCGGCGGCATTTCCGCCTTCGTATCTTACGTCACATTCATAATCTTCCCAATTCAGGAAATGGCGCGCGTGTATGCCGAACTGCAGCACGCGGTGGCTTCCGCTGAACGCATCTTCTCGCTGATCGACGCGGTGCCCACGGTGGTGGACGTAGAGGGCGCGAAAGATCCTGGAACTTTGAAGGGCGACATCGTGTTCGATAGCGTGTCCTTTGCTTATGACGACGCTCCCGAGGAAGAGATCCTGGCGGGCTTTGATCTGCGGGTCAAGCAGGGTGAGACCGTGGCGCTGGTGGGTCCCACCGGCGGGGGCAAGAGCACCATCGTGAATCTGCTGTGCCGCTTTTTCGAACCCACCAAGGGCCAGGTGCTTATCGGCGGCACGGACTACAAGCAGTTCAGCCTGCACGGCATCCAATCGCGCATCGGCGTGGTGCTGCAAACGCCGCACCTATTCTCCGGCTCGGTGCGCGAGAATATTCGCTATGGGCGGCTTGAGGCCAGCGACGCCGAGATCGAGGAAGCCGCCAAGCTGGCCGGCGCCCACGATTTCATCATCGATCTGGAGAAGGGCTATGACGCCGAGGTGGGCGAGGGCGGCAACCTGCTCTCGGTCGGACAAAAGCAATTGATCAGCCTGGCGCGGGCCGTGCTGGCTAACCCCGAGATCTTCGTGATGGATGAGGCCACCTCATCCGTCGATACATTGACCGAGGCGCTCATCCAGCGCGGCATGGAGGTCATGATGAAAGGCCGCACCAGCTTCATCATCGCGCACCGACTCTCCACCATCAAGCGCGCCGACCGCATCCTGGTGATCGAAGACGGCCAGATCACCGAAAGCGGCTCGCACGCCGAGCTGCTGCGCAAGGGCGGGCATTATCACAATTTATATACGCAGCAATTCCGCGAGGAGCTGACCCGCGTGCAGGATCCTTTCCTGGCAGGCAAGGTTGCGCCCGCGGCGGAAGCCAGTTGAGGAGCAGGGGCGGCCTGCAAGCCGCCCCTACAAAAAACCTGATCATTATTCACTAATCACTAATTACCAACTTGCAATGAAGGGGGCATAATTTCCTGCCTATGGATGAATACGAAACTTACGAACCGCCGTCCGCAGAAACGCGGCCGATCACGACTCGCGATCTGGTAGGCGAGACGCAGCTTAGCCGGCCGAAGCCAACTCGGCGGCGCTGGGGCTGCTCGAAGCTCGCCATCTGGATCGCCGTGCTGCTGGCGGCGTATTTCTTTGCGCCCTTCCGCACCAACGTGATGTTACTTGGCATTGATCGCGCCGTGGAGGGGACGGCCATCGGGCGCAGCGATACGATGATCTTGCTGGGCATTCAACCGTTGAGCGGCCAAGTCAATATGCTTTCCATCCCGCGCGATCTGTGGGTTCCGATTCCCGGGTACGGGGAGAGCCGCATCAATAGCGCGCATTCCTGGGGCGAGGGTGCGCAAGCCGGCGGCGGCCCGCGGCTGGCGGCGGCCACCGTGCGCGAAAACTTCGGCGTGAATGTGACCTATTACGTGCGCGTGCGCTTGGAAGAATTCGCCGCGGTGATCGATGCACTGGGCGGCATCGACGTCAGCCTCGAACAGGCAGCCGCCGACTATCCGCCGGGCACGCATCACTTGGATGGCACGCAAGCGCTGGCCTTTGTGCGCAACCGTGAGGGCGACGATTTCTTTCGCCAGCAGAACGGGCAACTATTCATTGTTGCATTAGGAAAACAGATCATCAATCCGCTTAATTGGATCCGCATTCCCGGTGCAATGATCGCAATGACCCAAGCCGTGGATACGAATATTCCCGTGTGGAGTTGGCCGCGATTGTTATTTGCGATGCTGCGCGCCGTATTATTTGGCGGCATTGACAACGTTGTGCTGCCGCGTGAAGCCGTTACTCCCTGGGTTACGGCGGATGGAGCGCAAGTATTGCTGCCGAATTGGGATTTAATTCTCCCTGTTGTTCGTGAATTATTCGGAATATTTTAATTGTAGGAATATTTTCGCGGGGATTTATTTGTGACACGAGCGAATATATATTTTTTCAGCGCACTTAGCGCAAAAAATATGCGGAAATTGCGCGTTTTTTTGTTTTTTTTCACGCCATTTACACACACGCGCACAATTTCACACGCGTTTGCATGTATATTTACACAGCATTTAGACACGTTATCACATATACTTCTCTAACTTCGCCAATACCATTGGCGATAATCCGCGGAAGGAGAATCATGGCCACAAAACGCAAAGCTGCAAAGAAGAAACCCGCAAAGAAGAAAGCAGCAAAGAAATCCGCAAAAAAGAAGAGAAGATAATAAGCTTCTTTTTATCTGTGGATTCCAAAGCAGCGGTGGCTTAAGCCACCGCTGCTTTGTTTTAGTTTATCGATAAATAAATTCATAAAAAGGCCTACTATAAGGCAGAAAATGGTTATTCGGAATATAAGGCAATAAGGATTCCTCGCTTTCTTGACTCTCAATTTGGTAAGGTACTATTAAGTCCGCTCGGAATGACAAAAGAGGATATGCCGCTTGGAATGACAAAGTTGGGCGGGGCAATCGCGGAACAAATCATTTTTCAGAATATTTTTTTGACTGCAAAGGAGTGGACATGCGCGTAATCATTACCGGGGGCAGCGGCCTCATCGGCCGAGCTCTGACCGAAAGCCTGGCCGGCGACGGCCATGAAGTCATTATTCTCAGCCGAAATCCGGCCAAAGTCAGCCGGCTACCTGCCGGCGCCCGGGCGGTGGCCTGGGACGCCAAGACGGCCGCCGGCTGGGGCTCCCTGGCCGATGGCGCCGACGCCATCGTAAACTTGGCCGGTGAGAGCCTCAAAGGCACGGGGTTCATCCCCAGCCGTTGGACCAAGCGGCGCAAGCAGCTGATCCCCCAAAGCCGGCTGGACGCAGGCACTGCCGTGGTGCAGGCCATCCAACAGGCCGGCCATAAGCCGAAAGTGCTGCTGCAGGCCTCGGCGGTCGGTTATTACGGCCCGCGTGGGGACGAGCCGGCCAGCGAGCAGGATAGCCCCGGCGGGGATTTCCTGGCCGGGGTTTGCGCCGCCTGGGAGGCCTCCACAGCCGAGGTGGAGCGGCTGGGAGTGCGCCGGGCCGTAGTGCGCACCGGGCTGCCGCTGACCTTAAAGGGTGGGGCTTTCCCTCTGCTGGTGCTCCCATTCCGCCTGTTTACTGGAAATACGTTCGGGTCTGGGCGGCAGTACTATCCCTGGATCCATTTCAGCGACGCCATTGCTGGCCTGCGTTTTTTGATCGAGAATCCCAAGGCCAGCGGCCCCTATAACCTGAGCGCGCCCAATCCGGCCAGCAATCGAGATTTTGCGCGTACGCTGGGCCGAGTGATGCGCCGCCCGGTTTGGCTCCCGGTGCCGCGCTTGGCTTTGCAATTGGCCTTAGGCGAAGTGTCCACTGTGGTGATGGATGGCCAACGCGCAGAGCCGCAGAAACTGCTGAGGGAGGGATTTGAGTTTAGTTACCCAGACCTGGAACCAGCCCTCCGCGATTTATTAGGAAAATAAAGCAAGGGGGACAGGGCTGAACATGGCTCCAATATGGAACCTAAAATGGTTGGCAGAACTTTGGTTATTTGGAAAATGTGATTAGATGGATTTCCTTCGCTCCGCTCAGGACGGCGCCTGCTCTGTTGAATCTCCAACTGGTAAGGAATTCAAGATACCGCTCGGAATGACAAGTAATGCGATGTTCAACGGCGCCGGCCCATGCCCGAGACCAAGGTGACGTAATAGAGCAACTGCAACACGGCGGTGAAGAGGGCGGCCACATAGGTGAGCGCGGCGGCATTCAGCACCGTGTTCACTCCGCCAGTTTCGCGCTCATCGGTGATGATGCCGGCAGTAGTCAGCATCTGGCGGGCGCGCGCCGAGGCGTTCAACTCCACGGGCAGGGTGGCTAAGGCGAACACAGCGCCGCCAGCGAAGACGGCCACGCCTAGCCAGGCTACCGAAGTAAGCTGCATGAAAATGCCGATCATCAGCAAGATCCATCCCAGATACGAGCCAATGTTCACGGCAGGAACCAGCGCAGCGCGCAAGCGCAGCGGGAAGTAATCCTCGCGGTCTTGCACGGCGTGGCCCAGCTCGTGGGCAGCAATGGCGGCCGCAGCCACTGAGGAGCTTTGCGCCACCCCAGCGGAAAGGCGCAATATTTTCTTGCGTGGGTCGTAATGGTCGGAGAGGTTGCCGGGCACCTGCTCAATACTCACCCCTTGCAGGCTGCCGCGCTCCACCAGGCGCTTCGCCACTTCGGCTCCGGTCAGCCCACTCTTGCTGGGCACCCGGCTCCATTTGCTGTAGCTGGCGCTAACGTACCACTGGGCCAAACCCATCAGGATCAGGCCGGGGATCATGAATATCAAGTAAGTCGAATTAAAAAGAAATGGCATGCTTAGTCCTGTCCGCCAGCAGTCCCGGCGTTTTCATTGATAAGTTCGATCGCCCGATCCAATTGCGGATCCAGGTCGTTATCAAAATCTTCATCGGTCAGGACGACGACAACCTCCGGAGTCAAGCCGACGCCGTGGATGAGGCGCTCATCCGGGGTGAGAAAATGGGCCACGGTGATACGCAAAGCTCCCTGGTCGTTTGAAAGCGACACCGGCTGCTGCACCGAACCCTTGCCAAAGGTGGTTTCGCCGACGAGCAAACCGCGTTCATAATCCTGGATGGCCCCGGCCAGGATCTCTGAGGCGGAGGCGGTGCCTTGATTCACGAGCACCACCAGGTAAATATCGGTGGCTATGCCTCCGGAAAAGGCAGAATATTCATCGCGGGTGCCATCGCCGTATTCTTCATAAAGCACGATCCCGCTGGTAATAAATTCCGAAGTAATGGAAACGGCTGTGTTCAAAAAGCCACCGCCGTTGTTCCTCAGGTCCAGGATCAGCCCCTTGGGGTTTTCGGCTAGCAAGTCCACCAATTTGTCGTGGAGTTCCGTGACGCTGTTGGAGCCGAAGGTGAACAACTGCACATAAGCGATGTTCCCCTCGAGAATTTCGCCCTGCACGCTGGGTACGCTGATGTGCTCGCGGATGACTTCAACGTCAAAAGGTTGGGGCTCATCCTCGCGCTGGATGGTGAGCACCACCGGGCTTCCGGCTGGCCCAAGGATACGGTTGATGACTGCATCGCCTGGAACGCTGGTCATATCCTCGCCGTCCACGGCGATCACCATGTCTCCGGGCTTCAGGCCGGCGCGCTCTGCTGGGGAACCCTCCATGGGGGCGATGATGGTGACAAATTCGGTGGTCGTATCCACGAAAGCGCCAATGCCGTCGTATTCACCTTCCAGTTGGATATTGGATTGCTGCACCTGGTTAGGGTCCATGAAAGCCGTATGCGGGTCGCCGAGCGCTTCCACCATGGAGCGCAAAGCGGCATGCATCAGGTCCTCATAGGTACCGACGAGCTGTGCGTCCCCAAATTGGATCGTGCGCCAGGCTTCCCAGAAGCCGGCAAAAGAGCCGCCGCTATCCGCAGGCGTGCCGGCCTGCTGCGCCAGGCTTTCGGCGCTGGGCGCGTCTGCGCTTACTGAAATGTCTTCAAGTTTGAGGCCTTGGTCTTCCAGGAAAGCATTTAGCCCGTCCAGCGCCCCTTGGGCCAGGACTTCATCCTCGACGGGCTGATTTACGAAATAGTCCTTTAGATATTGGCGACTTTCCCAAACAGGGGCAAACACTCCTTCCAGGTCCACGTCGCTGCCCTGTAAGGCGGGGGCTGGGGTGGTCTGGGTCTGTGCGGTTTCAACGGCAGCAGGGCTGTTAGTCAAAGAATCTACGACTTCGCCAAAGAAGGCGCAACCCA
Organism: uncultured Anaerolineaceae bacterium; assembly: GCA_964572455.1. Classification (GTDB taxonomy): domain Bacteria; phylum Chloroflexota; class Anaerolineae; order Anaerolineales; family UBA11579; genus JAMCZK01. The sequence goes on from CAZNFL010000010.1 coordinate 24,560, forward strand.
GGGTAATAGCCGCGGCAAAGGCGAATAATGCGAAAAGGCGTATGGTTTTTTTCATGGGCTTCAGCGAATGTGCTCCCTTATTAAGCGAAAGCTTAACACAGGTGGATGAGAGTGGAATAAATCGGGGCTTGAGTCAATGGAAGGCTGGTCTGTTCTTCGGAGCAGAGATTCCGCTCCACAAGATTATTCTACCAGTCCCGAAAGACCTGGGGAAGCTGCTCCACGGCGAGGATGCTGTAGCTGGCCGCAGGGTGGGGTTCGCGGGTGCCCACCAGCACCGTGCCGGCCCCTAGCTTTTTGGCCGGCTCCAAATTCACCCCCTGGTCGTCCACGAACAACGTGGCAACCGCGTCGCGTTCGCCGGCGGCTTTCAAGGCCAGGTGGTAGGCGGCATCTTCCGGTTTGTTCTGGTAACCAAGAGCTTTGATGTCTACTATCCCGGCGAAATGCTGGCTTATGCCCAGCGCGGCCAGCACGCGGCGAGCGTGGGCCAGGCTGGCGTTGGTAAACACCCATTTCTGCTGGGGCAGCTGGGAGAGCATCCTGGCCAAGGCTGCGCTGGGGCGCAGCATGGCTTCGATGGGCACATCGTGGACATACAGCAGATAATCGTCTGGGTCTATCTGGTGATTTTCCATCAGCCCGCGCAGGGTGCTGCCGTAAGTTGCCAGATAAGCGGCGCGCAGAGCGATGACTTGCGACTTGGGCAAGTGCAGCCGCTCACGCATATAGCCTTCGATGCGGCCGCGAATGGCCTGCCATACACCGGTCTCACGGCGATACAGGGTGTCGTCCAGATCAAAGAAAATAAGGCTGGTTTTCACGGTCGTCAGTATACACGTACAAAAAAGGCGGGGCTTTCGCACCGCCTCATAACTAGATTTTTACTGCCGCCCGGCGCAGGCGCGGCAGCCTCCAGCCGCCCTCACCGCCCACGCGGATATCGCGACGCTGGAACGACCACCAAGCCAGGCCGATAAACAAGAGTGCGACGCCAAGCAGGCCGGCGAACCAATCCCAACGGAATCCATCCAACCAGTCACGACTCTGGTAGTAGCTGTTCGGCAGAAACGGCGCAATGCTTTTCAGGGTGTCGTTCATGTTAGCCAACCCGGTCAAAAAGAAAGAGGCAACCAGCACCACACCGGCCACCATGGAGGCGGTACTGCGTGAGGGCAGCAGCATGCTCAGCAGTAAGGACAACCCGGCAAAGAAGGCCAGCAAGGCAAACAGCGAGGCGAAGGGGTAGATGGTCGCCACGGCATCGAGGTCCATGGCCGAATAGGTGGTCCCCAGCATCACACCGATATAACCAAGGATCACGATCAGCACCGTTGAGAGCAGCAGTGAAAGCAGGCGCCCGAAAAACAGCCCGCTGCGGCTCACCGGTTGGGCGGCGATCAGGTCCAGCACGCCGCGTTCCTCGTCGGCGGCGAGCATGCCGCTGCCGGTCAGGATGGCGAAGACGCCAAGCACCAGCGGCATATACGAAAAATACTCGACAGCCAGATAGCCTTCGGGAGTAGTGAAATCAAGCGCGTCACCGGCGCCAAAGAAAGCTATGATCTCCTGGGGGTAAATATCCATGAGTTGCTCGAATTGCGCTGCGTTCTGTGCAATGGTGTCGTAGAACGGCACGAACAACATGGCCAGCAAAGCCAGGGTGAGCCCCCAACCCAGGATGGCGCCTCTGGAGCGGAAAAACGTGTGTTTGAAACCTGTAAACATATTTATCTCCTCATTGTTTGCGAAGTAAGTTGGGAAGGATTCTTTCCAACTTATTTCGCGTTGTCGTCATAGTAGGCCAGGAAAGCTTCTTCCAGGCTGGGCCGTTCGGTCTCGAAGTCGCGTACCGGGAATTTCGCCAGGGCCTTGATCAGCTCGTCCACTTCGCCTTCGACCTGCAAACGAACTCCCGATCCATTTTCGGCGGAAAGCACCGTGACGCCTTTGACCTTAGCCAGGCTGGCGCTGTCGACGGGTTTCTGGAAGCGGACGCGCACACGGTTGAGAGAGCGGGTACCAAGCACTTTCGGATCAGCCACCTCCACCATGCGCCCGCCGCGGATGATGCCCACGCGTTGCGCCACGCTCTCCACTTCGCTCATGATATGTGAGGAGAAGAACACGGTGCTGCCTTCGGACTGGGCCTCGCGCAGCAGGCGCAGCACTTCGTGCTGCATCAGCGGGTCTAGGCCCTGGGTGGGTTCGTCCATGATGATCAGTTCCGGTTTGTGCATCAGTGCCTGCACCACGCCTACTTTTTGTTTGTTACCGTGGGACAGGTTGCGGATGGGCTGCTTGAGCGCAAGGTCTAGGCGGTCAGCGAGAGTGCGCACCTGCGCCCAATCGGCGGCCTTGCCGCGCAGATCGTTAAAATAGTGGAGCAAGGCCTCGGCGGTCAGGCTTTCGTCGAGGTGCAGCTCGCCGGGCATGTAGCCGGTGAGCCGGCGGACCGCCACGGGGTCGACGCGCGGGTCGATGCCGAGCACTTCCATTTCGCCGCCATCGCGATGGATCAAATCCAGCAGGCAGCGGATGGTGGTGGTTTTGCCAGCCCCATTGGGGCCAAGAAAACCGAAGATTTCGCCGCGCTCCACGCTCAGGTCAACGCCATGCAGCGCCTGGAAAGAGCCGTAAAATTTGGTCAGGCCTTTTGTGTGAATGGCCTTTGAGTTATGTGTCATTTTTCCTCATCTCATAATATTTAGGCAAGCCTAAATATATGCCTAAATCAACGATTTGTCAAGTCCACACTTTTCGCTTCCTGCTAGTTTTTTAAGATCCTGGACGGCGAATTAATTCTCAGCTTTGCTTTTTGCTTTGTTGACTACAGTTTCATAGAACTCAAGCAGTTGGGAAAGCGTGGTCTCCCAGGCATACAGCCGGGCCTTCTTTTGCCCGGCCTGGCCCATGCGTTTGGCTCTTTCCAAATCCTGAGCCAGCTCACGTACGCAGTCCAGAAATTTGGCCGGGCCCTCGGGCTTGTAGAGCAGGCCAGTTACACCATCTTCGACCAGGTCCACTACGCCGCCGGAGCGCGGCGCAACCACTGCCAGCCCGGAGGCCATGGCTTCGGCGACCACGTTGCCGAAGGTCTCCTCCGCCCCGGTGAAGGCGAAGATATCGCCAGAGGCGAAAGCGCCGGCCAGGTCCGCACCGCGCAAGTAGCCGGTGAATACGGTCGGCGTGCCGGCGAAAAGCTTTTCCAACAGCGGGCGGGCAGGGCCGTCTCCCACGATGGCCAAGCGGATCCCCTGGATCTGCTGGACGAGGGGCAGCAGCCAATCGCTGCGCTTTTCCCGCGATAAGCGGCTGACGAAGAGCACCAGCGGCTTTTCAGGCTCGCCGCCGGAGAGGCGCTTGCGCATCTCTGGTGAGGCATTGTCGGGATGGAAGCGGTCGATGTCCACTCCTCCGGTCCAAACTGCCAGGCGCTTGAAGCCCTGGGCCTTCAATTGCTTCATGGTGAATTCGGACGGGGTCAGGTTGAGGTTGGCCTGGTTATGCATCCAACGGTAATACCCGTAGATGGGCTTGGCCAGGAAGCCAAGCCGCCAGCGGCGGGCGAAGCCGGGCATATCGGTGTGGTACGAAGCCACCACGGGGATACCGTTCTTGCGCGCCGCCCGCATGCCCGCCAACCCCAAGGAAGTGGGGTTGACCAGATGGACGAGGTCCGGGTTGAACTTGAGCAGCTCTTTTTCCACGCGGGCCATGGGCAGCGCCACGTGCAGTTCCGGGTAGAACGGCGTGCGCAGGCTCATGCGGCCGATGACCTCAGTGCCGGCGTAGGAGGAAACAGAACCCTTGGGGGCGAACATGATGCTTTCATGCCCGCGCTCTCTAAGATATTCAAGTAAATGAGTAAGGGTTACTGTGATGCCGTCAATTTTAGGAAGAAACACTTCCGTGACGTATGCAATACGCAAGATGGGACCTCAGGTTTAATTATAGTGGGTAGCTTTTTCTTACCAATTTATTCACGAATAGCTAAAGGCGTTGTGGAAACAAAAAAGGCTGTGCACGTTTAGCTGCTAATGTATAATCGCGGCTTATGAATAAATTAGGTCGGGCGATAAAGGAAACGATTTTCCAACTAGCCGTGCTGCACTCAATCCTGATCGTTATTCAGGCAATCCGCACCGGAGATTACCAACTGGTGCACTTGGCCAGCATTATGGACCTGCATTTTCTCTTTAAAGATGTCTCGTATACTTTTCTTAGCAATGTCCTGTATTTTATCCCGGTTGTCATCTTATTATTGGTGAATTTTATCTTGCCTGCCAGAAAAACGTCGCAAACCGAATAAGACCTGCCTATCCTTTTGCCGCGATCTCAACCAAGATCCGGCTGATCTTGGTAATCCAGCGGCGAGGGAGCAGGCGCGCCCCCAGCGGCACCAGCCTAAAAATCAGCCCTGGGATGATGATGTCCTTGCCCTTCATAAAGCCTTGGTAACCTAGCTCGGCGATCCGAGCTGGCGGGACCATAAACGTGCGCATCAGCCTCGACGAATCGCTCATGGGCGCTTTTGGTAAAAACATCGTGGGGGAAGGTCCGGGGCAGACTGCTGAAATGACGATATTGTCTTTCCGATACTCTTCGCGCAACGCTTCCGTAAAGAGCAAGACGTAAGCCTTGCTGGCATAGTAAGTTGCCCAATACGGGCCGGGTCCGAACCCCGCCATGGAGGCGACATTGAGGATCTTTCCCCCGCCGTGCTTTTGCATGTGGCGAATCATTCGGTGGCATAGTTCCGTCAGGGCGCCAATATTGAGATCCAGCAGGTGTTTCTGCTTTTCCCAGGGAACGCTGGAAAATTTCCCGTAATTGCCGATCCCGGCATTGTTCACCAGTATCGAAACGCGCAGGCCCTGCTTTTCGATGTATTTAGTGATTTTCTCGCCGGCTAAAGGGTGGGTGAGGTCAAGACACAGGATGTCCACTTTCACGGAGGTGGTTTGCGAAAGTTCCTGGGCCACGGTCTTCAGTTGCTTTTCAACATTGGCGATCAGCAGCAGATCATGCCCATGGCGGGCAAAGATGCGCGCAAACTCTCGCCCGATGCCGGTCGAGGCGCCGGTGATGAGCGCTACCTGGCGTAGTCCTGCTGTTTTGCTCTTGGTCATGTTTAAAAATCGCGCTCCCCTTGAGTCTCACGGCTAAAAAGCCTGGTCAACCTCGCGGTCTTTGTTCCATTTCTTTTTGTGTTTTTTAAGAACCCCATTGTAGTTTTCAATAAGCGTATCGAAAATATCCTCCCAGCCATAATTTTCGGCTTTGGCGCGGCCGGCCTTGCCCATTTTTTTGGCCAGTTCAGGGTTTTCGGCCAGCTCGGCAACCATGCGGGTCATTCCCTTCTGGTCTTCGGAAGGGAAAAGTAGGCCTGTTTTTCCGTGGTCAACCAGGTTTACTACCCCGCCGGAATCCGGGGCGATCACCGGCAAACCGGAGGCCATGGCTTCGAGGACCACATTGCCAAAGGTCTCTTCTGCGCCGGTGAACACGAAAAGGTCGCCGGCTGCATAAGCGCCAGCTAGGTCTTCCCCGCGCAGGAAGCCTGCAAAATAGGTGGGTGTGCCTGCAAACAGCTTTTCGAGGCGAGCCCTGTCCGGGCCGTCGCCCACGATGGCCAGCCGAATGCCTTTCACCTCCCGGACGATCGGTAGCAGCATGTCTGCCCGCTTTTCGCGGGATAAGCGGCTGACAAAGGTGATCAGGATTTCGTCCTTATGCCTTTTCGAAAGCCGCGTGCGCCACGCCTGGCTGCGCTTGGCAGGCGAATAAAGCCTCAGGTCCACTCCGCTTGGCCAAATGGCCAGACGATGGAACTTCTTCTCAGCCAGTTGCTGGCGCGTGAATTCAGATGGCACCAGGCTGAGATCGGCTTTGTTATGGATGTAGCGGTAAAAGTTGTAGATCGGTTCAGAGAAAGCGCCCATTTTCCAGCGCCGCGCAAACCCGGAAAGATCGGTGTGGTAGGAGGCGACCAGCGGGATGGCATGTTTGCGCGCCACGCGCAGCCCGGCCACTCCCAGTGAAGTGGGCGCCACCAGATGGATCAGGTCGGGCTTGAACGCCAATACTTTTTTCTCCACCCGGGCAATTGGCGTGGCCATACGCCGTTCAGGATAGAACGGCGTTTTTACACTGCGCTGGTGAAAGATCTTGGTTGAAGCGTAACTATCCAGGGTGCCGTAAGGGGTGAAGGCAATGCTTTCATGGCCCTTTGCTTCAAGATAATCAAAGAGATGGGTCAGGATAAAAACAATACCGTCGATCTGAGGTAGGAAAGTCTCAGTGAAATAGGCAATTCTCATAAATGAATTAGCAGGCTAATTTTTTGGGCAAATTGACGCTAGCCCTACCTTTGCTCTCATTATAATTCGGGTTTACTCAGTCCCCCGGTGCAAAAGCTCCGCATTCATGTGGAGTTTTTCCGCTTGCCGTTCTTTTATTTGATCAGCAAGCCCGTTCCCCACAGAAGCAGCATGCCGCCAAGAACACCGCCAAAGACCAGTAAGGGGGCGGGGCGTTCGGCCGTGTCTCTGCGCAGCATCTTGCCAATTTCATAAACGACTTCAAAGATGGCGCCTGTGCCAATGCCCAGGAATAACACGGCCAGGGTGGCCGACGGTGAAAAGCCGCCGAGCCAGGTGCCCAGGATGGCAGGCCCGCCGCCCAGCAAGCCCAACCAGGCCAGGGTGGACACGGTTGGCCGGTCTCGCAAGATGGGGGCGATGATGCCGAGCCCCTCGGTGATATTCTGGATGATGAAGCCGACCACCAGGAATGTGCCCAGGGCGATCTCGCCGATGTTGTAGGCGGCCCCGATCGCCAGGCCCTCGCCGAGGTTGTGCAGGCCGATGCCCAGGGCGATCAGGAAGGCAATGTTGAGGCGCTTTGCGCCTTCGTCGCGGCCGCTGCCCGCCCAGCGGCGACTGATGGCGTCCAGCATCAAGAAGATGCCCACCGCGCCGATGGCAATCAGGCCGAAGCCCTGAAAGGACGAAGGCACATTGGGAACCTGCTCGATGGCTTCCACCAGCGTGTCAACCCCTAGGAAAATGAGCAGGCCGGCGGTGACAGCCATGAGGAAGGTCATCCAATCGCGGCTCAGGCGGCGCAGGGCCGGCAGCCAGAAGATGCCCAGGAAGATGGGGATCACGCCGACATACAGGCCGATCAGGGTGAAGCCCAATAGGTTGGCGGTATTTCCTTCGGGTGTTTCCACCGCCACCGGGATCTCGGCGCTGAAGGCAATCGCATTCGTGGAGAACATGGTGATGCCATAAGCTTCGCCTTCGACCCAGCCATATGGAATGTAGATGTGCGCCGTGCCGAGCCGCGGGATACTGCCTTCCGGCTCCATGTGGAAAGGGCGCACCCCTTCATTAACTACCACCTGCGCGATGGTCAGTGGCGCCGGGCTGCTATTGCGCACCACCAGCTCGATCAGGAAGTCGCCGCGCGGCGGCTTGGTGAGGATAATGCGCTCCACGGTCAGCGCTTCCACCGGCGCGGGAGATTCGAAATTTAATCCACCCCCGGTTTGCAAAAACAAGGCGATGACACCGGCCAATAAAATGATCGGGATCAGAAACAGCCCAAGGGTCTGCAGGTTCTGGTTAGGGGTTTGATCTTTTCGTTTTGTCGTCATGGCAACTTTCTAGGGCAGCACTTCAAAATGGCCGGCCCAGCCCAATTCAGCAAATTCGGTCACATGGGCGTGGAACATGTAAATGCCGGGGTACTTGTAGGTAAACTCAAGAATGGCGCGTTCTGCCTGTCCCTGAATGATGGTGTCCGTGTAATCGCGCGGGGTGAGGCTGGTGCCCGTCGGGTAATGGTCGAAGAAGTTAGCGTGCAGGTGGAAAGAATTGACCAGGTCAAATTCCAAGATGTTCACCAAATAAATTCGGACCTTTTCGTTGACGCGGATCTGGATCGGGTGGAGCTGAAAGTGAAAGGGGATGCCGTTGACCTGATAGAAGTCGTTAGCGTCATCGAAATCCACGTCGTAGCCTGACATCACCATGAGGAACTCATGGTCTACCGCTGGCCGCCCCTGGGCCGGGTCAATGATGAAAGCGCCATAGAGCCCCTTTGCGATGTGCCGCGCCAGGGGGAAAGCATGGCAATGATAAAGATGCAGGCCAAAGGGCAAGGCGTCGAACTCGTAGGTGAAGTCTTTTCCGGGCTCGATGAGACCGGGCCCGGCGCCGGGCACGCCGTCCATCTCCGAGGAATGGATGCCATGGAAGTGCATGGTGTGGGGGTGGTCGCTGCCGTTGAAGAAATGGATGCGCACGTGGTCGCCTTCGGTGGCCCGAAACGTGGGGCCTGGGATGCGTCCCTTGGGATTTTGCCAATCGGGTCCCGTTGAACCATAAGTCCAGGCGGGGAAATCAATGCCGGGCATCACTTCAACAGTCTTGTTGTGAGCCACGATCCAATATTCGCGCAGGGTTTGCCCACCGGGCAGACGCGAAACGGTGCCGTAATCGAAATCTGTGAGCAGATCCGTGGGGTTGAAACCGTTGCGCTCGTGATCCACTTCGCCGACCGGAATGGACATGCCATGCGGCCCGCCGCCCCCATGTTGGTGGTTTCCGGCTAGTGGAGGTGGGCTGCCATTAGCCAGCCTGCTGCCGGCGGCCACGCCCAGGGTGCCGGCCAGCCCAAGCACGCCGGCTTTGAGGAATTCTCGTCTGGTTAGTTTTTTCGACATCGGTACTCCAATCAAGCGAATATTAAAATCCAAATTTAGCCTAGGCTAAATTTATAGCCCATTTTAGGGGTATTCATGAATATTGTCAAGCCTTTATTGAAAAGCTAAATGGCTTCTATGTAGACCTGGTTGGTGACCCGCGGGCCGAAGACGATCTCCTCTTTGCTGTCCCCAACTTTCAGGTGCAGGTTGCCGTCGAACTCTGAATATGCGGTAATGGTCAACTTGGCCTGAGGCACGACGCCCAACTGGCTGAGATGGCGCAGCAGATCGGGCGCGGTATCACGCACGCGTACCACGCGGACGCGTGCCCCAGGGCGTTGGCTGCTGAGCAGCATGCCGGGGGAATCGGGCAGGCTTAGGTCGGTGCGCGGGATGGGATCTCCGTGCGGGTCCAAGCTGGGGTCACCCAGCGCCTCGGCAATGCGCTGTTCGAACTGTTCGGAGATGACGTGCTCCAGCCGGTCGGCTTCTTCGTGCACCTGGTCCCATTCGTAGCCGAGCATCTGGTGGAGGAAGAGTTCCAGCAGGCGGTGGTGGCGGATGGTCTCCAGGGCGACTTTCTCGCCCTCGGCGGTGAGGCGCACGCCGTGGTGCTTCTGGTATTCAAGCAAGGGCGGCTCCGTGGCAGCCAGCTTTTGCAGCATGCCGGTGACCGAAGCAGGGGCGATATCCAAATATTCCGCCAGGGCGTTGGTGGAGGCGCGACCCTCGCCGCGGGTCAGCTCGTACACCGCTTTCAAGTAATCCTCTATGGATTGCGAAAGCGTTTCGCGGGGCGGGGCGGCTTCCGCTCGAGATTTAGCCATAACTAAAGTGTATACGGCGGAAGGGTGCCTGTCAATCTCGGTTATACTGCGCGGGTCATCTCCAACCCCATGTACGTCACCTGCCCCTATTGCGGCACCAATCACCGCGAATTCCAGTCCAATTGCAAGAATTGCGGGGCGCCGCTGCCGAGCCCGGCGGAGCTGGCGGTCGACACCGCTCGCCGCAAGCTGGTCATGCCGCCGGCGCCGCCGCGCGAGATCTCCAGCAGTTTTGCCTGGCGCTGGATGCTTACCGACGGTTGGAGCATCGCTTCTTTTGTTTTCGTGATCCTGGGCGGAACGTTCAGCCTCGCTGGGGTTGGCTTGACCGCCGGCATTATTACTGCCATCGTCGGCATTCCCTTTTTGCTGCTGGGCCTGGTTATCCTCGGCGCAGGGATCGGCGTATTTTATTGGCGCTACACGGAAGCGCAGAAGGCGCTTAACGTGCTGCGCCATGGCCTGGCCACCCGCGGCGAGATCACTGTGTTGAATCAAAACTACAATGTAAGGATCAATGGCCGCAACCCCTGGACCGTTGGCTACAAATTCTCGATAGATGGCAAAGACTATGAGGGGAAGGTAACTACGCTGAACAATCCGGATGCACAACTTGCTCCAGGCAACCCAGCTATCATTCTTTATCTCCCCGACGAGCCGCAGTACAACGGTTTGTACCCACATCCGTGAAACTTACGAAGAACGGGAGGCTAGGTTTAGCAGAATTAATATTATTCGGAAGATAAGGTTCTAGGGATTCCTCGCTTTGTTGAGTGTCCATCTGGTAATGATTTCGGTACGCCGCTCGGAATGACAAAGAGGAATGACGAGCCGGAGTAATCGGCTAGTACCCGCATCCTTAACGTCTATGGACTAGGCGCGGGCGGCCAGGGCACACCCACCCACGGCGTGTAGCCATGCTTCTCGGCAGCGAACACGCGGGCGTGGGACGGTTCAGCGCAGCCAGATTCATCTGTGACGCTGGCTGAATAACTATAGGAGCCCACTGCGATGAAAACGTGTTGGCCACCCTGGCAGACCCAGGCTTCCAGCACATAGGGGATCTGCTCGGAATCGTCGCCGCGGTCGGGGACAAGCACGATGCCGCTGTAGGTAACTGTTACCAAGTTCCCCGACCGCGTAGCGCTGACATTGCTCATCGGTCCATAATAATCTGACCAGGGCAGCACGATGTGTGGGTCGGCTACCGGCAGCGCCAGCGGGTCCCCATTGATCTGCAAATAATTCGCCCCACCATTGACCCAACAGCGATTGGTGCCGCCAATGGCGCGGGCCAGCACCCAATGGCTAAACTCCATTCGGCCTACCAATTCGATGTTGGCTGTGGCTGCAAAACTGTACTTAAATAGATAGGGGGCGCCGGGCCCGAAGCGGCAAGCCAGCCGGTTGGCAACAATGACCCTTGCGCGCAAAGACGTTACTGCGGGGATAGGAGTTGGCGTATCAGTTGGGGTGGCCGTGGCGGTTAAGCTGGCGGTCGGGGTGGGGGTATCCGTGTTGGTTGCGGTTTGCGTGGGGCTTGGTGCGGCTGTTTCACTATGAGCAGGGGCGGCTGGCGCCAGGGTTGAAGCGATTGTCGGGTTCACAGTCGGAGCGCAGGCGGAAACGCCAACCAGGAATATGACCCCCAGAAACATATAGAAAGCTCGCTGATCTACGGCCACGGGACTTGCACCCAGCGGGTGTAGCCATGTTTATCGGAGCCGAAAGCGCGCGCATGAGATGTTTCGTTGCAGCTGCCTTCGTCCTGGATCTCGACGGAAGTGTTGTTGGTTCCATAGGCGCGGAATACGAAGACGCCGTTCTGGCAGACCCAGGCTTCGACCAGGTATTTGTTTTGGAGCGAATCGTCACCCGGCAGATACTCGAACGAATTCCAAAAGACTGTCACTAAGTTGCCAGAGCGGCGCGCTCCGACACCCTCCAGCGGTCCGTAAGGTTGGCTGGTGAAAGGCAGCACCAGGTGTGGGTCGGAGATGGGATAAATGAGATTGCGGTTGCCGCCCAGGTCGATCAGGTCCTGGCTGACCCAGCAATTGAATTTGGGGCGTTCCACGGTATGCAGGAACCACCAGTTTTCATTCAGCTCCATGTGGCCGAGGATCTCGACCACGTCGCCCTGGTATAGCGTGCCGCGCAATAAGTAACCGCCGCCCGGCCCGAAGCGGCAGGAGGTCATGGCTACGTTGACCACGCCCCACACGATCTCTGGCGTGGGGCTCAGGGTGGGACTCGAGGTCAGGGTGGGGCTTGGAGTGAGGGTAGGGCTGGGCGTTAAGGTCGGGGTGCTCGTGTTCGTCGGTGTGTGGGTGGGCAACGGTGTATGGCTGGCGGTGGGCAGGGGCGTGAAGGTCGGCTGGGGTACTGCGCAAGCGCTGAGGAGCACGGCAAGCAAGGCCAGTGAAATTAGGTGGGTATTCAGACGACTCATCTATCGATTATATGCTCTGGGTAGGGGTGTGAGATGAGCCCAGCAGAAGAATTTGTCATATTTAAGTACTAATAACGACACATGTGTTGCAAGCTGCACAGGAGAAATCTACCCGGCCGAGTTTATCCGAGGTGAAGCGAAGGGCCGGGTAGCGATTCTCCAGCTTGACCTATCTAAATTGCAGGTTTGGAATAGGGGTGTGGAGGTCGTCGAGAGAGATAGGCTGGTGACCTATTTTCTAGCCGTCATTATTTACTATTTGGCCGATTAATGATAATATTCCAATTGGAATCGCAGCGTTGTTTCAATACGGGGGGTTATCAATTCTATTCGAGGCTGAGCCTCGAAGGAATTGCTTGACGAGTTGGAACCCTGGATCCGAAATCTACCCAACAAAATGCGTTGGGTTTAAGGAAAGGAGTTCCAATCCCCATGGCTGACAGAGAACAGGGAACCGTAAAATGGTTCAATGGCGCTAAGGGTTTCGGATTCATCTCCCGCGATGGCGGCGAAGATGTATTCGTCCACTTCAGCGCTATCCGTGGCGATGGCTTCCGCAATTTGGAAGAGGGCCAGCGTGTTGAATTCACGGTGACCCAAGGCGAAAAAGGCCTCCAGGCGCAAGACGTAACCCCGATCTAAACGAGAGGGCAACCGCAAAAGGCCGCCGGTAACTCCGGCGGCCTTTTTTTGTGCGTTGCGCGCAACGCGGGAAAAGCTACCCGGCTACGCCGGCTAACGCTTCTCCATGTTGAGTTCCATGAGAGATACCTTTTCCTCGTCCTTGCGAGGAGGACGTGGGTAACTTTAGTTTTGGGACCAAGGCATGCTGACTTCGAGTAAATTGACGAGTGCCCTAATTTCGTGGGGCCGCTGGCCCCACCCCCCGCCGGGGGCGATTGCATACGCCCCCGGACCCCCTTCGCAAGGAGTGTGCGCCAGAAGGGAACCGCAGGGGTGGGGGAAACGTGCCTGCTATCCGTTACTACGTTTCGCAGTAAGTTGATGATGACAGTTGATGATCTCCGACTTAACAGGGCGGTTTTCGGCAGCTGATAACTTAAGGTGGATTTGGGACTGTGGAATTTTGGACTTTTTTGTTGGACATGGGGCGGGGGAGGTTTTATACTGGGGAGGTTGACCCTCTACTGTATACTGGCTGCTGAGCGATGAAATCCTTCAAACTCGAAAATACGGCGGACGCCGGCATCCTGGTCGCAGTCCTGCTGCTGCTCGGCTTCGCCGTCTCCTGGCTGGCGCTGGGACTATGGGAGGCGGTGCGCGGCTTGGCCGTGGAAGCGGTGGTGCTGGGCCTCGCCTTTTACCTGGCGCGTCAATATCTGCCCTGGGAGGACGCGCCCCGCGAACGGATCGCCGCGCCCAAGCTGGAATTGGCGCTGGGCGCCATCGGCTTTGCGGCCTTTTTCATTGTGTGGCCGTTGCTGCTGCCGGCGAGCGACGCGCAGAGCTTGTTCACTAACTTGATGTATGCCAGCGCGGCGCTGCTGGCCTTCACCGCCGCTGCGCTGCTGCCATTCCGATATAGTCCGAAGAGTTGGGGCCTGCGCTGGCCCACGCGCCGCGAGCTGCTGGTGCTTGCGGCGGTGGCTGCCGTTGGCAGCTCGCTCAGCCTGCTGTTCGGCAGCGTGCTGCCGACCAGCGAAACGCTTGAATTCGTTAGCCCGGCGCGCCCGCTGATGCCTGGCTCGCTGCTGTGGAGTTTTGAGCAAGCCGTGACCCAAGGCCAACCCGTCGATTTTGGGCTAATGGGCGTGTTCCTCTTGTCGGTGATCGGGCAGGAGATGTTCTTCCGGGTGTATTTGCAGGCGCGCCTGGCGCAGTACCTGCCGGGCCGCTGGGCGCTGTTCGCCCAGGCCGCCCTTTATTTTGCAGGCGCCTTCGTGCCGCTGTATATCCTGCTCGGCAACCTGCCGGCTGTCTTCCTGCTCACCCAGGCGGCGGTGCTTTCAAATGGAGTATTAGCAGGATATTTTTGGAGAAAAACGGGGAGTTTGTCCTTATTAGTTCTCCTACATTTGCTCGCATTTGTCCGATGGGGATTATGATAGTTAGACATGGAGTTGCGCAGCAACTCCGAATCGTCGCCGAAGGCGACGATAAGCAGCTGTTGGCCTTTGTAAGGTGGGGGTTGTAGGATCAAGTCGTGTTTTAGTAGCCCTGATTCTTTCCTTGGAACTTTGGTAAGCTAACTTACTTTTTTGGGATAGAAGAACCACTCTTTTCCGATTTTTTTGCCGTGCACTTGACCGGTTTCTCGTAGCCTTCGAGTAATTGAAAATACTTGCTGGTGGGGCTTTATTTTTGTGCCCCGAACTACGTCAGAATTAGCAACCCCGTCAATTCCGTTTACATTTATGTACTGCAAGATTCGCTCAATGTTTTTCATATTGAAGGTAACCTCTAACGGTTGTTTTGTATCTTGCTTAGAAACCTAAGCACCTCTTTCCATCCATGGGCTCGATATACTTTTTTTGATTCTGGAACCTCCTTTTCTATGTCAAATTCTCGATTCCAGGGCTGATCAAATAGGATTGCATAACGGTTTTTTGCCTGGAATTCAACAATATTACCGGGATAGTCGTCGATTAATACGTCTGCATCTACAGCGCCTTTACCCTCAATCTTCGTACTTATAAATTCATTGAATGGGATTCCTTTCCGGTTTAGCCAATTCTGCGTCTGGATAACCACCTTGGGATCGCGATTGGTCGCGATTACTATGTAATGTTTTTTAGAAATCTGGTTTGCTGCATCTTTTGCCCCGTTTATGAGCCGCATATTATTGAGGAAGTTCGGATTTAATAAGTTGCCTTCAATCTCAACCTTAATATCCGTATCTGCTATTGGCTCGTCCCATCTTCGAATATTCCGTTTCCTAACATTTAGACCATACTTACGATTTAGCAACCGCAAAACTGGTGGGACTTGATTTGCCAATACACCATCAACGTCTATTGCGACTTTCATATTCGGGATGTCTCCATAATCTGTAAACCAAATACACAATAGGAGTCGTGAAAATAAAGGTCCAGTTTGTTGCTGACAAGCCTATTTTACTAATAGAAAACGGATAGATGAGAAAAAGGCCCACATAAATTGAACCGATAATAAACAGCTTGTTCATTTTACTAGCACCTCTATTGGATGTCTCCATTTGGCGAAAAAAACCCGAAGCTATATAGGCGGCGAACACCAATACATAACCCAATAAATACCGGCTTAAATTCGCCCCATCGGACCCAGCGGCAAGATCCTGAATTGAGAATAATAAATAAGCATAGATCGAAACTATAAGGAAATCCGCGATCATACGAAGCCAAGATTTTCTGCTTTCTGTTTGATATGGGTACGTCACCATTGACTTGTGGTAACCAATCCAACTTAATGTTGTTACTACATATAATGAAAGCAATGCCAAAAAAGTGAACCAGGATGAAAAAGGATCCAAAATCAACCAATCGTAGCGGACAAATCCTTGTACCACCACGACACCAAACACAATATCTACAAATTGTACAAATCTATCGGAGACCCACTGATTATCTTGCTTTTTCATCATTACACCTCCCTGCTTTCAAGATTGTACCAAATCACTGCTCGATGACTTCCCACGACCAACTTCCCGGGCAGCCGCGCGGCAATCTCGTATCTTGCCAACAAGCCATCGCCCTGCCGTAGCTAGCCGTAAAAATATATATTTCTCCTATATACAAGACGCCTAATTCCTGTTACACTTTAGCCTGTCAGTAATGCAGTTCAGTTCTAAAGCGGGGGGCGTTTTCTTCACATTTTGGAATTCCTGATCGACTGAAATCTACCCAGCAAAAGGCGCTGGGTTTAAAGAAAGGAGTTCCAAATCCAATGGCTGATAGAATCCAAGGTACCGTCAAATGGTTCAACGGCGACAAGGGTTTCGGTTTCATTACCCGCGAGGGTGGACCTGATGTGTTTGTTCACTTCAGTGCCATCAGCGGCGATGGCTTCCGTAACCTTGAAGAGGGTCAGAAGGTAGAATTTACCGTGACCCAGGGCCAAAAAGGCCCCCAAGCCCAAGACGTGACCGTCGTAGTCGACTAAGACCGCGATACACTGAAAGCGGCCTCTCGAAAGAGAGGCCGCTTTTTTTTGTTGCAATGTAACCTCGAGGGCAGAAACTAGAATTTACCGAGACCTGCGGACGATGAAACCGTCCGCGTTGGACGATGAAACCGTCCGCGTTGGCCAAAAAGGCCCCCAAGCCCACGCGAGCAGGTTCATGGCTCGCAACGTGACACGTCGTAGTCGACTAACACGACCGCGAACCACTGAAAGCGGCCTGTCCTCAGACAGGCCCCTTTTTTTTTGAAGTTCACCTTCATCCGAGTAAGCGAGAAGCATTGTAGATTATAATGAATACCACAATCGACTTTCGCTGGCAGGGATTTGAGAATGGAGAGTGAAAAGATGAATAAGCATATTCTTTTCGTTGTAGCCATTGTCGCGGGAGGTTTCTTTTCAAGCACACCGATTGCAGCTCAAGCGTCGGATGTGTCGCTTCAAGACAACCCGAATGAATTAAGCATCGCCGTCACGCCGGTGGGCTACGATGATATTGGGTCAGTCCTGACGTCCATGGGTTGGACATTTACCGAAATCCAGGGAGACCAATTGTCGGATTACGAATTCCTGGCGCAATTCGACGTCATCTTCATAAACTGCCCTGTTGATGTTTACGACACCTCCAGTCCTGTTACGGACAGTCTGGAGCGATTCGTTCGTGAGGGCGGTACCCTATACGCCTCCGATTGGGCATTTGAATACATCGACACAACCTTTCCAGGCTACATTCACTACCTCGACGATCCCTTTAACGGTGCCGACCAATCGGTCATAGCCGACATCGTCGATCCCGGCTTGGCTGGGTTCTTAAACAGCCCGACCGTAGAGATTGAATTCCTTTTGGATAGCTGGGTCACAATCGAGAGTGTTTCCGACGCAGTAACAGTGTATCTGGCTGGGGATTACAGGCTTATGGACGGGACCAGTGACAACGACAAACCCCTGTCTGTTTCTTTTGCGTATGGAGAGGGAAGGGTTGTGTATACCTCCTTTCACAATGAAGGCCAGACCACGGAAGAAGAGAACAAATTATTGAGCTATCTTGTTTTGTTGACGACAACAGAGAAGATATCTGCTCAGCTGCAGGAGAACCTGGCAGGATCGGGATACGAGGTCCAGGAAGAAATCCTCGGCCCCATCAGCGCAGGGGAAACATCCCCTCCACACATGTTTGCGAACCAGTCCATCACCGATCTTGCGGTGGGGTTGAACTGGCAAGCGGGGACGCTGAGGCTGTCTGTGTTCAAGCCGGATGGTTCGCTCTCCGCACAACAAGAAGGGCCGCCGCCGCTGATCATTGAAATTGCGGGTGCCGAAGAGGGGGAGTGGAGCTATCAGGTAGAGGCCCTGGATGTACCCTATGACAATTATCCATACGTGGTCCAAATCAGCGTACGCGCTATCGTGGCGGCAACACCCACAGCTACCTCGACCGAAATCGTGCAGGCAACACCAACAGCTACCTCGACCGAAATCGTGCAGGTAACTCCGTCAGCTGTCGCTGACGCTGCTCAAGGGAACAACAGCCCAGTATTGTACGTGGTTATTGGTCTAGCCCTGCTAGCCGGAGTGGCTTTCATAGTCATGCGGAGACGAAAAGCTTAAGGGATCAAGAGTGGAGTTGCGAAGCAACTCCGAATCCTCGCACAGGCAAGGGATAGGGCCCAAGCCCTCACGTGAGAGTCGTAGTCGACTAACGACCGCGAACCACTGAAAGCGGCCTGTCCTCAGACAGGCCGCTTTTTTTAATATCTGGTCTATTGAAATGCCAGGTCCACAAAGATCAGAGGAATCTAGTTAGGTGTTACAATTGTGTTCGGAGCTATAAATCAATCTCAAGGGCGGAGTTTACCGCCTCCAAAATAAGCACAGATTAGGTTAAATCTTAAATTCAATAAGAGAACATTGATGCGCCGGTACACGGTTGCGATCGTTTTGTTTTTGCTAGCTTCAAGAGTTACAGGTTGTTACTTGCCTTGAACTGTTCTGGAGGTCTTGTTATGGCTAGAAAATCTTACAACCAAACCACGCAAAATGCGCGCCTGCGCGGGCGCATTGTTCTCATCGGGTTGCTGTTGGCGCTTGCCATCGGCAGCGTAAACCTGCCGGCGCAGGCAGCCCCGGCCGGGGCGCTGTGGCGCTATCGGTTGGATACCAGGATCCTTAGAGGTGAGGACGAGATCTGCCTTGGGGACGCTGTGCACATCCGTGTGTGGGTGTACCGCGAGGAGGATGCGGGAAATAACGTTCAATATATATCGGGGGTCCGCGTCGTAGCATCCTTGTCGAATGCAGGCATCGGCAGACTAAACCCGATATCAACTGATACTGGAATAAGTTCTGATCGCCCGGGCGAAATTGATTATAGGTTTACAGCGGAGAAGGTCGGCAAGACCGTCATCTCTTTTAAGGGAACGATTAACCATAAATGGTTTGGGCTGGCTAGTGGTACGTTTACCTTAGAAAGCCGGGTGACCATAACCGTCGTGGAATGCCAGTATAAGGTTTCAGCAGTTTCGAGATTTGAGTCATCACCCGACTTTTTCGTCGTGGGGGCATTCAAAGACGTGGTGATGCGCCTGGATGCCCAAGGCCTATACGCAGGTACGGCCACCGTCAACTGGAGCGGCTACTGGCGGGATCAAACTGGTCCCTGTACCCATTATTTCGAGGCTCCTGCGTCCAGCAAAGCCGAGCTGATCGGCTTGATGGACGAAATCGGCAATCTTGAGGTGAATATAGTCTACACGGAGCAGGAAGGCGCATGGCATACAGCTTGCCGAAACACGCCAATAACGGATGATCGCGTTCCAGAAAAGCTGGACCCAACCGAGCTGAAATTTGTAGTACCTGTTTACGGCGAGGTGGGAAAATTGCTATACCAGCAGATCGAAATGTTGGGCGGTAAGGCAACTATTAGCGTGGTCCCGGAAAAGGCCGGCAGCGGTCAGTGATCTTGGTGCCGTATCCCGCCGATCTGGTGATGTTATGACGTTTGGAAAAAGGAAAAAACCGATGACACATAGTTTATCCGGACACTGGAAATTTCTCCCGTTGATTCTCACGCCCCTCTTGGTGTTATCGGCCTGTGGCACGGGAGCGAATAACCCTTCCGCAGACTCGCAGGACTCCGAAGAGCTTGTAGTTGAGGTGACTTTGGGCCCTGGCCCCTTCAATTTTCGGGACACGCGTGCAGGTCTTGCGGATCTATCCAGCTATAAAGCCACCTTAATTCTCTCTTTTGATGGAAGCAGGGATGGGCAACCTTCGCTCTGGTCGAAGACCTATGTAATGCTCAGCATGAAAGAACCCGCCGCCCGCCAATTGACCATCGAGAAGTCCGGAGACAACCCCGACCCCGAGGCGGTGTTCATGGCCGAGGCAGACGGGGCGGCTTATGAGAGCCGCGGCGAGTCTGGCTGCAATGCCACTGTCATGGATCCAGTGAATTTGCTGGCTGACACGTGGGAACCAGCCGGATTCCTGACCGGGGTGGTTGGCGCGGATGAGGCCGGCAGTGAAACGGTCAATGATGTGTCTGCCGCTCATTACACTTTCGATGAGCGCGCCTTCGGGCTCTCGGATATTGCCGAATCTACTGGCGAGATGTGGGTGGCTTCCGAGGGAGGCTACATCGTCAGATATTTGGTGACAACCCAAGGCGACGCTGACTATTTTGGCGAAGGCATCCAAGGTACGCTAACCTGGGATTATGAGCTGACCGAGGTCAATGCACCGCTCACATTCGAATTTCCCACCGACTGCCCGGCCGGGATGGTGGATGCCCCTATGTTGCCCGACGCGTCCAACGTTCTCAACGTTCCAGGCATTCTGGCGTATGACACTGCCTCCAGTTTGGCGGAGGCTGTAGCTTTCTATCAGGAGCAGCTTGCAACTCTGGGTTGGCAGCTGCTGGATGACTCCGCGGTTACTGATACGATGGCCTTATTGCCTTTTTCGCACGGGGATCAACAGCTGTCCGTCTTCATTTTCCTTGGCGAGGATGGCACGGAAGTTATCGCGCTGGACAGTTCTTCCGGCCAACTGGCGGCGGACTCGGGGGAGGGCGCCGGAACGGACACCCCGCTGCTGCCGGATGCATTCAACGTCGAGGATACGGGGGGCATCCTCACATACCAAACTTCCGCGACTCCCGAGGAGGCCGCCGCGTTCTATGAGGAGCTGCTGCCGACCCTGGGGTGGGGATCAATGGGTTCGTCCAGCCCGGGACTTCTGCTTTTCATCAAAGGCGCTGAGGTATTTACGGTTCTCATCGAAAACGAAAGTGGCGTCACGACCATTACCATCATCATAGGCTGAGGTGACTGTGAAACCAAATCTTCTGCTCTGGATTCTGCCTTTTCTCGCCTTGCTGGTGGCAGCTTGCGCGCCAACCCAGGCGGCAACTGATCTTCCTCAAGAAACTGTAGATTCCGTTGCGCCAACGGACGAAGTTGTGCCGACGAGCACATCAACCGCCGCACCGGCCACCGTGGCGCCGACCTCGGCGCCGCTCTTTCCGCTCATCGCGCCGGAAACGCTGGGCCAACTGCGCCTGCTGTGGAATGTCAACTTTCCAGGCGACATCAATGGTGATCGCCTGCTTTGGACCAATATCGCCGCCTATGCTTTCAGCCAGGATGGGAGCACGCTGGCGGCCTCAGTTTGCTTTGGTATGCGCACCCAGGACAGATCCCAACCTGACCAAGACGAATGGGGCTGCACGGCTGAGAGCGCCATTATTCTTTACGACGCCGCCACGGGCGAAGAGCGCGGGCGGCTGGCTCCGGCGGCTCTGCCCTTGTCGCTCGCCTTTCATCCCGATGGTGCAATCCTGGCCGCAGGGCTGGCCAATAGCCAGATCGAGCTCTGGGACCTGGACAGCGCTGAGCTTGCGGACACGCTATCCGGCGCCCCAATCAGAGTCGGCGTGGCCCCGCTGGAATTTACCTCGGACGGGAACATGCTCATCTCAGGCTCCAGGAGCGGCTTCCAGCTCCAATTGTGGGATTGGCGATCGGCGGCGCTGCTGACCACGATCGAGCGCGTCTATGGCATAGGCATTAGCCCCGATAGCGGCAGCCTGGTAACGCTGCATCTGGCCAACGAACCGGATGCGATCCACATCTACGACTTACCGCAAGCGGATAGCTTTGCAGAGATCCCGCTGGCTGGACAATACGCGCCTACCGAGTTCTCGTTCAATCTCCAGAACGGCTGGATGTCCAGTGTGGAATTCGGGTCGAATTCCTACCTGGCTAATTTCTGGGACCCTGAAAGTGCCGCCTTGCAAGCCTCTTTGGATTTCAATCAGGATTTTGATGAAATTGGAGTGCTCTACGATCTAAACAGCGGCGGTTTCACACCCGGCGGATATTTCTTAATGGAGCGCGCAGGTAGCCTCAACGCGCCTGAGGCGCAGCCGGAAGCCACTGGCCTGAGTGAGACGCTGTGGGCTTGCGGTTTCGCCCTGGCAGACCTGGAAGCCAAAACCACCTATTTCACCCCGCCCATGCTCTTCGACGACTGCGCCGCTTCTCCATATATGTACGACATGGGGCTCACCCACCAGGCGAAAATTCTCAGCCCAGATGGCAGGTTCATTGCTGCCGACGATGCGTTCGGTAACTTGCGGGTGTGGGGCATCGATGCCAGCCAGCCTCCCATTGCCCCAGAATGTTCGGGGGATTGTTGAGCCGCGATTAGCATCCAACGATATCGTTTCACAAGCACGGTGACAGTGCAGAGGACCTATGAAAAAAAGACTTCAAACCACCGCGATTTCCTTATTTATCCTGAGCTTATTTATTTCAGGCTGCGCCTCGGCGAGTCCCACAACTGCTCCCGGCCAAGCCACGGCTGCCGGGGAGACTGCTGCGCCGGCCACTGAAGAGGTAGTCGAAGCTACGGCGACACCAAGCCCAACCGAAGGACCTACCGCTACGGTGTGGCCGCCGGTCTACGACCCGGATGCGATCGGAGATAACCGCGAACTGTTGGACAGTTTCATTCTGACCAGAACGAATACGACCACCGGTGGCGGGGAAGTGGACGAGGTCAACACAACAATTGGATATATCCGGGAGCCATTCACGGCGTATGAGTCCAACAAATGGTCATTTGAAAATTTGACTTGGTGGACGTATTTGATCGAGGGTCGTTATTACGAGAAGAATAGGCAAGACGCTCAATTCTATTCTCTTGAATCTGGTCCAGATGATATAGAGATTTTGCAACGAATGGCGGATATGCGCGAGTTCGACTACCTTCTCTTTTCTGGTTTGGTCCTAAGCGCCCAATTCGTCGGCCAGGAGGATTTTGCGGGCGTTCCGGCCAACCATTTCACGTTCGATCAGACAAATCTCAGGGAGGAATCTGATCCAACTGGTACATACAAGGTCGATGAAGCGCAGGGCGAGCTCTACCTGGCGCAAGACGGCAACTACCTGCTTTACTTCCACCTCAAACGCAGCGGATCTGTGTACTTGACCCCAGGCGAGCCCGGTTATGGTCCAGGGGTGCTTGAGATGACGGAGGAATTGAGCTCGATCAACGAGTTGACTGAGATCACTCTGCCCGCTGATTTTGACCTTGAACTGGACTTCGGTTTGCCTCTTCCCGCGGGATCCACACTGGTCGGTATAACCAGTTACGGCTATAACCCTGTCTACTATCATTACACGATGCCAATTAGCAAGGATGAGTTCCCGGAGTTTTATAAGAACTTGGCGCCGACGAACGGCTTCACCTTTTCGCACATTGGTCAAAAGACCAACAACATTCATTGCGACCCTGTGTATAGTGACTATTTACAAGACTGTGTATTTCTAAAAAAGGGTGGTTCAGAGTTCATCCTTTACATTGCAGGGATATCTGGTGCGGACTCCATCTTCGTAAGGGCCGAGCGTGACAGGTAATAAGACAACGCCAGGAGAAGAAATGACAATAAGAATTCAAACCACAGCGACTTGCTTTTTTATCCTGAGCTTATTCATCTCAGCCTGCGCGCCGGCGAGTCCGACAACTGCTCCCGGCCAAGCCACGGCTGCCGGGGAGACCTCCATGCCACCTGTGGCAGAGACTGCCACGCCTACGCTTACCTCAACCGCAACGGCCACCCTGGCGCCGGTCTATCCGCTCATCGCACCGGAAACGCTCGGTCAACTGCGCCTGCTGTGGAACGTCAACTTTCTAGGCGACATCGATCGTAATCTAAGCTGCAACCCGGCAGAACAGGAATGCACGCTTTGGACCAATATTGCCGGCTATGCCTTCAGCTGGGATGGGAGCACTCTGGCGGCCGCAGTTTGCTTTGGCGTGCGCACCCAGGATAAATCGCAGCCCGACCAAGACGAATGGGGCTGCACCGCCGAGAGCGCCATTATTCTTTACGATGCTGCCACAGGCGCAGAGCGCGGGCGGCTGGCCCCAGCCGCGCTGCCTTTATCGTTAGCCTTTCACCCGGATGGCAACATCCTGGCCGCCGGGCTGGCCAATAGCGGGATCGAGCTCTGGGATGTGTCGAGCGGTGAGCTATCTGGCACCTTGTCCGGCAGCCCCAAATATGTCGGCATCAATCCCCTGGCTTTCACCCCGGACGGCAACCTGCTCATCTCTGGGGGCGGCCTCCAGCTCCAGTTGTGGGATTGGAGCTCGTTGGCGCTGCTGAGCACGATCGAACGGATCGTATTTGGTATCGGCATCAGTCCCGATAGCCGCAGCCTGGTAACGCTCCATTTTGCCGGCAGCATTCCCGATGCGATCCGCGTCTACGACCTGCCCCAAGTCGATCGCTTTTCAGAGATCCCGCTCTATTCGTTTGAGTTCTCCTTTAACCCGCGCAACGGCTGGATGTCCAGCATGGGACACGGAGCAAACGCTAGCTTCTGGGACCCGGTGACTAATGCCGTTGTTGCCACATTGGATTTCATGCGGGAGTGGGAGCAGGCCAATGTGCTCTACGACCTAAGCAGCGGCGGTTTCACACCCAGCGGATATTTCCTGCTGACGCGTATTGGCCAGCTCAGCGCGCCGGAAGCGCAGCCCGAAGCCACCGGCCTGAGCGAGACGCTGTGGGCTTGCGGCTTCGCCCTGGCCGACATGGAAGCAAACCAGACCTTCTTCTCGCTCGCCATGCTGTATGACGAGTGTGCCGGTCCAGAGTACATGTACGACATGGGGCTCAACCATTTACCGCAAATTCTCAGCCCAGATGGCAGGTTCATTGCCGCCGACGATGCGTTCGGTAACTTGCGGGTGTGGGGCATCGATGCCAGCCAGCCGGGCATTGCGCCCGAATGCTTCGGGGATTGCTAAACGCGTTGATTTTCGTCAGGTCAATTTGGAACATTACGTACCATGCAATTGAGGGGGTGAAACGAGAAGATATACAGGTGTAATCTTTCTGATCGTGCTGGCTTCAATGCTGACCGGGCTTTGGTGACTAGTGCTTGTGGACATTGATATCCGTGGTCTAATAGGGTTGATGTCCAATCTGGATATAGGGGGGACAATAAAAATATCTTTACAACCACTGCTTAGTGTTGCATTGCTCATGTTATTGTTGGCTGGGTGCAGCGCGGCTGCCCCTACCCAACTACCTGCCGTGATTTCAGATACGGCCCTCCCGCCAGCAGATCTTCCAGCAACAGTTGCCCCGTCTGCTTCCCCGACGGAGACTTTTACTCCCTTGCCCACTGAACCTCCTGTTCTACCGGTGACTATTGGCACCTCCCTGCCTCAACCCAGCGCGGTCATCTCTCCGGAAAACGTCGACAGCATCGTGGAGATCGCTCGCTGGGAGGGGCATGGTGGTTCAGTAATGAGCCTGGCCTTCTCGCCGGATAGCCGTCTCCTGGCTTCCAGCTCTTTTGATCAGACCGTAAGATTGTGGGACCTGGCTAGCGGCAGCCAATTGCGCATCTTAGGGGAACCAGCTGTAGAGGTGGGCGTAGCCTTTTCGCCGGATGGCGCTACCCTGGCAGCCTGGTTTAACGACAACAAGGTAACTTTGTACGATGTGGCCAGCGGCAGCGAACTGCGCACCTTGCAGCATACAGACTCACTCTACGATGCGGCCTTCTCGCCGGACGGCAAGACGTTGGCTGCGGCGAGTGCGGATGGCACGATAAGATTTTGGGATTTGGCCAGCGGCAGCGAACAGCCCAGCCTCAGCGACAATCTTGGAGAGGAATATGGTGTTCCTTTGGGCGTGGACAGCGTAGCCTTCTCGCCGGATGGCACTACCCTGGCATCCGCAGATCAAGATGAAACCATAAGACTGTGGGACCTGGCCAGCGGCAGTGTTTTGCGCAGAATTGAAGTTCAGGATTTGCGTTCTGCGAAATTCTCAATGGATGGCAGCCTGCTGGTAGTGTTTACTTTAAGGCTCTACAACGCCCACAGCGACTGGGAAACGATCGTGAAGTTGTTCGATGTAGCCAGCGGCAGCAGACTGCGCAATTTCGGCGGGGATCCGGATAAAGGCATCGCCACCGCGTTATCACCAGATGGCAGGCTGTTGGTAATTAGCCTTGGCTTTGGCGGTGAGCTAGATCTGGACGCGCTCCCCGACGGGTCGATCGTTTTGTATGACGTAACCAGCGGCAGCGAACTGCTCAGATTGAGCGGACATACAGGTTCAGTGGTCACCGTGGCCTTCTCGCCAGATGGCAGGTTCATTGCGTCTGGTGGGGCAGACGGCACGATCCGCTTATGGGGAATTTACCCATGACTGAATAAGTCGGAAAAAAGGAGTCGAAATGAGAACCACCATACTAGTAATCTTTCTGATCGTGCTGGCTTCAATAGTTACAGGTTGCAAGTCTGCGCCTGGGCAACCGGCAGCTGGCGAAACTTCGCCAGCCCCGGCTGCGGCACAGAGCTTTGACCTGGGGGAGTTGAGCTACATCTTCGAAACTCCGGCAGATCCTGTGGATGTTGCCGTGGTGTTGGAAACGGACAACACTATCGAGGCGCTCATCCCGGTGGAGGGTGGCAGCATCAGCGCCACAGGCGCGGATGGCACAGTCTACACGCTGGAGATCCCCACGGATGCCTTGCTAAATGAAACCACCATCAGCCTGACCCCCGTCACCAGCGTCGCCGACATGCCGTTTGGCGGCGAACAAACCTATGCCGTTCAGTTAGGCCCTGAGGGGCTTTCCTTGTTCAACTTTGCTATCCTGACCATCACCCCCGTTGAGGAAATCCCTCTCGAAGAGCAGATCGTGTTTGGTTATCTGAAGAAAGGATCAGACCTGATCCTGGCCGCGCCGGTGGTCGATTCAAGCGAGATCAAGATCAACGTGCTGCATTTCAGCGGCTTCGGGGTCACCAAAGGAATTAATGCAGATATCGAGGTGGTGCGCGAACGCTTGGGAGGGGATGCAGAGCGGCGATTGAGTAATGCGCTGGCCGAAAAATTAGGCCGTGAGCGTTCACGTCAACTGTTGGGGGGCGAAGAGGTGGATGCATCAGATCTATATGAAACCTTTGACGAAGCCTGGAAGCAATTTGAAGAGCAGGTGATCAAGCCGCGCCTGGCGGCCGCCGGAGAAAGTTGCGCCGCCGGAAAACTGGCACTGCAAACCGTGCTCAGCCACGAGCGCCAACGCCAGCTGTTAGGCGCCAGCGATGGTAAGGGGTTGGATCAATACGCGGACTTGTATAATAAGGTCGCACGGGTGTGCATGATAGAGGAGTTCGAGTATTGCGTAGAGGATCATATAATCTGGCATATCCTCGTGGTCTACCAGGGTATGCTTCAACAAAACGCGATACTTCCGCTGTATACCCAGGCAACCCTAAATGAGGCCCGCGACCTGACCATCAAGTGCCTGACTTTTAGACTGGAGTTTGAATCTACCGGGAAGATTGACCTCGAGGATGGCGGGTATGAATCCTCTGTGACTTCAGAGCTCATCCTGCGCTACGACCCTGAGGCCGGCTTCATCGTCGGCGCAGTGGCCGAGTTGGTCAACACAGATTTCGAATTCTTTTTCCCCTGCGGCGCCACCAGCATCACCGGCGGCGGTGATTTCGCAGTCCTCGGGCTGTCATACGAGATCGATGGTGGCGAACCAGATGAGGACGGCAGCTATCCCGACGTGCATGTCAGCGACCTTAAACTAGTCTACATGCCCGGCAATACTTCAGAAAGCGCAAAGATTATTATCTGCGGATCTACGGGAGCACCCTTGCCCATGACCCTCCCCGCCTGGACCGCTACTTTCCTGGCTACCCATATTCAGGAGATGGGCGAGGGTGGTTTCATCGCCATCGATTGGGAGATCTTGGAGGATGAACTTTTCGCCGAGAAAGAGTGGAGCTTAGTAAGTGCTGAAGACGCCTCGATTTCGGAAGAAGGAAACTTCAAGCTCTATCACGTGCCGGGGGGATGAACGCCGTCGCCTGATCTAAAAATGTCACGAAGAAAACAGCCCCGGTTACGGGGCTGTTTTGCTAAAAGGATGGGGTACGCGACGCCGCTTTTTGGCGTCGCAGGTTACGGAACGGCCCGGACCCAGAGCGGGGACAAGGCCGCCTTGCACAGCGGGGCGCCCTCAGATGATTTTTCGTCCTGCTGGGGGATCGAGGGCAGCGATGATGTAAAATAGACGGGAACGCTTCATCGTCCATTAACAAAGGAAATTAATTGGTGTGAAAATCCTGCGTGTTTCGCCCAATAGGCTGGCCCTGGGCGCGACGATAGGCCTGTTGGCCGCTCTGCTGTTCACCTCCCCGGGCGCGGCAGATATCGCCCCGCCACACCAGCCGCCCGGCTCGAATCTGCAGCCAGGGGAAGAATTCACTCAAGTGCGCATGCTGGCGGAGACCGTGCTGATCGAGGTGTTGGCCGATGCGCCTGCGGACAACCTGGGCCGGGCGCAGGTCAGCGCCGATTTCACCATGCGCAATCTGGGCAGCCAAGACGAGATGATGGCGGCGCGCTTCCCTATCGCCTTTAGTGACGGCGATTTCAATTATCCTGAGATCGAAAACATCGAGATCCGTGTGAATGGCGCCCAGGTAGCTTACCGGCGCGTCAACGGGCCCGAGCTGTATTCTGGCCGCGTCGAAGTTCCCTGGGCGGAGTTCGACGTAACTTTCCAGGCCGGACAAGACGTGCTCATCCAGGTCTCTTACGATCTCGAAGGGACGGGTGAAGTTCCCTTCATTGCGTTCTATTACTTGTTGCAAACCGGCGCGGGCTGGAAGGACAGCATAGGCAGCGGCGAGATCATCGTACACCTGCCCTATGAAGCCAACCCGCAAAATGTGATCCTCGGCGAAACGATCGGCTGGTCGCAGACTACGGCGGGTGCGGTATTTTCTGGTAAGGAAATCCGCTGGCGCTTTACGGACCTTGAACCCAGCAGCCAGGATAACTTCGAAGTTTCATTGGTGATGCCCCGGGTGTGGAAGCAGATCTTGGCTGAGCGGGATAAGCTGGTCACGGATGCGGAGGATGGCGAGGCCTGGGGCCGCTTGGGTAAGGCCTATAAGGAAATTTGGCTGTATCGAAGAGGCTTTCGCCAGGACACGGGGGGAATTGAGCTGTATCAATTGAGCGTAGAAGCCTATGAGCAAGCCTTAACCTTGCTGCCCAAGGACGCGCTTTGGCACGCCGGCTTTGCCGACCTTTTGAGCAACCACGCTTATTGGGCAGGGTTCGAGCAGGATACGACTGAGGAGGCAGTTCGTGCGCTGGACGAGATCCGGCTGGCGTTGCAACTGGCCCCAAACGACCCCAAAGTCCTTGAGATCGCCGAGACCATTTATTATTCTTTTCCGGAGGGCATGCAGCCAAGCGGCGAGGGCTACGATTTCCTCTGGCTGACGGCTACACCACTGCAGCCTACGAGTTGGTTCACGCCGGAGCCCACCGAAACGGAACAAGCACATACGCCAACGCCGGAGCCCACCGTGGCTGCGCAGCCCACCGTGGCCGCGCAGCCCGATTCGCAGACAGGGCAGCCCCAATTGTGCGCAGCGGCGCTGATGCCACTGCTCCTCTCTGCGGCCTTTATTTCTCGCCGCAAGGCCAGAAAGGCTTAACCTGCGCAACTATTTACAGTAGAGTTATCACACTCCTATTTGGAACATTGCTTACGAGCAAATGAGGAATTGAATATGAGAACAACAATAATAGCAATCCTTTTGATCGTGCTAACTTCAATACTCACAGGTTGCGCGTCTGCGCCAGACCAAGGGACGACGCCCGGTGAAGCTTCGCCTGCGCCGACGACTGCACAGAACTTTGACCTGGGGGAGCTGAGCTACATCTTTGAAATCCCGGCAGAATCTGTGGATGTTGCCTTGACGTTGGATACCGCAGCAGCGGTTGAAGCGCTCATCCCAGTTGAAGGTGGGACCATCAGCGCCACCGGCGCGGATGGCACGCTCTACACGCTGGAGATCCCCGCAGATGCCTTGCTGAATGAAACCATGATCAGCCTGACCCCCGTCACCAGCATCTCTGGCATGCCCTTTGGCGGCGAGCAAACCTACGCCGTGCAGTTAGGCCCTGAGGGGCTCTTCCTGCAAAACTTTGCCATCCTGACGATCACACCTGCCGTTGAGCTTCCCATCGAAGAGCAGCTCGTCTTCGGCTACCAGGCGGAAGGATCCGACGTGATCCTCGCCGCCCCCGTGATCGATTCTAACGAGATCAAGATCCTAGTTCAACATTTCAGCGGGAACGGGGTTACCAAGGGCCTGCTGGCAGATATCGAACCGGAGCGCCAGCGACTGGGTGGGGATGCGGAACGCCGCTTGCAAAATGCGATCAGCGAAGCCTTAGGCAAAGAGCGCCAACGCCAATTGTTGGGTGGCGGCGGGGAGGGTGGGGAAGATATGCAAGCTATCTTTGCCGAGGCGTTCAGGCAATTTGAAGAGCAAGTGATCAAGCCGCGCTTGGCCGCCGCCGGGGAAAGCTGCGCCAATGGGCAACTGGCAATTCAGACGGTGCTCGGCTATGAGCGCCAGCGCCAATTACTTGGCATGGGCGACAGTGGTTATATGGCGGATTTCCCCGACCTGGTGGAAACAGTTGCGCACGTATGTGTGATCGAGGAGTTCGAGCTGTGCGTCGAGGAGCACATCATCCACCGCATGATCCCGGTGTGGCTGGGTTTTGAGCGCCAATTTCAGCTGCTTGGAATGGATGGCGGTGCAGTGCGGGAAGAGGCTCGCGACCTGACCATAAAGTGTCTGACCTTCAGGCTGGATTTTGAATCAACTGGGCGTGCTGACGGTGGGGGCGGCGGTTGGTACGAATCCAGTGTGACGGCCGAGATCACCCTGCGCTTCGACGCCGACGACCTCAAGATCAGCGGCGAAGGCCCGTTGGTAAACACGGAATTTGAGTTCCCCAACCCCAACTGCAAGGTAACCAACACCCGCGGCGGCGGCACCTTCGCGGTCTTCGACCTGGGATACGAGGATGCCCCCGGCGCTTCAGGTGAATACGATTCAGGCCCCGCCGCACTCGGGCACATCAGTGACTTTTCACTTAACTACCATCCCGGAACAACTACAGAGCATGCATTCTTTGAAGATTGCGGCGTAAATGCACCGGATACAAACTTTGACGGGCCATTTTGGACCGCCCTTTACATCAATGCTCACCTGGATGGGTTTAGTGAAACCGGGTGGACAACCATCGATTGGGAGATCTCCGGAGGTGAACTTTTCGCCGAGAAAGAATGGAGCCTGACAAGCGGCGTAGTAACAGAGGAAGGATCATTCGAGCTGCATCACACTCCGGGGGGATGAGCGCTGACGCCTGATTCGAATATCTGTTATAGGGTGCTATACTGATCAAGGCATCAACTTCATGAAATTGGTGCCAATGTAAGTAATTACGGGGGTCTTTACCTTCCATATGTACTAAATTGGAGGTTAGATAAATGTTTAGAAATGTTCACAACCCGAGTGGATCAACCCCGCAGGCAAGGAACCCGGCTGCGCGCCGGCGCACTGTGTTCGTTGCGCTGGTATTCGCGCTGGTTATAGCCGGCGCAGGGCAACCCGCGCCGGCTCAGCCGGTCCCGGCTGGCAAAGACGAAATTTCATTTAAATTGGAGGTTTTTCCTGAAAAACTCCCGACGTTCTGTGTTAACCAAAAGTTTACCTTCTACGCAGGAGTGTCTAAAACAGTGAATAAAGTGATCAACGACAAGAATGTCGAAATACCTGGCAACGCACCAGCACCAGCAGTCTCTGGTTCGGTGACGGACCGGGATATTGGCACGTTACTAGGCTTTGAAGATGAGGAGAACACTTTCCTATTTACGGCGAAAAAACCCGGTACGACCACCCTAAAATTTACAGCTCTGGTTAAAAACATCTGGATTGGAGCGAACGAGGAAGTCATCGGGTCGTCCGTTAAAATTGAGAAACCAGTAACGGTGAAGGTCAGGAACTGCAAGTATAAGGTTGAGACAGTCTCTCAATTCTCTGCACAAGGCGTTAAGCTCGCGTCTACTATGGAAGGGGAGATGGAGTCGGATGAGCAAGGCAACTTCACAGGCTCGGCCACCGTGAACTGGGTCGGAGGGGTCGCTTCCATTGGTGATTGCAGCGCCGCATATTACGATGTTGCGTCCAGTCAAGCCGACTTGACCGGCAACCAGGACGACAGCGGCCAACTTGCGGCAGAGGTGAACTACCTGGGGGCGGTAATTACTATGAGTGGTTGTGCTAGCGCGAGCGGGACGATGATCCCTGACCCGCTGACACTCAGTGTACCCTCCTCTGGCGGGGTCTCCACGCAGTCCCAGAATCTCCACGAACCAAACTATTTTTCCTTTTACGGCTCAGTTGTAATCGTCGTGATCCCGGTAGAGGACGAGGCGGCAGCCTTCAACGCAGACAAACCGGTGTCGTGGGTTGGTACTCCATCTCTCTCCGGGTGGGCGGTGCGATGGGATGACTTTCCATGGATATTCGGCGCTTTTGTTGGCTTGGCAATAACGCATGCGTTTAAGAGAAGGAAAAAAACCCTATGAAACATTTATTATCCAAACGGTGGAGGGTGGTTTTATTGATTCTCATGCCCCTCTTGGTTTCATCGGCATGCCAGGCAGAGACAGGTGGTCCTCCGGCAGACGCGCAGGTGTCAGACGATGTGACTATACAGGCGAACGTGGTCTTCGGCCCCGGTGTCTTCATTTTTCCAGAGACGAAAGCAGGCCTTGCGGATCTATCCAGCTATAAAGCCACCCTGACGCTCTCTTTTGATGGAACTCGCGATGGGCAAACGGAGCAATGGTCGAAGACCTACGTAATGCTTAGAACGAAGGAACCTGCGGCTCGCCAGTTGACCATCGAGAAAAGCGGAGATGTTTCCGATCTCGATCCCGTGTTCATGGCCGAGGCGGATGGGGCGGCTTATGAACGCCGCGGGGAGTCCGCCTGCATTGCAACCGTGATCGACCAAGAGAATTCGCAAATCGATAGGCTGGACCCGGCTGGATTGCTGACTGGCGTCATCGGCGCGGAAGAGGCAGGCAATGAAACGGTCAGCGATGTGGCCGCCAATCACTTCACCTTCGACGAGCGCGCGTTCGGGCAGTTGGGCCTCGCCCAATCCACAGGCGAGATGTGGGTCGCCTCTGAGGGTGGCTACATCGTCAGGTATTTGGTGACAACGGAAGGCGACGCGGTTTACTTTGGTGAAGGCGTTGAAGGCACGCTCACCTGGGATTATCAGCTGACAGACGTCAATGTGCCAGCCGCCATTGAACTGCCCGCGGACTGCCCGGCCGGGATGGTGGATGCCCCGCTGCTGGCAGACGCATCCAACGTTCTGAATATGCCCAGCGTGCTGGGATATGACACTTCCTCGAGCGCCGAAGAAGCCGCCACGTTCTATCAGGAGCAGATCCCCGCCCTGGGCTGGACGGTTGTCGGCGAGCCCAACATCACTGCCGCCACGGCAGTCCTTGATTTTGCAAAGGGCGATCAGAAGTTGACGATCATCATCAGAGCGGACGAAGGAGCCACGAAAGTTCACATCCTACTTAGCCGTTCTTCGGGCCAGGCGGTGACGGTTGATCCTCCAGCAGTTACCGCGACGGGAGAAACCCCGCTGCTGCCGGATGCAACCAATGTCGTGAACACAGCAGGCCTGTTGACTTATGAAACTGCCGCGACCCCCGCAGAAGCTGCGACGTTCTATAAGGATCAGCTGCCAGGCTTGGGCTGGACGCTATTCGGCGAGACCAGCTTGGGCGGCAACATTTCTCTTCTTTTTACAAAGGGCGATCAGGCGATGTCAATTCTCATCTCCACGGTGGCCAGCTCGACAACCATTACCATCACAACAGGATGATTGCCTAGGCTACAACAATATAAAACAGCCCCGAAGCTCGGAGCTGTTTTTGTTAGAAAGAAGGGGTTCAGGTTAAGTCTGTTACGGAACGGCTCGGACCCAGAGCGGGGACAAGGCCGCCTTGCACAGCGGGGCGCCCTCAGGCGGTTTTTCGTCTTGCTGGGGGATCAAATTTAGCACGATCAACAGACGGCCGTGCTCCATGGGTGGGAATTGAGGCGGCTGGTGGCCTTCTTGCGGGGACTTTTCGTCGAGGATGGTGATCAGTTGGCCGCCGGTCCAGGTGCCTTCTGCCAGGTCCAGGGGGACAAAACCCGAATGCTCGACAGTTTTTCCGTAGCTTTCTTCGGTCAGGATCAGTTCATAAACTGCCCAATGATCGCGCTCGTCCAAGGGCCACACCACAAAGGCACGCGAAAGGCTGGGGCTGCCGACCCAGCTGACCGAGTAGAAATTCCCCCGAAAGATCGACTCGGGTTGGGTTACGACGTTGCAATAGGGTTTGGACGCACTTGCACTACTATAGGCGGCCAAGCTAATCACTAGTGTTAGCAGGACCAAAACTCCAAACTTCGCCATCCTTGTCATGAGTCCTCCTTGATTTAATAAGCTTATCTATATTACACTTTTTGCCGTCCCCTTTTCATTAAAGTTTTATCACAAGACGAAAGGCCGACTTCTGGACTTGCCTTTTACAAACCGAACACGGCGCCGAAAAAGCGCTGCATCAAATAAACGATAACCGGGATGAGCATGGGCGTAAACAAGTTGAGCAGCGTGCCCGGCTGCCAGGGCCAGGTCGGTTTGCGCTGAATGATCTCCAATTCGTCCTTGAGCGCCGCGACGCTATTGCGCATTTCGGCTACGCGGGCGAACTTCTTGGTTCGCACCGCGCCGTGCACCCGGGTGTACACCTCTTCCAGGTCCCTGCCAAGTTCCGCCAGCAGCCGTTCTTTGGCGCGGCGCATGCGTTGGTTAATGCTGGCCAATGGCAAGAAGAAGTAGGCCAGGGAAGCGCTGATGATCACGACCTGAAAGACGATGGCGAGCGGTTCAGATAATAGATTGGGTAAGGAAGCAAACAACAGCACGTAGTTGATGACTAAAAGAGCCACGCTGGCCTGCGAGGCGTAGCGCGATAAGGCGTATACCGGTGAAGGATCGAAGAGGTTCACTTCGATCTCGGTGAAAAGCCGCGGCATCAGCACTGCCTGTCGCAGGGTGCGGTAAAACACCATAAGCATGATCCCGGTTATCGGCACCCATGAGATCAGGTCCCAAAGCGGCAGAACCCGCCCAACGAATGGCGATTCCAAACCCTCGTAGAGGAGAAAGCCCAGCAGCATGCCCAGCACGAAGACCAGGCTGGCCCAGAAGGTAGGTAGGGAAACAAAATCAGCATATACGGCTTCAAAGCGCGCCTGGCTTTTGTGCGTGGCGCCGAGAAAATCCTTTAACGCCACGCGGGCGCGTTGGTCCAACACCATCCAGATGCCCGGATAGACCACAATGTATAGGCTGGTGGAGGCTAGGTAGCTGTCAAGCTGACCCCACGGCAGCAGCCCTTGCCGCCAGGCGTCCAGGTGCATGGCCAGCCCGCCAAGGAAAGCCACCAGCACCGCTAGCGCCCAGCCGCGGATGGGCAGCCGCCGAATGAGCGCAAATAGGCGGTAAAGCCAGCGCGGGGTGTAAACGGGGCTGGTTTGTTTGGCCATTTGGCGAATTATAAACCCGCGTTATTCAGCCCTTAATGGTCCTGAGAAAATGGAAACCTTACTCGGGTTGGCCGGCTGAGGCCACCACCGCCATGGTGCGAGGCAGAATTTCCTCGCAAAGTTCTCGCGCCTTTTGGACGAAAGCGGCGAACTCAGGTTTTGAGCGCCATTCAGCGATACGAGCTTCACTTTCCCAGGGTCCAACCGAAATGAATCGATCCGAATGCTCAAGATCCTGAAGCAGCAATCCCTTTCTTGCACCTGCCTGCTTCTCGACGGTCCAATTTGCAAATTGTTGCCAGGCCTTGATAAAGGCTTCCTCATTTCCCTTTTTGACTTGCCAGGTGCCTGAACTGTAGATTTGTCCAAGTTCGTCCATTTTTGCTTAACCTCCAAGTGTGGCGCGGACTGCGAAGTCTTTTTTTCTAAATACCGAATAGAAGCCCAGCGTACCGCTGCAACAAATAAATGATGACAGGGATCAGCATCGGCGTGACCAGATTGCGAAGCGTCTCCGGCTGCCAGGGCCAGGTGGGGATCTTCTGCAGGATCTCCTGCTCATTTTTTAGAGTAACCACGCTAGCCTGCATGCGTTCCACCGCTGAATAGGCCTTCTTTTGCACCGCCTTGTGCACATCGTAATAAACGCCTTCGATGTCCTTGCTCAGTTGGCTCAACAGGCGGGCTTTGGCTTGGCGCATGCGCTGGTTGATGCCGAGCAGCTGTGCGAAGAAGAAGAGCAGCAGCAGGCTGTTCACCAAGACTATACTGATCAAGTCTAAGGTAGTGCCCAGCTGGGTGGGTAACGAGAGTAATACGAAGCTGTACATGACCAGGAGCAGTGTGATGATAGTTACGACTGCGTAGCGCGAAAGGGCGTAGATAGGGGCGGGGTTGAAAATGTCCACGTCCATCTCGCGGTAGAGATGGCGCATGAGGACGGCCTGGCGCCCGACGCGAATTATGATGATGGGAAAAAAGCCACTGGTGATTATGTAGTTGACCAAAATCCAACCCGGCAAGACCTGAGCGGAAAGTGGAAGCCCAGGGACAGTGTATTGATAATAGCTGATCGTGCCGTAAAGGCTGCCTAGCAAGAAAGCGACTGTGCCCCATAGCGGCGGCAGGGAGACGAAATCGGCCAGAATGATTTCGGTCTGGGCCGGACTCTTGCGGCGGCCTTTGAAGAAATCCTGGATGGCGGGGCGAGCGCGCAGGCTGAGGGAGTGCCAGGAGCCAAAGGCCCCAACCGTAAAAACCCCCACAGAGAATAGGAAGAGGCTGACCTCGCCGCGGGGCAGGACAGTAAGATTCCATGCGGCCCAGTGCAAGACGGCGGTGTTGACCAGGATATAGAGCAGGCCCAGCAGCCAGGCCGGGAGGGGCAGGCGCTCGACAAAGGCGAAGAACTTATAGAGCCACCCCGGCGTATATTTCGGCAAGGAGTCTACAGGTTTCATAAGAACTGATTATAAGGTCAGATTAGGTGGTGGTTTTGCCGCCGATTCCTCGCCTAAACAAAAAAAGCTCTCTGAAAAACAGAGAGCTTTTTTAGGAAATTAACTTATTCTATTTGTTCTTTCCTTTGTCCTTGCCATTATCTCCGCCGCCGGCCCA
>CAZNFL010000011.1:0-59033 GCA_964572455.1 uncultured Anaerolineaceae bacterium
CGGATTTGATCTGCAGACGATCGCAGACCGCGGCCAGCAAGGCCTCCAGGAATTGGCAGAGGTCAGAGTTAGTGAGAAAGCGCTCTTGCAAATTTTGCACAAAGGCCACGTCGGCGGCCTCGCCCCCGAACAGGAACCAGCGCTCCAGGGCCGGCGTGGCCAGGGTTAGCAGGTGGGCGGTGATCAGCGCAGATAAAGCGATGAGGATGGGGAGCATGATGGCTTGCTGCGTATTGAACAGCGTGCTGATGGGGGCCGCCAACGGGATAAGGGCAAGCACAATGAAGACGGTGACCGGGCCGCGCAGCAGCCAGCGGAACAAGCGGCTCTTGACCACGCGATCAGGCCAGGGTACGCCGAAGAAAGCCGTAGCGTAGGCCATGGCAACCATGGCCAAGAAAGCCAGGACGTTGCCGATAGCTGCGCTTAGGAAGAAGGGCCCCTGGAACGAAGCGGCTATGCCAGAGCTGATCAGCAGGAAGGGGTAGGAAGACAAGGCCAAGGCGAGTGAACCGGCGAAAAGGTAGGTCATGCGGCGGCGGCTGGCCGAGAGCACGGTGCGCTGGAGGGCGCGCCAGATGGTGAAAATAGCCAGGAACACCACCAGCACGTAGTAACCGGTGAAAGCCCAGGACGCGGGAGTTGGGGTGAAATGCGGCACGGGCTCGTCGGCGAGCACCGGCGTTCCGAGCATGGAGCCGCTCACCAGCAGGGTCAGGAAGATCAGCGAAATGGCGTAGGAGAGGCGCACTGCCAGGCGGCGCCGCCCGCGGGAGGGGCGGCCGGTGGTCTCCAGCAGGGCGTCGGAAAAATGGAGGTAGGCGGCGGGCAGGAAGATGGTGCCGATCCACTGGAAGCGCAGCCAGAATTCCACATTGGCAGCCAGGGAGCCGCTGACCGCTTCGCCGGCCGAGCTGACCATGATGCAGGCCAGGATGACGGCAAAGGCGCGCGAGACCCGATCGCGCAAGTTGAAGGTCAGTGCCCGCAAAAAGAGGGAGAGCGCCGTGATGGCGATGCCGGCTTCGAAGACTCGGTTGAGGGTTTCTAGACTACTGAGCACTAAAGCATCCTATAAAAGTAACCACCACACAAAGCAGCGAGCTAGGTTAAGGTTTTGGCAAAGAAAAGGGCGATATCCTTATTTTCGTAATAGTGGTCGTTGTACCCGGAGAATTCAAAGGCCAACTTTTGGGCTAGGCGGATGGCAGGATGGTTCTTGGATTGCATTTCGAGCACCAGGCGCTCGTGGCCGTGTTGGCGCGCCCAGTTCTGGGCGGCCAGCAACAGGCGGGTGCCGATGCCTTTGCGGCGTTGGGAGGCGGCCACCACCAGATCGGTGAGGCACACGGCCCCCGGAGCGAGGCCGGTCGCCAGGCTGGCATAGCCGCACAGCTTGCCGCTCTGTTCAGCTACCAAAATGCCCGCGCGCTGTTTCCACTCGGCCTGCAAGCGCTCCTTCTGGCGGGGGTAGCTCACCGTCATGGGGCGCGGCAGGCGCGTCTCGCGGAAACGGGCGCCCATGCGTGGAGCGCCTTGGTCTACCTCCATTTGCCAGACATATTCGGTGGCGTACCCGTGATCCAATTCCAACAATGACGGGAAGTCGGCTTCTTCGCCGGGGCGAACTGCGATGGCTAAATTGGTCTCGGTCATTGCTCCGCCGTTTCGATGCGCACCGGGATGCGGCAAGGTTCTAGTTCTTCTCCAGCACTATCGGTCACGATCAATTGAAGCACGTAGCCTCCCGTAGGAAGCCGGGATGTATCCCAGCTTTCCACCAGCACGCCGTCGCGCACTGTGTTGCGGCCGGCCTGGATGGTGAGCCACAACTCTTCTTCGGCGCGGGCATACTCGATCTTATAGAAGCCAAAATTGGGAACATCCACGGTGCCGCGCACTTCCACTGCACCGCGCAAGGTGTCCCCGGGTTCCGGCGCGGAGATGTTGAGACTGTCGGGGAGGCAGGCGCTCGGGTCGATGCTGACTGTGGGCAGCGGGGTGGCCGTGAAGACAGTCACAGTCCCCTGGGCGGAGGGAGTGGGGCCGGAGGCCCCGGAAAGGTCCAAGGTCGGAGTGGCTAGCAAAGACTGGGCTGGCAGTGTTGTCGCCACGAAGGTCACCATGATAAAGATGACCAAAGCCAGGGCCAGGAGGAAAAACAAGGTGATGGCAGATTGATTAAGGCGCTCACGCGAGGCCTCACGTTCCAATGCGTAAACGGCCGAACTAACTTCCTGCCAGGCCAGCCAGAACCGGTATAAGTAAAGGATGCCTCCCAAGCCCAAAATAAAATATAAGGCCGACTCATACTGAACAAAAAATCGTAATACTTCCGCCATTCTTAAGAATTGATCAAACGAGCTTTCGCAGCACCCCTTGAATAAGCTTGGTTAATTTCGGCACCAGGACCTTGCCGGCTTCCAACACTTCTTCGTGGGTGGCCTCGGAATTGCCGTCGAGGCTGACCTTGTTGCTGATGCCGGAAATGCCCAGCACGCGCGTGCCCCCATGGCGCCCCACGATAGCCTCGGGTACGGTGGACATGCCGACGGCGTCCACACCGGCGCCGCGCAGGAAGCGCGCGTCAGCCGGGCTTTCGAAACTGGGGCCCGCCAGGCAGCAGTAAACGCCTTCGTGCAGAGTCACGTTTGCTTCGGCAGCGGCCGAGCGGGCCAGGCTATGCAGGTCCCGGTCGTAGACCCGATTCATAGCCGGAAAGCGCGGGCCAAACTCATCCAAGTTGGGGCCACGCAGAGGGTTCTGGCCGCCCAGGCCAATCATATTCAAGTGATCGAGCAGCAGCATCAAATCCCCAGGCTCAAATGCGGGGTTCACGGAGCCGGCAGCGTTGGTGATCACCAGGATCTCGATGCCCAGGAGTTGCATGACGCGCACGGGCAGGCCGAGGCGGGGCATGTCGTAACCTTCGTAGTAATGGGTGCGGCCTTGCATCACCACGACGCGCTGCCCTTCTAGTTTGCCGAGCAGCAGGCGGCCGGCGTGGCTTCGGACGGAGGAAACCGGCCAGCCAGGGATCTTCTCGTAGGGGATGACATCCGCGGCTTCGACGGCCTCCGCCATTGCGCCTAGACCGGAACCGAGGATGATCCCTACGCGGGGTTTCTGTTTACTGCTCTTTTGGACTTGCTGGACTGCTTTTTTGATCTCTTGGATGGTGAGGAAATCACCCATTAATTTGGCTCCAATTGATAAGAATAAGTGAGACTAGGGGATAACAAAGGGATTATATCAGAGCATGACTTTAGAGTCGCCTAATCGCTAAATACTTTGCGAAATGCGGCTAAGGTCTGTTCGATGGCAGCGTCATCGATCCAATAATGGGTCACGGCGCGGAAACCCCAAGAGCCGCCGTGGCCGATGCGTATGTTCTGCTCGGCGAGCGTGGCGACTACCTCCTCGGGCTTGACCCGGGCACCGTCAGCCAGTTGGAAGCGCACGATATTCGTATATTGAGGACTGAGCTTAAGTTGAGGCAACTCGGCCAAGCCCGCAGCCAGGCGTTTGGCGCGGGTATGGTCCTCGGCTAAACGGTCCACCATTTTTTCGAGGCCGATGATACCGGCGGCCGCCAGGATGCCGGCCTGGCGCATGCCGCCACCTAATTGCTTGCGGATGCGCAGCGACCGGCCGATGAAGTCCTTGGAGCCGCAAAGGACGGAGCCCACTGGAGCACACAGCCCTTTGCTAAGGCAGAAGGTGACCGAATCGGCCGGGGCCACCAAGCGGCTGGCGGGGACGCCCAAGGCGACAGCGGCGTTGAAAAGGCGGGCCCCATCGACGTGCAGGACCAGCTTATTGGCGCGGGCCAGTTCGCCGACGGCAGCAGTGTATTCGACGGTCAGCGGGATCCCATTGCGGCGATTGTGGGTATTCTCGAGCGCCACTAATCTGGTAATTGGATAGTGGACGTCATCTTCGCGGATGGCGTCACGAATATCTTCCAATTTCAGGGTGCCATCCGGCTGGTTCGGCAGCGGACGCGGCTGAATACCACCCAGGGCGGCCAGGCCGCCGGTCTCGTAGAAGTATGGGTGAGCTAAATCGCCGAGAATAGCTTCATCGCCGCGTTGGCAATGGGTGAGCATGGCCACCAGATTGCCCATGGCGCCCGAGGGCACGAAGAGTGCTGCTTCTTTGCCCAGGCGCTCGGCTGCCAGTTCCTGCAAGCGATTGACGGTGGGGTCTTCGCCATACACGTCATCCCCCACCTCGGCGTGAGCCATGGCATCCCGCATTTCCGGGGTAGGTTGGGTGACGGTGTCAGAACGCAGGTCGATGGTATTCATATTGCTATTTTAAGTGCGTTGCGGAACTGCAGCCCTAAGCTCCATCAAGGTCCCTTGCAGGTCCGGTGGTAGCGGGGCCTCAAAGGTTCGCGGCTCTTCTTCACCAGGCAGGCGCAGGGTGAGGCGCGCGGCGTGGAGGAAGTGGCGCCCAACAGGCAGGCTGGAACGGCGCTTGCCATACACGCGGTCGCCTACTACCGGGCACCCCAAGAAAGCCAGGTGCACGCGGATCTGGTGAGTGCGGCCGGTGAGTGGGTTAATCTCCAGCAAGGCGTGGTCGGGGAAATTTTCAACGACGCGATACTCGCTCACCGCGGCGCGCCCTTTGGCGGCGGGAACCACCGCCATGCGCTTGCGCTCGCGGGGATCGCGGCCAATGGGCGCCTCGATGCGCCCGCTGGAGGTAGGTGGGTGGCCGTCAACGAGAGCCAGATAGGTCTTGCGCACCTCACGGTTTTGGAATTGTGCCTGCAGGAAGCGCTGAGCGCGTTCGTTCTTGGCGAGCAGAATGAGGCCGGAGGTATCTTTGTCCAGGCGATGCACAAGTCCTGGGCGCAGTTCGCCGCCCACCCCTTCGATCTGGGGAGCGTGGGCCAGCGCGGCGTGGATGAGGGTGCCGTGGGCATGGCCAGCGGCGGGGTGCACCACCAGGCCGGCGGGCTTGTTGACGACGATGACCTCATCGTTTTCAAAAATAATGTCAAGAGGAATATCTTCGGGGACGAGATCTGTTGGCTCGGCGGGTGGAACACGCACAAGCACGCTTTCACCCCCGATAAGGATGTGTCCACTTTTTTTAATGGATTTGCCGTCTATCTGGACCTGGCCCGACTTAATCAGCGCTTGCAAGCGAGCGCGCGAATGCTGGGGCAAAACCGCGGCCAGAAACTTATCCAAGCGTTGGGGCTCGCCCGCAGGAACCTGCAACTGATGGACTTGCTC
Organism: uncultured Anaerolineaceae bacterium; assembly: GCA_964572455.1. Classification (GTDB taxonomy): domain Bacteria; phylum Chloroflexota; class Anaerolineae; order Anaerolineales; family UBA11579; genus JAMCZK01. Next base: position 5,253 of record CAZNFL010000011.1, read on the forward strand.
AGTCACTAGCGAGATGCTCTTTGACGGGCGCCGGCTCAGCTGGTTCACGGTCCCCGCCCAGCCAAATGCTGAGCAGCAAAATTACCACCCCGATGGTGATGCTGGTGTCGGCTACATTGAACACCGGGAAGCTGCTGATGGAAATGAAATCGGTGACGTAACCATGCTGCAGGCGATCGATCAGGTTGCCCACCGCGCCACCCAACTGCAGGCCCATGGCCAGGCGCAAAGTCCAATCGCCGCGCTGGATGCGCGGGAAATAGTAAATGATCATGATAGCCACGGCGATAGCTAGGACGGTGAAAATGCCGCCGCCCTCCTGGAAGAGGCCGAAGGCGGCGCCCGTGTTGCGCCAATTTAGGATGCGGGCGTAGGGAGCCAGCCAAGCCCAGGGCATCCACTGTTCGCCAAAGGCCAGGTTGGCGCGCACCCAGTCCTTGGTCCATTGATCGAGCAAGATCACGGTACCGGCGATCAGGGTCAAAGTAAGGTAAGCAAAAAGCAAGTGGGAGCGTTGTGTTTGTTTTTCGGGGGAGTTCAATGAGATTCCTTGTAGGACTGAGCTTATTCTACCCGGGCAAGATGCCGCACACGTCCAGCTGGTGGGCGATGAAGATCAGTTCGGCGCGCGCCAACTGAGCGCGGCGTAATTCCAGCCAGCGTTGTAACCGCGCTTGGTCCAAGCCTGGAAAGTCCCTTAGCGCGGCCTCGATCGTTTGCAAAATGCAAGCTAGAAAATAAGCCTCATCGGCCGGGTAAGAGGCCGCTTGCAGAATGACGACCCAGTCCGACGCGCCAGCGGCCAGGACTTGGCCTCCGGCGGCCGGCAAGGCCGACAGCAGGTGGCGGCCAGTGTGGCTGTCGCCGGAGGGCCGGCCCCGCACCAGCCGCTGATCCATGCTGCGGTGGTAAGCGGCAAACAGCTCGCGTTCGAAGTCTGCGTCAATCTCCGGTTCAAAGATAGTAAGGCCGTCATAGTTGATAGGGAAATAGAAGAGACCGCCCGGGCGCAGACAGGCCAGCAAGCGAGGCAACGCGGTTGGCAGGTCGAGCAAGTCCAGCAAGGCATGGCCAATCAGCAGGTCCCAGGTTTCTCCCGAGTGCTGGTCTATATAGTCGAAGATGTCCGCGGCGACGAAGTCAAAGATCCAGCTCTGGGCGCGAGACGTGAGCTCTTGATGCGCGGAGGCCAGGCTCCCGGCGGAGGCTTCGACGATGGTGTAGTGCGCTTCGGGCAGCAATGCGTTTTCAAGGAAGCGCAGGGCCATGGAGCCGACTCCGCCGCCTAGCTCCAGGATGCGCAGGGGCCGGCTTTTTAGCGCAGCTAACTGCGCCAATAAGGTCTTCCAAACATGGACGTTTAGACAGCGCGCTTCCACGCTGCGCTTGGAAAGCAAGTAGCGCTGATAGTCGAAGCTCTCAGTTGAAATCATTGGCGGTCTCTAGTTGAGCGAATACTTCCCCGGCGCGGGCGTTGCGCGGCAGGCTCTCCAGACGGGCAGCAACCGTTTGGCGGTCGACCCAATCTGGCAAAGAAAAGCGCGGCTTTTCCCCCTCCACCAGATTGAATCGATAAGCGCCCAGTTCCTGTAGCCGTTGCAAACACTGCAAGGCTCTTTCTATCGCAGCCGGAATGTATTCGAACGAGAGCGCCCGGATCGGTTGGGACAAGCCGAGCAGCGCGTCCAGCTCCGACCCCTCAACATCGATCTTGCAAAAATCCGGTACACCGAATTTAGAGATCAGTGCATCCAACGTGGTGACTTCAGTGTCGAGGTGCGCGTCCCAAGCCACGCCGGCAAAACCAGGCGTCTTGGCGACTTCTGTAGCCCATTCCGCAGACAAGGTCGAGATAGTGGGCGTGCGCGTGCTGACCAACAGCCGAGAGCGGCCGGGCTGCCTGCCCACGGCCTGGGCGATAAGGGTGAAGTTCGGGTTCCTCCCGTAAAGGCGCTTCAGGACCCCAGCATACTCAGGCTGCGGCTCGACCGCCACTACGCGAGCGCCCAGGACCAGAATGGCAGCGCTGCGGCTGCCCACGTGGGCGCCGAGATCGAAGCACAAGTCACCAGGGGAGATGAAGGAGAGGTAAAGCTTTCGCCAGCCACTTGCCCTGCCCGGGATGGCGTAATACATGAGCAACGAACGCGCCAGACCCAAGAAGGTAGAGCTTTTCAAATACGTTGCCGCGGAAACAGAGGAGCTTATTTCGCTTTTGCCAAGCGGCCCAGATCCATCCACAGGAAGAAGATCAGCAGTACTTCGACGACCTTGGTGGAGTAACCCAGCATATTGTGCTCGCCGATCGCTACCCAGGCGATGATGGTGACCAGCGCGTAGGCCATAAACGCATAATGCACCAGGGCTTCGCGGCCAGGGGGAAATTTGAAAAGAAAGGCGCCGAGAAGAGCCAGATAGCCCAGCCCGTTCAAAGTGAACAACGGGTCGATGTGACCCATCTGCATGTTCAGGACGACGCCGTGCACGATTGCGGTGAACAAAGTTAGCACGCTGATGGCTAAGCGGGTCGAGTTTCCACTCATTTCTTCCTCCGAGTTTTTGCGGATCGGGATGTCGCCCGATTATAGCTGGAAAGAAAAACCTCTAGGCGCGCCATACTTTGCTTCCAGGTAGGTTGCTGCGGCCAGAAATTGCGAGCGGCGAGTCCCATTTGGGCCAGCAAGGCGCGGTGCGCGTGCAATCGTTTTAGGGTATTGGCGAGTTGGCCGGCGTTGCCAACCTCGATGAGGTAGCCGGTGCGACCGTGGCGGATCAGCCGCGGGGCGGCGCCGGCGCGGGCGGCGATTGCAGGCAGGCCGAAACCCATACCTTCGAGATAGGCGATGCCGAAGCCCTCGTAGATGGAGGGCACCGCCAGCACCTGGCTGAAGCGCAGCCGGGCGCGCAACTGTTTGTCGTTCAAATGGCCGCAAAATTCTACCCAGGGATGCAGCCGGTGCTGCCGGGACAAGCTCTTCAAACTTCGGGCGTAAGACGGCTCGGCCTGAGCGCCGCCAGCAAAGGTTAGCTGCAGGCTGCCGCGCTCCAATGCGGCCGCAGCCTCTAGCAACACGTGGGGCGCCTTGCGGCGGATGAGGTTGCCGAGGAAGAGCACGCGCAGGGGGCCGGGCTGCCGTGCGCGGCGGCGGATCTGAGTAGCGGAGATTCGGGGAGCCAGGCGATCACCGCCGGGCTGGGCCACGACGCCGGGTTGGGCACGGCGCAAGAGGGAGGCGACCACTTTTCGGGTGGTCAAACTATTGTAAATAAAAGCATCGACGCCGTTGAGATAGCGGGTTTCGATGGCGCGATAGATCGGCTTGATCAGCACTGAATGATTTTCGCTGGAACGCAAATGGTGAACGATGGCAATGATCGGAATGGAAAGATCGGCTTTGATACGTTTATTCAAAAGAAAAAGCGAGGGATGGTTAAGCTCATCCTGAAGCAGGATGTCGGGCTTTAGCTTTTTTAGCTTGGAAACAAGCGAGCTTGAAAAGTTGTCAGTAAGGTGGGCTGCGTAGTTTCTCCACGGCAGGGAGATCACCGAGACATGGTGGCCCTGGCGGCGCAGATGGTCTACCAGTTTGCGGTCATATAAGTAGCCGCCGGAATTCTGCTGCAGGCGGCCATAAATGATAAGGCCAAAGCGCACTAGGTTTCCAAACGGTAGCTGGCCCAGGCGCTATCGCTCTCCCAAAGCTGCAAGGTAACCGCGGCCAGCTGGGCCCCAGCCAGGCTACCCGCCAGCCGCGTGCAGAGGATGCAAGCAAAGTTTTCCAGCGACGGGTTGAGGCCGGCAAAGTCCGGCAATGAATTCAGGTCGGCGTTGCGATAGCTGTCTAAAATTTCGTCGAGCTTGTGCTCCACATCCACGAGATCGACAAGGTAACCATGCTCGTTCAACGCCGCGCCCTCCAGCCGGACCTCGATGCGGTACGGATGGGTGTGCGGCTGGTTCTCAGCGCCCCAGTCGCCGCCGATAAGATGATGCCAAGCCTCGAAGCTGCGCTGCAGCGCCAGGGTGTACATACCCGTGATGACGTTGGGCTAAAACGTGGGTGGTTTAGCGGTGAGCACGAACCAGGTGTAATAGACGCCTATACCCAGGACAGTGGCAAGAAAATACATTGTATAAGCAGTACGCATGAACAGCTTGTAATTTTTGAATTGCAGTACCTTAGGCACCAACTTGTGGCCGCGCAGCACAACGAAGTTACCCAGCACGAAGGCGAACAGCCCTACTCCAGCGTGCAGCATGGTGACGGAGTAAAAGATCTGCTCGCGCGGGCCTCCTTGGTCGCGCAAAATAAAATCGCGGTAAGGCAGCAGCATCATCCACAGCACTAAGATCACATTGAGCAGCGCTCCGCTGGTTTGCACCCACTTGTGAGTCTCGTAGCGGCCTTTGAGGGCCAGGTAAACGCCAAAACTGAAGATCAGCATGGCCAGAATGCTCAAGGTTAAGGTGAGGTCAGCGGCCATGTTGGCGTGGGTGCCAAGGAAACCGGGCTTATGCAGGAATTCAGTCACGGCGAGCCTCCAGAGTCAGAACGGATGCTGGGTTATTTTTACTATAAATCACAATTGTAGGTAAACAAAATCGTCAGGTACTTATCGGGCTGCTGAGCTAGCATTTCATACGCCTCGCGGGCTTGGTCAAAAGGGAGGGTACGGCTCGCCAGACGGCTGGGCAGAATCTCGGCCAGCCAGCGCCAGGTGGCCTCAAAGCGCCGCGCCCGGTCCCAGCGGCCGCGCAGGGCGGGTTCGATGTGGCTGACCTGGCTGCTGATCAGCTTGATGCGGCCGCGATGGAAACGCCCTCCCAGGTTGACCGCCGCTCGCCGCTCGCCATACCAAGAACCGACCACCACGCGCCCATGATCGCCGACCAGTTCCAGCGCTAGGTCCAGAGCGGCAGGGTTGCCGGTGAGCTCGTATACCAAGTCGGCTCCAGCGGATCCCAGGTGAATATTGGCTTCAACTTTGGAGCCTTGAGGGTCAAGCGCGGCCTGCGCGCCGAATTGCAAAGAGAGCGCGCGGCGGGCAGGATAGCTATCAAAGGTGAGTAAGGTTTGTAAGGGGTGGCGGGCCAGCAAGGCGGTGGTCAGCAGACCAATGAGCCCTTGTCCCAGCACCACCACGCGCTCGCCCAGGCGCGGCTCCCCATCGAGGATCAGGTTGACCGCGGTCTCCATGGCCGGCAGGAAAGCGGCGTCTGGCTGGCTGCTGCCGGTGGGCAGCGGCAGCAGGTCTTCGATGCGGGCGCTGAAGGCAGTTTCGTGCGGGTTGAAGGCGAACACCTGGCGCCCGCGCCAACTGCTGTCAACGCCTTGGCCCAGATCCTCCACTGTTCCCACCATGCAGTAGCCATATTTGCACGGATAAGCCAGCGTTCCACTTAGCGCTGGCAAAGTGGCATCCGCCATGTCGGTGGGGGCTTCGCCTTTGTAGAGCAGCAATTCTGTGCCGGTGCTAATTGCCGAGCAGACGGAGGCGACCAGCACCTCTCCCGGTGCAGGGTCGGCTAGCTCCTCGGCCTGCAATTCCACCCGCTCCCGGCCTACGAAATATAAACTCGTCCGCTTCAAGCAGGCTCCAGGTCTCCCCAAACCACTAAGTCTTCGCCATACCTTTCAAATTGCAAATCCTGAAAGTGGGGCAGGCTGCCATGAAAATCAGAAGGAAGCACCACGGCCTTATATCCGCCAATATATTTAGGGGTCACGGTGACCACCGCCCTATCCGCCAATCCTTGCGCCAAAAAGCCGGATATGGTCTGCCCTCCGCCTTCGACCATCAGCGTGTTGAGGCCCAACTTATGCAAGCGCGCTAGCATAAGTTTTAAATCCACGCTGCCAGCCTTATTGGAATCCTGGCGCTCAACTTGCAGGCCAGAGGCCTCAAGAGTTTTTTGGGCGTTTGCGTCGGCTAGCGCAGTGCAAAAGACGCGCGGCCGGCTAGCAATCACCTTGGCATTGGGGGGCAGTCGTAAGCGGCTATCTAATATGATCACCTGCGGATCCTTGCCCGGCGTTAGGCGCACATTTAGTTGGGGGTCATCCGCCAGAATCGTGCCGATGCCCACCAGGACGGCATCGTGCATCGCTCTCAGCTGGTGGGTGAGCTTAAGGCTTTCGGCGCCGCTGAGCGCTAGCGGCTGGCCGCGGCGCAGGGCAATGCTGCCATCAATAGATTGCGCATAGCTCAAAGTAATCAACGGCCTGGCAAAATTGCCAGGCCGCTTTGGCGCAGACGCTAACCAGTCTTCAAGTCGCCCCATTTTGGGAGCCGTCGTGTTGGGGCAAATCGAGGAAATGCTTCAAACGCTCCGCTTTAGTCAACAGGTAACGTTCGTTCTCGGGTGTCACTTCTCCCATCAAGGGGAGGCGCTCAACAACTTCGATCCCCAGAGTTTGCAATTCTTCAACCTTGTTAGGATTATTAGTAAGCAGGGCGATCTTGGTGACCCCCAGGTCTTTGAGCATCAACGCGGCAAAGTCGTAATGGCGGGCATCGGCCTGGTGGCCGAGGGCTAAATTGGCATCGACTGTGTCCATGCCTTCGTCCTGCAAGTTGTAAGCGCGCAACTTATCGGCCAGGCCGATACCGCGGCCTTCCTGGCGCATGTAGAGCAGCACGCCGCGGCCCGCGTCCGAGATCATCTGCAGGCTGCGCGCCAACTGCTCGCCGCAGTCGCAGCGCGTGGAGCCGAAGACTTCGCCGGTCAGGCACTCGGAATGCACGCGCACTAGGGCGGGTTCGCCGGTGGTGAGGTCGCCCATGACCAGGGCAATGTAATCCTTGCTGTCTAAGCTATTGAAATAGAGATGGATCTCAAAATCCCCAATGCGGGTGGGCAGGCGGGCGGCGACCAAGTGTTCCACCCCATTCTTTGTTTCAGGACGCCCGCTTGCTTGCATGCCAAATCCTACCATAGCCTTTGTGAGTTTCGCGGTTAGCCACGGGTGAGCGCACCCAGTAGCAAGCCGACCAGGCCGAAGGAGATGTCGCGGGCGCGGATCAGCAGGCCCAGGCTTAAACCATAGGCTGGATCGTGGCCGAGGCTTTGCATGGCTAAAATGAAGCTGGCTTCCAAGGCGCCCAGCGCCCCGGGTGTGGGCGCGAACAAAGCGATGCGCCCGGCGACTACGACCAGGGTTAGCTCCATTGCCGACACGTTTAATCCCAAGAAGACCAGCGAGAGCCAGATCTCAAAGATCTGAACCGCCCATACCAGCGCGGCAATAAGTAAGCCCTGCCACAGCAGCCCCGGCTGCCTGCGCGCCAAGGTTCCCAGCTGGCCTTCGGCATTACGAATGCCTTCGATCAGGCCGCCTGAGAACCGCCTAGAGATCACGCCGAATGGGCGCCGGCCGGCAGTCATTGCCCATAGATATAGGGCCGGCAGCAATAGGAGCGCGATCGAAAGCGGCAGGGTCTGCGCCAACGGAAGGGCGGCCACCATCCCGGTGGAAAGCAAGGCCGCCAGCCCCAAGGAGAGCACGGCGAAATTGGCAAATAACTCAATGACCTTATCCAGCGTGACCGAAGCCAGGGCGGCGCTGCCGGGAACGCCGTGGCGGTTTTTTAGATAGAGGACCTGTAGCGGCTCGCCGCCGAAATGCTGGCCCGGGGTGAAATAGCTGACGGCGAAGGCCAGCAGGCGATAACGCGCCAGGGGCAGATAGTGGGTCAGATAGCCCTGGGCGCGCAGGATCTGGCTCCAGCGCAGTGGGAAAAGCAGCAGGATGGCGACGTTCACCAAAATCAAAACTAGGATCTGCCAGGGCTGCAGCCGAAAGAGCACGCGCCCAAGATCCGCAAAGGAGACGCTTTGCAGGCTCCAGATGAGCAGGAAGATGCCTAGAGCCAGCAGGGCTACCCAGAGAACTAGCAGGTGAACGCGACGCAATTTCATGCCGGGCGCTTGGCTCCCCAACGGCGAAAGATCCAACCCTCTTTTATGGAGCGCCACGCAAACTCGCCAATCCCCAAATAAAGCAGGATCATGCCTAAAAACAGAATGGCGAAGTCCAGGGCGTGCACCGCCTGGCCCTGTAGCCTGAAGCCGGTTTCCACTAGCAAAGCAAAGGCGGCGGTGCGCCCAGCCAAGCCAAATAAGAAGATCAGGCCAAGAATCACGTCAAGAACAAAATAAAGGTCCGCCTGTTCACCCCACAAGTCCAATATAAGTAATGAAGCCAGCGCAAGCCGCGTAAGGAGCAACCCCCAACCGGACAAGGCCAGCCAAGCCTTCCGGCGATGTGAACTTTTTTTGATTCGCAGCCAGCCTGCAGCCACCAACCAATCGAAAAGAAAGTTCCCAACAAAAGGGAACATGCTAAGCGTCGAAACAAAAACGGTGACGCCGGTTGGGAGTTGGGGCGCCAGCAAGGCAACCCCGATCCCCATCTGGGCGCCAGCCAACTGGCGGCGTAAGGAGTTGGGGTGGAGTTTAAAAGTTCCACCCAACTGCTTGTGCACACAGGCCGCAAATACAAATAGATATCGCGCTAAGCCGACTAGTGTGAACCACCACCCCGCCGCCTCATAGTGGACTGCCAGCAGCGTGGCGACCAGCAGGCCGCGGCCGTCGAGGTCCAGGTCGAGCTTTTCCCCCAGCGCAGTCACAACCCCGGATACGCGCGCAGCGTAGCCATCCGCCAAGTCTGCCAGGCAGTAGAACAAGTAGAGAGCGAACGGCAGCCAGGCCAGCCAGCCCGCGAGCCGCGGCGGCCACAAGAAGCCAGCCAGCATCGAAAGCACCAGCACGCGTCCTAGGGAAAGCCAGGTGCCAGGGCCGAAGCGCGGCAGCAACTTCCCATTTATGACGGAAACATTCTTGGGGAGATCGAACCACATGATGAGCAGTTGGGCGAAGAAAACGCCGGCGGCGAGGACGGCCCAGGCCTGCGCGGCGGCAACCGGCCAAGCCACGCTAAGCAGTGAGCTGCTGGCGAGAATGACAAGCAAGCCAATTAGCAAAAAGAGCGCCCAACGCGCTCTAAGCTTGAATAAAGCCGCCCTTGTCGCCCTTTTGGCCATCGGCGAATTCTAACATTCGGCCTATGGCCTAGATCGGTTTTTATTTACGTAGAGTTTTAGGTTTTACTGTCTTGCAGGTACACGCGCGGTACGCGGGTGTTGATATTGGTGAGGATCTCATAAGGAATAGTTCCCGCCCACTCGGCTAAATCCTCAACGGTGATCTTTTCGCCATCGCTTTCCCCGATCAACAAGATCTCATCTTCGTTGTAGCCTGAGTCCTGTTCGATATTGACCATGAACTGGTCCATGCAGATCGTCCCGACCACTGGATAGCGCTTGCCGTTGATGAGCACCTGGGCTTTGCCGCTCATCGAGCGAAAATAACCGTCCCCATAGCCCACCGGAATGGTGAGCACCCGCACGGGGTGGTCGCTTTGCCAGGTAGAGCCATAACTCACCGGATGGCCGGCCTTCACTACTTTGAAATAGACCACGCGCGAGGACCAAGTCAGCACAGGGTTGATCTCTACCGTACGGCGAGCTTCGCTGGAGGGATAAACGCCATAAAGCATAATACCGGGGCGCACCAAGTCAAACCAGGTTTCGGGCAGCTGCAGGATGGCGCCTGAGTTGGCCATGTGGCGCAACGGCAGCGGCAAGCTGCGCTTCTCGTAAAAGCGCAAAACTTCTTCAAAGCGCTCGATCTGCAATTTGGCCGAACTTAAATCCGCTGCGTCGGCGTTGGCGAAATGGGAAAAAATGCCTTCGACCTGCACGTGCTTACACTTGAGCGCGGCTTCCAGCAAAGAGTCGGCATTGTAATAATGCACGCCGATGCGTTCCATCCCCGTGTCGATCTTTAAATGAACGCGAGCCTGCAGCCCGGCCGCCTGGGCAGCCGCCTCCATCTGTTCGAGCTTTTCGACGGAAGAGGCCGTACCCATCAGGTCATGCTCTAAGAACAAGGGCGCTTGGCTGCCCAGGATGCCCCCCAGCACCAGGATGGGCGTGGTGATGCCGGCTTCGCGCAGCAGGATGCCTTCTTCGAGGTAGGCAACTCCCAGCACTTTGGCGCCCAGCGCCTGCATGTGCTGCCCCACGCGCACCAGGCCGTGCCCGTAGGCATTGGCCTTCAAAATAGGCATGACCACCGCGCCGCCCACGTGATTCTGGATAGCATTGTAATTTTGCGTGAGCCGATCCAGATCGACTTGCACCTGGGTCGGGCGCAATGTAAAGCGCGTGCTGATAGTGGGATGGTTGCTCGTCTGCATGGCCGGTTATTCTATCTCGCGGTCCAAAAGGCTCTGCGCCAGCGCCAGCGCTTCAGCGCGATCGTGGACTTCGCCCACTGCCTGCGCCTCGCGCAAAGCTTCTAAGAGCGCTCCGATCTTTGGCCCGGGCTGCAAACGTAGCTCGGCCATCAGATCATCCCCGCTCAACAAAAGAGCGGGCGAGACGACTTGGTCCAGTTGTTCAAAATAAGCTTCCAACAGGGCTCGCAAAGTCTCAAGGTGCTCGGCCAGAGCATCCTGGGGCAGTTCCGCGCCATATTTGCCCATAAAATCCGCCAGGGAGAGCAGGCAGATATCCACACCTACATCGCCCGTATCGCGGAAAAAGCGGTAGATGGCCCGCCGGGTGGGCGCCGCGCCGGTTTGGGTGAGCGCAAAGGGGCGGCCATGGTGGCGCACTACGCTTTCCAAATAGTCCAGTTCGGCGTTGCTCAAATGCAGGGCCTTGCCTCGCCGCAAAACCAGCGCCGCCCCAGGGGTCTCGTGGTCGATGAAGCGGATGCGGCCGCCATCCTCCACAGAGCGGGCGGCCGGTTTGGCCGCATCGTGGAAGAGCGCGGCGAAAAGCAGCAGATCGCGGCGAGCGCGGCCCGTAACCGGCTCGCGAGCCAGCAGCGCGCTGAGTTGGCTGCGATAGCGCCCCAACCGCAGCACTACCAAGCCGCTGTGCAAGTCGCTGGCGCCTTCGGGCTTGTAGTTCTCGCCCAGCAAGGAGATCGTATGCTCAACTTTGTCCACCACTTGCAGGCTGTGCTCCCATACATCGAAGGCGTGCGGAGGCGATTGTTCCACTCCTTTGAGACCGGCTAGCTCTGGCAGCATCGGTTCCAGCGCTCCTAAAAGATCCAGGGCGCGCAGCGAGGTGGCCAGTTTGGGGGCCTGAAACAATCGGAACAACTCATCGCGCAGGCGCTCCGCAGAGACCTGGTTCAAGTCCTTGGCCGCAGCGCGCAGCGCCGCGCGCGTTTCTTTCTCGATCTTCATATTGAAGCTGGCCGCCATGCGAATAGCGCGCAACACGCGCACCGGGTCGGCGCGGAAGGCCTCCGGCGAGGCGGCCCGCACCCACTTTTCCTTGAGGTCCACCGCCCCGCCCAGCGGATCTAACAAGGCCTCCGGTTGGCGTAGGTCGATGGCCATGGCGTTGATGGTCAGATCGCGGGCGGCCAGATCGGCGTCAATGTCGGCCCCCTGCAAGGCGATGAAATCGAGAGTGATTCGCCTCCCACTCTCTTCCACGATGACGCGACCCGCGTCGCGGGTTTCATCCAGTGGATAGAACGCGGCGCCCAGGCCCTTGGCGACCTGGCGGGCGGCGGCCATCGCCTTGGCAGGCAGCGCAAAATCGAAGTCGTGGATCGGCCTGCCCAGCAGCAGATCGCGCACCGCCCCACCCACCAGATAGATCTCCCGGTTCTGGGGCAGAGCGGCGCGCACGCGCTCAACGAGGGGAGGCAAAGAGAATTTCATAGCACCCGGAATCCATTCTACTTGGGGCGCTTCTTTAGCGCGAGATGCGGAAGCGACGTGCAGCGCTTGCCGCGGGGTGCCGCCCTGCCCCACAACTTGCCCTTGCAGGCGCGCCACCCAGCGTCCCGCGTATGGCTCTGCCGGCCGCTGCGAACGCTTCCCTGAGGGCGGCAGCATTGTTATTTCGGTGGAGTGTATTTGGTCAGATCGACTACGCCGATAAAGGGCAGATTGCGATAATACTCGTCGAGGTCTAGACCGTAGCCGAACACGAACTTGGCCGGGATCTGGAAACCGGTGTAATGAATGGGCACTTCTGCTTTGCGCGCCTGGGCCTTATCCAAAAGGGTGCAGACCTTTAAGCTAGCGGGCTGGCGTGACTCTAGCAGGGAAAGCACCGAAGCGATGGTATTGCCGCTGTCGACGATATCCTCGACTAGCAATACGTGGCGGTCCTTGATATCCATGCTGAGATCCATATTGATGCGCACCTGCCCGCTGGATTCGCGGGCGCCGGCCCCATAGGAGGACACTGCCATGAAGTCCACGGCATGGGGGATGGTGAGCTGCCTCATCAGATCGGTGAGGAACATGATGCCCCCGCGCAAAATACAGATCAGCAGGATCTCTTTGCCCTGGTAATCCCGGCTGATCTCAGACCCGAGTTCAGCGATACGTTTTTGGAGCTGCTCCTCGGTGATGAGGACTTCGGCCAACAGCTCTTCGTAGGGCGGAGGGACTTGCATAGATTAAGCGGGGACTTCGTGATGCTCTCGGCAACGCGCTTCGTACATCTCCGAAGCGCCCACGATGACGACGGGGTCGTTGTAATTGGCCGGTTTGCCATTCACCAGGCGCTGAGTGCGGGAGGCGTCCTCCCCGCACACCATGCAAATGGCGTGCAGCTTGTCCACCTGCTCGGCCTGCGCGATCAGGGTTGGCATGGGCCCGAAGGGCTCGCCGCGAAAATCGGTATCCAGGCCGGCCACAATGACGCGCAATCCGAGGTCCGCCAGGTAGTTGACGATGGCAACGATCTCGCCATCCAGGAACTGGGTTTCGTCGATGGCCACCACCGTGGTGTCGGCCTCGAGGCTGGCGCGGATATCGGCGGCTTTGTCGATGGGTACCGCGTCGAATTCAGAGCCGGCGTGGGAAGTCACTTTGGCTTCAGCATAGCGGTTATCAATTTTTGGCTTGAACACCTGGATCTTTTGTTTGGCGATCTTGGCGCGGCGCAAGCGGCGGATAAGTTCATCCGTCTTGCCGCAGAACATGGAACCGGTGATCACTTCCAATGAGCCGCTTTTAGATTCGATATTGACCTCGCGCTTCGGTATTGGACCTAGTGTACTTTAAGTCAACTGGCATATCAACCGATGGTTGCCGTCAACTTAAAAAAACAAAGCGCACGATTGAGCGCTTTGTTATCGGTCAACTAAGGCTAGCTTGCGGCTTCTGCTTCGGGTTCGGGTTGCGCCTCAAGCAGCGTGTAGCCCAAGCGGCGCAAGGCCTTCTTGGTATCCGCCAGCGCTTTGGCTCCCACACCATCAATCGCCAGCACGGCGTCATCACCCTGGGCCAGCCGCTCGAGGAATTGGCCGGCGTTCTCGATGCCGGCTTTCTTGAAGGCATCCAATGTGCGCTTGGTCAGGTCCAGTTCGGCCAAGGGACGAGCAGGGGAAGTCTGGGCTGTGGCTTTTTCCTCTTCCTTCTGCTTGAATTGGGTGCGGACTTCCAGGCGCTTGTAGAAGCGATCAACCTGGCCTTCAGTGTCCACGATACGCTGAACCCCGGTATAGAAGGGGTGACAATTGGAGCAAATATCCACGCGGATCTCAAGCTTGGTGGAGCCGGTGGTCCAGGTGTTGCCGCAGGCGCAGGTCACTTTGGCTGCGGGGTAATACTTGGGATGAATTTCAGCTTTCATTCTTACCTCTAAATTCCAGTGAGCAGTGATCAGTTATCGGGAACTGGCTTTTCCTAATCACCAATTACTATTCACTAATTACTTTTTTCTTCCACGCTGACGCGTTTCTGCCCGCCAGAGATCGTCTCGTAGATCACCTTGCCGTCCGCGGTGGCAAAAATGGTGTAGTCCTTGCCAAGGCCTACGTTGCGGCCCGGGCGAATGCTGGTGCCTTTTTGGCGCACCAGGATGCTGCCGGCGCGCACGGTTTGCCCGGCGTATACCTTCACACCAAGGCGCTGCGCATGACTATCTCGTCCGTTGCGGCTGGAGCCGCCACCTTTTTTATGTGCCATGTTTCCTCGTCAGTCTATTTCTTCTTTGGCTTCTTTTTGTCAGCAGCCGGTTTCTTGGCTGCAGGTTTCTTTTTGGCGCTAGCCGCCGGCTTTTGGGCGGCGGATTTCTTAGCGCTGCTTCCCGATTTCTTAGCAGCGGTGGGTTTGGGAGCAGCTGGCCGCTTGCCAGTTGGCTTGCGCCGGGAAGTGGTTTGGGCCTTTTCGACCTTGGCTTCTACCGCGGGCGCTTCCTGCTTAACTTCGGCGATCTTGGCGAAGCCCTTCACGTCGATGCTTTCTATCTGCAGCCGGGTGTATTGCTGGCGATGGCCCGTCTTGACCCGATAGCGGATCTTGGGCTTGTACTTGAACACCGTCACCTTGGGGCCCTGGTCCTGGGCCAACACCGTGGCGGCCACTGTGGCGCCGGAAAGGGTCGGGGTGCCAACCATGACCTTGTCCCCGTCGGACACTAGAAGGACATCGGTGAGGTCCAGTTTCTTACCGACTTCCACGTCCAGGCGGTCGACCTCGATCGACTGGCCTTCAACGGCTTTATATTGCTTGCCGCCATTTTGAATAATTGCATACCGCACGCTATTGGTCTCCTCTTTCGAAAAAAGCGCCCTACCCAGTCAAAAATCTAGCTGGACGGGGCAAGGGCGGGCAATATTATAAAAGGAACTAACTCTAACGTCAAACCCAGGTTTCGCCTCGACAGCTCGGCCTACGGTAGAGGCGACGGCTAAGCTGCTCTGATCCCAAAAGCAACTGAAGCACTAAGTTTCTACTCATCCATGCCGGGGGTTCTCAAGTTACTATCAAGGCGTTCCCGCTGGGAACGCCTTTTATATATGGCAACGGATAAGAAATCGAGTCTTTCCTGAGATTGGTGAAGAAAGTTAGCGGCTGGTATTTGGCCCTGCTTTTCTTATGGTTCCTGCTATATCTCATTTTTGGAGACGGGTTCGGATACTTAGGCCTGGCCAATGCGGTTGCGGTGTATTTCTTTTTTCCGCTGCCGATCGCGCTGATCGGCGCCTGGACCGGCCGCGACCGGCGGCAGCTGGCTGCCAGCCTACTGGCGGCGGGCATCTTCGCCTGGCTGTGGGGTCCGCTGTTTTGGCCGTCGGCCAACGTGGTACCTAACGGGCCGACTTTGCGTGTGATGACCATTAATGTGTTGGGCAAGGCCGGGCAGCCGGAAGCGGTATTGGCCAGCATTCAAGCCGCCGGGCCGGACCTTGTTTTCATTCAGGAATTTACGCCTGATCTGGCATCTTCGCTAAGCCCTGAGCTCAAGGGGGCTTTGCCTTACCAAGTCCTGGACCCGGGCCTGGGTTCTGACGGTTTGGCTGTTTTTAGCCGATTCCCTATCGAACGCTTAGACATTGTTCTTCAAGGTTCTTGGAGAGGCGACCCGCAAGTATTGAAAATGGACTGGCAAGGCCGGGAGGTGACCCTGGTCAATTTCCACGCCCTCTCTACCGGTGGACTGTCGCCTGGGCTGGTGCGCTATACGACCCGTGAACGTTTAGAAACCATGTCCGCGCTGGCCGATTTTGCCGCCGGAGAAAGCCGGCCGTTGATCGCGTCCGGCGATGCCAACACCACCCGGCTCAACGTCCCATATAAGCTGCTGGATGCGGTATTGGATGACGCCTGGTGGGAAGCGGGCTGGGGCCTGGGGCACACATTTCCCGGGCGAATTAATTCAGAGGATTGGTTCACGCAGGTCAGCTTCTTTTTTATCCCCCATTGGCTGGTACGCATCGATCACGTGTTTTATTCGGCGCAATTCCAAGCCAGCTCCGCGGCCCTGGCCGAATTCAACGGCGGGTCCGATCACCGCGGTCTGCTGACGGATTTGGTGTGGTTGGGCGATTAAGGCCCGAGGCCGGCGGCGGCAAACAGTATAAACATGGTAATAAACCAATGGATAAGGAAGGGATAGACGAAAGATTTCGTGCGCCAGGCCACTAGTCCGAATAGAAAACCGCCGAAGATGGTGGAGTAGGTCTCCACCGCCGGCTTGCTTAGATGCGCCAGGGCGAATGGCACGGCTTGCACCCAAAGTGCGTGCGGTCCGAACTTGCGCGCGTAGCCGAAAAGCAGAAAGCCGCGGAAGAAAAATTCCCAGCCGATCAGGTCAAGGAAAGTAAATACCGGGGCGGCCGCGCTCCATTGTTGGGCGTAATAACGCAGCATGGCCGGATCGCTGCGGGCGATGAACCACAAGACGGGCGCGGCCGCAGCGATCACGATGGCGGTGAGCGCCAGGCCGGCTCGCCAATCGCCCCATTGGAAGCCAAACTCGCGCGGCGATTTACGAAAAGCCAAAACGATCACCAGCAGAGGAATGAGCAAATAAAGCGCCACCCGGTCCAGCTCCTTACGCGGGGTGAGGCGCTGGTAATAGTCCACCATCAGCAGCAACGTGCTGAGGATGGTGATCGCCACGATCTCGCGGTCGAAGTCCAGGTCGAACTTAAAGAGCTCAAACTTGAACAGTTTACGCATCAGTAAGGGAACCCGGCGTGGTTCCCATTGGGGCCGAAGAGGATAGCTAGCTTATCCGCATCGCGCCACAATTCCGCACCCCAATTCAGCCAGAGCAGGCCCACCAGCAGGACTGCCAGGATAAGCTTTTTTGGTTGTAAACGAGCTTTCGCCATAATATGGTCTCGTTCGACCCAGGCATTACCAGCCACCACGGCCAGCAGGGGAACGATGGCCATGTGATAGCGATCTTCGGCGAGCAAGAATAAATGGGGCAAAAGATAAATAATTCCAAAAAGCAAGATCAGCCTTCTTCTTTGCTCCACTGAATAAATGGGAGCCCGAAGAAAGCAACCGTAGAGAGAATAGGAAAAGGTAAATTGAATACCAAAAATAAAGCAAGCAGCGGCAGCAAGGAAATGTACCCGAAGTAGTTGTTGCTATATAAATAATTAAGGCCGCGTCCCACCAGGCCAAAGAAATAACCAGCCTTGCGAACCACCAAATAAGGCACCCGGCCGGGATCTTGACGAATGAATTCCAAACCGGCTCGTACGCCCACCTCGTTTCTAATCCGATCGTCAAGATATGGAACTAACACAAGCGAGATACCGTACTGAAAGGTGCCGCTGCCTTCAGGATGATAACCCATGAAAAGCTGAAAGCCAAGCGAATTTTCTATGAAAGTCAAGCGGCCATGCAGCAGGCTATTACGCACACTCCAAGGGACAACGAAGACCAAAACCGCTAATGTGAACAATAGGGCGCCGCGCTTTTGCCGGGCTGCAAACCAGATCCACAAAGGGGTCAAACAAACGAAGGCAAATACTACGGAGCGGGTCAACGCCGCGGCTCCGAAGAGGGCGCCTGCCAGAAAAAAGTCGCGTCCCTTGCCACTCTGGGCGGCGTGCATAGTGGCTAGCAGCCCAGTTAAGGCCAAAGGGATGAACAGATTTTCGGTTGCCAAGGCCAATGGATACAAGATCAATATGGGGTAAAACGCCAGGGCATAACCGGCGAAACGGGCGGCGTCCTCCTCTTTCGGGAAGAAGCGCCTGGCGAGCAGGTAGCCCAACGGCGCCAGCGCCGCGCCTAGGGCGGCCTGCGCCAGGCGGGCAGCGATTAAGCGCCACTCCAGACCGCTGACAGAATAGACCCCCGCCAGGAAGGCCGGGTAAGCCGGAGCTCGGAAGGAGGTCAGCACACCGCGCGGGTCATAATCTTCGACAATAAAATCCAGGTCCACGTATTCGTGCACCAGGTCAATATCTTCCTGGGCATACCAGCGGTAGCCGTTGCCGGCGATCAGGCTCCAGCATGTCGTACTGGAACATATCGTCCAGGCCGATGGGCAAGTTGATGGAGGCCAATACCGGGACCAGGCGCAGAACAAGGGCCAGTAGGAAGAGCCGGGTAGTAAGCGGAAGGGAACGAAACCTATTCACGCGGCAGACGCCCAAACCAGCGGTAGCGGTTGTGGGCGATCAGATTGTAAACGGGGTCGCGCAAGAAGGGTGGAACGAAGATAAACACATACAGCAGCGGCCAGGGGAAGCGCAGAAATCGGAAGGCGCGCAGCGCAGCCGTGGAGCGCAAATAACAACGGCCCTGCTCGTAGAAAACCAGCATATCCACCTCGGCCTTGGATAGGCCACAGTCCCTCAGCGCGGCCCGGCCACGCTCCGAATGCTGGGCGGCATATTCCAAGGCGCCCGGCCGCTGGCGGGCTTGCATGAATTGCACGCTGCGGTTGCATAACACGCAATAGCCATCGTAAATGATCAGCGGTGCCCGTGGCACTTCCACAGACATCACTTGAGCTTGGGCCGGTGCATGACCAATAATCTTTCCCCGGCCTTGCGCAGATTTACAATTACGCCCGCTAATTTGCTCACCCGCCGAAAATAGGTGGGCATCTCCTTTTCGCCAATGGCACGGAAGCCGAACTTTTCGTACAACTGGCCAAGGCTGGACTGGCACATCAAATATAGTTCTCCTTGGTGAGCAGCCAGCAGGGCTTCAATGAGGGCGCGGGCCACACCGCGCTCGCGCCAGGCGGGCCTGACGGCCAGGGAAGCCAACTCCATGCTGCCATCCGCGTGCGGCTTCAGTTGCCCGCAGCCGATAAAGTCGCCTTGTGGCGTAACGGCGATCAGAAAGCGCTGCCAACCCAGACCCGTGGGATTGATTCCGGAGGCCCTGACCAGCTCGCCGATCTGGGAGGCGTTTTGGGATTGCGCTTTTTGGATACTGAAGGCAGGCGGGCGCTGGTGCAGGCCGGAGCTCATTGCTTCAGCAAGTCGAGCAATAGGCGCTGAGCGGTTTGCGGGTCGGCCTTGCCTTTGGTGCGCGCCATCATCTGACCGACGAACCAGCCGATCAGCGCTTCTTTGCCGGCCCGATAGCTGGCCACCTGCTGCGGGTTGGCCTCCACGATCTCCTCAGCCAGTTTGCGCAGCGCGCCTTCGTCGCTCACCTGCCCCAAGCCTTCGGCGGCCACCAGCTCGGCGGGCGTTCGCCCGCTGGCCTGCACTTTCTGCAAGAGGGCTTTGCCGGTTGGCGTGTTGACCTTGCCTGCATCCATCAGCTTGAGGATCTCAGCAAAATATTGTGGTGTGAGCTTCAGTTGATCGGCGCTCAGCCCGCTTTCGTTGAGCATGGCGAGGATATCGTTCATCAGCCAGTTGGAGGCGCGCTTGGGGTCCCCGCCGTAGCTGGCCACGGTGGTTTCATAATAGTCAGAGAGGGCGCGCTCCCCGCTGAGAATATCGGCGTCGTATTCGGGCAGCCCGTACTGCTGCATGAAGCGCGTCCGGCGGGTCAACGGCAATTCGGGCAGGCTGGCGTGGATCGCCGCGCGCCAATCTTCATCCAGCAGGATGGGCAGCAGGTCGGGCTCGCGGAAATAACGGTAATCTGCCTCGGTCTCCTTGGAGCGCATCTTGTTCAGGGTGCCTGTATTTTCATCCCAGCCCAGGGTCCAGGGCTGGATCGCTCCTCCCTTGTCCACTGCGCGGGTCTGGCGCTCGATCTCCACCTTGATGGCTTCGCGCAGTGAATCGATGGAATTGACATTCTTGATCTCGGTCTTGGTGTTGAGGATTTCGCTACCCACCTCGCGGATGGAGACGTTGGCGTCCGCTCGCAGGTGGCCTTTTTCCATATCAGCCTCGGAGACGCCCAGCCAGCGCAGCAACTGGCGCAGGCGGATGAGATATTGGGCCGCTTCGTCGGCCGAACGCAGGTCCGGGCCGGTGACCATTTCCACCAGCGGGACGCCGCAACGGTTGAAATCGATCAGGCGGCGCCCATCCGCCGCGTTCACAGTCTTACCGGCGTCCTCCTCGAGGTGCAGCTTGTGGATGCTCACCCGCCGGGTCTGGCCCTCGCCGGTAGGCAGGTCCATGCCGCCGCCGAGTGCCAGGGGTTGGTCATATTGGGAGATCTGGTAACCCTTGGGCAAGTCCGGATAGAAGTAATTCTTGCGGTCGAAGAATGACTCCGCCTGCAGTTCGGCGCCCATGGCGGCTGCCAGCAGGGCCGCCTTTTCTACGGCGGCTTTATTGAGCACGGGCAGCACGCCGGGCAGGCCGGTGCACACCGGGCAGATATTGGTGTTGGGAGCGTCGTCCCAAGAATCTGCTTTGCAGGAGCAAAAAATCTTGCTGGCGGTGTTGAGTTGGATGTGGGTTTCCAGGCCGATGATAGCTTCGTATTGAGTCATGGGATGTGTGGGCGGTTTGCAAACCGCCCCTACGCATTACTTATATTCGTAAAACCCTTTGCCGCTCTTGCGGCCCAGCTTCCCTTCGGCCACCATGCGGCGCAACAGCGGCGCCGGCGCATACTTGTCGTCGCCAAAATCGCGGTGCAGGACTTCCATGATGAAAAGCACTACATCCAGGCCGATCAGGTCAGCCAGGGCCAGGGGGCCGATAGGGTGGGCCATGCCCAGCTTCATCACAGTATCAATGCCTTCGGCGTCGGCTACGCCTTCATCGAGAGCCAGGATTGCCTCGTTGATCATTGGGCAGAGGATGCGATTAGAAACAAAGCCCGGCGAATCCTTGACCACCACCGCCGTCTTGCCCATCTGGGCGCCCACTTCGAGGGCGGTCGCCAGGGTCTCGTCGCTGGTGGCCTGGCCGCGCACCACTTCCAGCAAGGTCATGAGCGGCACGGGGTTGAAGAAATGCATGCCGATCACCTTGGCCGGCCGCTGGGTGGCGGCCGCGAGCTTGGTGATGCTGATCGACGAAGTGTTGGATGCCAGGATGGCGTCCGCCTTGGACACTCCGTCCAGATCCTTGAATAATTTCAGTTTTAGTTCAGGGTTCTCGGTGGCCGCTTCAATAATCAGATCGGCCGTGGCCGCATCTTGAACGGATGTTGTGCTCTTAATAGCCAGCGCCGCATCTTTTTGCTCAGCGCTAAGCTTGCCCTTCTCGCTTAATTTTTCAACAGATTTCTGGATGGTAGCTTTGCCGCGCTGCACAAATTCCTCGGCCACGTCCATCATCGTCACCTGGTAGCCGGCAACTGCCGCCGTTTGGGCGATGCCATTGCCCATGGTGCCCGCGCCCACCACGAAGATGCTTTTGATGGCCATTACTTGCTTTGCTGTTCTTTCCATAAGCGATAGTTCTCGGTGACCTGGCCGGCGTGCTCGCGCGGATGGTTTGCATAAATGCGCAGCCATTTCTCGAAGGTGTACGGTTCCGTATACTCGGCGTGCACCGCGGTATGCTCCCAGACTTCGTCCGGCAGACGCTTGAGCAGATCGTAGGTGAGTTTGCGCACCAGCCGAGTCAGCTCCAGCGCCTCGTCCGTATTGGCGGCGTGGTAATCCAGCTTGTCCGCCCACACATCCTGGTCGTAGGCCATCACAGTGCCGCCGGGCTCGGCGGCGATGCGGCGGGCGCGCGAGTAAGCATTGGTCTCGCTGTCTGCCAGATGAACGATCACCTGGTGCACGCTCCACTCCTTGGGCGCCGGCTTGAACAGCCAGGCTTCCTTGGGGATGACTTTCAGCGCGGCTACGAATTCGTCGAAGGCGCTGCCATAACTTTCAATGAGTGCATTGCATTCGGCTTTATCCATCAGTCTTCGATCTCGATGGCCATGGCCACGGCTTCAGCTCCGCCCAGGCAGAGAGAGACCAGGCCGCGCTTCAGGCCGCGGTCTTTGAGCGCGTAGATCAGCGTGGTGAGCGTGCGCGCCCCGCTGGCGCCCAGCGGGTGCCCAAGGGCGATGGCGCCGCCGTGCACATTGACCTTGTCCCAATCCCAGCCAAGGTCGGCCATGGCATAGCCATCAGCCAACACTTGGGCGGCGTAGGCTTCATTCAATTCAATTAGATCCACATCTTTCAGCGACCAGCCCACTTTTTCCAACAGGGCCGGGATGGCGCGCGCCGGGGCGATAAAAATGTGCTTGGGGTCCACCGCCGCCTGGGCATAGCCAACCACGCGGGCCAGGGGTTTGCGGCCCAGCTCATCCGCTTTTTTGCGACTGGCAACCACCAGTGCCGCAGCGCCATCGTTCAAGCCGGGGGCATTGCCCGCGGTCACTTTGCCGTCCGGCTTGAAGGCTGCCGGCAGCTTGGCCAGGACTTCCAGCGAGGTATCCCGGCGCGGGCCTTCGTCCGTATCTACAACACTTGCTTTTCCCTTTTTATCCTTGACCTCAACAGGCACGAGTTCCTGCTTGAATTTTCCGGCGTCCATGGCCGCCAAAGCTTTCTGGTGGCTCTTGAGCGCATATTCATCCATGGCGTAGCGGGTGACCTCGTACTCTTCGGCAATGAACTCCGCCGCGTTGCCCATCAGCCATTCTTCAAAGGGGTCTCTAAGCCCATCGTGCACAATGGAATCGGTGAGCTGCGTATTTCCATAACGCAAGCCGCCGCGCCCATCGACCAAAAAGGGCGCCTTGCTCATGCTCTCCATCCCGCCGGCCACAAAAAGGTGGCCATCCTCGGCCTTGATGGCCTGGGAGGCCAGCATCACCGCCTTTAAGCCGGAGCCGCACACCTTGTTGACTGTAGTGGCCCCAATAGTCGGGTCCAGACCGGCGAAGATGCCGGCCTGGCGCGCCGGGGCCTGGCCTACACCGGCGGAAACCACATTGCCCATGATCACTTCGTCAAACTTTGCGCTGCCGTTTAAGCCGGCGCGTTCCACAGCGGCGCGCACCGCTGCGGAGCCCAATTGGGTGGCGGAGAGGCTGCTGAGCGCACCGAGGAACTTGCCGATCGGTGTTCGCACTGCGCTGAGGATGACTGGCTGTGATTCTGTTTTATCCTTGGACATGGACCTTCCTAAGGGTTGGGCTTGCGCGCGATAAAGGTAAAGGCGCCGCTGGTTGAAAGGAGGCGATATTTTTCACTGGATCTCTCGGAGCGGGTGAAGAGAAATCCAAGCCACCACCAGATACGATGCAGGGCCTGCAAGGGCCAGATCAGGATGCGGGTGATCCACCCGGGCAGGAGCCGGAACAGCGCCATCTCAGAGATGGCCAGCAACCCCGGCCAATCCGAAGAAGGGCTCACCTGCAGCACCTCGAAGCCCGCATTCCGCAGGCTATTATAAGTCGCCAGGTGGCTATGGTGGTAAAAGCTGTCGTTGTGGAACGGCTCCAGGAAGGAGACCGTGCCGATGAACAGGCTGCCCGGCTGCAGCACGCGCAAGGCTTCGCTGGTCATGATAAAGGGGAATTGGATGTGTTCAAGCACGGCAATGCTCAACACAAATTCAAAACTATTGTCTTTGAACGGCAAGGCCTGGCCGTCACCGCGGATCGGCGCTTCGGGCAGGCTGTAATCCAGCCCCACCCATTCAAAACCGAAGGCCTCAGCCGTTTCCTTATGGATGCTGTCACCGCAACCCAGGTCCAGCATGAGTGCATCTTTCGCCTTCGCTTTGGGAAAGTGGCTGAGCAGCGTTCGAGTAAGGTGCCACGGGATAGTTACACCTTTCAAGTCAATTGCATGCGTTGGGTTTTCTTCTAAAACCTTAAACTTGAAACCTTCAACCGGCAACAGAGGTTTGCCTAATTCAAAGGGCAGGGCCGTTTTTTTGGGCTGCTTAAGGCGCAGGTCCAATTGCCCATTATCCAAATAAGGGTAGCTGGTCTTGCAGCTGGAGCACACCGCCCCTGTATCTTTCCGATTTAGGCTTGCCCCGCACAGCGGACAGGCTAGGGCCTGCCAGACCCTTGGGGAGAGCGAATGGGTTGACATCCGGCTTACCAGGCTGTTTTGACCCGCTGCCAGGTCTCTTCGAGGCTCTCGGGCAGCACGCGGGTTTCCCCGATGGTCGAGACGAAGTTGGTATCGCCGGCCCAGCGCGGCAGCACGTGCAAGTGCAGGTGCTCTTCGATGCCCGCCCCGGCGGCCGCCCCCAAATTGGCGCCGAGGTTGAAGCCTTGCGGCTTATACACGCGGGTCAGCATCTGGGTGGCGGTGTTCATCAGCTCCATCATTTCGGCGCGCGTGGCAGCCTCCACTTCATGCAAATTAGCCACGTGGATGAACGGCAACACCATCAGGTGCCCGCTTGTATATGGAAAGCGGTTGAGGATCACAAAGGCCTGCTGGCCGCGCTGGATGATGAGGTTTTCAGGACCGTCTTCCTGTTTCAACGCCCGGCAGAAGACGCAGCCCTTGGCTTTTTCGGTGGCTTTGTCTCTGCCGATATAGGGCATGCGCCAGGGAGAAAAAAGATGTCGCATGAGATTCGCGGCAATTGTAGCAGACCGACTACCAAGCAGACTCATTGCCCCGCATTTCCCCTTTCAAGGAGATGGGTTGCGATCATATTCAGCTTGACAGACCGGCCATCAGCCTTTTCAAATCCGCCGTTTCGTGCATAAATACCTTCGCTATGCCTATGGCAATGGAGCTAATTTCGCAATTCTGTCATTCCGAGCACAGCGAGGAATCCATTTTTATCATTCACCTTTTTGACCGCCATTCTATTGCGCGAACATGTTTACAGGCGCAGCCTTGTCCGAGCGTAGCCGAGGGAACGCTGCGCCCTGGTTACCTTGGGGTTTTGTCAAGTAATGAGGACCCCCCCACCCACTCCCCCAACAATACAACTTGCCTCGATTGACAGCCTAGATACTGCCGAGTATCCTGCCTAAGCAATGGACCAGCTGCCTCTGTTCGCCGAGACCCGCTTACCCTGGACGGTTTCCGATCTCTCGCGCTTCTTGCGCGCCTTGATCGAGGCGGAGCCCTTGCTGCAAAGCATCTGGGTGCGCGGCGAGGTCTCCAACTTCTCCCGGCCAAAATCCGGCCACTGGTATTTCACCCTCAAGGATAAGACCGCTCAGCTCCCCTGTGTGATGTGGCGCACAACGGCCGAGCTGCAGGTGCGCATTCCGCAGGACGGCGAAGCCGTTGAGGTGCACGGCGGCCTGAGCGTTTACGAGACCGGCGGGCGCTACCAGCTTTACGTCGACGAAATCCGCGCCGGCGGCGATGGCGCCCTGTTCCAGCAATTCATGCGCCTCAAGGAGAAGCTAGACGCAGAAGGGTTATTCTCAGCTGAACGCAAACGGGCTCTGCCGCCCAGGCCAAAACGCATCGGGATCATCACCTCGCCCAGCGGGGCGGCCCTGCACGATATGCTGCAGACGCTATCACGCCGCTATCCGCTGGCGGAAGTCATCCTGGCGCCCGCCGCGGTGCAGGGCGAAGACGCGCCCTTCCAATTGATCGCCGCCCTAAAACGCATGAACCAATTCGTGCAGCCTGATCTCATCTTGCTGGCCCGCGGCGGAGGCTCGCTGGAAGACCTGGCAGCCTTCAACAGCGAAAAATTGGCCCGCGCCATCGCCGCTTCGCAAGCGCCGGTGATCTGCGGCGTGGGCCATGAGACGGACTTCACCCTGGCTGATTTTGCCGCCGACCTGCGCGCTCCCACTCCTACCGCGGCCGCCGAACTGGCCACGCCCAACCTGGCTGACCTTGAAGCCGCCTTGTTTGCCCTCACTCAGCAACTGGCGCGCTATTCACCCCTCTCCATGATGCAGCGAGAGCGCCAGCGCCTTGACGAGGTCATCCTGCGTGGAGGCCGCGCCCTGCGCCAGCAAGCCTTGCTGTTGCGCGCCGGGTTAGGCGGCTTGCAAGCAAGCTTGGCCGCCCTCAATCCGCACGCCGTGCTTGAGCGCGGTTACGCTGTGGTTTCCAAAGCCGACGGCGCCACGGTCAGCCGAGTGGGTCAAATTGCGCCAGGCGAAGCGCTGCAGGTGAGGGTGAGCGATGGGCGTTTTGGCGCCCGCGTGGTAAAAGAGGAATAGATGGCAAAGGAAAGCTCGATTGAATCACTTAGCTACGAACAGGCTTTCCAGGAATTGGAGGGGATTGTCAGTGACTTGGAAGCGGAAGTGTCCAACCTTGACCAGGCTATCAAGCTTTTCGAGCGCGGCCAGGCGCTGGCCAAACACTGCTCGCAAATATTGGAAAAGGCCGAACTAAAAGTGCAGGAATTAACTGAGGATGGAGAATTGAGGGAAAGTTCCGAAGAGTAGCTAACGGCCTTGCAGCTTCTCGCGCGCCGCTTTTGGCAGGCCCTTCACCACCAACTCATACGATTGATCCATCAGCTCAAGAACCAGATCGTCGGCCAGGCTGCCGTCCAACGTTAGGGTATTCCAGTGGCGCTTATCCATGTGATAGCCGGGCGCAATGGCTTGGTGGGCGGCGCGCAGGGCCAAGGCCTCATCCGGTTGGCATTTCAAATTCATGGTCTCGGGTTCAGAATCTTCGCCCAGCAGGGCGAACATCTTGCCGCCCACCTTGAATACCAGCGTCCCCGGGCCAAACGGGTACTCGGCTTTGGCCCCCGGTTTAGCCAACAAATAAGCCAGGATCGCTTTATGCACTTGCGCCTTGGCCATCAGGTCTTTTTTGATTTTAGGCGCGCCGCGGTCTTCTCGCTGGTCAATTCCTTGAGCGCGTCTTTCGCGACCCAGCGGGCGGCTTTCGAATCCAGCTTGGCGATCTTACGCGCCGTCTGAATGGCGCGGCGGTTGAGCGCCAGGCTGCGCTTGCCGAGCTGCCGCAGCGCCCAGTTGACCGCCTTCTTCACGAAGTTGCGCTCGTCGGTCGCATAACGCAGGATCAGGGGAAAGAACGGATCGAACTTTTCTTCAGAAGCCTTTTTATCGTGAACTGGCAGCCAAGCCATCAGCGCAAAGCCGGCCCGGCGCACAAATTCCTGGTCGCGATGCGCCCACTCGATAGCTTTCTTGTACGCGAAAGGCGTCTTGTCGATCAGGTTGCCGGTGAAGCCGTCGCAAATATCCCAGGAATTGATCTCCTTGACCCAGGCTTCCGCCTGGGTCTCGGTGACTTGCTTGGGGTCGTCGATATCTAGGGCCAGCAAGCGAGCCTCGTGGTAGCCACTGGCCCACAATTCCTGGGCCAGCTCATGGTCTTTACGATACTCCCTGGCAATCTTCTTGAGTTCGGGATGCTTGATGCCGAAAGCCTTATCGGTGGTAATCCCAAAATGGGCCATGCCGGCGATATTGGCCGGGTTTTTAAGCGCCTTGAGTTTTTTAAGGATGACTTGGAACTTGGCGCTCATGGATTTAGGCTGGGAGGCTTGCCAGGACCGCAGGCCTCTGCTTACGCCAGGCTTCGCCTTCAGTGGCGGCCTCGAAGGCCCGCCCGACGCGGAACAGGGTGGCTTCGCAGAAATCTGCGCCGATCAGTTGGATGCCAATGGGCAGCCGCTCGCTGCTGAGTTCGGCGGGCACGGAAATGGCCGGCACCCCGGCGTGGTTGGCCGGCACCGTCAGCTGGTCGGCGTATTGCATCAGCACCGTATCCCCATACACCGCGCCCACCGGAAAGGCGGTGGTCGGCGTGGTTGCGGTGAGCAGCGCGTCCAGTTTGTACTTCCCCTTCGAATCAAAAGCATTATCGAAATCGCTGCGGATCAGGGAACGTACCTGCAGCGCCCGTTGGTAATACTGCTCGCTATATTGGGCCGCGCTCACATACATGCCCATCAGGATGCGCAGTTTCGGCTGGGGGCCAAAGCCTTCGGCGCGGGTCTTTCGATATAGCTCGCGCAAGTTCTCAACCGGCGCTTGCGTGCGATACCCATACTTAACGCCATCGTATCTGTGCAAGTTGGAAGCAGCCTCAACCCGCGAGATAACGAAATAGGATGGGACGCCATAGCGGGTGTGCGGCATGGGGACAGTTTCGACAATCTCCGCTCCCAAATTCGCCAGGGTATCTGCAGCCCGAACGACGGCCGCGGCGATCTCCGCCGGCAGCGGCCGGCTCTCCAATTCACCGGTATCGTGGTTAAAAAAAGTGATCCTGTCGTAATCGGGAGAAAGGCCAATGCGCAATCCCTTGACACCCTTTTCAAGCTCGGCCGTGTAATCGGGCACAGGAACGGCCGCCGCGGTGCTGTCCCGCGGGTCCGGGCCGGCGATTGCGTTCAGCGCCAGTGCTGCATCGCGCACATTGCGCGCCACGGGGCCGGGGCAATCCAGCGAGGAGCCGAAAGCTATCAGCCCATAGCGCGAGACGCGCCCATAGGTCGGCTTCACGCCCACCACGCCGCAGAAGGCGGCCGGTTGGCGCACCGAACCGGCGGTGTCGGTGCCAAGCGACAGGGCTCCTTCGCCGGCCGCCACCGCCGCGGCGCTGCCGCCGGAGGAGCCGCCGGGCACGCGGCTCAGGTCCCAGGGATTGCGTGTGGCTGGTTGGTAAGCCGAAGATTCGTTGGAGGAGCCGTAGGTGAACTCGTCTAGGTTAACCTTGCCGAGCATCACCCCGCCAGCGGCCTCCAGGCGCTCCACTGGAGTCGCCGTGTAGGGTGAAACAAAATTCGAAAGGATGCGTGAGCCGGCAGTGGAAAGAACATCTTTTACTGTGAAAATATCCTTGACCGTGAAGGGCACCCCGGCCAAAGGACCGGGGTCCTCGCCGGCGGCGATCTTCTCATCGACGCGCTTGGCTTGGGCGCGGGCACGCTCCTCGGTGAGGCTGATGAAAGCATGCACCTTGTCGCCATCTGTGCGCACCCCGTCCAGCTTGCCTGGGTCGCCGTCCACTGCGCGCACCCGCGCCAGCGCCGAATCGAGCGCATCAGAGGCGGAAAGCTCGCCCTTGCGGATGCGCTGGGTTAGCTCGTGCGCTGGCAGGTCACAAAGTTCGGGCATAGAACTGCGCTGGGTTACTCCAGCTCTTCGTGAGGAATTTCGGGGACGGCCACGTAACGCCCGTCAGTCTCTGGCGACTGGGCCAGGATCTCGTCAGAAAGGCCCGAAGCTATCGCCCGGTCCTCTCGCGTGGGGGGCCGAACCGCGACCGGGTAACCAACTCCGTGGCGGGCCGGCAGCGTGCCTTCCGGAATGGGGATGGCCGCCAATTCGTCGATCGCCTTAAGTTGTTTGTTCAGCTCGCGGCGTAAATATTCAGCTTCGTCAGTGGTGAGATCTAGAGAGGCTAGCTCGACCAGGTGATTAAAAAGTTCAAGGCTGATCTGGTCGGCCATCGGCGTGAGTATACCATCGCGGTCAAATCGCTCTGCTATAATCAAAATCCGACCGAAAAATTTCTTACCACCCTCTTTTCCGGAGGATTAATGGTTACAAAACAAACCCAACCCGCCGGCCTGCTCAGCGAAGAGCACGAAATGCTGCGCCAGGCTGCCCGTGAATTTGCCCAAAACGAGATCATCCCCATTGCCGCCGAGCACGATGAAAGTGGCGAGTTCCCCCTGGATACCATCCGCAAAATGGGCAAGCTGGGCTTCATGGGCATCGAAGTTCCCGAAGAATATGGCGGCGCAGGCATGGACACACTTGCTTATGTGCTGGCCCTCGAAGAGATCTGCAAGGCGGACGCCGCCCACGGCACGGTGATGTCGGTGAATAACTCCTTGTTTTGCTACGGCATACTGAAATTCGGCACCGAAGAACAGAAGCAGAAATATGTGCGCGCCATCGCCACAGGTGAAAAGATCGGCGCCTATTCGCTCACCGAGCCGATGTCCGGTTCTGACGCAGCCACCATGCGCAGCCGCGCAGTGCGCGACGACGAACACTACGTTATCAACGGGCGCAAATCCTGGGTTACCAGCGCCCCGGTGGCAGATTACGTTTTGCTATTCACCATGACCGATGCCGACAAAGGCGATAAGGGCATCAGCGCTTTTCTGGTAGATACCAAGCAACCCGGCTTCGCCCTCGGTAAAACAGAGCCTAAGCTGGGAATCCGCGCTTCGGCCACCAGCGAGATCGTCTTCGACAACTACAAGGCGCCACTGGAAAGCCGGCTAGGCGCGGAAGGCGAAGGCTTCAAGATCGCCATGACGGTATTGGATGCCGGGCGCATCGGTATCGCCGCCCAGGCCTTGGGCATCGCCGAAGCGGCCTACGAAGCCAGCGTGCAATACGTGCGCGAGCGTGAAGCCTTTGGGCGCAAGATCGGCGAATTTCAGGGTACCGGCTTCAAGATCGCGGACATGAAGACGCGCATCGAAGCCTCGCGCGCCTTGATCTACAATGCGGCCCAGGCCAAGACCCGCAGCAAGCAGAGCGGGGAGCGTTTCACCCTGGAGGCCTCCATGGCCAAGCTCTTCGCCTCGGAGACAGCCATGTTCTGCGCCCATCAGGCTGTCCAGATCCATGGCGGTATGGGCTACAGCAAAGAGTTGCCCATCGAGCGCTATTTCCGTGACGCCAAGATCACCGAGATCTATGAAGGCACCAGCGAGATCCAGCGCATGGTTATTGCCCGCATGGAAACCGGGCTGCGCTAAGCGAACACTCGTAAATCCCGGGGAAATGTTCAATAAAACTCTCTCACCTCAATTGCGGATTGCCGCGTTAGCCACAGGCTTTGCGCTTACCCTGGTGGGAATTCTTCTCCTGCGCCGGGGTTCCATTGCCGGCGGGCTGGCCTTGATCGCCATTGGCGTTGCGGTGTACTTATGGTCCTCCGCTCAGCTGCAAAAACAAGCCTCCAATCCGGAAGACCTTAAAGCGATAACCAAAACCCTGCCATTCGCCGTGGTCGGTTTTCTCAGCCTGGCGAGTGCTTTTGCTGCCATCTATTTGATGTCTGACCCGAACCAAAATGCAGCCAAGTTTTACTTGGCTGATTTGCTTTGGATAGTCAGCATTGTGCTTGTTCTTTTCGCAGTCTTTTGGTGGCAGGGGGTGCACTGGATCTCCAGAGAAGGTTTCGCCGCTTGGTGGTCTGAACACCGCCGCGAAGTATTGACCCTAGGAGCCATTCTCCTGGTGGCCTTGCTGGCGCGAGTGGTTGACCTGGCCATTCATCCCTACCCGTGGTCAGGCGACGAAGCCTCGATCGGCCTGGAGGGGCGGCGCATCCTGAACGGAGAGGTGACCAATTTCTTCGATACTGGCTGGTCCGGGCAGCCCAATTGGTCCTTCGTCCCGACCGCGCTATCCATGCGGATATTCGGGGAAAACATCCTCGGCATCCGCATAGTGAGCGCTTTAGCAGGTTTCTTGGCCGTGCTTTTTGTCTATTTGCTAGGGAAGGAAATGTTCAACAAAGAAGTGGGTTTGCTGGTGGCTGCGTTCCTGGCCGTCTATCCGATCCACGTGCATTTCAGCCGGATCGGGGTAAACAACATCAACGATAGTTTTATGGTGGTGCTGGTCTTGTGGCTGGTGTTGCGCGCCGTGCGCACCGGGAAACCTTTCGACTTCGCCCTCGCTGGGGTCGCCTCGGGATTGACCATTTACACCTATGTGGGCACACGCCTGGTATTGATCCTTGCTATTGGTGCGTTGGTCTACCTGGCGATTGTCCGCCGCGGGTTCGTGCGCACAAATGCCAAAGGCTTAGCCGTGTTTCTGATCGCGGCGATCATCACTGCGGCGCCCATGGCTTTTTTCTTTGCCGGCCACCCCGATATCTTCGTTGGCCGTATTGGCCAGGAAGGCATTCTGTTTAATGGTTGGTTATTAAGGACCGCACAGGAAACCGGCCGGCCGGTCTTTTCTATTTTATTGGACCAAGTGTCAGCTTCCACCTTGGTCTTTATCTCTCAGGGCGCTCCAGGCCTCCTATTTAACTCCCCGTATCCGTACCTAACCGTGCTGGGAGCTATTTTGTTGGTGCTCGGTATGGTTTATTCATTTACCAAACTGCGCCATAGTCCCAATGTAATTTTGCTCGCCTGGTTCTGGTCGGTGGTCTTTTTGGGTGGGGTGTTGACTCTCAATCCACCTTCCAACACCCGCTTGCTTATGACGGGCCCGGCGGTGGCCCTGTTCGTGGCCATCGGCGTGTGGCAACTAGGCCAGGTCCTCGAACGCGTCGGCATCTCATCATCCCGGCGCAACCTCGTAACCGCGGCTTTGGTCGTGTACCTTACTCTCGAGCACGCGTTTTTCTATTTCGGGGAATATCGTAACAATTTTTATTTCGAAGACCCCAATGGGGAACTAGCCTTGGAGGCTGGACGGCAGCTGCGCGAGCTTGGCCCTGACTATGCGCTGCGCATATTGGGCGCGCCGCGGGTTTTCTCCGATTTTCCCACGTTCAAATTCGTCACTCCAGACAATGACATCGCTAATCTCAGGGTAGAAGAGCTGGAAACATTTACTCTGCCGGAAAACCTGGGCGTTTTATTTGCCGCGATTCCGGAGAATATCAGTGCAATTGACGTCATCGAAGAACGGTTTCCCGGGGGCACGCGGCAATCCATCTTGAGGAATGGCAGGAATGAGGTCCTTTACTACGCTTACGTTCTCCCACCCGATTAGCTCTTCATGGATTCAATCCACCAAACTTTCCTTGTCAACCTAAAATCCTGGGCAGCTAATCAAAGCAGAGTCAGGGGCATTCTGCTGGTCGGCTCACTGGCGCGCGGGGCAGGGCGGCCGGATTCCGATGTTGATCTCGTAATAATTGCCCATGATCCCTAGATTTATTTGAGCAAGCTCGAATGGGCGAGCAAGTTCGGCGAAATAACCCGCCATCAAGTGGAAGGGTGAGGCAAATTGACTTCAGTACTAGTTTGGTATCAATATAGCTTGGAGGTCGAGTTCGGCTTTACTCACGAAAGCTGGAATGCGACACCGTTGGACCTCGGCACCCGCAAAGTATTGTCCGGTGGTTTCTAGATTCTCTTGGAGCGCTCGAAGGATCTCTTTAACTTGGACGTGAGACGGAAAACGAAGCCTTGATCCTCCAGCTTAATTTACTTTAACAACCGGCACGCCCACGTAAATACCCCCGGATTTTAAGCGCTTACCCAGCGGGATCAGGCTATTGCCGCCTACAACCACATTGTCTTCAATCACCACCCCCGGCATCACCGCGGTGTTAGCGCCAATCGTCACTGAATTGCCGATGCGCACTTTGCGGGTTCTCCCTTTGGCGCCTATGGCGTAGTGTGCCGAAATGGACGAGTTGCCGCCGATAATACAGTTATCGCCGATCTCGATCAGGTCGCAGTCCCACAGGCGGTGGGTGGCGATGATAGTTCCCCTGCCAATTTTGGCGCCCATGCCGCGATAAAACCAGGCATTGAAATAGCCGCTGGTCAACACAGGCAAATAAAACATTGAAGCCGTGTGCAGCAACAAGTTGTTCAAGCCGGTGGCCACCGAATCGAGGGAAAAGACCTTGCCTCTCCTCTCCCGGTTGCGGATGCGAAAAACAGTGCGCACCAGCACGATAACGACCAGCAAGGCATTGCCGAACAAGATATAGGAAAATCCCAGCGCCAGACAAAAGATCAGCGCTGTCCAAACCGTGTCAATGGAGCCGGCAAGCTGCAGCCAGGTCCAGCGCAGGAACAGGAAACTGGGCAACAGGGCCAGCCCAAGCAGCAAGGCAACCAGCAACTGTGCAAGCAAGGATAGCAACGGGTAGAGGATGGCAATGATGCGTGGCATATCGGATAGCGATTCTAAAGCTTGAGTTTTAAGCGCTTGTTCCCCATACTCACCTTAGTATGGGGGGAAACCAGATGAATTGCCGGATGAACCCGCGCACCCCAATATAAGCAAAGATTGAACGGAGCATGCCTAGTTCCTTTTTTGATCCCGCTCGAAATCCTCGCTTAGTTGCTGCCAGCACCGGTTGGCAGCGTAGGAGCATGCGGCGCACCTTCTTTCTATTGTCGATCATGAACTTGTTGATGGCGACTTCCAATTGGTATCCATGCACAGGCTTTCCGCCCAATATTTTTAATAGATCCTCCCTACGCAGGATCCGTTCGCCGCTAAAAAGGTCATTCCCGCGCAACAAACGCGCCCACCACAATTCCGGGTGCCGTATAAATAGAAGCATATCGATACTGGGATCAGCCCTCACTTGACGGATGCCCGCTTCCAGGTCGCTTCCGTTGAGCCGTTCCAGGTCAGCATCGAGCATCAGGATATATTCACTCTGCGTCTCAATCAAACCGGCCTCCACGGCAGCAGTCTTCCCACGATTGCTGGGCAAGGCCAGCACCTTGACTTGCGGGAATTGATCGCGAATTAACTGCGGCGTGCCGTCAGTAGAGCCATCATCGACGCACAGGATTTCATCGATACCCTCGACTTGAACCAACACCTTCAGCACGTCCGGAATCCATTGGCTCTCATTGTGGCTGGGCACCAGGGCCACTATTTTGGCCGGGCGGTGATCCTTCGCGGGTTCCATTACGTTTTCAGCAACCCCTGTTCTTTATACCAGGCTAGAGTTTTTTTCAGGCCCTGCTCCATCGGAGTATAGCTAAAACCCAATTCTTTCTCAGCCTTGCTTCCATTAAAGCGCGTTCCCTGCGTGCCCGATTTCAGTTGCATCATCGAGACCAGCGGAGCCCGCCTGGTCAGCGCCGATGCGGCTTCGGTGAGCGCGGCTGCGACCCAAGCCGCCCCATACGGCATGAAGGGCGGCAGCTTCACGCCGCCCAGCTCGGCCACCTTGCCAAAAAACTCTCGATATTCCGCGTTGCGCTCGACCAGCAGATAGCGTTCGCCGGTCTTGCCCTTCTTGGCTGCCAGCAAGTGGGCCCGGGCTACGTCATCGATATACACAATCGGGAAATTAGCATCCCACAGCGCCGGGATCTCGCCCTTCAAGATCCCTAAGATCGAGCGACCCACCGGCTTGACAAGATCCCCAGGACCGTACACATTGGACGGGTTCACAATGACAACGTCCAGGCCCTTGGGAATATATGACTTTGCTAATTGCTCGGATTCATATTTGGAACGATAATAAGTATC
Source organism: uncultured Anaerolineaceae bacterium (assembly GCA_964572455.1). Taxonomy (GTDB): domain Bacteria; phylum Chloroflexota; class Anaerolineae; order Anaerolineales; family UBA11579; genus JAMCZK01. The sequence goes on from CAZNFL010000011.1 coordinate 39,995, forward strand.
GATCAGTTGCCCTGGTTCAGACATTTCCTCGGTGACGATCTGGTTTTTGGGCAGCCCAAAGGCGGCTGCCGAACTGGTGTGGATTACCTCCTTGACCTCGGCCGACAAGGCCGCCTCCAGCACATTGCGCGTGCCTTCGTTAGCGGTTTGTAGCATGCGCTGCGGGGACGCCGTCCACACCTCGTATTGCGCCGCGGCGTGGTAAAGGGTATCGACCCCCTGCATGCCGCGCAGCAGCGAATCGCGGTCCAACACGTCGCCATAGGCAAGCTCGACTCCGAGTGCTTTTAGCCGGCCCACCTCGCTGGTGGGCCGGGCCAGGACGCGCACCCTTTCTTTTGCAGCGACGAGTTGCTCAACGATAGCCCCGCCCACAAATCCGGTCCCGCCGGTTACTAGGTTGGTCATTTTTTGAATTCCGTGACTTAGTGATTTAACTCGCGGCGGAATCCAGCGCGGCGCCAAAAATCTCTAAGGCTTCGTCCACTTCTTGGGCGCTTACATTGATGGGAGGGATGATCCGCAGCGTATCATCCCACGGTCCGCAGGTTAGCAGCATGAGTCCATTTTCCAGGCAGATCTTCTGGATCGTTTTAGCCAGGTCCTTGTTTGGGTCTCCGTTCTTGTCGCGGAATTCGCAGCCGATCATCAATCCTAGTCCGCGCAAATCGGCAAAACTTTCGAATTCCTCCTGGAAGCCTGCCAGGCCTTTCATCAGCTGCTCGCTGCGCTGCCCGGCATTCTGTAACATATTCTCGTCTCGTATCGCCCGGATGGTTGCCACCGCCGCGGCGGCCGAGACTGCGTTTCCGCCAAAGGTGCCCCCGTGCGACCCTGGCGGCCACCGCTCCATGAGCTCCATGGCGGCGCAGACTCCGGAAATAGGCATACCCGAGGCCAGCCCTTTGGCAATGACCAGGATATCCGGCACCACGCCGAAATGCTCATAGGCAAACCAACGCGCCGTCCGCCCAAAGCCCGTTTGAATTTCGTCGAAGATCAGCAAAATGCCATGTTCGTCAGCAAGGCGGCGCAATCCTTGAATAAATGACTTGGGGGGAATCACATAGCCACCCTCGCCTAACACAGGCTCAATGAGGATGGCCGCCGTTTCGCTGGAAGCAGTTTGGGTTAACAAGAGAAATTCAAGTTCTTCCAAGCACCATTGGCTGGTGGTCTCTTCCTCCCAGCCGTAACGAAACGCATAAGGGAACGGGGCCACAAAGACGCCGGGCATCAAGGGTTGATAGCCGGACCGGTAGATCGTCTTAGAAGTGGTTAGGGACATGGTTGCCACCGTGCGCCCATGAAAACTCCCCTGGAACACGATGACGTTTGGCCGGCCGGTCGCCATGCGCGCTAATTTGATGCTGGCTTCGATGGCCTCGGCCCCCGAATTGCTGAAGAAGAAACCGTCCTGGCTGGGATGTACAACCTGTCGCAATTCGTCCACCAGCTCCAGCATGGGCCTGTGCATCACGATATTTGCCTGCCCGTGGATCAGCTTGGCTGCCTGGGCTTGGATAGCCTCCACCACTCTTGGGTGGCAGTGCCCGGTATTGGTTACGCCAATGCCCGTTGTGAAATCTAGGTACTTTCGGCCGTCCTGGGCATAGATGTAACTGCCTTCGCCACGTTCGGCAAGGATGTCAGTATATCGGGTCCAAACTGGAGAAATACTGGGAAACAGAGTTGTTTTTTCAGCCATGGCATGCTCCGGCGAATTGATCTGAACAATTCACGTCAAAGCGATTATACATGCAGGCGTGCCCCGCTAAAAAGGCGGTCATTTTATTTCTGGAAAACAGCCTTGACTAGACAACATTAACATAGCATCTGTAGGTGAGTAAACCCATGCTAAAATGACTTTGACGTGGATCTTGCTTCACGCCCTGAAATCCCAGCCGTTACCCGATTTGCGTTCGGATTGATTAACTCGCCTAAGTTGCAATCCGCACCGATAATGTCGAAGATAGCGGTTTCCCAGTCAAACATTTAGCTTTTCGCATCAAAACAGACGCTTGATGGCCGTTATGCCCAAGCGACGCCAAAGAGAGGAGGTTGAACCAGATAAGTTCAATTCAACTAATTACCCAACACAACTACTTAAAGAGGAGAGATAATTTATGAAACAGATCACAAAAACCGCGATTTTGTTGTTAGCGGCAACCAGCTTGGTATTGGCGGCCTGCGGCGCGGGGGCTGTGACCCCTGCGGCAGAGGAACCGGTAGCAGAGGAACCGGCAGCAGAAGAACCGGCAGCAGAAGAACCGGCAGCAGAAGAACCGGCGCTAGAGGGTGGTCCTCTGCAGTCCGTAGGCGAAGGAGAGGGCCAGGTGGACATCGTCGCCTGGGCCGGCTACATCGAGCGCGGCGACACCGACCCGCTTTACGACTGGGTCACCGCCTTTGAATCCGAAACTGGCTGTGCGGTCAATGTAAAAACAGCCGCCACTTCCGATGAAATGGTGGCTCTGATGAACGAAGGCGGCTTTGATCTCGTTACCGCTTCCGGAGACGCCAGCAATCGTCTGATCTCCGGTGGCAGAGTGCAAGAGGTCAACATTTCCTTGATCCCAAGCTGGAGCACGGTCGACGAACGCTTGCAGAATGCACCGTGGCACACGGTAGATGGCAAGCACTACGGCGTTCCCTACCAATGGGGTAATAATGTTCTGCTCTATAACACGGAAGTGTTTGGTGACAGTCCTCCAACCAGCTGGAACGTGGTGTTTGAAGAGATGACTCTTCCCGACGGCGAATCGAACGCCGGCCGCGTTGAGGCCTACGATGGCGCCATCTATATCGCTGATGCAGCCCTCTACCTGAAGGCTCACAGCCCCGAGTTGGGGATTGATGATCCTTATGCCTTGACCCGCGACCAGTTCAACGCCGCGTTGGATCTGCTGCGCCAACAGCGCCAACTGGTTGGCCGCTACTGGCACGATGCTTTCATCCAAATGGATGACTTCATCAATGAAGGCGTGGCCGCCAGCAGCTCCTGGGGATTCATGACCAATGTTCTTCAATTCGGCGGCTCACCGGTAGCCTCTGTCGTGCCCTCGGAAGGCGCCACCGGCTGGGCAGATACGACCATGCTGGCTGTGGATGCCCTGCACCCGAACTGCGCTTACCTGTGGATGGAGCACTCACTTAATCCCAAGCTGCAGGGCGATCTGGCCTCTTGGTTCGGTACGGTACCCGTTGTGTTGTCTGCTTGCACGGGCAACGAGCTTTTGACGGATCAGGGATGCGCGATCAACGGTTTAGACACCTTCGATCAAATTTACTTCTGGCGCACACCCACCTCAGCCTGCACCGACGGCAGCAACGAATGCGTTCCCTACCACGAGTGGGTAACTAACTACATCGCGGTTATCGGCGGTCGTTAAAGCTAGCCGAAACAACTAAAAATTCTCCCTGTGCCTTCATAAGGGCACAGGGAGATCTTAGGTTCTAGAGGTAGAACATGGATTACAGACTGTGGATCAACGGAAAATGGGCGGATAGCAAAGGCGGCAAGAAAATGGACATCATAAACCCCGCTAACGGGGAAACGATTGCCTCGGTAATTGATGCCAGCCGCGAGGACGTGGACAAAGCCGTCCAAGCCGCCCGCGCCGCTTTCTATGACGGCCGCTGGTCGAAATTGACCCCTGCGACCCGTTCGAATGCCTTATTGAAATTGGCGACCTTAGTTGAACAGAGATCTGAAGAACTTGCTCGCACGGAAAGCCTGAACACGGGCAAGCCCTTTGAGTTTGTTTCCAAAGGGGCGGATATGCCCTTCATTATCGACAACATTCGTTTCTTCGCCGGCGCGGCAAGAGACGTGCACGGTTCCCATGCCGGCGAATTTGCCGCCGGCTTTACCAGCATTTTCCGGCGAGAACCGGTTGGAGTGGTGGGCCAAATTGCACCCTGGAATTATCCCCTGATGATGGCGGTCTGGAAGATGTGCCCGGCCTTAGCCGCCGGTTGCACCGTCGTGCTGAAGCCTGCCCCCACCACCCCCCTAACCTCCCTAATGCTCGCCGAATTGACCGCCGAAGCGGGCATCCCCGACGGCGTGCTCAATGTCCTCAGCGGGGGCAACGCCACCGGACAGGCCATTGTTGAGCACCCGGATGTGCGCATGGTCAGCCTCACCGGCTCCACCGCTACCGGTAAAGCCATCATGAAGACAGCCGCCGAGACTTTGAAACGCGTCCACTTGGAGTTGGGCGGAAAAGCGCCGATCTTGGTTTTTGAGGATGCCGATATTTCCGTGGTCGCCCAAAAGGCTACCCTGGCTTCCACTTTCAATACCGGCCAGGATTGCACCGCGGCCACTCGCGTATACACGGAAAAAAATAAGTTCGGTCAAGTCAAAGAAGCCCTCACCGAAGCTATGAAGGCCGTCAAAGTAGGCGATCCCTTTGATAGCGAAGTCACCGTTGGGCCGTTGATCTCAGCCGCCCAGCGCGACCGTGTGATGGGTTTCGTCGAACGCACCAGAGAAAAAGGCGCCAAAATTCTCACCGGCGGGAGCATTCCCAAGGGCCTGGATAAGGGTTTCTATTACTCCCCGACCGTGATCTGCGACGTATCTCAGTCGGACGAGATCATCCAAAGCGAAGTCTTCGGCCCTGTGATCACAATTCAGGAATTCAATGATGAAGGGGAGGCTATTTCCCTCGGTAATGATGTGCCTTATGGATTGGCCGCTTCGATTTTCACCCGCGACATCGGGCGCGCCATGCGCGTATCCGCCGCGCTGGAGTTTGGCACAGTGTGGGTGAACGATCACATCCCGCTGGCGTCCGAAACGCCCCACGGGGGTTTCAAACAATCCGGTTTCGGCAAGGATCTTTCGGCAGAAGCCATGGCCGATTATCAAATTTCAAAGCACGTCATGATCTCCCAAAGTTAGTGAAGAACGAACCTTCAGTAGCCATTCGTTTCGATGACGTAAGCCGCCATTTTGGGGACGTGCGCGCCGTTGACCACGTTAGCTTGGAGATCGCCGATGGGGAATTTTTTACTATGCTCGGCCCTTCAGGCTCAGGCAAGACTACCTGCCTGCGCATGGTGGCCGGCTTTGACCAGCCCACCAGCGGCCAGATCTATCTCCACGGGCAGGAAGTTTCCAGCCTGCCCCCTTACGAGCGGCAGGTCAACACGGTCTTTCAGGATTACGCTCTCTTCCCGCACATGACGGTCCTGGCCAACGTGGCTTATGGGTTGATGGTACGCAATGTGCCCAAAGCCGAGCGCGAAAAGCAGGCTGAGCAGTTGCTGGACCTGGTGCGCTTGCCGGGTTTGGGCCAGCGCAAACCCAGCCAACTCTCGGGAGGCCAGCGCCAGCGTGTCGCCCTGGCCCGCGCCCTTATCCTGAAACCGCGCGTCCTTTTGCTGGATGAGCCCTTGGGCGCCTTGGACCTTAAGTTGCGCCAGGAGATGCAGGTGGAGCTCAAGGCTTTGCAGGAACAGGTCGGCATCACCTTCGTTTACGTGACCCACGATCAAGAAGAAGCCCTTACCATGAGCGACCGTTTGGCGGTTTTCAATCAAGGCAGGATCGAACAGGTCGGGTCCCCCGCTGAGATCTACGAATCACCCGATTCCGAATTCGTAGCTGGCTTTGTGGGCGTCTCCAACATTCTGCGCGGGCCGGTCGCCAAAAAGATCACCGGCCAGGCCTCCACCTTTTCCATCCGGCCCGAAAAGATTCACATGCTAAAAGACGGCGAAAAGCCGCCCAAGGATTCCTATACTGCCAGTGGACGAATCACTGACGTGATCTATTTGGGCATGTACACTCGTTATGAGGTGGATATCGACTCGGGCGCTTTGCTCACCGTAGCTCAGCAGAATCTCACCACCAGCAGCGATAAGTCCTCGGCGAACAAAGGCCAGGTCGTGCAGCTTTTCTGGGAAAAAGAACATATGAAGCACATTTCAGCTAAGTAGTCTTGCCGTGAAAAAGGTCGCTTCATTCCCGCAGTCGCCTTCTCAAAAGCTCTCCAATTTTCTTTACGCGCATCCTAAGCTGGTCCTGGCTTTGCTGCTTGGGCCGCCTATGATCTGGATGGTCGGTATTTACATCAGCTCGCTGTTCACCATGCTGCTGCAAAGCTTCTTCCGCTTGGACGACTTCACCGGCCAGATCGTCCGCGAATTTACCCTCAGCACTTACGCTCAACTGTTTACTGCTTCCAACCTCGACATTGTCCAGCGGACGGCCTCCATGGCCGCCGCGGTCACACTGGCAACTCTGGTGATTGCCTTTCCCCTGGCGTATTACATGGCCCGTTACGCCAATAACCGGGTCAAAGCCTTGCTGTATCTGGCGGTCACTCTCCCGCTGTGGTCGAGCTACTTGGTGAAGGTCTATGCCTGGAAGCTCATTCTTGCCAAGGAGGGCATCCTGAGCTGGGTGATCGACCAATTGCATCTGACCGGTTTCTTGGATTGGCTGCTCAGTTTTCCTGGGATTGGCGGCCCCTCCTTGTCCATCTCGCCGATCGGTATCTTTCTCGTTTTCGTCTACGTATGGCTTCCGTATATGGTACTGCCCATCCAGGCTGCCCTTGAACGTGTGCCTAAATCCCTCCTGGAGGCTTCCGGGGACCTTGGCGCTCGGCCGAGGCGCACGTTTCGGCACATCATTTTGCCCCTGGCTTTCCCGGGCATGGTCGCCGGTTCACTGTTCACTTTTTCGCTGACCCTGGGCGATTTTATTGTTCCATCAGTCATGGGCAATTCCAGTTACTTTATCGGCCAGGCTGTGCTCTCCCATCAAGGGACCTCGGGCAACATCCCGCTGGCCGCAGCCATGACCAGTGTTCCTATGCTGATCATGGCCGGCTATCTGCTCTTCGCCCGTAGATTGGGGGCCTTTGAATCGCTCTAAAGCCAAGGGCGAGGGTCGGGCGCCTTTAGGCATCTTGGGTTTGGCCGTGGCAGCCGTCTTGTTCCTCAACCTGCCAGTCCTGATCATCTTCCTGTATGCCTTTACCACCGATTCGCAGACCTTTACTTTTCCGCTGCCCGGGCTGACCACCCAGTGGTTCGGCATAGCCGCCGCCCGCAGCGACCTGTGGGATGCCCTAGGGCTCAGCCTACAAGTAGCCCTGCTGGCCACTTTCTTGGCGATCGTGCTGGGTTCGCTGGCTGCCGCCGCGGTTGCCCGCAGCAAGTTCTTCGGACGCGAAGCGGTGAGTTTTCTGCTCGTGCTGCCTTTAGCGCTGCCCGGCATTGTGACCGGCATCGCACTGCGCTCCACCATGGGCCTGCTGGATATCCCCTTCTCGTTCTTCACCATCGTGGTGGGCCATGCCACATTCTGCATGGTCATCGTCTACAACAACGTGCTAGCCCGTTTTCGGCGCATGTCCTGGTCCATCGTAGAGGCGTCCAGCGACCTAGGCGCAAATTCCTGGCAGACCTTTCGCTACGTGCTGTTGCCCACCATTGGCACAGCCTTGTTGGCCGGCGGGATGCTGGCTTTTGCGCTATCGTTCGACGAGGTCATCGTGACAACCTTCACCGCAGGCCAGGAAAGTACGCTCCCGATCTGGATCTTTAGCCAGCTCACTCGCCCGCGGGATAGGCCCGTTACCAATGTGGTTGCCTTGTTCGTAGTCCTGATTATGGCAATCCCGATTTTGCTCTCCTACCGCATTAGCCAACGGGATGGAGAATCGCAACTCAATCGCTAGGCAACAGCTACTAATTCCATCCAGGCCCAGAAGTTGCTGCCTGGGATCGGAGTGAAGCAATCGTATCCTTCTGGTTATTACAATTATTGATCTACGCCAAAGATTAGCAAAGGTCATTCCTGAGCAAGAACTTGATATAAGAATAATTTTTGTTGGTCGGAACTACTGATTTCTTTAACAATAGACCAAGTGCTAGGTGTTGTGCCTAGAACAAATTTAAGATAATCATCGCTAAAAAGAATATAACTTCCCACTGGCACGCTTTCCGGCCGATTCTCACTTAATAGATCAAGCGTCAATGTTGTTGTAGCGTTCAGTAGATGTGCGGGTTGGTATCCACTAAGGTAGAGAAACCTTTCGTAGATTGATTCGTCTCCAATAAACATTTGAATGTCCCCGTCGAACGTTGATAAGAGCGTGACAACCTCTCCTGAATCCTTAACCGAATAGCTGTAACTTTCCACGTAGGTGTTCACGATCGACGGAGTGGCTAACAGGAAGAATATGATTAGGGCAGCGAATAATAAACTCCTGGTTTTACGTTTGTTCCAAAAGGCCAGGTACAGAAAAACACAAAAAAAGGTGAGGCCAACCGAAATTCGCGAAGCTGTCAACAAGGCATTTAGAAAAGAAGAGGGAATTAAGTAAAATATAAGGAGACCAAATAAACCCGATGGGCTGATTGCGAAAACTAAGCTTTTTACCCTCTGCAAACCAACTCTCTTTCCGAATTGCCAGGAAATAAGGATCAGAGCCGGCAACATGAGATCGAGCCAATAACCGCTCATGCCAATGGTTGAGACTATGGGCCTTTGAGCAATCCAAGGGGCGGCGATGAAAATAAAAGCAGCTTTGATCGCCAACCAAAGCAGCACTAAGCGAAGAGGAGTTTCCGATGTAACCCTGGCCGCATAAACCAAGCTTAACAGTAAAAGGGGAAGAATTAGAAAACTGTCGAAGACCAATAAAAAAAGATTGTAAAGATCAATTGCGTCACCGCCAATTTGCGAAAGAAAAATGCAGGCAAGCGCTACAACCCATAAAATTCTTTCAATCTTTTTAAAATTGAGATCGAATCGCTGTAAAAATAAGTACCCAAGAAAAAATACCGTAGGCAAATAAAATGTCCAATCAACGGTCAAACCAAGTAAAACTATTAAAAACGAGCCAAGATATATTGGCCATGAGTGAACTTTTGAGGCACGGTCAAAAAGATATATGGCTAGAAGGCTTCCAAATATTAATGGTACTACCGGGAGTAGACTTATTGACAAGAATATATCAATTGGCAAACTAGCCCAGAAGAAACATGCTAAAAGCCCTGTCGCAGCCCCAAACCAAGATTTGGCCAACAAATATACAAGTAACCCCGCAAGGATAGAAGCCACCAACGACGGAAGAATGCTTGTTGTATCATTGACTCCGAACAATTTATAAATAAGACCTAGAGCTATGCTTAACGGCCGATATTCGTTTGGCAGATTGTTGGCTTCTTGTAAAAACTCCTTTCCTTGAGCTAGGACACTTGGGAGGGATCCATCATTTAACGATTCAAAGGAAAACAAATACCATGCACTCTTAGCAGTTTGGAGACTTTGATCAAAAAACAACCCATTTGCAAAAACCAGCCTGTTCAAAAAACCTAGAAATAGAACTGTGAAAACAGGTAGATATTCGGAATTTACCCGTAACAACCGCTTCCCTGGAGTAATTTGCACAACATCAATCATCCGCCCTCAGTTCGATTATATTGACTGTGCGAAACCATATACGGCCGCTATCGTATACTCTTGCTAATTCCATCAGTACATCGTTTTGATCACTAGTCCAATTGGGAGTGACAAAAACAATCTGATAATCAGTCCAATTCAGATCTCTATTCCAACTGTTTAGATACGAATCCGGTATATCTTGATTCGGGAAGCGGACAAGATCGAAGGGAGCAGTTGCGCGCAAGTCAATTTCTAGAATATATGCTGTTTTCGGCTTCAAGTTCACAGTAAGGTAAATTGATTGGGTATCTTTTGTTATCCCCTTGATCTTAACCATTAAGGCATCTTCATTATTTTCTTCGATGAGGCTGGGGGTGAGTTGCAGGGCGAACTCCCAAGATCCTTTGCCTTCGCCACTATAAGTCAAAAGGATATCTTTGCGCTCGCTATCTGACAGACGGTGGCTATATGCTTCTAATATGCCCGAAGCTTGGACGATCGGGGTGTTCTCTGGAAAGTAAGTAACAATCAGCGACAATGCATTTACAAATTGCCCGAAATCTTCGGCGTTGGCAGCCGCTATCAAATAGGTGTTTAGCGCTTCTTCTGACTCTAGGTTGAGATAAGCTTGTTTAGCCTTCGAAAGCTCTTCCCTTGCTTGGTCCGGAGGCAAGTGTCGAACCAATGAAATGCATTCTGTCGTTGCAGAATCACCAAATTCGGCTATCGGCCAACTACCGAGATCCGAAATTGGGCGAACACAACCTTCGCTAAGAAAATATCCTCCCATTTGTTCAATCATGTTTAGGTCGTCGGTCATCCTTGTCTCGGGAAAGCCATATCCTTCGTTCATGAAATCAAAACCGTACTTAAATCCAGAGTAAAGGTCCAACCAGCCCGTCGGGCCAGAACCCGCATAAATGGGAAGCTTTGGCTGATCCATTAGATAAGAGTTGACCTTCAGAAGATTTTCTCTGCGGTCTTGTTCTTTGTGGAAATCCCAAACGTGGTAATGACTTGATGGAAGCAAAGAAGCTATGCCAATAAATGGGACAAGGAATACAAATGGTGTAATCCAGCCCCTGGAGGTTTTTAGGTTTTTCAAAACAAAAGGGCTTATCATCGCGCAAGTAAGCACCAACGCCAGGCATAACTTCACGTAACTTAGGGTAACCTCCTGATATTGAGTGGTTTCTAGAAAAAGTGCAAACGCCAAAACCAAGGCAATCCCTGCAACGATTGCCATACCAACAAATCTCTCTTTCAAGCCAGCAGAAATATAAAAGGAAATAACTAAAACCATGGGAACGCACAAATACAAAAAGTTGTCAGGAGCGATCCAATGAGTGATGGGCAGATGGGTGAATAAACCAGCTAGGCTAAATGTACGAGGAAACGAACCCCACTCTAAATAAAAGAACAGGACGCTAAACCAAATAAGAGGAACATAAAAAGACTTCCTGTGCTGAATCACCGCATATGCAGCTGAAATCAAAAATATTGGAAAATAGGCGTCAAATAACTTAAACCTTTCTCCCCCAATTGCTTGTTTCAAGGGCTCCGCTTGGGCCGGCGGAGTAAAAATCCTCCCGCTTGTAGTCCAATAGCCCCCGTCTAAATCGGCCATTTGAACAGGATTCTGCCGGCCAAGCACCCAGGTGGGGGCAATATCGTAGGCAGTAAGCTCGAGCCGATTAATTGTGGATGGCCAGGGTTGGTTGGCAAGAAAAACAATACCAGCGAGAAAAAAAATAACCCCAGATGCTAAAAGGAAGTTTGCCCGTCCTTTAGGCGCACTCGCTAAATAGTGCTTCCCTCTCGAAATTATTGCGGGCCAAAACCGAACCGCCAACAGCACGATCACTACAAAAATAATGGGGGTTACAGATTGTTTGATTAGCAAGGCCCAGAGGGCGAAGAAAATACCGAGTAAATAATAAAATAATCTAAGATTGCGCCGTGGTGTGGAATAAGCCAGTAGTAGGCATAAGATAACCCCCGAGCTGGTCATTGCTAATAGGCCCTCGGGGTCAAGTTGAGTTGCCATAAAGATATCAAGTGGAAATACTGCCCAGAGGAAAACGGCCACATGTGCTGCTTTTCGGTCGTTCAGCAATAATGCGATTTTGTAAATAAATATAATTGTCACAAGGGAGCCCAGCAGAGGAAACAGCGTAGCCACAAATTCACTTTGCCCAAAGATTTGAAAGAATATTGCGACAGGGCCATAAAGGCCGGGGCGATCAATTCCGGCTAAAGGCGCAGTTTGGACTAGTTCTAATAACGATTGGTCGAAGCCGCCTTTAGAAAGTTGGTAAGCATAATTAGCGTAGGTATAATCGTCGCCTCGGACCACACCCATGTAGTATATAAGTCTTAATGTAAGCGCAAATAATAATATTAACAACAACAACCAATTCCTTGCGAAGAATGTTTTGGCCGTCGTTAGCATCACAATCCTTCTTGTTTCAAATCGCGTAACTCAATCAGGATCTGCACTATTGTTGATCTGCTGGTTCGTATTTCAACAAATCAAAAACAATTTTTTCGGCTGCGCGGCCATCGCCAAAAAGATTTACCCTTCTCGCCATAGCGGAATAATATTCTGAATCTTCAATCAATCGGCTGGCCCAAAGTACTATATTGCTTTTTGAAAACCCCACTAATTTCGCTAAGCCTGCCTCAATAACCTCCTGGCGCTCTGTAACTTCCCGCAAGATCAATACAGGTATACCCAAACTTGGCGCCTCTTCTTGCATGCCGCCCGAATCTGTTAGGATCAAATAACAACGCTTCATGAGCTGACAGAAATCAACGTAATTAAGTGGTGGAACAAGGCTGATGTTTTCGCTATTCAGTAGATACTTTTGAACCAGTCGTTTAGCATTTGGATTAGGATGAACCGGCCAAACAAAATGAATTACATTTTCATAGCGCTCTGCTAATTCCAAGACGGCTTTACAGATTTCTTCCAAACGTTCGCCAAAGCTTTCCCGGCGGTGGGCTGTAACCAATATGATTTTCTTTTGACCAAAAGGAATTTCGCTTAAAGGGCCCTTCGACAAATCATAACTAATTTCTAGTGCCATATTCAAAGCATCCACTACCGTGTTGCCTGTAACTAAAATTTGGTCTGCCGAAATATTTTCGTTGATTAAATTTTGTTGTGCCTTATCCGTCGGCGAATAATGCCTGTCTGCAATGGCTCCGAGCAGGCGCCGATTTATTTCTTCGGGAAATGGGTGCTTTCGATTAAAGGTTCGAAGTCCGGCCTCAATGTGGCCTACTCGAACATCACAATAAACAGCGGCCAGTGCAGCGGCTAAAACCGTGGTGGTATCGCCTTGAACCAAGATCCAATCATATTTCTGTTCGGTCAGTATCCGCTGAAGGCCGGTCAGCACATCTGAGGCTATTCTTGCCAATGATTGCCCGGGGGACATGATATTTAGATCAAAATCCGGGATTATGCCAAAAACATGTAGTGCTTGATCCAGCATGTCTCTGTGCTGAGCAGTTACGCAAACCTTGGCCTGGACCTTATTCGGGTATCGTTCTAGCTCCTTAATTACAGGAGCCATCTTAATAGCTTCAGGCCTTGTCCCTATTACACATAATATATTTATCATTTAAGCGAATCCAGCTTCTTCGGGCAGTAAACATTATACGATTTTTATCCCGCAAAAGTGTAAGCCATATGGACACTGTAAAAGATAAAAAAGTTTGAATTGATCGAGGATCTAGTTTTCTGGGAGAATTGGGTAGAGATGGAGTCAAAAATGATAAGTCACGGCAAGATAATAGTCTTCCTTGCCCATGTCAATCAGCCACGGCCTTTGCGTAAATTGCAAGGGTTCTTTCGTTGATCAACGGCTTGAGGAAGCGCTGTTCGACCAGGCGCCTGCCTGCCCGGCCCATGCGGTGGCGTAGATCCGGATCTGAAAGAAGGCGAGCGATCGCGTCAGCGAAGGCCAGGACATCTCCAGCCGGGATCAGCGTGCCATTTTCTCCCTCTTTAACTACCTCAGTGCACCCGGGGTGATCTGTCGTCACAATCGCTCTTCCGCTGGCAGCCGCCTCTAGCAGCACGGTTGGCACGCCTTCACCATAGGTCGTCGGAAAAACGAAAAGGTTGGCTTTTTGATACCAAGCCGCTGTTTCCTTTTGCCAGCCGACCCAATTCACTAATCCCGCTTTGGTCCATTGCCTCAATGTTTTTTCATCGACAGAATCAGGGTTTCCCTTGTCAGGTTCACCAACTAGCACACAATTGAGTTCAACTCCGCGCCCCTTCAGTAAGCGAACAGCCTCCACCAAGAGCCCCACGCCTTTGCTCCACAGAAACCGACCTACATAAAGAATTGTTGGTGTCCCATCAAGCTCGGGTAACACCTCAAATTTTTCCAGATCCACTCCCACGCCTTCTATGAGGTGAGTCTTACCCCGAATAATCAGCTTGCGGTTTGTAAAATAATCCAAGTCATAGCGGTTTTCGAAAATCCATGCCGAAACCGCAACTCGATCAATTACAAACAACGATAAATTTATGATGTGATGGAGCAAAACATGTAAAAACTTTCGAGAAGAATAAACAAGGCCGCGCCCCGCAATTGAGTTTACAAGAACCGAACCATGTGCAAGCCAAGATGCAAAAGAGCCATATACCACAGCTTTCAGGGTATGTTGATGGATGATGGTTGGTTTTTCCTTCTGATATATCTTGGAGAGACTCAGGAGAGACCCCAGTTCTTGCCAGGGCCACCCAACCTGGCGGATGACGCTCCATTCCACCCAACGACAACCCATTTCCAAAAAATCGCTTACATACGGCCCTCTTGGAGACACAAATACCACCTCATGCCCGCTATTTTTCAGAAATTGCGCAAGCGAAAGGCGAAAATTAAACAAGTACCAATCGGTATTGGCTACAAGGAGTACTTTTGGCAATTCTTGTCCCCCATCTCCACCTCATGATACATATCAAGCAGGCGCTTTTGCATCCGGCCCCAGCTGTATTCCTTGTCGTAGGCCTCGCGCGCATTTTTTCCCATTTGCTTGCGTAATTCTTTATCTTTAAACAGGGTAATTAGCGCGCGCTCTAGATTGGACAAATCCCCATATTTCACAATCAAACCCATCTCCCATTTCTTGACAATCTTATCCATGTTTGTATTTTCAGCAACGATGATAGGTTTGCCCAGCATCATGGCTTCAAACATCTTATTGGGACTTGAGTACCGGTGATTCGGAATCACGGGATCGTAGGTCGCCACAAATGTATCCGCTTCGGAACTCATTTTAATTGCATTTTCGTAATTTACCCTGCCATGCCAGCTAACATTTCCTAACCCTTTTGCTCGCTTCTGAATGAGTTCCTCATCGCCGCCATAGCCTGCCAGGATGAGTCTCCATTCTGGATGCTTCTTAAATACTTCAATTAACTGGATAAGACCCCTCTCTATTTGAAGAAGGCCTATGTATACTACTGAAAAAGGTGCTGGAGGTTCAGATGGTTCCTGCCCAATGCCTTGATTTTCCTCTGGCGTATTATATATTACTTCGAGCCTGCGGGGGTTGGCCCCTAAGACTTGCCGCTTGCGTGCCTCATCGGCAAGAATAACTGCGTCTACCTTGTTGATCGCCCAAATATCAAGTTTACGAATCAGCTTTTTGAAAAATTGAGGTGTTGATCTCAAATGATCAGCGTAAAAATCAAAAATATCATAGATGACTTTTTTCTTAAAAGCCCACTTGATTAATAATGCCGGTAGCACGGTGTCAAAATCGCAAGCGTGAACAATATCGTATTCTCTCCTACGTTTAATGAGCCATATTAAAAGCCTCCATTGCCAGCGCAGCAAAGCAGGCATGTTCTTTATGCCCTGGCCATACCTTCCAGGTATGAATAAGCGCGTTATCTGAAATCGCTTTTCGGTGCCAACGTATTCTGACTTTGGAAGAATCCCGTCCCGATCCCATCCCACTACGGTAATGCGGTAGCCGGCGTCAGCCAAACAGGCAGCTACCTTTGCCACTCTCGGGTCCGGAGCCACGGGGTTTGACCTGCAAATAAGGACATTTCGGGTAGTGCGGCGATGATGCGGGCCCAAGTTTGTTCCTTCAAATGACCGTGATTGGCTAACTATACCCTAACCAAGATCTTCGTTGAAAAGCCCTATTTTTCGTAAACGCATAGAGCCATTTTGTATACATGATAGATTTCTTCAACCATGCGCTGCACCGGGAAATCCTCGGCTCTTAAGCGTCCTGCATGTCCCAGCTGTTCCCGGGCCTTCTTGCTTGCCGCAAGATATTTTATGGCCTCTGTTAATTCAGCAACGTTATCCGCAGGGATTGAAATTCCATTCTTTTTATTTTCGATGATCTGTTCTCCCACTTCGGTGGCTATCGAAGGCACTCCAGAGGCCATTGCTTCCAATAAAGCGATAGGAGTTGCTTCATAACGCGAGGGCAAAACAAAAATGTCGCTGGCCGATAATAGTTCGCGCACGTCCTCCCTGAAACCCCAAAAAACAATTGCGTGCCCTTCTACTTGCATTGCCTGAATCTCATATTCTTTGCGCAAAGGTCCGTCACCAATTAGCCATAAAATTGTGTTTTGGAAAGATTTTTTGAATTCGTAAAAAGCATCCAACAGAATGTCAACACCTTTTTGTTGATCCAGTCTGCCGACAAATGTAATTATGACAGTGGACGGGCTAACCCCAAAAGAGCCACGGTTTTGTGATCGCTTGCGTTTTGCATCCTTAAATCTGTCTACATCCACACCATTCTGGATAACGAAGACCTTTTTAGACAAATGGAAAACCCTTCTGCTTCTTTCCTTATCACGGGAGGAAACATAAATGATGTAAGGGTGCAGAAGCAAATTCAAAATGGAGTCAACTGACAAATAGAGTTGCTTCTTTATATTAGCCAATATGCTCTTCCCTCTGAAGTAATCACTTAATAACAAATGAACAGTCACTACCACAGGAACTCGACACGTCCATGCGGCAAGCTTTCCAATTACCAGAACTTCCGGGCTATGAATATGTAATAGCGAGATGTGATGAATTTTGAGGAGGTGAATTAGGTCATATAAAGAGGCGAGACTCCAAACAGAAACGGGATTCCAAAATATGATTTCTACTGCCTGAGATTTAAGCGAATCCTTGTATGCTCCTGAAACGGGAGCAAAAAGGAACCAATTAAAGTTTTGCGGTTTTCTGCTTTTAAGTATTGATTTTATATGCTCTTCAACCCCGCCAAAGTTGAGCTCGGGACGGTAGATGAACGCGATATTAGTCACCACTGGTCTTATCGCTCTTTTTGTGAATATTTCACATACGGGTTGGTCCGAATGTGTTTATATAGAGGGAATCCGTGTTTTCCCAGTAGATAAAACAGTAGAAGTGGGCTGGGCTTGAGCGGATTAATTTTCCAGCCTGTGTAGGCGAATCTTTTCGCCGAATCAAATTCTCCAGCCCAGTAAGATATGTTGGCGGCTATATAATTCGCTTTTCGCAGGCTTCTGTCTCTTAGTGCGCGGATATCCTCGGGTAAATCTTTTCGGGAGAAAAATCTATCGTAGACAATAGTAAGCTCCTTGGCGAATCCCTTAAGATTCCTTATTGATTTGGCGGTGCTATGGAGCCGAAGCTTTGAAAATATTTGCGGAACGTGCAGAAATTGATAATATAAGCCCGCCCTAATCCAGTAATCAAAGTCCATTAAATAATTTAGATTCTCGTCTACTCCTCCCAAAGAATCAAATACCCTGCGCCTGAGAAAGGTGGAAGGCTGGGGAAGGTAATTAACTGCATTGCTTAGGTAAGTTTTGTAATCAAAGTCTCGCGTTGGGTAGACAGAAAGAAAAGTCCCATTCTGATCAATATAATTACAATCTCCGTACAGAATATCTATTTCGGCGTTTGTGCTAAAAATATTTAAAACTCTGTCAATTGAACCCGGCAATAAAACATCGTCGGAATTTAGCCAACAAAGTACCGATCCTTTACATTGTTGCCAACCCCAATTAATTGCCTCTGACTGACTAATACCGGGGATAACTAACCAGTTCAGATCCGATCTGTATTTCTTTAAAATACTTGGTGTTCCGTCTGACGATCCAGCGTCAATGACGAAATATTCAATGTTTCGATTTCGTTGCTCCAAAACTGAATTTACTGTTTCTTGAATGTAAGCGCCTTGGTTTAGGGTTGGAGTAATAATCGATATTGTTGGTTTTTTCATTGACACCTTGTTCCTCACCGGAACCTGTCGTCCTGAAATCCAGCTTTTCTAGCTGATCCGTGTTCGATTGAAGGGAAAGTCCTAGATTTTCTGACGAATTGGGCCAGCCAGCAAGATGAAAATACCAACCCAAGGAATTATATCTTTAAAGTAAAATAGGCTGTCTAGAGCGATCGAATATGCGCAGCCGATTTTTATGGATACTGCTGAGCGCCTGACTTTGGGGGTGCGGCGGATCCTGATGGTGTTAGTCCTAGATAATAAACATGTCTATTTCGTTTGATTTTGCGGACCCCGGCACCAATGAACGGGTTCCTTTGTTTAATCCTTTGTGGAGGGAACTTCGTTCCGACCCCTATCCTATTTATGCATACTATCGCAAATACGATCCGGTCCATTGGGGAATATCTAATACACCACGCAGTCCCGGGTGCTGGCATCTTTTCCGTTATGAGGATATCAATTTTGTTTTGACGGACCCTCGTTTTGGACGCGAGTCTTTTCACGAGTTTCTGGGAAAGCCTTACATCCCCCCCCCAGAGCCGTATCGGCCGTTTGTGGAAATGATTAGAAAATGGATGCTGTTTCGAGATCCGCCGTATCATACCAAGCTGAGGACCCCTCTCAGCGAAGCTTTCAGACCCCAAACGGTTAGAAGGTTTAAACATCAGATTGAAATGCACGCCAATGACCTTATTGACCAAATGTTAGACTTCAAGCAGGCGGATTTAATGGCAAATTTCGCGACCCCATTCCCTATTCTAGTAATCTCAGATTTAATCGGGATCCAAGTAAATAACTTAGAACAGGTTCGAAGATGGGCCGATGATTTAGAGAAGGGTATTGATGTGCGTGATTCTAATCGGGCAATGGCTCTCGCCGGTCAAACGATCTCTGAAATGACCCTTTTTTTTCAAGAAATTGCTGCCGATAGGGCCCAGAACCCACGGAAGGACCTAATTAGCACTTTGGTTGCTTATCAAGAAAAAGACGCGGCCTATCGCGAAGACGAGCTTATTGCTACATGTGCACTGATTTTATTCGCCGGCCACAAAACTACTGTAAACCTTATTGGCAATGGCATGCTTGCCTTGTTGGAGAATAAAGAAGCATTTGATGAACTGCTAGGTAACAAGGAATTGATACCGGCAGCAGTAGAAGAGTTGTTGCGCTTTGATTCGCCGGTGCAAATGACTTCGAGAACTGCCTATGAGGATGTTGAACTTAACGGGAAGCAGATCGCTAAGGGGCAAGAAGTGGGACTAGTTTTGGGCGCGGCCAATCGAGATCCCGAAATGTTCCCCGATCCCGATAAACTGAATTTTAGGCGTCCGGAAAATCGGCACCTTGGTTTTGGTAGAGGAATCC
>CAZNFL010000012.1:0-57096 GCA_964572455.1 uncultured Anaerolineaceae bacterium
TCCAGCCGACGTTGGATGAGATCTTTGAAATGATCCGCCGCGTGCTGGAGAAGACACCGCCGGAGCTGGCCTCCGACATTATTGATCGCGGCGTGGCCCTGTGTGGCGGCGGCGCGCTGTTGCGCGGCATGGACCGCCTGATGACCCAGAAGCTAGGCGTGCCAACCTATTTAGTCGACGATCCAATGAATTGCGTGGCGATTGGGACGTTGCGCGCGCTCGAAGTCGCTCCTGCCCTGGCCCGAAGCAATCGATAA
This sequence comes from uncultured Anaerolineaceae bacterium, assembly GCA_964572455.1. Classification (GTDB taxonomy): domain Bacteria; phylum Chloroflexota; class Anaerolineae; order Anaerolineales; family UBA11579; genus JAMCZK01. The sequence continues at coordinate 258 of CAZNFL010000012.1, forward strand.
TGCGAACCGTTAGTGAGGCGGCGCTTGCGCCGCCTCTTCGTTTAACTTGTCATTCCGAGTTTTTTACCGTGTCATTCTGAGGCGAGCTCGGCGAGCCGAAGAATTCTTGCAGCCTTATCTTTCAAAAAACCGCATTCCGCAAATCCAGAACCCCCAATCTCAACTCTACTCCAAATAATACGTCATCCTCGCCCCCCTTGTCATTCCGAGCGGCATACAGAGTTCATTACCTGCTGGAGATTCCACAAAGCGAGGAATCCATATAACCATTTCTTCCAAGTAACCATTCTTCTGCGATTCAATTCCCGTCCCTAATCGCTAATCCCCAATCTCTATTCTCCACTCACTCCAAGTAATACGTCATTCGTTGCAAATGGATCGACGGGTCAATATTCTGCACGCGTACACCCGCGGGCACATTGAGGTTCACCGGCGCATAGCTTAGGATGGCGCGCACGCCGGCCTCCACTAATTGGTCCGCTACCGCCTGCGCCTGCGTGGCCGGCACGGCGATCATCGCCATCTTGATGCCCGCCGCCATAATTTCCTCTTTCATCGTCCTGCTGTCCTTGATCAAGAACTCGCCCGCCTGGCTGCCAATCAGCTCCGGCTTGGCATCGAAGATCATGCGGATGCGGAAGCCGCGCTCGCTAAAGCCGTTGTAGCCTGCCAGGGCCCGGCCGATGTCCCCGGCGCCTACAATGGCCACGTCCCACACCCGGTTCACTTTGAGGATCTCGCGCAGCTGGTTGGCCAGGAACTCGATGTTGTAGCCGGTGCCCTGTTTGCCGAACTCGCCAAATTGCGACAGGTCTTTGCGGATCTGCGCCGCGGAGATGCCCAGCCGTTCGCCCAGCTCTTGCGAGCTGGTCACCTGGCGACTTTCCTGGCTCATCTGCAGCAGGGCACGCAGATAAACCGGCAAGCGGCCGATGACGATGTCGGGAATTTGTTTGGCCATAGCGAATACGTCTCCTGGGGTAGGTGGCGACCTTTCCAAATTTACCATTAGTTCCCGGTTTGTGCAAACGCGTACAAGGTTTTCACAAGCGGAGTGCAAGGCACGGCCAGATACTTGACAAGCCGGCCATTCCGCCCTGCCAACTCGGCTTTCATAGTTTAACTATCTAAGTCTTACGGCGAGTCCTCTCCTTGTCATTCCGAGCGGCATATTGAGTTCACTACCCGGATCGAGATTCATTAAAGCGAGGAATCCCTATTGTTTTACCTTCCGAATAGCGATCATTCTTCCTGGCGCCCGCACCCATGGCCCCTGCTTCTCGGCTCCCTGTCAAGTTGGGTCGAGGGGTGTGTGTCTCTGGCGCATTACAACTTTGACCCCCCCCTTCCAATCATGCGAAGAATCGGAGCATCGCTGCCGTATAATCCTCAACGAGTGCGCTCATGCCCGAACCCCAATTCCTCGATGAAATAGAGATCACTGTGCGCTCCGGCAAGGGCGGCGACGGCATCATGCACTTCCTGCGTGAACGTTTCACGCCTCGCGGCGGCCCGGACGGCGGGGATGGCGGCCGCGGCGGCTCGGTGATCCTGGAAGTCGACCCTTCCATGCGCACCCTGCATACCTTCCGATTCAAGAAGCAGTTCGCAGCGCAGGATGGCCGGCCCGGCGGCGTCAACCAGCGTAGCGGCCGCGGCGCCGAAGACCTGGTGCTGCGCGTCCCGCCGGGTACCCTGGTCTATGACGCCGATTCTGGCGCGGCCGTGGGAGACCTCACCGAACCTGGCAGCTCCCTCAAGGTGGTCCCCGGTGGCCGCGGCGGGCGCGGCAACCAGCATTTCGCCAACTCGCGCAATCAAACGCCGCGCATCGCCGAAAAGGGCGAGCCCGGGCAGGAAAAGCGGCTGCGCCTGGAACTTAAGCTGATCGCTGATATCGGCATCGTCGGCGTGCCTAACGCCGGCAAGTCCACCCTGCTGGCTTCCCTGACCAACGCCAAGCCGAAGATCGCCGCTTATCCATTTACTACCCTGTTACCCAATTTGGGGGTAGCCGCCTTCGATGATAAGACCAGCCTGGTGCTGGCCGATATTCCCGGCTTGATCGAGGGCGCCCATGAGGGCAAGGGTTTGGGCCACGACTTCCTGCGCCACATCCAGCGCACCCGCGTGCTCATCCATGTGCTGGATGGGCTGGCCGAAGATCCCCTGGCAGATTTTTCGCAGATCAACAGTGAACTGGCCTTATTTGACCCGGCGCTGGCCGAAAAACCCCAGATCGTGGCGTTCAATAAAATGGATCTGCCTGAAGTGCAAGCGCGCTGGCCGCAGGTGGAGAAGCAGCTCAAGAAGTTGGGATACGCTGCCATGGCCATCTCCGCAGTGGCCGGGCGGGATGTGCGCCTGCTGCTTGGCCGCGCCGCCCAACTCCTGGCTGCGCTGCCGGAACCCGTGGAGCAGGAGGAGTTGCCGGTTTATAAGCCGGCCGTGGATCCAAGCGAGTTTCACGTGGAGCGTGAAGGCGGCGCTTGGCGGCTTAGCGGCTCCTCATTGGAGCGCGCCGCGGCCATGACTTATTGGGAGCATGATCAGTCCGTACGCCGCTTCCAGCGCATGCTGCAAAGACTGGGCGTGGACATTACCTTGCGCAACGCGGGCGTGAAACACGGCGACACCGTGCGCATTGGTGAATACGAACTAGAGTGGCAGGAATGAGCAAAGGGAGATTGGGGATCTTTGGCGGCACCTTTGACCCGCCGCACCTGGGCCACCTCATCCTGGCGGCCGAGGCGCAGGCGCAGCTCGGCTTGGATCGAGTGCTGTTCGTGCTGACCGCCGACCCTCCCCACAAGCAAGATTATGCCATTACGCCGGTGGAAGATCGCCTGGCCATGTTGGCCGCGGCCATCCAAGGGCAGGCCATCTTCGAATTGTCTCGCGTGGAGATCGGCCGGCCCGGCCCACATTATTCGGTGGACACGCTGCGCTTGTTGGCCAAAGAGTACAAAGGCAGCCAACTTGTCTATCTGATCGGGGGCGATACCTTGCGCAACTTGCCGGATTGGGACCGGCCGCAGGAGTTCATCGCCGCCTGCGATGCCCTGGGTGCCATGCGCCGGCCGGGCCCGCGCATCGATCTCGCCGACCTGGAGCAGGCCCTACCGGGCCTGACCGCCAAGCTCGAATTCGTCGACGCGCCCCTGCTGGAGATCTCGTCCAGCGAGATCCGCGAACGTGTGCGGGATGGCGGCCACTACCGCTTCTATTTGCCCGGCGCGGTATATCAACTAATTAATGAGCGGGGCTTGTATAAAAGTTTAGCCATTGTTGATCGTCGCTAAGTCGGAAATATTCGTCGGTCAAGGGGGTAAAGTCTACTGAACTGGCATAACCTAGCTGCCAAAAGAATTCCTCGGCGCTCACGATCCTTCCGGCTCCGCTTGCGGCGTATTCACGCAAGAAGCCGAAGAAAGCCTCATCTCCCATGGCGGCCCGCACCTCTTGGAGAAAGAGCGCGCCGCGCATATATACCGCCTGAACATAGGACGAGAAATCCGAATGCTCATAGATCGTGCTGTCCACCCAGCCGCTGGGTTCGAAGCCATCGATGCGGAAGTCCCACCACCAATCCACCAGGTCTGGGAAGGCGTTTTCGTAATAGAGCAATTCGCTGTAGGTGGCCAGCGCTTCATCCAGCCAGGGTTCCCGCGCCTGGTCGTTGCCCACCAAGCCAAACCACCAGTTGTGAGCTACTTCGTGGGCGGTCAGGGTGGTCAGATAATTGCGGCGGTCATAGCTATAAGTGCGGAAATAAAATTGGTCAAGGAAAAAGAGCCCCTCCGATTCCATGCCATCGGAAAAAGTGGCTTCGACGATGGACAAACTTTGATAGGGGAAGGGGCCAAATAAACCGGCATAGATTTCCAATGCTTGCTTGGCGATTTCTAGCGCGGCTTCGGCAGCGTCGCGTTGATCTTCAAAGAAATAGATCGATACTGAAAAGCCATCTTGTTGCGAGTCTATCTGCGAATATTGGTTGCTTACCGACCAAACAAAGCGGCGTGCATTCTCCAGCGAGAAAGCCAACTCTTCGCCGCCGGTTTCCAGCGGGCTGCCGGCGGCTGCTACCGTCACAGCCGAGGGCGCGTTGATTACTTCCAGCTGTACGTCAAAATCTGCGCTCTCGTATACCTGGGATTCGCCAACGAGGGCCGGCTCACGCTCTGTCCATTCATATAATCCAGAATGAAAGAAGGGCGGAATGAGGGGATACCAGTCGATAAAATTCGTCTGGCGGTCGCTCCAACCCAACGGCCCATTTCGATTGGGCAAGGCTAAAGTAAAGGTTATTTTCAGATTGACTTCATGACCGGGCGGAAGCGGATCAAATAAATGCAGATCCCATTGGCCTTCCGTTTCTTCCAAGACGTCAACTGCGCTTCCGTCCTCGCGTTTCAGCTCTGTTATTTGCAGGTCGGCTCCATAATTATGGGCAAATGAGACCAGAGTCATTTGGTTCATCTGGTTATCGCTTTGATTTACGTAGCGAATCGTTTCACTTGCGCTCAGAGTATGGGCGCCGAAATCATATACTGCATCGATCGTGTATAGGGTTCGCTCGAGATCGGTCGGAACACCGGGAGAGGTTGGTTGCGGTTCAGTTGCCAGCGGACTGTGGGTTTGCAGCGGATTTGTGAGTGAAGTTGTTCTTGTAAGATTTGGACTTTGAGCTTGGCTCGTAGTGCAAGCAGTAAGGAATGCAAAGACTAATAGACCAAGACCTCGCATTCCGCTCATCCCACTCGCATGGGGGCGAAGCTAAAACGATGCTGCAAACACGGGCCATGCTTTTTTATGGCGGCAAGGTGCTCTTCGGTGGCATAACCTTTATGAGAGCTAAAACCGTAGCGCGGAAAACGCGTATCCAGCTTGCGTAATTCAGCGTCCCGCGCCACTTTGGCAATAACCGAGGCCGCCGAAATGCTCAAGCAACGGGCATCCCCGCCGAGGATGGGCGTTTGGGGCAACTCCACCTTTTCGAGCCAAATATAGTCCAGCAGCAGGTGCTGGGCCTGAGCGGGCAGACCTTTGAGGGCGCGGCGCGCCGCCAACTTGGTGGCAGGCGCAATGCCATAGCGATCGATCTCTTTGCAGCTGGCCCAGCCAATGGAGTAGGCTAGGGCTTTCTCCTTGATGGCCGGCGCCCAATCCTCGCGTTCCTCAGGTGTCATTTGTTTGGAGTCGCGCACGCCGAACAGCTCGGCCAGGATAGTTTCCCGGGTGGGCAGCACCACCGCCGCGGCGTACACTGGGCCGGCCAGCGCCCCGCGGCCGACTTCGTCGATGCCCGCCAGCCGGGTGAGGCCGGCCGCCCAAAGTGAACTTTCGAATTCTAAGGTGGGATAGCGCGGGACCCGCTCGAGGTCAAGCTCAGCCATACACACCCCGACGGGCATTGTTGCGGATGCGGAGGAGATCGAAAAAGATGTGGAACGAGTCATGCAGCGGCCGCAGGTGGCTCTGGGGACTGTAATACCAGGGGATGGGCACCTCGACAATAGAATACCCGCGCAGGCGCGCCACGTAAAGGATCTCCACATCAAAAGCCCAGCCCAGGATGGTTTGTTTCGAAAAGAGGTCCTCGGCCACTGCGGCGCGAAAACACTTGAAACCGCATTGGGTGTCTTGCAAACCGGGCAGGGCCAGAAGACGAATGAGGGTATTGATCACCCGGCCGCCCAAGTGACGGTAATTGGGCTCGTTGTAACGCACCGCACCGCGTGCCTCGCGAGAGGCGATGGCGATGTCGGCATCTTTTTGCTGGGGCGGAAGGAAACGGTTGACCTGTTCAATGGGCATGGACAGGTCGGCATCCAGCATCATGCGGTATTGGCCGGCCGCAGCCAGCATACCCTGGCGCACAGCCAGCCCTTTGCCGCGGCCGCCCGCCCGCCGAACGCTCACGCCCGGGTGCTGTTCTGCAAAAGCCTGGGCCACCTCAAAGGTGCGGTCAGCGCTGCCGTTTTCGATGACCAGCACTTCGCTGGAATAGTTCTGGGCCTTTAGGAAATCTTCGATTTTCTGCAGGGTATAGGGGAGCCGTTGCTCCTCGTTATAGGCTGGAATGATCAGCGAGAGATAAGGAGCCGGCGGCACGCGCGAATTATACGGCAAGGCGTTGCCGCCAAGGCGAATTAAAAGGCGATGTTATACTGCGCGGCGATGATGAAAGCGCTTATTCAGCGGGTCAGCTCGGCAGCGGTGAGGGTGGAGGATCAAGAAATAGCGCGCATCGGCCGCGGCGTGGTGGTGCTGCTGGGGCTTGGCCAGGGGGATGGGGAAACGCAAGCCCAATACCTGGTGGAAAAGATCTCCAACCTACGGATTTTTGAAGACGCCGAAGCCAAGATGAACCTATCGCTGCTGGATATCGGCGGTGCAGCGCTGGTGGTGTCCCAGTTCACCTTGTATGCGGATGCCAGCAAGGGCCGCCGCCCTTCGTTTGTGGCCGCCGCTCCGCCGGAGTTGGCCGAACCGCTGGTAACGCGCTTTGCTGAACTGCTGGCCGCTCAGGGAATTTTTACCCAGACTGGCCAATTCGGCGCTTACATGCTGGTGGAGATCAACAACGATGGGCCGGTGACGGGTTGGCTGGAAAGATAGATTTCTCTTTAACTTATTTTCAAATCCCGGAATTTTTCCACAAAACCACATCCATTTGCACGCCTATGGCACCGGCGGCCAGCATGGCCTCGCCTTGGGCTCTGGTCTCCACGCCGCCGGCTGCGATGATCGGCAGTTTCGTTTTGACTAATTCGCGCAAAGTTTCCAATGCTTGAGGGAAAAAAGCGGGGCCATACAGACGGCCGCTGATGAGTTTGCCCTTCGGGCCGGGCAGGGCGCCTCGCCCCGGACCCAAGCTTAGGGCAGCGGCGCCCGCTTCGGCGACACTGTAGGCCAGCTCAAGGGCGCGGTGCATGGGAAGCTGCACGATAATCGGCAGCTCGCCCTGGGCTGATTGAGCCAGCTCTAATGTCAACTCCGCCGAGCTGTCGGCTTCCACGCTAATTTCGACGGCCATCACGTTTTCGATTTCCTCAACGCGCAAAACGGCTTTCCTCACCTCTTCGGGCTTGGAAGAAAACAGGTGCACGATGATAGGTAGGGGAGCCCGCGCCCAAGCCGCAGCATAGCGTTTGATTGCTACATTCAGGCCGGGGTTAGGATGCCCAGTGTGCAATAGCACGCCGCCCGGAAAGCTGAGTTGCCGCGGCGGCTTGCTGGCGCGCCGCGCTTGCGGGCTGATCGGGTTGGTTACGAACGCGCCGAATGATTCAAGTGACAGGCTTTCACGCGGGTCTGGGGCAAAGCCAAGGCTGCCGGCCGCGTTCATCCAAGGTGTGCGCAGATCCAAGCTTTGCGCGGCTTCATCCATTTGCATGGCGGCATTATACGCTTCGGACTGCAGATATAATGCGGAGCCATGCCCACCGCGAAAAAAACTACTAAATCAAGCAAAAAAATCAAGTCGTCCGATGTAGAAACTGTTCAGTTTCGCATCAAGCGTCATCAACTCAACCTCGTTTTGGGTTTATTAGCCGGCGTACTCCTGGGCTATTTGATCTGGGGAGTCGAGAAGCCACAATCAGCCGCTCCCGCTAGCGATCTCGCCTCCCAAATAGAAAGCTTGCCTCGACACGAGGTGCCGATCGACGCTGACGACCCGGTTTTGGGCGCAGCCGATGCCCCCATCACCATCATTGAATTCGCTGATTTCCAATGCCCCTATTGCCAGCAGCATGTCCTCGAGACTTATCCGCGCCTGGTGGCCGATTATGGTGACCAGATCCGTTTTGTGTATAAGGACTTTCCCATCTCCAGCATCCACCCTGATGCCTTCCCGGCGGCGCTGGCGGCGCAGTGCGCGTTGGAGCAAAACGCGTTTTGGGAATATCACGACCTGTTGTTTAGCGGCCGCCTTGGCTTAGGGCGCGATAGTTACCTGGCTTACGCCGGGGACTTGGGACTGGACGTCAATGAATTCACTGCTTGCTTGGATGAGGAACGTTATGCTGAGGCGGTGCAGGCCGACTATAACTTCGCCGTCGAGCTAGGCATCAGCTCCACGCCAACTTTTATTATTAATGGGATCGCTTTGGTGGGCGCCCAACCGTATTCCGTTTTTGCGCAAATTATCGATTATGAGTTGGCTAACCCGCCAAACTAATCTTTTATTGCTTCCTTGAAATTGTAGATCCCGTTTTTGACACCCCAGCGCCGGCCACAACTCGGGCAGGTGAGTTTGCCACTTTTCTCTTTAGGTAAAGCCGTTTCGCAAGCCGGGCACTTGAAAAAAGTCCCCTCTTTCGCTGGCGGGGTTTCGCCCGTGGCGCGGGAACGCACGAACACACTGGGCGTATATTGAAATAACGCGCCGGTGTGCTGAAATAACGAATCCATTCTGACCAGCAAGCCAAGGGGAAGCAAGCGTTTCGCCCAGCCCATCCGAAAATGGGAAACGGTCAGTTGGCGTTCGACTGTGAATTGGGTTTCGTGCAGCCAAGTGCGCATGGCCTTGGGGTGAAAATCGAAGTTAAGCGGCACAAACTCAACCTGCTTTTGGTCGAATGGGTTCCACTCCTGCTTGCCCAGCCAATAACGAAGGATGGATTTCAGATTGCGTTTGTTGGCATATTCCAGCACAAAGGTGCCGTTTGTTCGCAGCACCTGGCGCACCTGCGCCAGGGCTTTGGCGGGCTCGGCCATGTGATGGATGACGCGGATCATCGTGGCGGTGTCGAACAGGCCGTCGACAAAAGGCAGCTTGTATACATCCGCTGCCACATAGATATACCGGTCGCTGGTGCCGAGCCGCGCCTGCGCTTGCTCCAACTGGGTCCTGGAATAGTCCATGACCACGATCTGTTCGAAGCTGCGGTAGCGCGGCGTGTTGCGCCCAGCCCCGGCGCCCACCTCCAACAGCAGCTTGCCGCTTTTGGGCAGCAAGCGCTGGATGGCGATGGCTTCTACGCGGTCTTCGTATTGGCGGTCTGCTTGGTCCCAGAAGCGCTGCTGATAATCCGATCCCTCATAGTCGCAGACCGGCGGCCGATCGGTTTTGGTTTCAGGCGGCATTCGGCCGGACTTTGATCTCGGTTTTTACTGGGTTTTTGTTGTTTTTGCCCCTGCCCACACCTTGATAGTTAAAACCTAGCTTTTGCATCAGTTCGGGCTGGTAGATGTTGCGCCCGTCCAACAGAACTGGCTGGCGCATACTGTCACGGATGCGCTCCAGGTCCAGGTTCTTGAACTCGTTCCATTCCGTGACCACCAAGAGGGCATCGGCACCCTTGGCCAGCTCGTAAGCATCACGGGCCATGTCGATCTTGGGCAGCAGCTTGCGGGCGACTTCGATGGCCACCGGGTCGAAGGCGCGCACCTTGGCGCCGGCGGCCAGCAATTCTTCGGCGATATCCAACGAAGGCGCTTCGCGCATGTCATCGGTGTTGGCTTTGAATGCCAGGCCTAACAGGCCGATGGTAGTGCCTTTAAGACCTCCCAGCATGTGTTTGAGCCGTTCTACGATCAAACTTCGGCGGCGGCTGTTGACTTCCATGACCGAGTTGAGGATGTGGGGTTCGTGGCCCAATTCCTCGGCCATGAAAGCCAGGGCCTTAATATCCTTCGGGAAACAAGAGCCGCCATAGCCCAGGCCGGCCTCGAGGAATTGCTTGCCGATACGCGGGTCGAAACCCATGCCGGCCGCCACCTCTTTCACATCGGCGCCCAGCGACTCGCAAATATCGGCAATTTCATTGATGAAGGAGATCTTGGTGGCCAGGAAGGCGTTCGAGGCATATTTGATCATCTCCGCCGTGCGCAGATCGGTGATGACGATCGGGGAGCGCAGCGGCAGATGGAGCTGGGCTACCTTGTCGGCCGCCTCGCGGCTGAGCGAGCCCAGCACCGTACGGTGCGGGCTCATGAAATCGGCGATGGCCACGCCCTCGCGCAGGAATTCGGGGCAGGAGACCACCGAAAAATCGATCGGCCTGGCCTGGGCTGCCTTGATTGTTTCAGAGACAAAATCGCCGGTGCCCACCGGCACCGTGGATTTGTTGATCACGATCAGCGGCGCCTGCATGTGTTGGGCGATCGAGCGGGCGGCGGCTTCCACGTATTTCAGATCCGCCTCGCCATCCCCGCCTGAGGGTGTGCCGACGCAAATGAAGGTGAATTCGCAATCCTTGAGGGCTTCGGTGTAGGAGGTGGTGAAGTGCAGCCTGCCGGCGGCCACGTTGCGCGTCACCAGCTCTTCAAGGCCTGGCTCGTAGATCGGCAGGCGTCCCTGCTTCAGGTTGGCTATGCGCGCTTCATCCACGTCCAACGCCGTAACGGCGTTGCCCAGATCGCTAAAGCAGGCTGCCGTAACCAGGCCGACGTAACCGACCCCCACCACAGAGATTTTCTTCATGCTTGCTCCAACAATTAGATTGGGTAAATGATATCACCGGCGTTTGCAAGCTGTTCTCTCGACAGGATCGGGGGTTAGAATTGCGAGGTGAAGCCCGTTTTCGCGCCCCTTCTTCTAACCGTTTTGCTTGCCGGCTGCGCCGCCCCGGCTCCCACCCTCACGCCGAGTCCCAGCGCTGCCCCCTCCCATACCGCCAGCTCTGAGCCCACCTCGGCGCCGACGGCAACTGCTAGCGAAACGCCCATCCCGGAAACCGCGGTTTGCTCACCGCTGCAAGACCATGCTCTCACCGACTTACCTAAGTATATAAGCCAGCCCTTTATCGCTCCGCAGGGCGAAAACAAAGAAACCGGCCACCATGGGATCGATTTTGCTTATTACCACCGCGACGGAGTCGGAAGCCCGCTGGATGGCAATCCGATCCAATCTGTGCTGAATGGCCATATGGCTGGCCTGGGCACCAACACGGTTTATGGGAACTATTTAATCATCGAAACTCCTTACGAATGGTTGCCAGCTGACCTGGCCGCCTTGTTACCGGTAACCAATGGCGAATCGCTCTATCATCTGTATGCCCACATGCAAGTCCGGGCACCCTTCGAGATCCACGAACCATTGGATTGCGGTCAGGTGATCGGCTACGTTGGCGACACTGGCAGCGAAGTTTTCGTCAGCGATCCGCACCTCCATTTTGAAACGCGGATAGGTCCCTCGGATATCTTCATTGAACCGATGGATTATTACAATACTCAAGCTACCGAAGAAGAAAAAGCCGAGTACCTCTATTGGCGCACCAGCGAGACCTTTACGCTGCTCGACCCCATGCTCCTACTTGAGTACGGCGCTGATCACGAGGAAATCCATGGCTGATCCGCGCGTGGTGCGCGCCCCGCGCGGCGCCGCGCTTTCTTGCAAGAACTGGCTCATCGAAGCCGCTTATCGCATGATCCAAAACAACCTTGATCCCGAGGTGGCCGAGCGACCCGAAGACCTGGTGGTCTACGGTGGGCGCGGCCAGGCCGCCCGCAACTGGGAAGCCTTCGATGCCATTCTGCAGTCGCTGCGCAAACTGGAGCCAGACGAGACACTCCTGGTGCAGTCCGGCAAGCCGGTGGCCGTATTCCGCACGCATACCGACTCGCCGCGGGTGTTGATCGCCAATTCCAATTTAGTGCCGCATTGGGCGACCCAAGAACATTTCGACGACCTGGCCGCCAAAGGCTTGATGATGTACGGACAGATGACGGCTGGCTCCTGGATCTATATCGGTACGCAGGGCATCTTGCAAGGCACCTACGAAACTCTGGGCTCTCTGGCGCGCCAGCGCGGCTGGGATTCGCTGAAGGGCAAATTTGTGCTGACCGCCGGCTTGGGCGGCATGGGTGGCGCCCAGCCATTGGCCATCAGCATGAATGAAGGCGTGGGACTGATCGTGGAGATCGATCCGGCGCGGGCTAAGCGCCGCCTTGAGAGCGGCTACTTGGACGAAGTCGTGGATACGCTCGAAGAAGCCATGACCCAGGTCGAGGAATATGTTGAAAAGAAACAACCGCGCTCGATCGGCCTTATTGGTAACGCTGCCGAGATTTTCCCTGAGCTATTGCTGCGCGGCGCGGTGCCGGACGTGGTCACCGATCAGACCCCGGCACACGACTTATTGGCTTATATCCCCGCAAGCATGAGCTTGCAGGCCGCCGACGAGCTGCGCCGCAGCGACCCGCGCGCATATGAGCGCCGCGCGCAGGAATCCATGGCGCGCCACGTGGAGGCCATGCTGGGCTTCCAGAAAAAAGGCAGTGAGGTCTTCGACTACGGCAATAATTTGCGCCAACGAGCGTTTGATTTTGGCGTCACGAACGCGTTTGAGATCCCCGGTTTTGTGCCGGCTTACATCCGCCCGCTGTTCTGCGAAGGTAAGGGGCCGTTCCGCTGGGTTGCGCTTTCCGGCGACCCGGAAGATATCTACAAGACCGATGCAGCCATCGCCAAACTCTTTCCGCAAGATGAACATTTACAGCGCTGGCTAAATCTGGCGCGCCAGCGCGTTCAATTCCAGGGCTTGCCGGCGCGTATTTGCTGGCTGGGCTATGGGGAGCGCGCTAAAGCTGGATTGCGCTTCAACCAGATGGTAGCCTCTGGCGAACTCAGCGCCCCGATCGTGATCGGGCGCGATCATCTGGATTCTGGTTCGGTCGCCTCTCCGAACCGCGAAACCGAGGCGATGAAGGATGGCACCGACGCAGTCAGCGATTGGCCCATTTTGAACGCGCTGGTCAACGCGGTGGGCGGCGCAACCTGGGTTTCCTTCCACCACGGCGGCGGGGTAGGGATCGGCTACAGCCAACACGCTGGCCAGGTCATCGTGGCGGATGGCACACCGGAGGCTGCTCAGCGCCTGGAGCGCGTGCTCACCACCGACCCTGGCATGGGCGTCGTGCGGCACGCAGACGCTGGGTACGAAGAAGCTATTGCCTTCGCCAAAAAGCAAGGCATCAAAATTCCCATGTTGAAGTAGTAAGTCTAAATTCGTTGAAAAAGACTTCGCTGGCGCTGCAGATCGCGCTATTCACTTTTATCCGGCTGGTCACTAGCACGGCCTATCGCATGGTGTACCCTTTTCTGCCGGTTTTCCGCGATGGATTGCAGGTCTCCTCGAACACGTTAATTCTGGCGATTGGCTCACGTTCTCTGGTAGCCGCTTTTTTCGGGCCGCTGATCGCCTCCATTGGGGATAGCCGCGGGCGCAAGGCGGGCATGCTGCTGGGTATGGCCATCTTCATCCTCGGTGTGGCCGTGGTGGTCTTTTGGCCTACCTTCCCGGGCTTTGTGCTAGCCCTGATGCTGACTATGGTTGGCAAAGTCACCTTTGATCCGACCATGCAGGCTTTCATTGCCGATCGGGTGCCTTATGCACGGCGCGGGCTGGCTATCACCTTCAGTGAACTCAGCTGGTCGCTCGCCTACATTGTGGGTATACCGCTTGTCGGGTGGGTGATCGCCAGCACCTCTTGGATCGGCCCCTTCTATTTACTGGGTGTCCTCATTGTTTTGTCGGCGGTTATTTTCATCTTCACTGTGCCTAAAGATCCGGCCAGATCAGCACAACCCCCAAATTTATTAGCCACCTTGGGCCTGATCTTTCGTTCGAAAGCTGCGTTGGCTGCGGTGGCGTTAACCTTGTCCGCCTGCATTGCCAATGAACTGATCAACCTGGCCTTCGGGCTGTGGCTGGAGGCCAGCTTCGAATTGCGCCTGGTCGCTTTGGGCGGCACAGCCGCCGTTTTGGGCATCGCCGAGCTCAGCGGCGAGGGCCTGGTGGCGCTGGTGACCGACCGCCTGGGCAAACGCCGCGCCATCTTCCTCGGCCTGCTGGTCAATTCTATTTCTATTATCGTCTTGCCCTTTATGGAAGGCTCGCTGGTGGGCGCGGTGTTCAGCCTCTTCCTCTTCTACATCAGTTTCGAATTTTTTATTGTCAGCTCGATCCCGCTGATGACTGAAGTTCTGCCTCAAGCGCGCACGACCATGATGGCGGGCTTTTTCACCAGCGCCGCGATAGGGCGGGCCCTGGCCAGCGTCATCTCACCAGGCCTTTACGCGCTAGGCTTCGGGTTCATCGTGGCAGTTACCGTTGCGCTCAATTTCCTGGCCATGGCTTCCATCCGCGGATTGCGCTTGGAAGCTGAGGAAGCCGCTCAATGACCGATAGACCTTTCTGCCGGTGGCGGATATAATTTTCCCTATGAGTCGATTATTCGGTTTGTTCGTATTGATAGGTCTTCTCTCTGGTGTATTTCCCCAGCCAGCCCAAGCCACTCCGCTCGAAGATGACCCGCTTTGCCTCCCCAGCCCTTATCGTATCGATGCGGATTGTTTGCCCTACGGATCTTGGAGCTATATGAATTATTTGGCGGGGCTGGGTATTACGCTGCCCCTGCAGCCGTTGGCGGCGTCTGCTCCCGATGCCACTCTTACGAACTTGCCTTTTTACTACGCCAGGGTGACTACGCCCAATGCGCCAGTCTTCGCCTCGCTGGAGGCCGCCGTTGCCGGCCAGCCTGTGCATCACGCCTTGGAGCCCGGGTTGGTGTATGTGACTTATCAGGATTATGCCGAAGTGGGAGGCAAGAACTACTACATGATCGATATCGGCCTTTGGATGCGGCGGGGAGACATCACGCCCAACCAGGCTTATTCGCAATTTAGAGGCCTGGAATTCACTGAAACTCCGAAGCATGCTTTTGGCTGGGTGATCGAGTTCAGCGGCAGCTTGGTCGCTCCCTTCCAAGCCCGCCAGGCGCCCGGAATCAATGGCCCCATGGCCAGCCAATTCTATAACGCATATGAAGTCGTGCAGATCTACAAGATCCGCGAAGCCGATGGGTTGCGCTGGTATATGGTCGGCCCCGACCAATGGTTGGAATCCAGCCAGGCACGCCTCGTGTTGCCGAACGTAACTCCGCCCGAGGGCGTGGACTCTGACCGCTGGATCGAGATCAACTTGGAACAGCAGACCCTGGCCGTTTACCAGGATAGCAAACTAACTTTTGCGACCCTGATCGCCACCGGTTTGCCCGGCGTGTGGACGCGGCCCGGGCTCTTTCAGATCTACGAAAAACATGAATCGACCCTGATGCGCGGCGTGTTCACCGCAGACCGCTCGGATTATTATTTCCTCGAAGACGTACCATGGACTATGTACTTCGACGAGGCCCGCGCCTTGCATGGCGCCTACTGGCGGGCCCGCTTCGGCTTCGAACAATCCCATGGCTGCGTAAACCTTTCCGTAGCAGATTCGCATTGGCTGTTCAATTGGGGACAGATCGGTGATTGGGTCTACGTACATGACCCATCCGGCCGCACCCCGACAGATGACTCGCAATATGGCGAGGGCGGGGCGTAAAATAGCGCTCGATCACGGAAAAGACGGCCGCAAGGCCGTCTATTTTGTCTATGGTAAACTCCCCTTAACCCCTGCAATGCTCACAATCCCAGAGAAAATAATCTTCGTCCTGGCTGCGTTACTCACAGTGGCGTTGGTTTTGCGCGCCGCCCTGCGCATCGTGCGCATCATCCGCCGCGGCCACGGCAAGCTGGATTGGAAGCTGATCCCCAAGCGCCTGCTCGACGTGGGGCTCAAGACCGTTGCCCTAACCCCTACCTGGCGCAAGCGGCTGCTCACTAGCCTGCTGCACGCCATGGTGGTGTGGGCCTTCATGTTTTATCTGTTCGTCAATATCGGCGATGTCTTGGAAGGCTTGTTTCCCAATTTTGTATTCCTGGGAGAAGAGTTCCTTGGAAATAGTTACCGGTTTTTGGCTGACATTCTTAGCATCAGCGCACTGCTTGGCATGAGCGCCTTGTTGGCGCGGCGCTTTATTTTGCGCGCGCCGGCCTTGCGCATTCGCGAAACCACCCTGGTCCACCCGAAAGCTCGCGCCGGAATGCGCCGCGATTCGTTGATCGTCGGCCTGTTTATCTTGCTGCATGTTGGCGGGCGTTTCACCGGGCAGACTTTCAAATTAGCTTTGGGCGGCCCGGATCCTTGGCAGCCTTTCGCCAGCGCGGCATCCAGCATTTTGTCGGGATTATCCACATCTGCCCTGGTGCTTGGTGAACATATCGGCTTCTGGCTGGCCATCGGTCTGATCATGGCCTTCTTCCCTTATTTCCTCTATTCAAAACACATCCACATTTTTATGGCGCCGCTGAATTTCTTACTGCGGCCGGAACGGCCCTCTCCCGGGCAGCTGGATAAGCTGAATTTCGAAGATAGCGCTGTAGATAAATTTGGTGCCACGCGCATAGAAGACTTCGCCTGGCACCAGATCCTGGATGCCTATGCCTGCATCATGTGCAACCGCTGCCAGGATGCCTGCCCGGCCTACACCACCGGTAAGGTGCTCTCGCCTGCGGCCCTAGAGATCAATAAGCGCTATTTGCTCAACGAAGAAGGCGCCCGGCTGGAGAGAGGCGAGGCCAGCAGCAAGCCCCTGCTAGAATTTGCGATCAGCGAGGAAGCCGTGCTGGCTTGCACTGCTTGCGGCGCCTGCACTGATATTTGCCCTGTGGGCAATGACCCAATGCGCGACATTATGGATATCCGCCGTTCGATGGTGCTGATGGAAAACAAAGCTCCCGACCAATGGCAAGTGGCCTTCCGCGGCATGGAGCGCAATGCGAATCCCTGGGCGGTGCCGCCCACCGAGCGCCTTAAATGGGCCGAAGGTTTGAACGTGCCGACCGTCGAACAAAATCCGAACGCAGAGATCTTGTGGTGGGTTGGCTGCGCCCCGGCCACTGACCCGCGGGCGCAAAAGACCTCCCGCGCCCTGGTGCAGATCCTCGAATCCGCCGGCGTGAGTTACGCCGTGTTGGGCCAGCGCGAGCAATGCACCGGCGATTCGGCTCGTCGGGCGGGCAATGAACACCTCTTCAACAAGCTGGCCACTACAAATGTGGAGATGCTCAACGCCGTGGCCCCCAAGCGCGTGCTCACCACCTGCCCGCATTGCATGCACACGCTGGAGAAGGAGTATTCACAGTTCGGCGGCCACTATGACGTGGTGCACCATACCGAATTTATTGATGAGTTGATTAAGGGCGGACGTCTTAAAGTAAAGCCGGGCGCTGCAACCCAGATGACTTATCATGACCCCTGTTATCTCGGCCGCCAAAACGGCGTGCTGATCGAACCGCGCAGCGTGCTCAATGCGGTGGACGCCGACGTGGTCGAGATGGTGAAGAATGGCAAGCAATCTTTCTGCTGCGGGGCAGGCGGCGCCCAGATGTGGAAAGAAGAGGAGCCCGGCACTTCGCGGGTCAGCGCCGAGCGCATCCGCCAGGCGAAAGAAGTCGGCGCCCAGACCCTGGCCGTGGGGTGCCCCTTCTGCATGATCATGCTAACGGATGCCGCCAAGGCAGAAGCGCCGAATATGCAAGTCCGCGATGTGGTTGAAATCATCGTGGATAATCTAATCACTAAGTAGCTTTGTCACCCTGCGCAGGTTTGTTTTGATAGAATTAACAAAATGAGGTCTTATGGCCGTTAAAGTGATTCTCCCGCAAATGGGCGAAGGCGTGATTGAGGCCACGGTTACCAAGTGGCTCAAGAACGTGGGGGACGAGGTTAAAGAGTACGACCCGCTGGTCGAAGTCAACACCGACAAAGTGGATACGGAGATCCCCAGCCCGGTCAGCGGCACCGTTTTGAAGGTCCTGATCGGCGAGGGCAATACCGCCCCGGTCAACAGCATCCTGGCGTGGATCGGCAAGCCCGGCGAGCAGGTTCCCGAGGACGGCGGCGGCTCGGCGCCAAAAGCCGCCAGCAAACTGGTTGCCGAGAAGGCTGCTCCTTCCCCGCAACCCGCGCCCGCGGTTGCGCCGCACCCGGTGCTTGCGACCACCGAACCGCAGCCAGCAGTAAAACCACTAGCCCCAACGAGAACTCAGCCCGGCGCACAAAAAGCTGGAGGCGCTGTGTCCGTTTCACCCCTCGTGGCGCGCATCGCCGCCGAGAACAAGGTTGACCTGGCTGCCGTTCGTGGCACCGGACCCGGAGGGCGCATCACAAAGGAAGACGTGTTGGCCTTCGTGCGCTCGGGCGGGACCAACGGCGCCCCGGCGACTGCAGGATCGGTCACTTTACCCAAATTCGATGGCCAAAACCTGGCGACTTTCCTCTCTCCAGTAGTTAAGAAACTGGCTCAAGAAAACAATCTGGACCCGACTCGTATTCAAGGGAGCGGCCAGGGTGGCCGTGTGACCAAGAAAGATATCGAAACAATTCTCGCCAGTGGCCAGGCGCCTATGCGGCTGGCACCGACCGCCCCGTCCAAGCCGGCCTTCCCCCAGGCTTTCCCGGATGCCATCCCCGGCCAAGTAATGAAGCTCAACCCCGTGCGCAAGGCCATCGCCGAGCACATGGTGCGCAGCAAACATACCTCGCCGCATGTCACCACGATCATGGAAGCCGACCTGAGCGCGGTGTCCGCGCACCGGGCGGCCAACAAGGCCGCTTTTGCTCAACAAAATGTGAACTTAACTTTCACCGCTTATTTCGTGGCCGCCATCGCAGCCGCCTGCCAGGTGTATCCGATCGTGAATTCATCTTGGTCCGAGGAAGGCGTGGCGGTGCATGGCCAGATCAATGTCGGCGTCGCCACCGCGCTGGAACCTGACGGCTTGATCGTGCCCGTCATCAAGAACGCCGGCGCACAGTCGCTGCTCGAAATCGCCCGCGCCCTCAATGATCTCTCCAGCCGGGCGCGCAGTAAGCAATTGAAGACTGATGAAGTCAAAGGCGGGACAATCACCTTAACGAACCACGGCACCAGCGGCTCTTTGTTCGCCACGCCGATCATCAACCAACCCCAATGTGCAATCATCAGTACCGGGGTGATTGAGAAACGTATCAAAGTCATCGACGATGCCATTGCCATCCGCCCCCTGATGTACCTGGGGCTCACCTTTGACCATCGCATTTTGGATGGCGCCGTGGCGGACTATTTCTTGGGGACGGTTAAATATACGCTGGAGAACTGGTCATAAGCATAATTGCCAAACGCAATACGTGATTCGCAATACGTATTGCGTATAGGTATGTTGAAAGAGAGGTATCTTTATGGCTAATTACGATGTGCTCGTCATCGGCGCCGGCCCGGCCGGATATGTGGCGGCCATTCGCGCCGCCCAACTTGGCAACAAAGTCGCCATCGTGGAAAAAGAATTCCTGGGCGGAGTTTGCTTGAACGTGGGATGTATCCCATCCAAGGCGCTGCTAAAGAATGCTGAAATAGCTTACACCTTGCGCACCAAAGGGGAGGAATTCGGGTTTTCGTTTAGCAATTTAAAACTGGATTATGCCTCGGCGGTGAAACGCAGCCGCCAGGTTTCCGACCGGCTGGTGAAGGGCGTCGATTATTTGATGAAGAAGAACAGGATCGACGTGCATATGGGCACAGCTAAGCTGACGGCCAAGGATACGGTTTCGGTAAAGCCCAAGAAGGGCGAAGCCGTCGAGCACAAGGCCAAAAATATCATCATCGCCACCGGCGCCAGTGCCATCAGCGTCCCCGGCGTCGAGCCGGATGGTGAACAGGTGCTCACTTATTGGCCGGCTATTTTGCAGGAAACCCTGCCCAAGTCCGTCGTCATTGTGGGCGGTGGCGCCATTGGGCTGGAATTTGCCACGGTGTGGTCCTCTTATGGCAGCCAGGTGACCCTGGTCGAGATGCTGGACCGCATTGCTCCGCTTGAGGACGAAGAAGTGAGCAAAGAATTGGCCA
The DNA here is from genome assembly GCA_964572455.1 of uncultured Anaerolineaceae bacterium. Classification (GTDB taxonomy): domain Bacteria; phylum Chloroflexota; class Anaerolineae; order Anaerolineales; family UBA11579; genus JAMCZK01. The sequence goes on from CAZNFL010000012.1 coordinate 19,980, forward strand.
AGGCCATGACCAAGGATGGCATCACGGTCAAGACCAGCACCAAACTCGAGAAGGTCGAAAAAACCAAAACGATGGTTAAGGTCAGCGTCTCCGGCAAGGGCGGGCAGGAGACCCTGGAAGCTGAACAAGTCCTGCTGGCCATCGGCTTTCGCCCGAATACCAAAGACCTCGGTCTGGAGCAGGCCGGTGTGAAACTAGGCCAGCGCGGCGAGATCCTGATCGACGAACGCATGGCCACTAACGTGCCCGGCATCTGGGCCGTGGGCGACGTGACCGCCAAGTTAATGCTCGCCCACGTCGGCTCGGCCATGGGCATTGTGTGCGCCGAAAACATCGCCGGCGTGGAGACCGTGCGGCTGGACTACAACATGATGCCGCGCGCTACTTACTGCCACCCGCAGGTGGCTTCCTTTGGCCTCACCGAAGCGCAGGCCAAGGAAGCTGGCTATGAAGTAAAGGTATCCAAGTTTAATTTCCAGGCGAACGGCAAGGCCCTAGGCCTGGGCGATTATGCCGGCTGGGTGAAACTCATCACTGACTCGCGCTATGGCGAGATTCTTGGGGCGCACATGATCGGCCCCGAGGTCACAGAGCTGCTGCCGGAACTGACCATCGCCCAGATGGCCGAGCTGACCGCGGCGGAGATTTCGCGAAACGTGCACGCCCACCCGAGCTTGACCGAGGTGCTGATGGAAGTAGCCCACGTCGCCGAAGGGCACGCCATCCACGTCTGATCTCAGTAACGCGCATCCTGGCAGCTTCGTTTGCCTGCGCGGAGGTGCGCCATGCCTTACGATTCGATCAGCGATCTACCTAAGGGAGTAGTGAACAATCTACCCAAGCACGCTCAGGAAATTTATCTGGCGGCGTTCAATAATGCCTACGAAGAATACGCGCGTGACGAAGACCGCGCTCGCCGCGTGGCCTGGAGCGCGGTTAAAAAGGGCGGCTACGCAAAAGACGAGGCCACTGGCAAATGGAAGAAAAAATAATGGCCGCTTTGGCTAGTTGTTTCTTAGCCTAACGCTTAAGCCGGAATTTGGTCCAGCTGGGATCCCTAGCGCGGTATCGACCCCAATGTTGTTCCTTAGATCGTCTAAGAGTTTTTGGCAATTTACGGATTTGCCAATCATCATTTCCGAATTACTTCGTGCAGCCCTTACTGGTTTCGCTCTGTAAACAGTAACTTCTTCTTTTCCCTCGTTAAGAGAGCGCAAACATAACGCTCTAACATAATATCTATTAAATTCACCTTCAGCTAAAGTAAAGTTGGCTGTATAAGGTACATCGGCTTGGAATTGTTTTCCGTTCCTTGTCCGCAATTCGACAGATCGCAGTATTGCGTTCCCAGTAATAGCTGTTGCCAGACTCTCGGGAGTGCCTACAGACAAAGCCTCTTGGAGTAGCGATAGGTAAACATCCTCTTTTTCTTCAAGCAGTCTGGAGCTGATGAAAGTTCCGTGACGGCCTTTATCGAATTCCAACTCTTCAATCATTAGCCGTCGAGTCTCGCTATCTAAATTGTCAAATGTAAACATTTTCAGGCCCTCTCCTATGATAGAACAATAGATCTAAAACCAGTATACAGGCCACAAGAACGCTTGTCAAGTTCTTTGACAAAATTATCAATTGATTTTTCTATAGTACTCGTCTATCCGTTCCATATTCTTAGGATAATTTGCGCGCTCAGCAATCAGCTGCTTATTGATTCCCTCAGCGCGCTCTCGCAAGGTTTTGTTCTTAAGCGCATTGACCATGGCCCCTGCCAACGCATCTGGGTTGGTCGGGTCTACCAGCAAGCCATTCTCGCCAGCGCGGATCCACTCGCGAATGGATTCCAGATCGCCGCAAACGGGGAAAACGCCGCAGGCCATGCCTTCCAGCAAGCTGTTGGGTGTGCCGTCGTGCGTGCTGGGCGAAACCAACACCTGCGCAGCGCGGTAGGTCTCCGCAAGCTCGGGCGCGCTTAGGTGTGGCAGCAAGTTCACCTGCTGCTCGATCCCCAGCTTTTGCACCCAGCGCTGCGCTTCGGGTTCCTCTTTCATCCCAGGGCAATCGAAGCGTACCTCAGGTAGTTGGCGCAGCACCTGGGGGATGGCCTGGAAGAACACATCGTTGCGCACATAGGCGCGCAGGCCGCGCGGGTTGACCACTCTTAATTCTTTAGGCGCCGTTTTCTCCGGATAAAAAATTTCGGTGCGCACGCCCCCATTGCCGGGGAGCACAATGGCCGGCTGGCTGCGGTCGAAACCCCACTCGCCCGCCAGTCGCTGGTCGCGCTGTGTGTCGGTGTGCAAAGCGGCTGCCCGCAACAGAGTCTTGCGCGTGGCCGCTGCCATGAAAGGATTCGCCCGTGCGTGCAGGGTGAAATCGTTACCCCACACTGACACCATGAGAGGAACTTCCGTCTGCGCGGCTGCGGCCAGCATGCCTTCGTAGGGAATACGCATGGCGTGCACTAAGTCGGGCTTTATCTCGTCTATAAGTTCCTGAAGGTGTTTGGCCGCCGCCCCCAAGGTGAGCGGCCCCACCCACGAGCGCAATTGCGTGCGCAAGCCCGTTGGGACCAGGCCGCGCAGGCCGCGGCCGGTGCGGGTGGTTTCATCCGCCGTTGCGCTTAAGGCCACCGGCACCACATGCAGCGAGGCCAATTCAAGTTCTGGCTGGCAAGCAAAGGTGCTGGCCAGATGGACTTCATGTTTGCCCTTGGTGAAAAACTCGATCCAATTCAGCGCGATCGGTGAGCGCCCATCGGCCACGAAGAGGATGCGCATTACTTTGCGACCTCGTTGAGGGCTGTGACGAAACCCTCAACCATGGCTTCTAAATTGAATTGGTCTTGCGCCAGCCGGTAGGAGGCTACGCCCATCTGGCGTAAACGCGCCGGGTCGGAAAGAGCTTGGGCCAACGCAGCCTGCAAAGCCGCCTCGTCGCCTGCGGGCAGCAGCCAACCGTTGGCCAGGCTCACCATGTCTTCTTGGCTGCCGTCGCCGTCCGCAACGATGACGGGCAGCCCTTGGGCCAGGGCTTGCTGGATAGCCAACCCCCCCGTTCCTGGCAGCACGAAGAGATCGGCGGCCGCCAATAATGCGTCCAGCGCTGGGCCATATTGCGCGCCGGTGAATTCCGCCGCCGGATAGATCTCGGCGGCCAATCGTTCCAGCTCGATCCGCGCCGGGCCTTCTCCCACGATCTGCAACTTGGGTTGCATTTCTTTCAGCAGCCTCGCCGCAGCGCGCAGCAAACTGTCGATCCGCTTGCGTACCTGCAGGCGGCCCACATAGATCACCGTGCCTGGTCCTGCGAATGTCGCCGGGCGTTTGGGCGGATCGCCTTGCGGTCGCGCAGCCACCGCGTTGGGCGCCACATAAATGCGCCCAGGCGGGAATCCCAGTGCGCCATATTCGTTTGCGCCGCGGCGGCTATAGGCGATGAGCGCGTCGAAGCGGCTCAGGAAGCTGCGCCGCCGCGCCTGGCGCAGCCCGGCCAGCGCTCCGCGCAGGGGCGGCCCTCCCAAGCCCCAGCCGATCACCGGGCGGGCGCGTTCTTTCATCCAATAAGCCACCACGGCTGTGCTCACATAACGCGGGTTAGCCTCTACGATCAAGGCATCCGGATCCCAATCCTCCAGCCACTCCATCAGGCCGCGCTGGTAACAGAGGTAAAAAGGCCCCCCTAGCATATGCAGATTTTCCGCCCGATAAAATTTTACCTTTTGCAATGCTGGGGTTGCTCCAATCGCTTCATTCGGGCGCGGTTGACCGGCGATAACACTCAGCCCGGCCTTGCATTGCTCCGCTAGCATTTCAAAGAAGGGGGCGCGGTAACCAGGCAGCACACGCTGCACCACTCCAACTCGGCCGGTGTAAGTTTTCATGCCGCCGGCTTACCCAAAATGTAGCTTTTCCAGTCGAAGGAATTCACATTATTGATTTCAGGATATCCCTTACTTACCCGGTGTACCTTGTAAGATGCTTTTTGCAACGCCGTCCAAACCACCTGGGCTGCTTCTGGCCCGTGAGTTTCAATAAACAGCAACGGGCGCGCCTCGGCCAATAAACGCTTCATCCCTCCCAACGCTAGCACTTCCCCGCCTTCGATGTCCATCTTGACCACATCCGGGACCGGATTCTTCTGCGCGTACACAAAATCATCTAAAGCTATCGTCTCGACTTGAATGCTGTCAGCGTACTTTGCCTCCCGCCCGGCCGATCCCTGCAGCTTGCCCATATCGTCCGAGGCGTGCACGTGGAAGGTTTGGCTGCCGCTTTTATCCGCAACCGCCTTGGGCACCAGCACCACGCGCAGTTGAGAGTTGAGCGCCAGATTGGTGTGCAAGCGTTCCTGGTTTGCCGGCAGCGGCTCAAAAGCAAACACCTTCCCAGCCGCGCCCACTTGCCTGGCCAGCATCAGGCTCAAGTAGCCGGCGTTGGCGCCCAAGTCGTAAGCCACCATGCCGGGTTTCACCCAATCCTGGATAGCCTGCTGCAGCTCCATTTCGTAAGTTCCCAACCAATAATCTTTTTCGCTTTGCAGGTCGAGCAACAGGCTGGCGCCGGCCAGTAGGCCCGCGGCCACCGTGGTTTCCGTCAGCCCGGCCGGCGCGGATTTATTAAGCGCTGCACGCAAACCGCGGCTCACCGGCCCTAGCCGGTATAGCCCGCGTTTGAGTGACGCCGGCAGCCAGCGGGCTGCGGCCGAAGCCAGGGACAGCAAGGGATTAGCCATCCACGCCGCCCAGCGCTTGAATGTAGGCCTCCACCATCGCGTCCAGCCCAAATGCAGCTTCCGCTCTAGCCCGCGCACCCTTTCGAAAGGCGGCTTGACCCTGGGTGAGCTCCGTTGCCCCACCCACCAAGCCTTTGATATTGGGCGGGCCTAGTTTCCAAGGGTCGCCGCCATAGTCCACTACGCGGCCGGCCTGCGGCGTGACCAGCTCCTCGAGCGCGCCGGTGTCGAAAGCTAGCACGGGCAGCCCGCACGCTAAAGCCTCGATCACCGAGTTCGGGCACGCCGCGTTCAAATCGGCTGAATACAGAAAATGAGCGCCGCGGTTAAGCGCGGGAATCTGTTCGTTGGGCACCACCCCGACCCACTCGATGGGCACCCCGTTATTTTGCGCCCATTTGTTTTTCAGGCCTTCGTCCACCTTGCCCGCCACAACCAGCTCGATTTTTTGACCGAGTTCGGGTTGCAAACCTTCAGCCAACGCCACCGCGCTTTGCAGGCCGAGCTCATAGCCGCCCTGCAGGCTGCCTTCGACCATCAGGATGCGAATGCGATCCTGGGGCGGCGTCTCTTTTCCCTGTGGGCTGAACTGCTTGAGGTCCACTCCGTTATAAATAACGGTGTGGTTCTTGGGGCCTTCCCCACGCGTGCGCTGCCACCATTCTTGTACAAAGTGACTTTGATATACAACGCTAGCGGCGAGGGTTTTGCGAATGTAAGCCAGCAGCCAATTGGCCAGTTCGGCGCGCAGCCAATGGCGGGCGCCAGTACGCGTGCGACGGTGCAGCCAATTCATGCCATCCAGCCGCTGCACGATCGGCAGCCCGCTGCGTCGGGCGCGCCGCAGATCTATCAATTGCCGCGTGCCGCCGATGACCAGCAAGGCGTCGTACGGCAGGTCGGCCAGGTCATAGGTCACCTGGATGCCGCGGGCAGCCAGGCCCGCGCTCAGCTTGGCCGCGAAAGAGACCATGCCGCCGACTCCGGAGACGCGCGGCGTGATGCAGATCCGGTTTATCTTCGCGTTCATCTTGGTTGCGGAATTTTAATAAGAGCTGATCTGCAAGTCGTTGATTTCCACCCAGCAATCTGGGGGCGTCGGCAGGGTGCTATAGGCAACGCGGCCATCGGGCCGCCAGGCTGCATACTGGTTATCCAACCATAGTACCAGACCCAATGGCGGCCGGGGAGCAGGGGTCTTGAATACCGTTGCTCCGTCCACTTGGATCTCCACCTGCTCGGGCTGCCAGTGGATCGCATATTCGTGCCAGGCGGTTGGGTCTAAGCTCAACTGAGCCAGATCGTGGCGGATCAAAGCGGCCGCCATCTTGCGCAGCAGCCGCGCCGCGGCTGGCAGCCACAACAGCGGCGCAGCCACGACTGCGGGAGCTAACAGTAGGGAGGGGATGCGCGCTGAGCTATAGCTGCCAACCAACTGGCCATGGCTGGGCTGTTCCTCGTGCAGTGAAAGATGGTTTTCCGGCGAGGCGAAGAAGAACCAGGCTACGTTCGGTAAAACGGGCAAGCGGCCGCGGGTTCCGCCGAACCCAAGCGAGAAGCCGAGGGGATCGTTCCATAGTCCGAACCCCCAGGTCCCTGGCAAGTTGGATTGCGAAGAGCGCGCCTTTAAGCGGATGGACAATGGCGGGCGATGCGGAAACGCGCCGCGGGACAAATTTGCATAATCGTCGAGTTGCGCCAGCCGATATGTCCCGGCTGCGCCCGCTTCTAAATTTAATCGCCACCCGCCTTCAATTTCTTGCACCCGCGCATTCGGGCTGCTTCTTTTCTTCAATAAAGTTTGGGGCACGCGGGTATTATACGGCTTGGGAAAGCGCGATGATATAATCACGCGCATTCCCGGAGTTAAATGGAAATCACCTGGTACGGACATTCCTGTTTTCGCGTCACTGAGCGCAGCCTGCCCACAATTGTGGCCGACCCTTATGACCATCAGAAGGTGGGTTTCAAGCCGCTCAAGATAAAAGGCGAGATTACGACCGTAAGCCACGACGCGCCTGGCCATAATTTTGTAAAAGGCGTCAAGGGCTCGCAATGGGAACTGCGCGGCCCCGGTGAATATGAAATTGGCGGCATCTTTATCACCGGCGTAGCCATCAAAGAGTCCAAGGAAGATCGCAATATGGTCTTCATATATGACTATGACGGTGTTGCCATTGGCCACCTGGGCGATATGCAGAGGGTTCCTACTCAAACGCAGGTGGAAGCCTTCGGCACCGTAGATGTGCTCATGGTGCCTGTGGGCGGCGGCAACGCGCTCAATGCGGCCAAGGCCGCCGAAGTGATAGCCATGATCGAGCCGGGCATCGTTATCCCCATGCACTACAAAACCGCCGGCGGCAGCCAAAAGCTCGGCGCGCTACGCCAATTCCTGCAGGAGATGGGCTTGTCCAGCGCTAAGCCGGAACCGTCATTAAAAGTGACCAGCACTTCTATCCCCGAAGAAACCAAGGTGGTTGTACTTGAGGCAACCCTGCCATGAACGGGGTCAAATTACTGATGACCTGGGATATCCAACCTGGGCGCGAAGAAGATTATTTTGAATTCCATATCCGCAAATTTGTGCCGGCTTTGGAAGGCCTGGGCGTCACGCTAAGCGAGGCCTGGCTCACCGTTTACGGTGAGCAGCCGCGCTTGCTGGCCGAGGCGGTAATGCCGGACCTTAATGCCGCCCGCAGGCTGCTGGACTCCAACGCATGGGATGACCTGGGCTCTCAAATGGAAGATCTGGTCGAGAATTTCGACTACAAAGTTGTCGCCGCCCGCGGCGGATTCCAAATGTAGTCTGCGGCCGGTCTGTCGGTCGCGTCCAAGATGTCCCCGATCGCCAAGAAGCTCCTCCGTTGGTATGCCGCCCAAAAACGCAGCCTGCCTTGGCGTGTCGACCCGCAGCCCTATGCGGTGTGGGTGGCCGAGATCATGGCGCAGCAAACGCGTTTGGAAAGCATGCTGCCTTACTACAAACGCTGGATGCGCCGCTATCCGAGCGTGCGGACACTAGCTAGATCCACAGAACAAGATGTGCTTACCTTATGGGAAGGCCTTGGCTACTACAGCCGGGGGCGAAACTTGCGTCGTGCGGCCCAAGTCATCATGAAACAACATGGCGGCCACTTGCCTTCAACTGTTGAAGAACTAAGACAGTTGCCTGGCATCGGCGCTTATACAGCCGGCGCTATTGCTTCTGTGGCCTTCGGGGTGGACGCGCCGGCCGTGGATGGCAATGCTGTCCGCGTCTTGTCTCGCGTGTTTGACGTGGCTTTGCCCGCTACGTCTGCGCCTGGACAAAAGCTGTTTTGGGTGCTGGCCGCTGAGCATTTGCCCGCCGGCCGCGCCGCGGATTACAACCAGGCGCTCATGGACCTCGGCGCGCAAATATGCAAGCCCCGCCAGCCCCGCTGCGGGGTCTGCCCGCTGCGCACCGAATGTCGCGCGGCCGCCTTGGGCATCCAAGCGCAGCGGCCCGTGAAAGTTAGAGCTCAGCGCTCGCCGCGGCGCCACTACGCCGCCGGGGTAGTTCAGCAGCGCGGCAGGGTGCTGGTCATGCAGCGGCCTCCCGTCGGACTACTGGCCGGCATGTGGGAGTTTCCCAATGCGCCCCTGCGCGGCCGGCGCGGCGCAAACGCTGCTTTGCGCAAAGAATTGAAACAAAGCTTGGGACTGGCCTTACCTTTCAAAACGCGGCTGGGAGAATTTGAACATACCTACAGCCATTTCAGTGTGCTCTTGCAGGTTTTCCATCATCCGTTGAACGGTGTTCGCCCCAAAGTAAATACCCAGCGTAAGCATCGCTGGCTGTCCATCCGCCAGCTTGGCAGCTTACCCATGGGCAAGCTGGATCGGCGTATTGCGGATACCTTACTGGCTGGCATAGAATAGAGGCATGCATCGCCGATTTCAACGCCGTGTCGAAGATTTCATCTGCCTGAACTGCGGGTTTAGCGTACAAGGCGGGGGCTACACCAACCACTGCCCGCGCTGCCTCTACAGCCTGCACGTGGATATTAATCCCGGCGATCGCCAGTCGGCTTGCGGCGGACTCATGGTTCCGGTGGCAGTCTCTACTAAAAATAACAACTACCGCATCCTGCACCGGTGCCGTGATTGTGGGGTTGAGAAATGGAACCAGGCTGCGCCTCAAGACGACTTTGAGCAATTGCTAACCATCGCTCGGGACCAGGGCTGGGGGTTCCTTGGATAGCGAAGCTGAATTTGCCCGGCAACGCGAATTCATGGTCACAGAACAACTGTCAGCCCGCGGCATTCACGACCAGCGCGTCCTGGATGCTATGCGCATCGTCCCGCGCCATCGCTTCGTGCCGCTTGCCGAGCAAGCTCAAGCCTATCAAGATCGGCCGCTGCCAATCCCCAGCGGGCAAACCATCTCCCAACCGTACATTGTGGCCTATATGCTGCAGGCTCTGGCTCTCCAGAAAGGCGATGAGGTTCTGGAAATTGGCACCGGATCAGGCTATCAGGCTGCTCTGTTGGGTGAGCTGGCTGGTGAAGTGTATACCATCGAACGTCATGCAGCTTTGGCCGAAGCTGCCACGCGCGTCTTGGCGGAACTTGGTTACCACCATGTCCATGTGCATCATGGTGATGGCAGCCAGGGCTGGCCCGCTCACGCCCACTACGACGCCATCATCGTGGCGGCCGGGGCGCCCGTGGTCCCGCAGCCGCTGCTGGAGCAGCTCTCGCCCAAGGGCCGCATGGTGATCCCGGTTGGTGAACCCGGCCAGCAGATGCTGCAATTGTGGCGGGAAAAAGATGGCAGCTTTGATTATGATGAACTGGTGCCGGTAGCCTTTGTGCCTTTAATTGGGAAACACGGCTGGGCAGCCTAGTTCCTTTCTCGTCATTGAGTAAAATCCTCTTGTGAATCGACTATTTTTAGCCGCTTACTTGGCTTTTTCGCTGCTCGCCGCCTGTTCCGCCCCGACCACAGGCGCCTCTGGGAAGCTGGAGGTGGTTGCCAGTACCCAGATCCTGGGCGATGTAGTCTCGGTGATCGGCGGCGATAACATCCAGCTAACCGTCCTCATCCCGCCCGACTCTGACCCGCATGCCTTTGAGCCGGCGCCGCAGGATGCGGCCAAGCTGGCCTCCGCCGACTTGGTCTTCGTCAATGGGTTGAATCTCGAGGAAGCCCTCAAGCCCATGTTGGAAACAGAGGGCCTAAATCTCGTCATCGCCTCTGACGGCATAGCCACCATCGAGTTTGTGGGTGAAGAATTCGAAGGTGCCGACCCGCATGTGTGGATGAATCCACTCAATGTGAAAGTTTGGGCCGATAACATCGCCGCAGCTTTGGCTGCCGCCGACCCAGCTCACGCTGAGACCTTCCACGCCAACGCCGACGCGTACAAAGCAGAGCTCGATGCCCTTGATGCCTGGGCCATTGAACAGCTCAGCCTAATCCTTGCGGACGCCCATGTGCTGGTGACTGACCACGAATCCTTTGGCTACTTTGCAGTCCATTACGGGTTTGAAATTGTGGGCGCCCTTATCCCCAGTATCAGCACCGTCAGCGAACCCTCAGCAGGCGAATTGGCCCAATTGGAAGATGCCATCAGCCAATACGGTGTGAATGCTATCTTCATCGGCACCAGCATGAACCCCAGCCTGGCCGACCGCGTGGCAGCAGACGCCGGCGTTCAGGTTGTACATCTTTATACTGAATCGTTAAGCGAGAAAAACGGACCTGTTCCAACCTATCTCGACTTGCTGCGCTTCGACGTCGCCGCAATTGTCGCCGCGTTGAAATAGGTTGCGCACACTGCTCGCGGTAAAATCCTCCATGACATGTTGAAAAATCCTTTCAACACCCCCGGAAAGACACCCCTCCACCCGGAAAGCGGCCATGCTTTGGAGTTGCGCGGGCTGAACGTGCGCTTCAACGGCCTCACTGTCCTTGAGGATCTTTCGCTCCAGGTGGAGCCAGGGCTGCGCGTCGCTGTTGTCGGGCCCAACGGCGCGGGCAAATCCACCTTGTTCAACGTGCTGGCCGGATTGCTGCCGCCCTCTTCCGGCAAGGTGCGCGTGCATGGCCATCTGCCGGCCCAATACCTGTGCCTGGCCTATGTTCCGCAGAGCAACCTGATGGACTGGGATTTCCCAGTGAATGTGCGCGACGTGGTAATGATGGGCCGCGCCGGCCTGATCGGCTTGCTGCGCTGGCCCGGCCGCCACGACCTGGAGCAGGTCGAGCGCAGCCTGGAACGCGTCCAGCTCAGCTCGCTGGCTCACCGCCAGATCAGCGAGCTCTCCGGCGGCCAGAAGCAGCGCATGCTCCTTGCTCGCGCCCTGGCCCAGGAAGCCGATCTGCTCCTGCTCGATGAGCCGCTGGCCGGCTTGGACCTGCCCGCCCAGGAGCAGATCCTCAGCATCTTGGCGGACTTAAAGCAGCAAGGCATCACCGTACTCTTCGCCACACATGATCTGGAATTGGCCGGCGAGCATTTCGACCGCATCTTGTTGCTCAATCGAAAACTCATCGCTTACGGCACGCGTAAAGAAGTCCTCAGCGTCGAAAACTTGGCGCTTGCCTACGGCGGCCACATGCAAGTCGTGGACACGAAACAGGGCAAAGTCTGGATCGGGGATAGCGGCGGCCATCACGATCACGACGTAGAGGGCCGACATGGTTAGCTGGCTCACAGGGCCTTTGGCTTACGAATTCATGCAGCGTGGGCTCTTGGTGGCCGTGCTGGTTGGCGTGGTCTGTGCCGTGGTCGGCTGCTATATCGTGCTGCGCGGCATGGCCTTCCTCGGCGACGCCCTGGGCCACGCCATCCTGCCGGGCCTCGCGATCGGCTATCTGGCCTCGGCCGGCGATTCGACCTCCCTGTTTTGGTGGGCCTTGGGTGCCGCCATCCTTAGTTCCGTCAGCATCAGCGTCCTGAGCCGCGGCCGCATCAAGCAGGATACCGCCATCGGTATCGTCTTCGCCGGCATGTTCGCATTGGGCATCGCCCTGATCTCCACCATGCGCAGCTATGCCGTTGACCTTTCTCATTTCATGTTCGGCAACATCCTGGGCGTCACCAGCGAAGACGTCTGGCTGACCGCTGGTGTCAGCCTGGTTGTCCTCTTGATCATCGCTGGCTTTTACAAGGAATTCACCGTGCTTTCCTTTGACCCTCAGTTGGCCACCACGCTGCGCTTGCCTGCCCGTCCGCTGGAGATATTGCTTTCGGTGCTCACCGCGGTGGCCATCGTGGTTTCGCTGCAAGCGGTGGGCGTGGCCCTGGTGGTAGCCATGCTGGTCACCCCGGCGGCCACCGCTTACCTGCTCACCAAGAACCTGCGCAGCATGATGCTGCTGGCCGCGGCCATCGCCGCCGGTTCCGGGGTGGTGGGTCTCTACGCTTCTTATTATTTGAACGTGGCTTCAGGCGCTGCCATTGTGTTGGCTTGCACGGTAGTTTTTATTTCCGTCTGGTTATGGCAGCAGCTCAGGTCTCCCCGCCGCGCCATCGCATCCAAATAAAAGTCCCTGCACATTGCAGGGACTTTTATTTTCAATAACCAGCCCGCCCGTCGATTAGGGCTCGGTGTAGGTGACGATGAGCTTCAGGCCACCCCCCAGGAAGCGCACCAGGCCGGAGCCCGTCGGGGCGCCGCTGAAACGGAGTTGGTATTCCAGCACGCCTGAACCAAGCGCGGCTTGCAGCCGGTCTTTGACTCCATCGATCACGTACACCGTATCAAGTTCACTTATGCTGCACCATTCCGCATCCGGACCTGAACCCGTTGCATTGTATTCAGCCGCGGTCAGAGGGAAGAAGTGGCCTGCATAGGCTTGCAAGCAGCCCATGCTGGCGAAGGGGTTGCCCACGGTGTCGAAGCCGGTGAAGTCTACTTCGACCTCTTCGATCGTAGCGTCAGCCGGGATGGCCGAAATGTTGAAGGACACAAAGCCGCGCACGCCTGTGCCGGAATTGGCACCCGTGTGGGCTGCCGCCCCGATGGTGCCGTTGGCGTCCACCTGGCCCACGTTGCTGGCATTCAGGGTTGTCGTGCCATCCCCGCCCCCGCTGGTGCCATCCGCTGTTACTTCGATCTTCACGAAGAAAGAGCCGAAGGTTTGGCTGGCCGCGTTGCGTAATGCCCAATACCCCGTGTAGTCACCGTTTTCGTGAGGGGCAGTGAGGGTGACGGAAATATCAATTGTGGATCCTGGCACGACCGTGTCGGTCAGGTTTTGGGCAGCCGGCCCGCCCATGGCGTTGCCGCTGACGAAGATCAGCGCATAGCTTGGTGTCCAGGAACAAGTGCCCGCGTTGCGCAGCCGCCAGGTCTTGACGAATTCGGTGTCGGGGGCGTGTGCTTCGCCGTCCGGCACGGTGACATCGGACACAAATTGGACCACATCGCAGCCACCCGTTGGGCCGCCGCCAGTCGTGGCGGTGCTAGCTGGGGTGTTGGTTACCGCTGGAGTACTGGTGGCCTCCAGCGTGGCGGTGGGCAGCGGCGTATTGGTAGCGCTGGGGGTGAGCAGCGCGCTCTGTGTGAGGTTGGCGCTTACCGTTTGGGCCGCGGCAGTCTGCACCTGTTCTGCTGAGGTTCCACCCGGCATATTGCAGCCGCTAAGTAAAACCAAGGCTGCAGCCGCCAACAAAAATAGACTACCCTTTTTCATTTTTATAATGCTCCTTTAATTGTTGTTTAGATTCTAGCATGCTTGACTTTAAAGTGCGGCGTGACCCCCATTAGTTTTCGGTGAGCAGGGTGGCTACCCTTTCCATCAATTGGTCGAGTTCAAAGGGCTTGCGAATGTATGCCCTGGCTCCCGCGTTGAGGCTATTTACTATTTCCATCGAGTCGCTGTGCGAAGAAATTATTACTACCGGCGTGTCCGCAAAACCCTGGCGGGCTTTCAGCCGCCTGCACACCTCGCGGCCGCTGAGCAACGGCAGATCCAGGTCGAGGATAATTAAGTCGGGAAAAGAAGCCGTGGCTTCACGGAATGCCTGCTCACCATCCTCGGTGGCCAGGACTTCGTACCCCGAAAGGCGCAACGTCAGCGCGATCATTTCGCGCAGGTCAATCTGATCTTCGGCTACAAGGATCTTCGGCATGTCACCTCTCGAAAAGCTGGAATGCGGGCTACGTTTATAGACCTGATCTGTTCTAGTTCATTGGTACCAGCTTTGCGAAGCGCCATCCATCCCCCGATTGTCATACTACGGCTGATCTCAGCCTCCCAGTTCTGTAAGAATGCTTTCCTTAGACAGAGCGGATGCGGTCTATCAAGCGCGTGATCAGCGGTTTCGCCCCCTGCTTTTTTCTACCGGGTGCCGCGGCTTGCGCGTCATCCAATTGCCTGGCCGCGCCATCCAGGGGCGCCAACTTAACCAGGCCGGCTTGGAGCAGACCGTACACAATCCTGCGGAGCTCCAGGTCGGTCATCTTGCTGGCCTTGGCGATCTGGCGCAGGCTGTTCTTGGGGTTGATGTAGGAAACTACCCGCCATTCTTCTACATTCAGATTGATCTTTTTCAAGTTGACGCCGGGTCGGTCGCTTAAGGCCAGGACCACATCCAGGCTGGGGACTTCGACGGTGAGTTGCTCCCTTTCGGCCATCCGGCGCGAACCTTCGATGATCAGGTCCTCTAGGGCCATGCTCACCTGGATCTTGTTCTCGGGCACACCCTGCTGCGCGTCAAACCTAAAGCTGCCCTCGACCCAGGTGAAAAGTTTCCGGGTGATGCCGGTGTAGTAGGATTGCAGGCTCTCGAGGATATCGTTCTGTGTAACGAAGCCATCGTTGATCAGCAGCAGGCCGAGTTCCTTGTCATTCAAGCCCTCGGCCCGGCTGCGCAGGGCGCTCATTTGGGCCTCGTCGATCTTTCCGTCGCGGCGCAGCACTTCGAGCAGGCTGCCCTGGGCGCCGTCAGTGTCGCTGGCCAGTTGAGCGTAAGCCAGCTTACCTTGCCGGAAGACTAGGCGCACCCCTTCATTGGCGCCTTGGACAAGCAGAGCGCCGCTTTTATTGGCCAGGTTGACCAGGTTTAGGAGCTGCGTGAATGTGAAATCTTGAAGGGTGCCCTGTAAGGCCATGAAGGGACTCCACTGAAAGGATCCGAGAGGATTATACATGCTGGGTCAGAAGCCAATGCGCTAATCAGTAATCTATTAATATCTAATCACTAATTACTCTCACTTTTCACCGTAAACGCCCCATTTCTTGACTTAGCTATCGCGCCCGAATATAATCACGGCTCCTTCCTCGGTAGCTCAATGGCAGAGCGGGCGGCTGTTAACCGCTAGGTTGTAGGTTCGAGTCCTACCCGAGGAGCTTTCGGCTCTTTTTATAGGGCCATTTTGTTAGAAGCGTTAGGAGAATTTCTGTTTAATTGGGACTTTTACCAGGCGTTGGCTGCTTGGGCTGGCTGGCCAGCTGTAGCTTTAATTGTTTTGATTGGTAGCGGTATTATGTTTTTTTTACAAAACCACCGAATCAAGTCGTTAACTGAAAACAATCAATATTTGAGAGATAAAATTCAAGAAGTTGAGCAATACTCCCCTGACCGGATAGTAAGCAATGTCTTGGAAAGACATAGAGAACAAAATCGTATACTTTCTGAAAAGGAACTAGATCTAGAGATTACAAAAGAGGAACTAGCCATAGAACGTGAAAAATCATCAACCATACAGGTTGAAATGGAACAGCTAGCTACTAGATTGTCAGATGCATCTTCCTCTCTTATGCGCGAGTATGTACCTAGGGAGGGAGTAATTCACAATACTGTAATCGACCATCTACATGATTCCGTCCTTATTCATTCGCTCATTTACTTACCACTTAATGTTTACGGTTATCTTCCAACTTTAGAAAATGGTGCAGAAGGCCAAGCGATTGTGCTAAGAGACGATGCTGGAATGGGCCAGGTGCATTTAACCTTCAGCATTGATGGTGTTTTTTGCGGGGAAATAGAGAAAAGATATCAATTCACGCCGGATATGATTGGAAATGACTTTATTGAAACAGTCCGCGCTGTATTAAGCCCCTATAGAGTTGCTGCTAGTGATGACCCAATGGGTGTTATTGAACTCCCCCAATCCTCAAGAATTCTTGAACGACCAGGAAGGGAAAAGCCCTCATATTGGCTCGAAGTGCCGCTTATTCTTAAAGACATGCTAAACAATTCAAGTCTCGATCAATATTTTGAAAAAAGGGAAAATAACGATTAGTGATTTTCCATCGCCACCCGGGCTAGTTCAAACCGGACTGATTTTGTAGCCCGATGATCTTGTAGTTTATGAGGAGAGGTAAAGTCTTCAGCTAATCACGGATTTTATGGCGTCTATAATTGAAAATCGAGGGCAAAATGGAGATGGATGCAAAAGATCCAATCTCTGATTGGCAATATGGCATCAGAACCTCCAGTTAATTTGTTTGCAAATGTCCCAACTGATGATGATGAACGCTGGAGAAATCTAAACCAGCACGGACATTCAGGCTTTTGGCCGGTAACAATTAAAGCCTTTTACCTGTACGGGATTTTGCTGAGTATTTTTCGTAGCACTGAAATACTCATCGAGAATTCACGAGTTCCCATTTTGGAAAGAACATTCCAAGGAAATTTCCCACGTTATTTCACATCATTTGGCATTTGTTCTTCTGCTATCGAACTATTCGGAAGATGTATAGGTGGGGTTATCGAACCAGAAGGACAGTCGGGTAGATGCCTAACAATAGGATTTAACTGGTTGGCAAGACCGGGCACGATAGAAGTAAACAATCGCAATCTCAACATTGTTACAACACAACGCTCTGCCTACACTAGTCAGGATCTGATAAATTTAAGAAACTTTGTTGCTCATGGTCAAGCCACAACACCGAGAAGTCAGCCGTTTCTCGATTTCGACCTTTTGGCACCTTTTCCTGAAATGATGGGCAGAGCTGTTGAGACATGGTGGTTTGAGGTTTCAACGCGAAATCGCGATTTATGCGTCAATTTAGCTAGAGCCAACCTAATGGCTGTCCATCTAGGGCAACCCATAACTAAAACTTTATTTAATTTCTCTACTGAAGCTGCGGGTACCCATTTTTTTAGATTAAATTTCTCTTAGCTGTTAAAGTGTTAAATGATTGAGGGATAAATGGCCGCCGAAGAATTAAAAGCTAGTGAATTAATGTCAACTCTTCCTTTTCAGGAAGTTACCTATAAGATTGTTCGGGCGTTTTGTGAGCTCAAACTAGAAGAGGGAATCGACTTAGATTACAAGCTTGATTGGCCTAATGATTTAGCAAGAATAATGTGTGCGTTTGCAAATACCCAGGGCGGATTGCTTCTAATCGGAGTTGGAGAAGAAGGAAAAACACGAAGGCCAGTAAATCCACCAATGGGGATAGATGGAGATATCGATAGCCTACGTCAAAGAGTTCACAATATTGCTTTTGATGGAGCTTATCCCCCCCAGTAATGGAAGTGCAAGTTTGTCCATTACCGGAGGATCCAAAGCGAAGTGTTGTAGTAGTCAGAGTAAGTCCGACTCGGCTCGTCCATTCTACTGACCGTAGAACGAGAATATACATTAGGGTAGCTGATAACAATAGAGGTTACGAACTAGCAACTCTCGACAACTTAAGATGGTTGTGGCAGCAAAGGGAAGAATCTGTTTCTCAAAGAGGTATTTTGGTCGCAAATGCCGATATGCATGCCAATTCCTCGGCAATTCCATGGCAGGATGTAAACGCGGAAGAACGATGGATGGTCAATCCACTGTTGGCAACCTCGATTGTTCCCTCTTTCCCTGGTCTAACTCCAACAACTAATCCTCAACAATTACTCAAAGTCAGTGAAGAAATTGGTACGGTCAGATTACAGGACTGGCCCTCTATGGTGATGGAATTACCTTGGAGGCCAAACCATTGGCGCACTCTTCCTGGAGGCGTTACGAATAGGACTAAGGGGGGACATCCACGAGCTTGCCATTTGGAATTGGGCGAAAGTGGCCTGCTCTACTGTGCTGTTTCACACCCGACGAACGAGAATGCAAATGAGTTGGATGAGCAAACAGGCGGCCCAAGTTTGCCCGCGTTTGCTGTTTTGGGAGACCTGGCATTGTCTTTAAGATTTGCAGAAAAATTTTATGAAAAACTTAGCTGGAGATTACCCGTAAAAGTAAAAGCAGAGTTACGGAAAATTCAAAAGACCACCTTAGACTATAGATCAGCCCAAAGAGGAAATTACTTACAAATGGTGTGGATTAGCGATGAATGTCCTGATCCGACCATTGTTCTTCTGGATAAAGAGTTAGGGGCTCAAGAAATTGCTTCCCAACATGGTGCGCTTCTTGCCGAAGCAGCCACATCCCTAACTCGTGCTTATGGTTTAGGTTGGGACGCAGAACACATCGCCCAAATGATTGCTAGGTGGAAAGGCTAATTTCAATCGGTCCATGGGCAATCTTCGTAGGTGGAGGCCTTTCCACTTGTTAGTAACTACTATTTCCTTGCTCCAACTTATGTGGGTATTTTGAGTTAAGAAACTTGAAGTTCACATCCTCGAAATCCTGAAGAAATCTACACGGTCAAGGCGTTTTCGATGAATTTCAGCTTTAGTCGTACAACCTCTCTTTTGTGACACTGACCTAAAGGGCTTTATAGCTTCGTTCATAGTTTGTAGAGTATATTGGATGTCTGAATGATGATCGCTTTTAGATCTAAGGTTCGCCAAGAGGGATAAATGAGTAACGGCAGACAGAAAAAGAAAAAAAAGGAAGAAAAGGCTGTTAGCCTTACTAGGGAGATGCGGGTTGACCTCTATACCTCTTCAAATTCCCTGGACCTGGACACCAAAAACGAACTCGGCTTGAACTTTTCCATCGACGGCTACGTGCAAGACCCGGCGATGGCCGCGAAAAACCCAAAATGGGGCATCGACCACATCGAAGTGAAATGGGAACCGGGTATTAGTGACGGCCCCACAAGCGCCCAGGTCGCCGTAGTAGATTACAACGGGGATAGTGGTGCTCTGGTACCGGCAGCCAAGTGGAACGCCGAGAAAAGGCAATTTCTCGATGAGCGCAAGCATTTACTCGATCGCGCCAACGCAGAAAATTTTCAGTTTCACCAGGTCAATGTTTGGGCGACGATCCAGCGTGCCTTGGCTCTGTATGAAGGTCCGGACGCGCTGGGTATGCTGATCAGCTGGGCGTTTGAAGGCAACCGTCTTATTGTGGTGCCGCACGCCGGATACGGTCAAAATGCCTTCTATGACCGCCAAAGTAAGTCTATACAGTTCTATTACTATGAGGATGCGGAGGGCAAGCCCGTTTATACGTGCCTTTCTGCCGATATCATTCATCATGAGCTGGCCCATGCTGTGCTCGATTTCGTCCGCCCGCGCTATTTGGAGGCCTTCACCACCATTCAAAACGCGGCTTTCCACGAATTCTTTGGTGACATTTCTTCCATTCTGTTCCTGATGCGCAACAATGGTTTTCGGGAGGATTTGGGAAAAACCACAGGTGGGGATCTAACGAAAGCAAAAATATTGAAAAATATTGCTGAGCAGTTTGGGGAGACGGTCGCGGATAGGGAGTATCTGCGCACGGCGGACAATAAAGAAACAATGGACTATCTACACGACAATCTGCAGCCTCATGACTGTTCGCAGGTCCTCACCGGCACAATGTTCGAGATCTTGCTTGAGATCTCCTACGTATACAAAAAGAGGGGAAGAACCGTTCCCCAGGCGCTGTGGAATTCCATCCAGCGGGTGCTGCCTATGATCTTGCACGCCTTGCACTTCCTGCCCCCCGTTGATGTCACTTACAAGGATTATGCGCTGGCCTTTTTACGTGCCCTTGAATTGTATAACCCTTTAGACCCGGCGGGATACTACCAAATATGCCTGAATGTCTTCAAGAGACGCAAGATTTTGACGGCTGAAGAGGCCGAGGAGCTGGCGAAGCCACATTATCTTTATTACGATCAAAAAAATACAAACCTGCAATTGAAAGTAAGCTACCCCATTACTGCCATTATGAGCTCAAAGGCCGCGGCCTATCGCTTTCTAAATGACAACCGGAGCCAGCTATTTATTCCCCCGCACCAGGATATCGTGGTCAGCGGGCTTTATACTGCCTGGCTCTCCGGCAGGCCTCCCCAACGAATAGGGAACCTGCATGTCGTTGAATATGTTTGGGAAGAGGAGCATCTGTTGCAGGGCGCCAGATTCGGCAGGCTGGAAGGCAAAACGGTTTCGCTGCCCTGCGGTGGCACCCTGGTTTATGACCAGATAGGCAACCTCTTGTTCTGGATCCACAAACCGGGCACCGAATTTGAGCAGGGTGGGGAAGGCCAAGGCAGATTAGATGACCTATTTACTTACATCGAGAAAATCTCTGGGGCCGGCATGTTGGCGCTTGACCAGGACGCTGCCGCCATATTCACCTCCGGCTTGGTTCCGCCGGTGCTGGTCCATCAGGTAGGGGATGCGTTGTCTTTTTCTCTGACCCCCCACCTGAACCTGTCAGAAGATAAACGGTCGGAAAAATTGGGAGAGCGCAAGTGGTCACTAAGCTCTTAGTACGGACATACGACGTGGGTTTGGGCGATTGCATTTATGTGCGCATCCCGCATGGCACGCGCGGCTTCCATATTTTAATCGATTGCGGCTCATGGAGCGGCTCAAAGAAATTGGGCGAAGCGCTGGCTCATTTAAAGGGTGAGCTTCCCCAAGCGCAGGGCAAGAGGCAGCTAGATCTGTTGGTGGCCACTCACCTTCATTTTGATCATTTGTCGGGATTTAAGAAGAAGCTTTTCGAAGGCATTAAAGTTAAGCATCTATGGCTAAGTGCGGCAATGAATGAGGATCACCCGCAAGCAACTGGTTTGCATCAGCTTCACGACGAAGTTAACACCGGCTTGACTCGGTTGCAAAAATTGGTAGACCAGGGCCTGCCGCTGAGTGACGATCTTAAGAAGGAGATCGAGGCCAGGGTCGAGCTGGCGGCCAATGAGGAGGAAATGGATCTGCTGCTGAACGATCTTGGTACCACTCCGGTCTTTGTTCACGCTGGCGACCAGACCCCGGTCGCCAGTCTCGGATTGCCACCGCAGACTAAGCTCACCATCCTGGCCCCCGAAAACAATATTGATTACTATTATATGGGTGACGATGGTGCGGGGCCCGGTGTAGCCCCGTCAGGAGTTTCTGCACTCAATGCTCTCAGCAAACAATTTGCGGCAAAGAAAGCAAACCGGGAACCCAAAATTCCTGCAAATATCAGCGCAGCCGACTTTCGTAATCTTCAAACCCGCCTGCTCTCAAATATCCTTGCCTTTTCTTATGCCGAAAATGGGTTTACCAACAATACGAGCGTTGTATTCATACTCGAATGGAAGGGCAAGCGATTGTTATTTGCGGGCGACGCAGAATGGGATGCGGAATATAAGGATGGCAAGGCTAACGGCAGCTGGAACGTAATGTGGCATAAATATAAACCCGCATTCACCAAGCCCCTTGATTTTCTGAAGATCAGCCATCATGGCAGCATCAATGCGACGCCGTGGAATACTGAAGACCCTTCCCATGAAGCAAGCCAGATCCTGGACGCTATTCTGCCTCGGCCGACAGGAGGCAAAAAATCAAAAGCGCGAGCTTTGATCTCGACTGAGCGCGGCCGTTACGAGACCATTCCAGGGACCGACCTGGTTAAGGAACTCGGCGCTCGTGTGGCGAATACAAAAGTCTACAAGGATCTCCTCAAGCCGGAACATAAGGCACGGTGGAAACATAAAGCTCTTGAAGAAAGAACTCTTGGGTTTCCGCAGCCCTTGCGTACCGATTTTGAACGACTGTTGAAGCCCGACAAAAACTATATTGAGCTTGAATTCTAGTCAGTAACCGACTACGGGTTGCACCGCCCAACCAGTAGTACACCTGGAGTAAGGACTGACGAACAATGTGTCCAATTGCCGCATAATCACCCTAATGCGATTATTGTGTAAATGCATATTGACTTTCTCTATTAGCTTTTATACTATTAGTAATAATGGCGGATAATCAGAAACGGGCCAACGATCTGAAAGAGGTTCTTAAAAAAGAACTAAAAAACCTCAAGAGTGAAATTCTTGCAAACACGCAAGCTCAAATTGGGAACTCTGAAAGAAAGATTCTTCGGGTCTTCAGAAATGAGAATAGGAGAGTAATGAGCGCTATTGCAAATATCGCATTAAACAGTCCAACTCTTTCGATGTTCAAAGAATTGGAAGAGAAATTCGACAGGTACTTTTCAAAAAACTAATCCTTCGACGGACTAATCCGGGGTCGACAAAACAGAACACTCCCATCGCTAAATAGACGGGAGTGTTCTGTATACCTATCCTATCTATTTACTTACACTATTGCTTCGCCCAGCCTTCCCGATCAACCTCGGTGGAGAAAATGAGGTTTCCCAGTTGGTCGTAGATATTAATCGTAGTTATCCCCAGATCGAGTTTGTCATCATAAAGTGGGATCACCAGATCCGTGACAACATGGAACTGGAACTCCTGAGCGAACTGGCCCTTTTCGCTGTCATAGTATTCCAGTCGGCGCGGGTCGAGAATGCCATACTGCCTCTTCTCTTGGCCAACTAACTCCACCGTCCATTCGCCTGGGCGGCCCCACACGTTAGGAGCGTAACTATTGATGATACGCCCTAGTTCCAGCTGCACTCCCTTAACGGCGCCATCTTCTCCCGATTCGATCACTAGCGTAAGAATAGCCACCTGGCGACCATCCTCGGGAGTGGGAGCTGGGGTAAGCAGCTCGGCGGGTACGAGGGTTGGCTTCTTATCTTGGGCGAATGCCGGGCCGGCCTGCGCCCCAAAGTAAATGCTGGCTACAAGCAGGCCGAGGCCCAACACCAGCAAAAGAACCAGCACGATTCGAGATGAGTTGAATTTATTCACTGTACGTTTCCTCCTTCAACCTTTTTATGGCCAATCCCAAGCTGCCGGCGCAAACACGGCCGGGTTGCCCACCGATGGACTAAAGCCGATTAGGACATTACGCATTATCACCCAATCGGCGGGTCCCATCTCAAGCACGGGCGGCCCCCCTGCGCTCATCAGGTCCGCTATGCTATCCTCCGAGCGCCACCAGACCGTGCCATTGTTCGCGGTGTAGGACTGGCAGTTGCGCCAGGCCGCATTGGCCGGATCACTTGTGCAAGCCACTTGCGTAGTATAAAGAATTGGCGAGATGTTCCAGTAGCCGCCATCGCAGCAGTACTCGTCGGGTAAACCGAAGACCGCGTGGCCAGATTCGTGCACGATGATCCATTCATTGCCCGACCCGGCCAGCGAACTTGCCCGCGAGCCTCCCCCGCAATCACGGATTCTGTTGTCGCGGTGTAGCAGTACGACCATCTCGGCAAAGGCCGCATCGGTCAAATTAGGCCAGGTCACGGTCGGGCAGATGCCTGTGGCCGGGGGCTGGATGTCTCCCGTGGAGGTCATGAACCAGAAATTGAATAGACCCAGATTATTAAAAACGGCATTGTTCTGCCAGAAACCCTCATCGATCGCGTCGGCCACATCGTTGAGAAAGTTTTGCCGATTGGCTGTGACGGTCATATCTCCATAGCCATCGTCGGGAACAAAGACCACATCGATAGCCCGGCTCTGATCTCGCCACCGAATGGCGGCAAATACCGTGCTGCCAACGGTCGTTGAAGGCGTGCGCGTGGCTGGAATGGTGAGTTCACAAGCCGAAGCAAGCAACAGCACCAGCCATGAAACTATAAACACCTCGCGAAAGTGTCCTTTCATCTCTCTACCCTCCATGGTCTACGACAAATTGTTAGCGATACTATATTCTCTACCCTATGAACAGAAGTATGAAAAAAAGCAAATTAATTTGCCGAACCACCTCCCCTATCAAGTTTTTGGGTGCAATTGGAATCGAAACTATGGAATTAGTAGAGATTATTGACCGATTTCACCTCGCTTTTACGAATAGATAGAGGCTATTTGATGGTATAGACTTAATGGACAAATCTGGTATCCGCCGCTAGGTTGTAGGTTCGAGTCCTACCCGAGGAGCTTTTCGCACTATCTTCGCGTTTCTCCCGCGCTATATCTTCGTGTTTCCGCCTATATGTACAGATCGCGCTTGTTGTAGGTCCAGTAAGCGATTCCCAGGCTGGCCACGATAATCGCCAGCGAGATCAGCAAATAAGTGCCATCCAGGTGGCCGGTGTGGAAGAAAACCCCGGCATCAAAATACTTGAAGGGGGAAAGATATTTGAAACTCTCGAAGTCCGGCTGCAAACCAGAGATGACCGATAAGAAGTAGGCGACCAGGATGATGGAAATGGCCAGCGCGCCGGAGCGTTTGTATTGTTGCATTACACAGCCCAGCAGCAGGCCGATGGCTAGGAAAATGAGCTCAATGGCGAACATGGCCTCCATCTCGAGCGCCAAGAAGCTGAAAAAGGCCTGGTCTGGCTGGTAGCTTTGGGCCGCCACGAGAGATATTAGCCAGGTAATGAGCACAAAGGCCGCGCAATTGACCAAGGCGGCCAGCGCTTTAGCGGTAATGACCCAGCTGCGCGAGACCGGCAGGACCAGCGAGAATTCGACGGTTTTGTCGCGCTCCTCTTTGGAGATGATGTCACTGCCCCACAGCGCAGCGGCCATCGCGCCCATAAGCCCAAAATAGACGAACATGATGCCGTAGAAACCGCTCAGGGTGGTCAGGTTGAAGGCGCGCAGATTCATAGCATCCAGCACCGCCGCGGGCATGGAATCCATAATGGCGAGCATTTCCGGGTTGCCGGCGAACGCCGAGAATTTGGTCACGCCGATGGCGATTAGGGCTCCAAGGATGATGCTCCAGATCAATAACGATTTGAGATTGGCTCTTAATTCACGCAGAAAAATATTCATCGGGAAGCCTCCTTACACCACCGCCGGGATATCGCGCCGCAAGTACAGCCAGTAGGCGGCGGCCAGCGAGACTACGATCACCGCTGCATCCAGCCATACCAGCGGCATGTCAAAGGCGGCGTGTTGGATGATGTACTGCGGGTTGAAGTGTTTGAAGGGTGTAATGAGTTCCAGGGCGGCCACATCCCCGATCCCACTGAAGGCGCTCAACACATACATCCCGAAGCCCAGCCCCAGTGCATAGGGCGTCACGCTGCGCACACGCTTGACCAGCAGGGAAATGATCAGTCCTACGCTCAGGAAAAACAACTGGAACACTACCAGGCTGAGTAGCAGCAGGATCAGTGTGCCCATGTCGTACTCGCGACCCTCGCCGAAGACCGCTGCCCCGGCCAGACTGCAAGCCCACACTACTAAGTCCGTGATCAGCAAACAAGCGAGAGCCGCCAGAAGCTTGCTGTTCAGGATTTGGGTGCGGCTGACCGGCTTGCTGATCAGAAAGTCAGCGGTCAATTCACTTTCTTCGATCGAAACCAATCCAAAGCCATAACTGCCGGCTTGAATTGCCAGGCAGATTTGCGCGAACAGAAACAGCAGGCCATAGAAACCCAGCACGCTGGACATATCCATGCCGTTCATGCCGAAGGCTTCCAACAGTTCGGGTGGGTAGTTGGCCAGCAATTCGTTTATCGTAGCCGCTGAACTGGCGAAGGATGGGAAGATGGAAAAGTAGATGAGGATCAGCGCCGCCACCGCGATCGACCAGGTGATCACGCTCCTGAAGCGCGCTTGAAATTCGTGTATAAAAATGTTCGCCTTCATCGCCCGCGCCTATTCATAGTAGTGCATAAAGATTTCTTCGAGCGTGGGTTCTTCAATGGTCACGTCGGCGATCTTCATGCCGCTGATCTTCTTCGTGATCTGGTTGATGTCGCCTTTGAAGTAGAAACGCGCCGTACCATTCTCGGCCTGCAGATTGGTCACGCCAGGAAGGTCAAACGAGCTGGCGCTTAAGCCCTCGGCGGTCACATAGACTTTTTTGTAGTTGTTCTGCTGCAGGGAGCGGATATCGGAGATCTCCACCATCTGCCCCTCGCGGATGATGCCCACTCGGGTGCACAGGCGTTGCACCTCGCCCAGAATGTGCGAGGAGAAGAACACGGTCACGCCGCGGGCGTTCTCTCGGCGGATTAGATCGAAGAACTTACGCTGCATGAGCGGGTCGAGGCCGCTGGTGGGTTCGTCCAGGAAGAGCAACTTGGGGCTGTGCAGAAGCCCTTGGACGATGCCGACCTTCTTCTTGTTGCCGTAAGACAGATCATCGATGCGCCGGTTTAGGTCTAACTCCATATATTCGGACAACTCGTGCAGGCGTTTGTCAAAATCGCCTTCGTAAAAGCTGGCTGAGTATTTCAACAGGTTGATGACTTTCATGCCCTCGTAATAGAAGACCTCCGAAGGCAGGTAACCGATGTTCCGCCGTATCTCCGGCCCGGAAGAGATCACATCCTTACCGAAGACTTTCGCGCTGCCGCCGCTTGGATAGATCAGCGAAAGTAGCAGGCGGATGGTTGTAGACTTCCCGGCGCCATTAGGGCCAATGAAACCGAAAATCTCGCCTTCTTCCACATTGAAGGAGACATCCACGATACCGCGCGACTTGCCGTAATATTTCGTCAGCTTGGAAACTTCTATAATGCTCATCTGTTTGTCCTTATGCGCCTAGTCTTAATGCAAAATGATGTGGAATTAGTCTAAACAACGATGCTACCACCAAAACCTGAGAGCGGAGCCGGCTCCTTCCTAAAGACGAGGCGATGGCCCCAGAACATTGCCTGACACTTCACAACTTTTTTCCATGGTCTGCTACGACTAATTGCTCAACTAATATTATCGGCGATCTGGATCAAAAAATGTACCTAGTGTGGAGAAGCTCTCCAAACCGCTAGGTTGTAGGTTCGAGTCCTACCCGAGGAGCTACAAAGCCTATTCTTTTTGCAGGGGACCGGATACTTGCGCAAGTCCAGGCGAAGAGCGATTTGTTCTTTTAGAGCGATAGATTAAAAATTGGCGGTGAGTGGGGTGTTGCCAAACATCCATATGTAGATCAAAAGAAAAGCCATAGCAACTAGTGCAGCTACAGCATGAAATTTGCGGTTGTCCGTTCTTGCGCACAGAAAAACAATAACAAGTCCTAATAAACGAAAACCATTGCCTAGTTCAATCAAGTCCCTATTTAGGATTAGCGTGGAAGATAGGGCATCGAACACAAAGTAAGTCATCCCTGCCCCAAAAAAATATTTGCGATTCTGATAGTATGCCTTCTCCAGGTCATATCTCTTGCCTTCTCTAATCTCGGGGAAGGCAAGCTGGCTTGTAATATACAAAGAAATAGATGGGAGTAGTAAAAGAAGGAATTTAGGATACGTCCAATCATAGGTGTTTTGAAAGTTCCAAATTCCGTACCAGTATTGAAGCAATATTAAAAGTATGCCTACTTGCCACAACACAGCCACCCAGTAGATCTTTATGGAATGGCGATATTTAATGATCTTGCCAAGCACATTAAGCGCAGTCGTAAGACCCAAACCGACCACAATGGACAAAACGATTCTTAGATAACTAAAAACCGGATCCACAGTTCGCCTCCGCTTTAAAACGAAAATTCAATGTTCAACTTATGATTATACGATAGCAGCAAATTCAGCATCGGGGCAGGATGTTTAGCGCCAACGTGTAACCCGTTCAGCGATACTTTCATCGCCCAATTTCGCGCCCAGCTCTTTTAGGCCCGGCAACGCCCCTTGCCATTCCAGATCATCCAGCCTTTCCGCCAGCGGGACATCTCTGCGCAGGGTGGCTAGCGTTCGATATAACATAGCCTCCTCGCGATGCTGCTCCAGGCTGACTGCCAGGCTTGCTGCCCGGCCGGGCGCCATTCCCTTGATCCCCCAGGTGCTTACAACTTGAGGGATATTCTCCAAATGTCCAAACTTTGAAAGCACTCCGGACGCTGATTTTGCGCCCCAACCCGGGATGCCCGGATAACCATCCGCCGCGTCGCCGACCAATGCCAGCCAATCCGGGATCGATTGCGGCGTCACCCCAAACTTCGTGAACACGCCGGCTTCATCCAGGATGATGTCCCGGCGCCGGTCCCAGCTGACGATCCTGTCGCCGCTAACCATCTGCGTAAGATCTTTATCCGGCGAACAGATCAGGATCTGCTCGATTGATTGTTCGCCTTTCCAGCGCGCCGCCGCGGTGGCCAAAGCATCGTCCGCTTCGAATTCGATCATGGACCAAACTGTGACGCCAAGGGCGGCAACAACATCTTCGGCCAATTGGAACTGGTTCCACAGGTCGGGATCGATACCTTCGCCGGTTTTGTAGCCGCTGTAAAGGTCGTTTCGGAAAGATTCGATCACATGGTCGAAGGCATAAGCTACGTGGGTCACGCCTGGCTGGCCGAGCAGTGCCACTAAGCTCCTAAGCAAACCTAAGGCCGCGCCAACCTCGCGGCCATCGGCTAGCTTCTTTGGCGGCGCGCCGTAGTAATTGCGAAACAGCTCGTAAGTGCCGTCTACCAGATGGACCTTCATGGTTGGACGATTCTAATCGCAATCAACCGAACTCCGTCGCGCTGCGAAGCCGCGCGGCATTCTGTATAATCTTCGACCTATGCGACCCTTAATTCTCGTCTCCCTGCTTCTCGCCGCCTGCACCCCGCTGCCTGCCACCACTCCGCTGCCTGCGGCGCAAGTTAGCTTCTTCGAAAACACCCCCGTGCCCGTAGATCTGGCTACCTACCGCGACCCCGACGCTGGCCTCGAGCTGGACTATCCCGCAAGTTGGACCGTGGTGGGCGGCGAAACCCAATCGCGCGGCTCCTACATCCAAATTGCCTCCTGGGATCCCGGTCCGGATGGCATCGGCTCCATCCCCGAAGGCGGCAGCGTTTTGCAGATCGCTATCTATCTTTGGGATCCCACCGGCGACCTGGATGCCCGCGTAGAGATGCGGCATGCCAACTTTGTTGATTCGGGCAGCCAGATCCTGGCGGAAGAGGAAATTTCGTTGAACGGCGAAAGAGCGGTGCGCTTTCATCTCCTGGCCATGGATGGCTCCGAAACCCTGGTCTATCTATTGGCCTTGGGCGACCGTTATTTGGAACTCAGCGGCCTCGGCGACCTGCCTACGCTGGACGCGGCCATGCTCACCCTGCGGATTGGTGCGGCCTCGCAATAGGCAGGTTCTGCCGCCGCGCGTATAATCCTCATCGAGGAACTTACCATGCATCCCATCCCCCACGAATGCCCGGTGTGCCACGGCGAATTGAACATCACCCGCCTGGTGTGCCGCGAATGCGAAACCGCAATCGAAGGCCGCTTTGAATCCGGCCCCTTTGCGCGCCTCAGCGAGGAGCAGATCCATTTCGTGGAAGCTTTCGTGCGCAACGAGGGCAAGATCACGCGCATGGAGGTCGAATTCGGCCTTTCTTACCCCACCATCCGCAGCCGGCTGCACGACGTAATCCGCGCCCTGGGCTATGAGCCTGGCAAGGAAAGTGCCACCGCCCTGACAGAAGAAGAGCGCCGCAAGATCCTCGAAGACTTAGATAAAGGGAAGATCACCTCCGAAGAGGCCATGCGCATGCTGGAAAGCGGGGATTAGCAGGCGGAAACTAGAGATTGGGGGAGAAATTCTTGTTAGCAATACGAAAAGACGCAAAACCCTATTACTCTTCCATTGATTTTGGTTTGCTTTTCTCGCTGGGCGTGTCGCTTTTCTTTTCCACCTTGGCTTCGCCCTTTTCTACTTTGCTCTCGCCTTTTTCAGATTTGCTCCCACCCTTTTCGGGCTTGCTTTCGCCTTTGCCGTTTTCCTTCGCCTTCGTTTCCTGCTTGGCGGAGCGCACCGCGCTGCGTTTATCGGTCACGTAAAAGCCCGAACCCTTGAAGGAAACTCCAGAGGGCTGGTAGACCTTGTGTAGCATGCGCTTCTTGCACTTGGGGCAGGCTTTCAGCGGCTGGTCGGCAAAGCTCTGGTGTATGTCGAGTTGGTGGCCGCAATTTTCGCAGCGATAGGTATAAGTTGGCATCGAAATCCGTTGAGACGAATCTGGGGATTATAGCCCTCGACCTTGGGCTTGACAAGTTTGCGCCAAAGAACATCCTGATGTTATTGAGTGCGTTCTTCCGCCGTCTGGCGCCATTCGGGGGGCATGGCTGTGGCGGGCAGCGCCAGCAGGCTGCGCCAATCGGCCAGAGCGTTCTCCATCTGGCCCAGGGCTTCCAACGCCGTAGCGCGCCAATAGAAAAACATGGCGCGTTGCCCATCCGTCTCCAGCAGCGCGCTGCTGGAGTTGATCTCAAAGAACGCGCCGCTGGGGTTGTCGCTGGCCAGTTGGGCTTGCGCCAGGGCGATGTGCGCTTCGAACCATTCGGGCCTGCCGGCCACCGCCACCCGGAAATACTCCAGCGCGGTTTGGGCGCGGCCCGCGTTCAGCTCTTCCAGGCCGCGGTAATAAGCGGCCTGCGGCAAGTCGGCGTTGATGGAGAGGGCGTGGTCAAAGGCTTCCAGGGCCGGCTCCCTCTGGTTGTCGAAGTAAAGACCTAAACCGAGCAACTCCCAACCCGCAGCATCGTCGCCCTTAAAGTTAAAGTAGCTTTGCATTGTTGAGATCGAATTCGCATATTGCCCTACTGCTTGCTCGGCTTGCGCCTTGGCCAGGTAATTCGGCAGCAGGGTCAGGTCGAGTTCATAAGCGCGCTGGCTGGCTTGCAAGGCCACCGAATAATTTTCCTGCGCCAGGGCGATCTGCGCTTTCTGGAATTGCACAAATGCAGACAAGGGGGCGATATTTTCAGCAGAGCGAATGTCGCTCTCCGCTTCCGCCAGATTGCCCCGCGCCAGGTTGAAGTCGGCGCGTTCCAGGAAAGCGTCCAGATAGTTCGGATCCAGCAAGATCGCCGTGTTTATGTCCGTGAGGATGGCAGCCGGGGCGCTCTCCAATTTTCCACCCACCTGGGCGCGGCCCAAATATCCCGGCGCAAATTGCGCTTGGATGGAGATGGCCTGATTGAATGACGCTTGAGCACCCAAAAAGTCGCTGGCGCCAAACTGAGCCAACCCCAAATAGTAGACGGCATCAGCGGATTGAGGAGAGGCGCTTAAATAGTTCCCGAAGAAAACGATGGCGGCAGGCCAATCTTCAGCCTGTAGCGCGGTTAGCCCTTGCTCAAAGGCGGGGTTCTCAGGGTGGGGTGTGTTCACGTACAGGGAAGTGGGTGTGTAAGTCGCCTCCAGCAGGTCTTCCGGGTTCTGCGGCACGATACTCAACTGGCTGGTCGACGTAACGAGAACTTGCGGTGCGTTGGTCGCTGTTGCTTGCGACGACAAGGTCGGGTTGGCCGGGCCTTGGAACAACCCGTCCAGCAGGTGGTTCTCCGCGGCGTAATAGCCCAGGATGATGACCACAATGCCAATCCCCAGGCCGGCTGCGATCCAGTTGATCGACCACGGCTGCTCCTTGCGTTGGCGCCTCCGTAGCGGAAGCTTGGGCGCCGCGATCTCTTTGGTTTGCCAATCCTCGGTTTCTTCGGGGACAAGGGCTGGCACATTGGCTTTCGGGATATCTGCTCCCATCAGTTCGAGATCGTGTTTTGCGGCGCTGTTTTCCGGGTCTAAAAAGAGCACATTTTGCAAGCAGTAGATGCGTTCTTGGCGCGATTCGACCGCGGTGCTCATCAGCAGCCAATAGAGTGGCTCCCGGTTGTCCGTGCGCAACAGCTTTAGCAGCAGTTTGCGTGCGAGTTCGTTGTCCCCGGTTTGCCCGGCTTGCACCGCTTCCTGCAGCATTTTCTCTTTTGAGACTTTCCCAGCCATGTGGGAGCAGTTTAGCATAGCGGTAAGGGGAGGACAAGACAGCCGGCTAGGTATAATCCGCCGATGAAGCCTCGCAGCGCGCTAGGTCTCGCATTTTTTGCTGGAATTTGGCTCGCCGCGTGTTCAAACGTGGCGGGCGCCGCGACCACAGCTCCAACTCAGCCCCTCATTCCCTACCAAACTTCGACTATAGCCCCAACCGCCACGGTTGCCGAGGCAACGTCCGCCTTACCTGCACCGACGCCGCAAGTCTACGTGGTGGTCTCCGGCGATACGCTGTTTGCCATCGCGGCACGCTACGAGATCACGGTAGAGGTATTGCAGGCCGCCAATCCCAGCGTGGATCCGCTGTTGCTCTCCCCCGGCATAGAGCTGGTGATTCCAGTTGCGGGAGCTAGCTCCGTTCCGGCGATCCCCAGCCCGACCCCGGTGGCGGCTCAACTTGGCGCGGTGGATTGTTATTCCTCCGCGCTGGGTGAATTATGGTGTTTTTTTTCGGTGCAAAATGCTAATGAACAGCCGCTCGAGAACCTCATTGGTATAGTGCATTTGCTTTCTAAGGATGGTGAAGTGTTAGCTAGTTTAGAAGCGGTCCCGCCGCTAAATGTATTGGTCCCCGGCCAGACCATGCCGCTGGTGGCCTATACCAGCCAGCCGCCCCGGGATTGGGCGGCTGCGCGCGGTCAATTGCTCAGCGCCTATAGCCTGGCGCCGGAAAATGATTACTACTTGGACGCGGATTTAGTGGGAGTTGATATCGAAATTGCTGAGAGCGGCCTGTCGGCACACGTTATAGGGCAGATACAGATAGGTGGAGAGCAGGCAGCTAAGGAGCCCTGGGTGCTGGCTGTGGCCTACGACATGGACGGGAAAGTTGTGGGCATGCGCAGATGGGCATCCACGGGAGAAACTGAATTTGATTTTTGGGTCTACAGCCTGGGACCTGAAATAGCTCAGGTAGATCTTTTAGTCGAAGCGCGCCCTTAAGGCTATCTTCCGAAAGGACCTTCGATAACCTGCAAGGGAATGGGAGTGAATACAAGAATAAAAAGGATCAGCCCAAAGATAGCCAGTGCCATCCGCCGCCGATCCAGCTTTGTGATCTGGTCCAGCGGTTGGGCGTGGTTGCCGCCCATCAGCAGGATCAAGAAGACCCACAGCCACCATCCTGACCAAAAGAAACCCAGCACAGCCAGCCCGGCCAGCACAAACGGAAGCACCCCGCGCGCATATTTTCCCAATAGCGAATAAAGCACGTGGCCCCCATCCAATTGGCCGGCGGGAATGAGGTTCAAAGCGGTCACCAGCAAGCCAGCCCAGCCGGCCCAGGCGACTGGATGCAGCAAGACGTCCGTGCCTCCCAGAGGGAGAGGCTGCCCAGTGAAGAAGAAACTTAACCAATAGCTAAGCGGCGACAGGCCGGCAAATGTGGCCGGGGCTGGAAGCCAAAGGCCGTGGACTAAATATTTAGCCAACAAATAAATGATCGAATTTCCTTCCAGACTGTAGGCTTCCCCCGCTGTTAAAAAGGTGGGAAGCTGGGTCACTTCAGAGAGAGAAAGCCCGATCAACAATACGGGGATGGCCACCACTAAGCCAGCCAGCGGGCCGGCGATGCCGATATCAAAAAGGACGCGCTTGTTGCGCGGGGGTTCCTTTAGCTGGATAAATGCACCGAGCGTGCCGAAGGGGCTGAGCGGGAAGGGCAGGAAATAAGGCAGCGTGACTGCGGTCTTGTGATAGCGGGCTGCCAGGTAATGCCCGAATTCGTGAGCCAGCAAAATGGCCAACAGGCTGGCCGCAAACGGGAGTCCAGCTCCCAGATTACCGAGGAGCAAATTTAACAACCCGCTTAGGCCTTCTGGTTGCGGGCCTTCATAAGCATATAGCGCTCCAGCGATCAGCATGCTAACCAACGTAAGTAAAAAGAAGATCAGATTGATCCATGGGTTGGACGCACGTTGCTTGGGGGGCGATGGCACCACCTGAATAACCTGCTGCCCCTTGTCTTCTAAAAAGATCGGAGTGAGCTTAAGCGGCTTAAGGTCTTTGCTTAACCCCGCATGTGCTCTTTCCGAATCCATGGTCAGGCTGCCCGAATAACGCATTACAAAGGGATAGCGGCCCCCGCCGGGCACGATCTGCTGGATCTCGAAATAGCGCGTGACCAGAGGCGTGATCTGATCGTGCTCTTGGATCGTTTCGCTCATGACGGCTTAGTTTATTGCGAACTCTTAGAAAAGGATGGTGGCCAATTCGGAGCGGTATTCACGTGTACGCGGATTATCTTCCCCGAGGACCTGCAATAGGCCTAGGAATACTTTGCGGGCTTCCTGCCCGTGCGCCAGCTTGCGGTCGCGCAGCACGTCCAGAAGCCCATCCATGGCGGCTAGGATCAAGCCTCGGCTTGCCAGCTTGAGCGCGTTGACGAAAACGGCGGCCTGGCCTTCATCCTCACCGGCCAGGTCTAGCTCCCCCAGATCCAGATCGGCTAGGGCACGCGCCAACGGCAACAGTTGTTCGGCGGCGGAATATTCCTTGCTGGCGGGAAATTCGCGCAAAATGGGTAGGGCGGGGGCGGCCTGCCCCTGGGCTAGCAACGCTCTCGCCAGGCCAAGCAAAGCTCCCGGCTGATCAGGGTTAGTGGCTAACACTTCCCGGAACAAGATCTCCGCCTCGGCCCATTTTTCGTTGACCAACAGGCTGTTGGCTCGACCCACGGTCAAATCGCTGGAGGGGGGTACCATGGCTTTGAAGAACTCTCGCACGGCGGGCTCTGGGCGCAACCCGTTGAATTCGGCTACCACTTGGCCATTGCGGAAGGCCCTCACGGCTGGGATGCCCTGCACACCATATTCAGCGGCTATTTTTGGGTTTGTGTCCACGTCGAGCTTCGCCAGCCGGAACGCACCGGCGGCATCCGCAGCCAATTTTTCCAGGATCGGATCCAATGTGCGACAGGGGACGCACCATTCAGCCCAGAAGTCGACTACGACAGGCCGTTGGCGAGAATAAACCAGCACTTCATATTGGAAATCAGTCTCGGATACGTGAACGATGAAATTGGAGGACATGTTCAAAAGATGGGTGTATCCTACCAGAAATCAGCAAGGCCACAGTTCGGTGAGCTTTCCGTTTGACGCTCGATGTTGCGCATGTTACGATTGTCTCGGCTGTTTCGTTTCATTCTTAACACCGCATTTATTGCCTCACGCCTAAGCCCTTGGGCTGGCACTCGCAATTATTTCTGAAACAGCCCTGAGCCAGCGGACTTTTATTTCGGCGGTAAAGTCCTGGATTTTCCTAAGGGTAATGGGCCTGAGCGCAGTTTATTCTCTGCGCTCTTTAGTTTAAAGGCCTTGGGGCACAATGGTTAGGAGAAAAAATGAGCATTAATTTTTTCGCACGCTTGATCGGTATGATTGCGTTAGGAGTGGGGGGTTGGTATCTGGGCGATGTGTTGCCATCGTTGAAAGGGGTCGACCCCAATATCTGGCCCCTGGCGCTGGCTTCAGTGGGTGCCTTGCTGGGCTTGCTGCTCACACCCTGGCTCACCGTAAAGCCCCTGCGCGCCGTACGCGTTTTCCTTTCCCAGCTGTCCTCCCATTCCCTGCTGGCGGGGCTACTAGGTCTAGTCTTGGCGCTCGTCATTTCCGGTTTGTTGGCTTTACCCCTCTCTCTGCTGCCCCAGCCGTTTAGCCAGATCTTGCCTATCGCAGTGGCGGTTGTATTCAGCTATTTGGGGGTGGTTATTTTCGTTGCCCGCCAAAATGAGATCTTTTCTCTGTTCAACATCCGGCCTGGCAGCGGGGACAAGGGGCCGAAGGGCAATTTGAACGGACGCAGCATCCTGATCGACACCAGCGTGATCATAGATGGCCGCATTGCAGATATTGCCAAGACGGGTTTTCTTTCTGGCACGCTGCTCATCCCGCGGTTTGTGCTCAATGAGCTGCAGCATATCGCCGACTCAGCCGACAAGATGCGCCGCCAGCGCGGCCGCCGCGGCCTGGAAGTGCTGGCCTCGTTGCAAAAAGATCCGCGTCTGCCCACGCATATTTCAGATATTGACGTAGAGGGAACGCGGGAAGTGGATGACAAGTTAGTCATCCTTGCCAGGCAAATGCATGCCCCGATCTTGACCAATGATTTCAATTTGAACCGCGTGGCTGACCTGCAAGGCGTCACAATCCTCAATATCAATGACCTGGCGAATGCGGTGAAATCTGTCTTCCTGCCGGGCGAAGAATTGACCGTACGCGTGATCCAGGAAGGGCGCGAAGCGCGCCAGGGTGTGGGCTACTTGGAGGACGGGACCATGGTGGTGGTGCAAGATGGAGTGGACTTTATGGGGTCTGAAGTCAGAACTTCCGTCACCAAGATCCTGCAGACCGCAGCGGGGCGCATGGTTTTCGCTAAACCAGAAGAAGCCCCCAAGAAAAAACAACCTCGCAAGCGCGGGCGCTAACTAGACCCTATGTCTTTGCGAATTTACAACACGCTTACGCGCCGAACCGAAGTATTCGAGCCGCTGGAAACTGGCAAAGTGCGCATGTATGTGTGCGGGCCCACCGTTTACGGCGCTGCTCACGTGGGCCACGGAATGTCCACCCTGGTTTTTGATGTCGTGCGCCGCTATCTTATTTATCGCGGCTATGAAGTCAGGCATGCCATGAACTACACCGATGTGGACGACAAGATCATCCAACGCGCCAAGGTGGATGGGATCGATCCAAAGGCGCTGGCGGAACGTTACATCTCGGAATACGACGGACAATTGAAGGCGCTAAATATCCTGCCGGCCACAGTTTTTCCGCGCGCAACGCAGGAAATCCCCTACATCATTGAAATGGTGGCCCGATTGCTGGAAAATGGGGCCGCTTATGTTGTTGATGGGGACGTTTATTATCGTGTGGCAAAGGACGCGGATTATGGCAAGCTATCCGGTCGCAAGCTGGAAGAGATGAACGCCGGGGCGCGCGTGGAAGTTGACGAGCGCAAGGAGCACCCGATGGATTTCGCGGTATGGAAATCCGCCAAAGAAGGCGAACCATCGTGGGAAAGCCCCTGGGGACCAGGCCGCCCTGGCTGGCATATTGAGTGCTCGGCCATGATCTTTCACCATCTTGGCGAGCAAATTGATATCCATGGGGGCGGCAACGATCTCATCTTTCCGCACCACGAAAACGAGATCGCCCAAAGCGAAAGCCTGACCGGCAAACCCTTCGCCCGCTATTGGATGCACAATGGCATGATGCAGTTTTCTGGCGAGAAAATGTCCCGCTCAGTTGGCAATCTTATTTCCCTCAAAGAATTTTTAAAGAAGCACGAAGCGGATGCACTGCGCATCCTGGTGCTTAACTCCAGCTATCGCCATCCGCTCACCTACGGCGATGATGTCGTGGAACAGGCCGAACGCGGCCTCGAGCGCATGCGCGGCGGCCTGCGCCCGGCGCTGCCCGGCGCTAAGGGCGCTGATGCAGCCACCCTCAACCGGCAAAGCGAAGGCGCCAAGCCCGCATTTATAGCGGCGATGGATGACGATTTCAATACTTCGGCGGCCTTGGGCATTCTCTTTGAGCT
>CAZNFL010000013.1:0-56696 GCA_964572455.1 uncultured Anaerolineaceae bacterium
TGAAGTACCCGCACCAGCTCTCTGGCGGCCAGCAGCAGCGTGTGGCCCTGGCCCGCGCCCTGGCCCTGGAGCCCGACGTGCTGCTGCTCGATGAGCCGCTGGGCGCTTTGGATGCCAAGATCCGCGTGGACCTACGCCGCAGTTTGAAAACCATCCAGCGCCAGTTCGGTGTGGCCGCCATCCTGGTGACCCACGACCAGGAAGAGGCCTTTGACCTGGGCGACCGCATCGGCGTGATGAGCTTCGGCCGCCTCATTGAAGTCGGCACCCCGCAGGATCTCTACCAGCGTCCGCAAACTGAATTCGTCGCCTCCTTCTTAGGCACCGCCAACATCCTTCTCGGCGAATCCGATGGGGAGCATGTGCGTATCGGCAAAAATATTTTCCCTCTTTCCAGAGAGACCGCCCGGCTGACCTCGGATGATCGCGTGCAGGTCCTTTTCCGCCCCGAAGATGTTTCACTGGCAGCTAAGTCCACGGAAGTGGAAGGCGTTGCGTTGGCTGAAGGCAAAGTGGTCGAGACCGGCTTCAGCGGCCCCACCGAGCGCCTGCGCTTGGAGTTGCCTCCCATCCCCGGTGTGCGCGCCATTGCGCCGGCCGTCCCCTTCGGTAACAAGAACATCGTCGTCGAAGTCAGCCGCTCCCCGGAGCAAAACCAGGCCTTGCCGCTAAAACCAGGCAAGAAAGCCTGGGTCGGCATTCGCCGCCTGCATGCTTTGTCCCATCCCGGCTTGCACTTCGTGCTGCTCACAGACGGGTCGGCGCGCAGCCAAGCCGCACTGACCACCGGCGGGCACCTGGCCCGCCTGG
The DNA here is from genome assembly GCA_964572455.1 of uncultured Anaerolineaceae bacterium. GTDB lineage: Bacteria > Chloroflexota > Anaerolineae > Anaerolineales > UBA11579 > JAMCZK01. Next base: position 811 of record CAZNFL010000013.1, read on the forward strand.
CGCATGCCCGCGTCACCTTGTTGGGTCATGGAGCCAGGGAAGACAAGCTAAAGAAACACTTACAGGAAGCCCGCAAGCAGATCGGCAGCGGTATGGCCTTTATGGAAACACACGCCTCCACGCAATCACCTGGCGTGGCGGTCACCAGGCTTACCCTGGAACGGCCGGCCGACCTGGTGGTCGTGGGTTGGCAGCCCAAAGACGGCCTCGAAGTTGCCGAGCAAGTCTTGCAAGCCGGCAACCACCACCTGTTGCTGGCCACCTCCGCCGATCCGGTGCTGAGCAATGCGCTGATCTGCGCGGCCAGCGGCGAACCTGGCAAGGACGACGTGATGTTCGCCGGCCGCCTCTTGCGCCACATCGGCGCCAAGGCCACCCTGCTTACTGTTCAAAATCCCCTGTTGACCGACGAGTTCCAGCTGGACCAGATGGAGCGTTTCATAGCCGGCGGGGTGCAAAGCCTGGCACGCTTCGGCATTCGAGCCAACAGGCAGATCAAAAGAGGCAATCCGCTGACTACGATCCTTGAGGAGATCAAAGCTGGGGAATACGATCTGGTGGTAATAGGCGCGCCCTTGCCCGGTCGCTCCGGCAGATTGGCTCTGACGGGCATCGTCGGCTCGGTGTTAAGCTCTGCGCAGAATTGCTCGTTTCTGGTTGTCCGCTCGCATCACGATGTTCCCACCCGAAAGTTCGTCGCCTAGCCTCTTTTTGGCTCAAGCGAACGAGCACCAACAAAGGAGAAAAGCATGAAGGTTTCGAAAAAACTGATCTTACTCGCAGGCTTGGCGCTGTTGCTGGCCGCTTGCGGCACTGCTGCAGCACCGGAGGCAACCTCTGCCGGAAACGGCTCGGGCGAAGTCACCCTGGTCCTTGGGGCTTACACGACCCCCCGCGAAGCTTTTGCGGAGATCATCCCGCTCTTCCAGGCCCATTGGCTGGAGCAAACCGGCCAAAGCGTGGCCTTCGAAGAGTCCTATCAAGGCTCGGGCGCACAGTCCCGCGCCGTGGTGGAAGGCTTTGAAGCTGACATCGTGGCCCTCTCGCTGGAAGCCGATATCAATCGCATCGAAGATGCCGGCCTTATCACCCACGACTGGAAAACCGTGGGTGTCGGCGGCATGATGTCCAACTCGGTGGTTTCCTTCGCTGTCCGCACCGGCAATCCGCTCGGCATCAACGATTGGGCTGACCTGGCCGCCTCCGGGGTTGAAGTGCTGACGCCAAACCCGGCCACTAGTGGTGGCGCCATGTGGAACGTGCTGGCCCTCTACGGCGCCGCCCTGCGCGGCCAGGTGGACGGCGTGGCTGCTGATGATCCCGATGCTGCCTTTGAGTTCCTGAAGTCCGTGCTGGCCAATGTCATCGTGATGGATGACAGCGCCCGCGATAGCATCACCAACTACGAACAAGGCGTCGGCGACGTGGCCATCACCTACGAGAACGAAGTGCTCGTCGGCCAGCAAGCTGGCAACGACTATGAGCTGGTCATCCCTTCGTCCACCATCCTCATCGAGAATCCAGTGGCGGTAGTCGACACTTACGTTGATGAGCATGGCACCCGCGAAGCCGCCGAGGCCTTCGTTGATTTCCTCTTCACTCCGGAAGCGCAGGAGATCTTCGCCCGCTACGGCCTGCGTTCGGTGGACCCGGACGTGGCTGCCGCCACCGCGGATCAATACCCCGCGGTCAGCGACCTCTTCACCATCGAGTTCTTCGGCGGCTGGCCCCAGGCTCGCGAAGAGATCTTCGGCGAGACCGGCCTCTTCAACCTGGCCATCCAGGAAGTCCAAGGACAATAAATGAAGGCCGTCCTGCCGAGCAGCAGACGAAAAGCGCGCAGCCCCGAACTGGGGCTGCGCACCGCCAGCTTTACCTTCATCCTGTTGATGGTGCTGATTCCGCTGGCTGTCATTATCCAGGACGGGTTTAGGGAAGGGCTGGATGAATTCTGGCGCCAGGTGACCTTGCCGGTTGCCGCCCACGCCATCATCCTCACACTGTGGACTTCTGCGCTGATGACTATCATCAATGCCACCATGGGCTTGCTTACCGCCTTCATCATGGTGCGCTACTCCTTCCCCGGAAAAGGCATTCTCAACGCCATCATAGATCTACCCCTGGCCATCCCCACCTTGGTGACTGGCGTCATGCTGGTCATCCTCTACGGCCCCCAGCAGGCGCTGGGACAATTCCTTGACCAGGAGTTGGGCTTTCAGATCATCTTCGCCCCGCCTGGCATCGTGCTGGCGTTGCTCTTCATCACCTTCCCCTTTGTAGTGCGCACCATCCAGCCCGTCTTGCTGGAGCTTGACCGTCAGCAGGAGCACGCCGCCGCCACTCTCGGCGCAGGCCGCTGGACCATCTTTCGGCGCATCATTTTCCCGGCGCTGGCCTTGCCCACCTTCAGCGGCTCGCTGCTCAGCTTCGCCCGCGCCGTGGGCGAGTTCGGCGCGGTAGTCATCGTGGCCGGCAACATTCCCTTCAAATCGCAGACCGCTGCTGTATATGTGCTGGGCGCGGTGGAATCCGAAAACCGGCTGGCGGCCTCGGCCATCTCCATCGTCTTGATCGCCATCTCCCTGGCGGTTATCCTGTTCACCAATCATTTGCTCGGACGCCGGCGAGGTTCTCGATGACCACCCAGCAGATCCTGCGTCTGCGCAAGAAAAGCCGCGGTTTGGGAACCAACCTGCTGGTGTTGGCTGTCTTCTTATATGTAGGTGTGCTGGTGTTGGCCCCTATCACCGCCTTAGTCAACGGCGCTCTGCAAAAAGGGCTGCCCACATTTTTAGCAGCCCTAAGCACACCGGAATTTTGGCAATCCTTTTCCCTCTCGTTGCAAATTGCCCTGGGCGTGGTCGTCATCCAGGCCATCCTCGGCAGCATTACCGCTTGGGTCATCGTGCGTCATTCTTTCCGCGGCAAAGCCTTATTTAATGCGGTCATCGACGTTCCCTTCGCCATTTCACCGGTGGTTGTGGGCTACATGCTTTTGCTGGTTTTCGGCCGCAACGGTACGCTCAATCCCATTTTGTCCGCCCTGGATATCCAGGTAGCTTTCGCTTTGCCCGGCATCTTCCTGGCCACCTTGTTCGTTTCGCTGCCCTTCATGATCCGCGAAATGATCCCCGTCATCCAAAACCTGGACCGGGCGCAGGAACTGGCCGCCAGCACCCTGGGCGCCAGCCGCTGGACCACTTTCTGGCGGGTGATCTTCCCCGGCTTGCGCACCGCTCTGCTCTACGGCGTGGCCCTCACCATGGCCCGCGCCATGGGCGAATTCGGCGCCGTGCTGGTGATCGGCGGCGGCGTCCAGGGCCGCACCGCCACCACCACGCTATACATCTTCCACGCCCTGGAAGAACGCCAGTACGTGGAAGCCTACACCGCCGCCATCGTACTCGGCCTCGGCTCCGTGCTCATCGTCTCCCTCGCCGATCTTCTCCGCCACCGAACGCAGCATTAAATAAGGCTCGGCCTAAAGCCGACCCTATTTTGGTGTCATTCTGAGGCGAGCTCGGCGAGCCGAAGAATTATCGCAGCCACCTCTTCCAAAATAGCCTCGTTCTGCAATCGCCGACGAAAATCCCCTCTGCACTATAATCGCCTCCATGACCGCCACCAATTCCATTGAAACTCTGATCGAGCGCCAGGCCAATCTGAACTCATTATTGGCGCAAAACGGCTTCGATGCCATTGCACTCAACGCCGGGCCCAGCCAGACTTATTTCTCCGGCTTGTACTTCCATGCCATGGAGCGCCCCGCGGTCCTGCTGCTGGCGCCGAAGCAGACGCCCATTATGGTCTTGCCTGGCTTCGAATCCGGCAAGACCGACGGCCTGGGCTTTGCATTGCGCACCGTCACCTATGGCGAGGATCCAGCCGAATGGCAGGCCAGCTTCGACCAGGCCGCCGGGCTGCTCGGCGCCGCCAAGCGCATCGCTGTCGAGGGTTTGCACCTGCGTGTGATGGAATTGCGCTATCTGGAAGCCGCCTTCCCCGCCGCCTCATTCGAGGCTGCCGAGTCGCTGATCGCCCAGTTGCGCATGCGCAAGGACGCCGGCGAGATCGCCGCCATGCAGCGCGCCGTAGAGGTAGCCGAGGCCGCCCTGGAAGCCACCTTAGCCACAGTGAAAGTGGGCCAGACCGAAAAGCAGATCGCCGGCGAACTGATCCAGCAACTATTCGCCCACGGCAGCGACCCAGCCCTGCCCTTCCAGCCTATTGTGGCCGGCGGCCCCAACAGCGCCAACCCGCACGCCACCATCAGCGACCGCAAGCTGCAAAAGGGCGACCTGCTGCTCTTCGATTGGGGCGCCGCTGTGGATGGCTATCTCTCCGACCTGACCCGCACTTTTGCCGTTGGGGAGATCAGCGAAGAATTCAAACGCACTTACGAAGTCGTCAAGCTGGCCAATCAGGCCGGCCGGGAGGCCGCTAAACCCGGCGCGCCCTGTTCGGCGGTGGACGAGGCCGCCCGCGAGGTCATCGAGGATTCTGGCTACGGGGAATATTTCACCCATCGCACCGGCCATGGCCTTGGCCTGGAAGGCCACGAGGACCCTTACATGCGCGCCGGCAACGCCATGAAACTGGAACCGGGCATGACCTTCACCGTGGAGCCCGGAATTTATTTTTCAGGCAAAGGCGGCGTGCGCATTGAAGATAACGTGGTCATCACCGCAGATGGCTCCCTCACACTATCGCGGTTTCCGCGGGAGTTGCGGATCATAAGCTAGAATCGGCTGAAGCATGATTGATGCTCTGATTCAGAACGGGGTTCAATTCACACTGGCCGTACAAGCCTGGGTGGGCAGCTTGGCGCCTGTTTGGGATGCCACATCCCAACTTGGGACCACCGAATTCTATCTACTTGTCATGCCCTTGATCTACTGGTGCGTGAATGCCGCCTTTGGCATTCGACTGGCGGTGATGCTGCTGGTCGGCGCGGCATTCAATCACATCCTGAAACTGGCCTGGCATTTGCCGCGTCCGTATTGGGTTCAAAGTGAAGTCCGAGGCTATTGGGCTGAATCCAGTTTTGGCGCCCCTTCGGGCCATGCCCAGGTCCCCCTGGGCATATGGGGACTGGCGGCAACCACCATCCGCCGCAGTTGGTTCACGGCGCTGGCCTTCGTCATGGTCGCCTCGATCGGCTTCTCGCGCATCGCTTTGGGAGTGCATTTCCACTTCGATGTGCTAACCGGCTGGCTGCTGGCTGGCCTGAACCTGTGGTTGTTCCTGAAATATGAAGGGCCGGTCGGCGATTGGCTCAAAAAACGCACCGCCACACAACTGGTGTTAGTGGCCCTGGCGGCCTCCTTAGCCCTGGTGGCAATGGGCGCCCTGGCCGCGTTCATCTCAGGCGATTTCGTGCTACCCGCCGCCTGGGAGCAGAACAGCCTGGCCGACACCGGCGAGACGCTTTCTGAGGTCCTTAGCCTGGGTGGGGTCATCACCCCGGCTGGGGCGCTATTTGGCTTTGGTGCTGGCTTGGCTTGGCTGCGCGGCCGGGGCGGCTTCGACACCGCCGGTACGCTCAGCCAACGCGCCTTGCGTTATTTGCTGGGGGGTGCGGTAGTGGTGATCATCTGGCTGGGCCTGGGCTCCATCTTTCCCCGCGGCCAAGATCTGCTCAGCCAAAGCCTGCGCTTCCTGCGCTATGCGCTGGTTGGCTTCTGGGCGGCAGGCGGAGCACCGGTTCTGTTTGTCAGGCTAGGGTTGGCCAAGGCCAGCAAGTCAGTCTAGTAGAAGTAACAATAGCGTTTTTCAGAACCGCCCGCTGTCAACTACTATTGCTCTTCAGCCACTTCTTCCTTCTTGTGCGCAGCAATAATGCTTTCCGCCAGGTGCGCAGGCACCTGTTCATAGTGCGCCGGCTCCATGCTGAACGTGCCGCGCCCGCCGGTGATCGAGCGCAATTCGGTGGCGTAGCGCAGCATCTCGGCCAGCGGCGCCTGGGCGTTGATCACTGTGCGGCCAGGTTCCTGGTCCATGCCCTGCACGCGCGCCCGCCGCGAATTCAGATCGCCCATCACATCGCCCATGTGGTCTTCGGGCACCGAGATGCGCACATTCATGATCGGCTCCATCAGCACCGGGCCGGCTTCTCTGAAGGCCTCCTTGAACGCCTGGCGGCCGGCGATCTCAAAAGCCACCGGCTTCGAATCCACCGCGTGCTCCTTGCCGTCGAACACCACCGCCTTCACATTCTTCACCGGATAACCTGCCACCACCCCGTCGCCGAGTATGGCGCGAATTCCTTTTTCAATGGCCGGGAAATAATTATTGGAGATGGCGCCGCCAACCACTTCACTCTCAAATTCAAAATCCGCGTTAGGCAGCGGCTCCACGCGCAAGTGCACCTCGGCGAACTGACCGGCCCCGCCGCTCTGCTTCTTGTGGCGGTACATCGCAGAACCGCTACGCGTGACGGTTTCCAGATAAGGCACCCGCGGCTCATGGGTTTCCAGCCCGACCTGGAATTTATCGTGCGCCTTGCGGATGGCCACATCAATATGCTGGTCGCCCATCCCCTGCAGGATAGTCTGCCGGGTGGCGGGTTCGTTGTGCCAGGACAGGGTCATATCTTCCTCGCATAAACGGGTCAGCGTGGGCCCCATCTTGGCGGAATCGGCCTGGGATTTCGGCGTGACCGCCACGCGGTACAGCGCGCTGGGGTAATCGGGCACGGGCAGCGTCAGTGGGTGGCCCTTATCGCACAGCGTGTCGCTGGTGGCGGTCACGCTCAACTTGGCCACCACGAAAATATCGCCGGCGTGCACGGTCTTGACCGGGAACTGCTCCTTGCCCCGCATGATCAACAGGGAACTCAGGCGCTCATCTCCTTCTTTCTTCGAATTCCACACCCGGCTATCGCTGGTGAGCACGCCGGAAAACACGCGGCCATAGGTGATCTTGCCCACGTAGGGGTCGGCGGTTGTCTTCCACACATAAGCCGCCAAGGGGCTTGCGTCGCTGGCTTGCAATTTCTCTTCGCCGGTTTTGCTCTGCGCCGTCGGCGCAGCCGCTTGGGCAGGCGAAGGCATCAGGGTGATGAAAGCATCCAGCAATTGGGAGATGCCCACCTGGTCGCTGGCATCCGCGGCGAACACCGGCACGAACAGGCCGTTGCGCACCACGCCCTGCAGGCCTTGCATAATTTCGTCGGCGCTCAGCTCGCCGCTCTCAAGATATTTTTCCAGCAACTTGTCGGAGCCTTCGGCGGCGGCTTCCACCAACTGCATGCGGGCTGCCTTGGCCGCATCCGCTAGCTCAGCGGGAATATCCACCGCCGCCCCGCCGCCCACCGGGAAAGCTTTCATCACCAGCAGGTCGATCAACCCTTTGAAGCTGGCGCCCTGCCCCCAGGGGAGCTGTACGGGGATCAGGCGCTTGTCGGTCAGTTGGGCCACCGAATTCTTGGCCTTCTCAAAGTCGGCCGACTCGCGGTGCATGCGGTTGACCAGCACGAAGCGCGGCAAATTGAACTTATCGCAGGTGGCCCAGGCCAGCTCGGTGCCCACCTGCACGCCGGCCACCGAATCGACCACCACCAGGGCGGCATCGCTCACGCTCAGCGCCGAGATGGTCTCGCCGACGAAATCGGGCGCCCCGGGCGTATCCAGCAGGTTGATCTTATGCTTCTGGTATTCGATCGGTAATACGGAAGTGGACAGGGAAAGGCCGCGGCGCTGCTCTTCGGATTCAAAATCAGCGACCGTGTTGCCTTCGCCCACGTTGCCCATGCGGTTGATGGCCTTGGTGAAAAACAAAAATGCCTCACCCAGCATCGTCTTGCCCGCGCCGCTGTGTGAGACCATCGCAACATTTCTTATCTGTTCGGTTGAGTACTCTTGCATGGGTGCCCTCTTGGGGAAGGTCTGAAGGGAAATTGGACAGGGATTCTAAGGTAAGAGCAATGGGTTGTCAAAGGCAAGCCTTAGGGTACCGAGCTAGAAACAGGCAAAAGAAAAAGCCCGCTAAATAGGCGGGCTTAGGGCGATTGGGAAATTAGACCGACCGCCCAACTGATGATTTTGGGGATGTAACCAATAATAATAGCAATTACCGCACCTAATACCGTAAACACCACGGCATCGCTCTCGTGCCCCCTCGCGCTTACTAGTAACGCAGAGTCAAGTTCGTTTTTTAATCCAAACCTGTATTCTGTAGTGTTATTAGAGGTGGCAGCTAAGCCATCTACTTTATGACTAACCCAGCTATCTGTAACAGTCACAGCCAAATTTTCTACCTGTTCGGGATTGTATCTATGGAGACTTACACTTGTTCCAGTTTCGTACGCAGTTCTACCCTTGACCCCTCTTAGCTTCAGTATAAAACTCGTCCTTTGACCAGACCAATAGGGCAGGTAGAACTTCCCGATATGCCAAAATTGCCGCCACAGACCAACGGGATAGGTTCTAAACTCGACAACGTTACGGTACATGCCGCGGTTGTAGTTAGGCAATAGCACTCCCCGACTAGATTGTAATGCCATTGTTAGCCTCAGCGATTGCGCTTGCTAAGTACATAATCACCTGAGATTGCATTTGCGAAGTACATAAGCACCGACAGATCCATCTGCCTCCTCACTGTCTAACGTCCATTGACCTAAAGTAAAATCCTCTGATGCGTTTCCTCTTTCTTTTCATGGATGGCATCGGGTTTGGGCAGCCTGACCCGCAAACCAACCCGTTCGCCGCAGCCAATCTGCCTAATCTGACCGGCCTGCTGGGCGGGCAGCGCCTGGTGAACGGAACTGCGCCCTTGGAGAGCGACCGCGCCACCCTGTTGGAGTTGGACGCCGGCTTCGGCATACCAGGCCTGCCTCAGTCCGCCACGGGCCAGGCCGCCCTGGTCACGGGGAAAAACGTGCCCCAACTGATCGGCGAGCATTATGGGCCAAAGCCGACCCAGGAGATCGCCGCCATTATCAAGGAAGACAACCTATTCATCCAATTGCAGCGGCGCGGCTACCGGGCGGCGATGCTGAATGCCTATCCGCAGCGCTATTTTGACGGCATCAACAGCGGCAAGCGGCTGCTCTCCGCCATCCCGCTGGCGGTCACCAGCGCCGGGCTCGCCCTCAAAACTTCTGAGGATCTGTATGCAGGCGAAGCCTTTTCGGTAGATTTCACCGGCCAGGGGTGGCGCGAACAACTCGGCTATCGGGACGCCCCGGTGTTGGCGGCCGAGGAGGCCGGCCGTAAACTAGCCAAGGTCGCAGCAAGCTGCGACTTGGCTTTTTTCGAATTCTGGCCAAGCGACTACGCCGGCCACCACCAGGATAGAGAGGGAGCTTTAAGCTTGTTGGAAACTTTCGACGCCGTGCTCGGCGGCCTCTTGGCCGCCTGGGATGATGAGCAGGGCCTGATCCTCATCACTTCCGACCACGGGAATATGGAAGACCTGAGCACCCGCCACCACACCACCAACCCCGTGCCGGGCCTGGTGATCGGGTCCAAAGCCCTGCGCCAGCGCTTCTGCCAGGGGCTGAAAGACTTGAGCCAGATCACGCCTGCCATTTTGCAATTTTATCCGGCGAAGTCGTGAGTGCGGCGAAGGGATGGCAATGCGTGCAATCTGCATTTTGTTCGTCATTGCGAGCACTTCGCTGCGCTCAGTGTAAACTCCGCAAGCGAAGCAATCTCCCTCACAGTGGTGGAGATTGCCACGTCGGCCTTGCTGCGCTACGCGCAGCTGCGAAGCAGCCTCCTCGCAATGACGGAGGTTTTGTAGGGGCGGGTCTTAGACCCGCCCGCTGTAACGTTTGCAATAACACTCGATTGCTGGAAAGAATTATGCCCAGTCGTCAAAAGGCATGAAAGCATGAACGCGCAGCAGGGCACGGTAGCGGTTACAGGGGCGTTTAGCTACACCGGCCAATACATCGCCCGCCAATTGTTAAATGAAGGCAAGCGCGTGATCACGCTCACACGCAACCCTGAGAAGCCACACGAATTGCAGGGGAAGGTTCCCGCGTTCCGCTTGGATTTTTCCAACCCGGGCCTATTGCGCGAGGCGCTTAGCCAGGTAGACATCCTGGTGAACACCTACTGGGTGCGCTACAACTATCCGGGATCCAGTTTCGAACAAGCGGTAGCCAATACCAAGATCTTATTGGATGCGGCGGTGAGCGCCGGGGTGCGCCGCATCGTGCACATCAGTGTCAGCAAACCGGATCAAACCAAGCTGGCGTATTTTCGCGGCAAACTCGAAACCGAGAGGCTGGTGCAAGCCAGCGGCCTTAGCTACGCCATCATTCGCCCGACGATCGTGTTCGGCGAAGAGGAAGTGCTGATCAACAACATCACCTGGCTGCTGCGCAAGATGCCCGTGTTCGCCGTGCCGGGGGATGGCCGCTATCGCCTGCAGCCGGTGCACGTGGGCGACGTGGCCCGATTGGCCGTCAGCGCAGCTGCGGACAAGCAGAACACGATCGTGGATGCCGCCGGGCCGGAGATCTTCACTTTTGTCGAATTGCTCGAGCGTTTGAAAAAGATCGCGAACAGCCACTGCCTTTTAGTGCACGTGCCGGCGCGGCTGGCGCTGGGCCTCTCGAGCGTGTTGGGCGGATTGTTCGGCGACCTGATGCTGACCAAAGAGGAACTAGATGCATTGCTGGAGAATTTGCTGGCAGTGGAGACTGAGCCAACCGGCACCACCCTCTTTAGCCAATGGGCGAAAGAAAATGCGAGCATCCTTGGGAAGAATTATGTGAACGAACTAAGGCGCCATCACGGCAAGACCTGATGCATGGCCAACCCCAGCGTTTTTATTCCTGGCCGCGCCGCTCCCCCCACTCCACTGGAGCGCTATTTGCCGCCGTTGCCCGCGGGCGTGGCGGCCGCCTGGCTGGAGGCAAACGTACCCAAGGGGGCCTGGGTGCTCGATCCGTTCGGCACCTCGCCCTTGTTGGCCGTGGAGGCCGCCCGCGCCGGCTACCGCGTGGCGGTGGCGGCCGGTAACCCCGTGGCGCATTTCCTTATGGAATTCTTCGCCAGCGCGCCGCGGGCAGAAGCGCTGCGCGCTGCCCTGGCCGAGCTGGCGTCTGCCCGCCGCGGCGACGAACGCCTGGAGCCCGCCATTCTCGAGCTATACATGACGAAGTGTCCCAAATGTGGCGCGCAAGTGCCGGCTAAGGCCTTCATCTGGGAACGGGAATCCGCCGCACCGCTCGGCAAGTTAATTAATTGCGCGGCCTGCGGCGAGCAAGGCGAATATCCCACGGACGATCAAGACCAGCAGAGAGCCGCGGCCTACCAGCACGGCGGCCCGCACCTCTCGAGAGCCTTGCAGCGCATCGCCCCCACCGGCGACCCAGACCGCGTGCACGCCGAGGAAGCGCTGGAGGCTTACTTGCCGCGGGCGGTTTACGCCCTGTTCACCATCATCAATCGCATCGATGGCATGCAATTAACGGAGGAGCAGCGCCGCCTTATCTTCGCCTTGTTGCTCTCCGCCTGCGACCGGGCTACCAGCCTGTGGGCGCACCCCAGCGGGCGGCTGAGACCCAAACAGCTCAGCACCCCGGCACAATTCCGTGAGTACAACGTGTGGCTGGAACTGGAGCGCGCCGTGGACCTGTGGGCGCAGACCGAGGAGCCAGTCAGCTTGGTGGCGTGGCCGGAAACCCTGCCAGCAGGCGGGATCAGCTTATTCGAAGGCAGGCTGAGAGAAATGGCCCCAGTGATCGAGGAGAGGAAATTCCAGGCTGCCCTGACCGCCTTCCCGCGGCCCAACCAGGCATTCTGGACACTGTGCGCCTTGTGGGCGGGTTGGTTGTGGGGCCGCGAGGCCATCGGCCCGTTCGCGCTGGTGCTGCGCCGCAAACGCTACGATTGGGCCTGGCACACCGAAGCCTTGCACGCCGGGCTGGTGGAACTCGCCGCACATTTGGGGGATGACACGCCCTTCTTTGGCATGGTCACCGAATCCGAACCGGGCTTCAATGCGGCCGTGCTGACCGCGGCCGATTTGGCAGAATTCAGACTGGAAGGGCTGGCTTTGCGTCGAGAAAACGACCTCTTGCAAGTCACCTGGCGCAAAGGCTTGGGCGCCGCGCCCAAGACGGCTATCGAGCCTTCGGCGGCGGTGCGCCGGGCGGGGCGCGGTTTGCTCAACGGGCGCGGGCAGCCCAGCCACTTCCAGCACGTGCAGGCTGCCGGCCTGGCCGAACTCAGCAAGCGGCCGAACATGGGCGGGAACGCCAGCGGGCCGGGAGAGCTGTTTGCCGAAACCCGCGAAACCTTCGAGGTCGGCCTCACTTTCCGCGGCTCCTTTCTGCGCTTTGGCGCCAGCGAGCAATCTTTAGAGACGGGTTTGTGGTGGCTGCTGGACGCGGCCGAAGCGCGCCAGCCGCTGGCCGACCGGGTCGAGATCGCCGTGGTGCGCTATTTATTGCGCCGCCCCGGCCACCTTCTCGAAGAGATCGATCAGACCTTGTGTGAAGTATTCCCTGGGCTGCTTACTCCTTCGCGCAGCCTGATCCAGGCCGCGCTGCTCTCCTATGGCGAAGAGCAGGAAGGCCGTTGGCGTATCTCACCCAACGACTTGCCGCGCTCCCGGCGCAAGGACTTGCGCGAGATACGCGCCGCGCTGGGCGGGCTGGGGCAGCGCCTCGGCTATGAAGTGGTGAAGGATGGCAATGTGGAATGGCGCGGCGAAAATGGCCGCGCCGAGCTGACCTTTTACCCGCTGGCTTCAGCTGTGCTGGGAGAGCTGCTGCTAACCCCGGGGACGCCGCCAGCCCAAAGCCTGGTGGTGCTGCCCGGCCGCCGCGCCGGTTTGGCGCTGACCAAGATCGAGCGCGACCCGCGCCTTAAGCAAGCCGTCGAGGATGGCTGGCGCTTCATCAAGTATCGCCACGTGCGCCGCCTGGCGGAAAATTTATCATTGACCGACGAGAGCTTCGCTGAATTGCTCGACCTCGACCCCCTCACCATGGACCAGCTGCAGGCCCCGCTGCTTTAATCGGCCGGGCTTATGGAGGACACTGCGCCCAGCGCGTTGATCTGCAGTGTCCAGGTGGAGCCGATCAGGCAGCGTTGGAATTCCGCCAGCGAATCGGTGTGATACGTGTAGGTTTTCCCTCCTGAGTCGAAGACACATTCGTATTGCGCGCTTTGCTCACCGAGGCGTTGGCTGCTGTTCAGCGCGGGCGAAGGCCATTCGGCGTTTAGCCCGATGCCTTCCAGCTCTGCGGTGGCTACCGGCGCCCAGGCATCCAGGTTAAACGTGCAATAGTCGGCATACACTTGATATTCGCAATCCTGCACCACCTCGGCGAAACCGCCGCCCGTATCAACGTTGTAGGGCGTGCCGCACACTTCATCGTAGCGGCCGGAGGCGGGCGGTTCGCTTTGCGTGTGGCGCACTTTCTCACTGCAGCTCAGTCCATAGGCAGCGGCGGGCAGCTCGTCCAGCCAATCTTCCATGACCACCGGACCAAAAGCTTCGATGGTCACGGAGCGCGTCCAGTTGGCTGCGGTCACCGTGCCGACCGCCGCCTGCGTGCGGATGAACAGGAAATAGATCGCGGCGCACAGCACCAAGACAATCCCCGCTCCAATCAAAAGTATATTGCGATTGGCAGGCAGGGCCGCGGTGACTGGCGCCTTCTTTGGCGCGTCGCCGTGCGCCAGCGAACTGCCGCAGTTGCCGCACTTCAACCGCGTGCCTGCGTTCATCGTGCCGCAGTTAGCGCACTGCACCGGCAAGCTGGCGCCTCCGGAGAAGGCGCCCACCACCTGGCCGCCCGCGCGCTGCGCTCCCTGGTTCAGGTCCGAACCGCATTGTGCGCAGCGGCTGGCGCCGGGCGGGTTGCGCGTGCCACAGTATCCGCAGTGGATATCGGCGCCGGCCTTGGCGCGTTTGAGCCGCTCGGGGTCGGTGATCAATTGCTGCGTTGTGCCCTGGTGAAAATCCACGTTGCGCGGCTGCGGGCTGCCGCAGGACGTGCAATAGGCATGCGAACCTAAATTCTCCGAGCCGCAGCTGGGGCACTTCCAATAAAGTTCGATGTAGCCTTTGACCTTACGCGCCATAGTTCTCCTGTGCCCTTCTAGGCTGCCGTCGGTTCAGGTGTAAGCGTGTCAGTTGGTATTTCTGCCGATGGCGTTTCACTAGGGGTTAGTGTCTCGGTGGGAGCCGGAGTATCCGTCGGAGGGACAATCGTTGGCGTCTCCGTTGGCAGCGGGGTTTCCGTGGGAGTGCGAGTCGGTTTGTGAGTTGGGCTAGGCGCAGGGGTTGGATCAGGCAAGTCGTTATAGATCACGATCTCCACTTCTGCATAACCGCCGTTGGTGGCGAACATGGTCAAGCGCAGCGAAATGGCGCCGCGCGGCAGGTCTTCCAAGTCGAGGGTAGCCACTTCTGCCGGGTTGGCGCTCGGGTTTTTGCCGTTCTCGAACTCTTCCCAATCCCGGTCGCGCGGAGAATCTCCTTCAGCCCATTCCAGGACGTATTCTTCGAAGTTGGCAGTGGCGTCAGCAATAATGGTCACGTCCTCATGATTTGAGGTCAGGTGGTCTCCGTCGTTCGGAGAAATTATTTCCAGCTTTGGGCGCGGGTCGCCGGCTTTGCACTGGCGGCTGGGGGAGAACACGATGGGGTCGTCAAAGCCCAGGTCCTCGGCCCAATCCCTGCCTTCGTTGGTTTGGGTGATCCATTTGATCCCCCAAATATCATCTACATTTAGCGCGAAAACTTCGTCCGTGAACTCGTCGCCGCACTCATTGGATGCCTCCAGGCTGGTCCAGGTATCGATGCGCACATCCTGCCAAAGGTCTTGGTCCGCATCCAGCGGCGGCTGGTCAACCGCGAATATTTCGCGGCGGTGTTCATCGCAATACTGCGATGGCTCGCTCCCCGAAATGGCGCAGATCACCTTCTCCACGATTCCGCTTGGCTGCACGAAGGGCGCCGGGCTGCCGCCCGCCAGGCGGTCAATGGCGGCTTGCATATACTCGGCCCAAATGGGCGCGGCCCCGGTGAGGCCGCTGGTGCCTTCCATTTCGGTATTGTCCGGGTTGCCCACCCACACGCCGACCGCCAGGTCCGGCGTGAACCCCAGCGTCCAGTTGTCGCGGAAGTCGTCGGTGGTGCCCGTTTTGGCCGCCACAGTGAACGGCAAATTGAGCACTGAGTTGGACCCGAACATGGGCTGGCGGGCTACATTGTCCGAGAGGATCGAGGAGATCAAGTAAGCATGCTCAGGGCGGATGACCTGCTCGGTCGAAGGCGCCGGGACTTCGAATACTACGTTGCCCTGAAAATCCACGATGCGCGTAATGGCCACCGGCCGCACGCGGCGGCCCTGGTTGGCGAAGATGGCATAGGCATTGGTCAAGTCGAGCAGCTTAACCTCGCCGCCGCCCAGGGTCAGCGCCAACCCGTAATCATCGCGGTTCAGATCCGTAATGCCCATGCGATGGGCGAAGGCAACCAGGCCCTCTTCCTCAGGCGTGACCGGGTTGTCGTAGATGCCTACAAAATTCAGCGTCTTTACCGCGGGGATATTGAAGGAGTTCGCCAGTGCAGTCCTCACGGTCACCGGGCCGTGGAAACGATTGTCGTAGTTACGGGGGATATAAGGCGGGCGCGGGTCATCCGGGTTGCCGGAGGGCGGGAATTCAGACTGGACATCCCAGATCAGAGTAGCCGGCGTCCAACCCTTTTCGAAGGCCGCTACGTAAGTCAGCGGCTTGAAGGAAGACCCAGGCTGCCTCGGCGAGATGGCCATGTTGATCTGTCCATCGTTCTCCTCATTGTAGAAATCCGCGGAACCCACCATGGCCAGGATATATCCATCGGAGGGGCGGATGGCCACCAAGGCGCCGCTGCCCACATGCTTGTCCGCCAGCCCAGCCACATGCCGGCTGAGGGTTTCCTGGGCCAGATCCTGCATGGCGGGATCCAGCGTGGTGTACACCGTGAAACCGGAGCGATAGATGGTCTGCGGGTCGTATTGCTCTTCGAGCAACGCCCGGACGTAGTTCACCCAGTGCGGATAGCGCATCTGCACATCCGGTGAATTGAACGAATAGTCCAGCATGTCCAGCCCGGCGGCAGCAGCTTCATCTACTGGCACGCACACACGCTGCGTGTTGTTGCTCACGTAGATGCAACCTTCTTCGGCGCTGAGCTTGACCATCAGCGAGAGCACAGCTTGCTGGCGCCCCAGGGCCGCATCTCGGTTGCTGTACACGTCGTAGACCGAGGGGGCCTGCGGCAAGCCCGCCAGGAACGAGGCCTGCCCCAGGCTCAGTTGCCCGGCGGTGGTGCCGAAAAAGGTTTGGGCGGCAGCCTCCACCCCGTAAGCCAGGTTGCCGAAATAGATCTCGTTGAGATAAAGCTCCAGGATCTCGTCCTTGGAGTAACGCCGCGTAATTTCCGAAGCCAGGATGGCCTCGCGCACTTTGCGCAGATAGGATTGCTCGCTGGCCTCTTCGGGAGAGAACAACAGGGCGCGGGCCAATTGCTGGGTGATGGTGGACGCCCCCGAGACCACTTCTCCGCTGGAATAGTTCTGGGTGAAGGCGCGGAAAATGGCCATGATATTAAAACCGGGATGGCTGTAAAAATCCTTGTCCTCGGTGGCCAGCGTGGCGGCGATCATATAAGGGGAAATATCTTGCAAGCGCACATAGGTACGCCGCCCGGCAGTGGGGTCGAGGATCTCGTAGAGCAAGTTGCCCTCTGCGTCCAAAATGCGAGTGGTCTCGAACTGCGAGGCGTGCGCCCGTAGGTCCTCGACGCTGGGCAGCGTCGAGGCGATGGCGGCGTATTGGTATAAGGCGAAGGCTACCCCGGCAACCAAGAGAAAAATGAGGGCGAAGCTGCCGAAGATGAGCAGCCGCGGCAGGCAGCCCATGCGCCCGAAACGTTCGCGCAAGCGATTGAACCAAGCTCCGATGCCGCCGCCCGCTGGGATGGCCGGCTTAGGTTTCCGGGCGCGCCCCACGGGCGAATAGGCCGCCCCGGTGACTTGAGTGGCGTCTGGATCGATCTCCGCCACTCTGCGCGGTAAAGGCATGCCCGATTCGTCGGTGGGCGGTGGAGCGCCGGGCGGCGTGCGGCCTAATGGGGGCGGCGCCGGGGTCCACTCAGCGCCATTTGCGCCGGGGAAGCTCGTGGCCGTTTCGTCCGGCGGGACCTGGCCGACTTTTATAGCCCGGCTGGGTTGCGTGCCGCTCTTCGAGGGCTTATTAATTTTTACGGGTTGGCTGGGCTGGGTATCGCCAATGGACGCCGCGGCCGAAGCAGCTGCTGAAGCAGCTGCGTATTCTTCGTCAGAGGCGGCCAGGCGCTTAAAGCGGCGGCTGGCGCCTTCACCACTGTTGCGCCTGCTGCGCGGGGAACGTCCCAATCCTTCGGTCATGAGGCAGCTTTATTTAGGGCGCGCCGCGATGAGCGCTGTCCAGGTGCCTTTCATTACAGTTTCCCCGTCGTGGTTTTTTACTTCCAAAAGAATAATGATAGAGCCGCCGCCAATGCGCGGGATGGCCTTGGTCTCTTTGACCTCGGCTTCTACATGGATGGTGTTGCCGATATAGATGGGCTTGATGAACTTCCACTCGTTGACTTCGCGAAAGGCCATCACCGTGCCCTCCATAAAGCCGGTCTGCACCAGCAAGCCGGACGCGATGGAAAGGCCGAGCAAGCCGTGGGCCACCCGCGCGCCGAAGGGAGAATTCTTGCTATATTCAGCATCGATGTGGATCTGGTTGAAATCGCCCGAGAGGCCGGCAAACAAGACGATATCCGGCTCGGTGACTGTGCGCCCGGCGCTGATGATACGCAAGCCGACCTTGAATTCCTCGAAGTACATGCCGCGCTGGGCGGGAGATTCATTACTCATGCGCTGCTCCTATGGTTAAGACAACCCTGGGGAAGCCAGATGGCGCGATTCTAGCATAAGGGCAAGATAAGTCTTTTATACTAGAATGTTGACGAGGCGGCTCTCAATTTGGTTCCATCAAAAACGACACCGGCTATCTTAGTAATCTTGGTGCTGGCCGCCGCCTGCACCTTGCCGGCGCAGCCAGCCGGCGAACCCGCCGATGCAACCACGTCCACTGCGACGGTTTTGCCCGGCCCGACGGCCACACCCATTGCTGAGCCCGTCCTGCCTCACCCTGTTTATTATTTGAGCCGACGTTCCGGCAGCAAACAGGTCTGGCGGCTGGAAGCCGACGGGGTTACGCAGACTCAGATCACCACGGAAACCGCGGATGTGCTGATTTTCGATGTATCCCGCGCCGATAGCAGCATCGCATTCGTTACCCAAAACCAACTGTACTTAGTCGAGAGTGATGGCGGCAACCGCCGCCTGCTGGTGGACAACGCCGCGGCCGACTCGCAAGCGGCGGACTTTTATTACAGCCAGCGCCTCAGCGACCCGCTGTTTTCTCCTGATGGCCGTTTCCTGGCTTACTCGTACGATGGTGTGTGGATCTTGGAGTTGGCTTCTTTTCAAGCTGTGCATTTTGTGGAAAACCAATTGGAAAACAGCGAGGATGGGAGCAAGGTTGAACGCTTTTATGCGCCGCTATCGTGGGCGCCGAACAGCCAGCGCTTGCTGCTAAGCCTGGGCGGCTCGGAAACCAGCACCCTCGGCTTCCTCAACCCCGGCGCCGAGCCACTGGTCACCGAAGTCGAGAACAACGCCGGCCTGGTGTGCTGCCAGGCCGCCTGGGCGCCGGATAGCAATTCGGTGGTGGTGACCAGCCCGTATATCGGGCTGGTAGTGCCGGGCGCGTGGCGTTACGATGCAGCGACCGGCGCGCGAAATCCCCTGCTACACTCAGGCGACGGCCTATTCCATTTTGCCGGCTGGCCGCTGCTGACTGCGGATGGCAGCCTGTTTTATTTCTACGCCAGCTCCGCTGAGGTGCCCGACGGCGATGTACCCTTATATATGGTGAGGAGCGGGCTGGACGGACTCAGCGAGCGAACTCAGCTGCGGCCGGATGCGTTCAGCAATATTGGGGAAATGCTGTGGGCTGAGGATGGCTCCCTGGCGCTGGTGGTGCAGGTAGGCGCGGATGGCGGCTCGGCCGGGTCGGTGCTGCTGGCGGCCAGCGATGGGCAGCAGCTTGTCTTGCTCTTAGATGAAGGGCACATGCTAAGGTGGGGACCTTAGCTCTTGCCGAACTTTCTGTATCCCCGATTGAAATAAACCAGCGGCTGCCGGCCATCTGAATCCAAAAATTGGCCGCAAGCCAGCACCTCGCTGATAAAGACCGTGTGCGTCCCGGCATCGTGAAGGGACAGTACGCGGCAATCAAAGAAGGCCAACCCCTGGCTCAGGATCGGGCTGCCGGTCTCCAGGGTGAAGGTCTCCAAACCCTCGAAACGGTTGCTTTGTTCGCTATCGCGCCCGGCAAAGCGGTTCGAAAGGGCGCGCTGATCTTCACTCAGGATCGTAACCGCGAAGACGCCCGAAGAAACCACCAATTGGTAGGTCCGCGTCACTTTTTCCAGTGAAATGGAAACTAAAGGCGGGTCAAGGGATAGGGAAGTAAACGAATTCACCGTCATCCCGTGCGTCACAGCCGCGTGGCTGGCAGCCACGATGGTAACGCCCGTGGTCCAAAAGCGAAGGGCTGCACGCAGGCTATCGGGATCGGGTGAAACGATTATCTTCGTCGAGTCGCTAGTTTTCATTGAACGAGGGATTGTAACCCGCTGGGTAAGAACGCGCTCGCTGCGAGTTGCAAAACGCGTGCCAGCCGTAAACATCCTATTGGAAACATCTCTCAATTAAGGTACGATGTCCGTCCCTATGCAAGCGGAAGACCAGCAGCAAGAAACGCCGCGCCCCCGACGAGCCAGTATGAACGTGCTCGGCCAGTTCACCATGGTGTTCGGTGTGGCCGCGCTGCTGGCCACCCTGTTCACCGCTTGGACTCCCTTGGGGCTGATGCCCACCAACCTGGCTGCGCAGATCGCCCAATTTTTTCAAGGCGGCTCCGTAGATCAAGGGTCCGAATTTCCCACGCCCACGCCGCGCCCGCGGCCACTCATCGGCATTGTGGCCGGGCACAGCGGCGGTGAGGACCCCGGCGCAGTCTGCCCGGACGGATTAACCGAGGTGAGCGTTAACCTGGATGTAGCCACTCGGATAAAGGAAAAACTAGTGGCGGCCGGCTATGATGTGGACCTGTTGGAAGAGTTCGATGAACGGCTGGAAAACTATAAAGCCCTGGCCGTGGTCTCCATCCATGCCGACTCTTGCGGTTTCATCGATGACAATGCCACCGGCTTCAAAGTTGCCGGCGCCCTGGCGAACCTCAACCCGGAAAAGAGCAGCCGCCTGGCGGCCTGTCTCAGCAGCCGCTATGCCCAAGTAACTGGTTTGCGCTTCCACCCCGGCAGCGTTAGCGCCCATATGACCAGCTACCACGCCTTCGACGAAATCGACCTGGATACGACGGCAGCTATTATCGAAGTCGGTTTTATGAACCTGGACCGCACTATCCTGACCCAACAGCCTGACCTGCTGGCCGAAGGCATTGCCCAAGGGGTGCTTTGTTATATCTATAATGAAGACGCATCGCCTGCAGGGGGGGACTGAAAAGTGGGCGATACCGCATCCTGGAGAGTTCTTTGTAAGCAAGCCGAGAAAGCCCTGGCTGCCGGCCAGCGCGGCGAGGCGCGCCGCCTGGCGCGCAAGGCCGCCAAACTGGCGCCGGACAAGGTGGAACCCTGGCTTCTACTCGCTTCTTTAGCTACCTCCGCCGCGAGCCAAGCCTATATCAAGAAAGCTGTCGCAAATAACCCTCGCATCCTGCGCGCAGTCAGTGCTATCCGCTGGGCCGAACAGCGCAGCGACGCTTTGCGTTCTGGCAGCCACGCGCCCGCTTTGCGTAAAAGTGCAATGGGGCTTGCGTTACCAAAACCGGCCAGCCTAGCGCTGTTGAGTCTTTTGGTCTTAACCTTTGCCTTTGTTTTATTTGCTTGGTTGCGGCCACCTGGGGTGGACGAGAGTCTGCGCGACATAGGCGCGGCGGCTGCCGATCAATTGGATGCACTATTCGGCTCGGGAACCGCCGAGCCCTCAGCCACTTTCACGGCCACCTTCACCCCCTTCGCAACCCGCACGCTGTTGCCCAGCAGCACACCCACCAGCACCCCGACGCTGGATGCCACCCAGGAGCAGGGGCGCACACCAAAACAGCAACCCAACTTGGAATTGGCCATCAACAAATTCGATCTCCACTTACCAGATGGGCTTGACCAGGACGAGCGATGGATCGACATCAACTTAAGCGAACAAACCCTTTCGGCCTTCGAAGGCACCGATATAGTGAACACCTTCTCGATTTCCAGCGGGCGGCCCGGCTACCCTACCGTCACTGGCGAATTCAGCATCTGGGTGAAGGTCAGGATCCAGACTATGTCAGGACCCGGCTACCGCCTCGAGAATGTCCCCTGGGTCATGTATTTCTACGGGGATTACGGCATCCACGGCACCTGGTGGCACAACAACTTCGGCACCCCGATGAGCGCCGGCTGTGTGAACATGAGCATCCCTGATGCGCAATGGATGTACCAGTGGGCCAGCGTGGGCACTGTGGTCGTGGTTCATTATTAGCCAGTCGTAGTGCAGCGTTCTTGTCTGCCGCAAACGGCCGTTATTTGGCCAAAGGGATTCCTCGTCAAGCCTCCGGCTTTCCTCGGAATGACAGATATGGAGCACAAGCGTAAGGTTTCCAATTTTCAAACAATCTCTAGTAAGATACGCCCCCTATGGCAAAGCAAGGTTTGTTTAGCGGCTTAGTGATCGACGAGAACGACCGCCCCGTGGCCTCCACCCGGGTGGGCGAAGAGTCTTTCTATGTGGTCGACGATCAGGGATTTTTACGCCACATTCCGTCGGAGCAGGTCGATCGCCAGGTATTGGCGGAGATGGGCAAGATGTTGGAAGGCCACGAGGAAGAACTCAGCCAGCAGGCAGCCAAAATGCTGGGCCAGGACGACATCTTCACCCGCGCCGCCATCGAAAAGCGCCTTGAAAATTTGGATAACCAATTCGATGAGGTGTTGCAGGCCGGGCTACCGGAAGCCAGTCGCACTTACCTGGGTATGACCGGCTTCAAGGTGCGCATCAACCTGCACGGGGATGTGCTGGAGATCCAGCAGCCCGGCGGCCTGGCGCCCGAAGACGAGTCTTAGTCCAGTTTAAGTAGAAAGCGGTAGCTGAGCCAGAAAGCTACCAAGCCGGCCAGGATAGGTCCCACCAAAAAGCCGGTTTGGATGGCGCCGTTGATCAGGGGGTTGGCCGGTGGATAGATGCCCAAAAGTTCCGCGCCATAATTAATAGCGAGCACGGTCCCATAACCGCCAGCCCACACGACACCGCCGATCACCAGGGCTCCTAAAGCTGAAATAAAAACGTCCAGGGGAGGTGGGCCGTAATGTTCAGGTTCGTGCGTGTCTTCCATCATAAGACCTCCAGAAATCGTCCGCCCACATTATAGCAGTGGTGGGTAAGCAGGCATAGGGTTTGCGGTATAATCTTCGGGTTTGGTTGCCAAAAATATCTAAGGAAGAAGAATGCCGAAACGAACTTATCAACCGAAAGTCCGCCGCCGCCTGCGGGTGCATGGTTTCCGCAAGCGCATGGCCTCGGCCACCGGGCGGGATGTGCTTAAGCGTCGCCGTCTGCGAGGCCGCCACAAATTGACCGTTACCGCCAACGAGCACGTCAAAAAGGTCAACTGGAAGAGTTGACCTTCGGGTTGAGTCGCTCGTCTTAGGTGAAGCGTGGATTTAGCCTCCGCAAGTCAGCCGAGATCAAAAGGGTGCGGCGACATGGTACTTCGACAGCGCACCCGTTTCTTGCGCTTATCGCCCTGCCGAATGATGGCCTGGGGATCCGAGTCGGCGTAACGGCGGGGAAGCCGATCGGGGGCGCGGTGGTGCGTAACCGAGCCAAACGTGTGCTGCGCGCCGCCATCCGACCCCTATTGCCGCACATCCGCCCCGACCACGACATCATGCTGCTTGCTCGCCCCGGCATCCGGGACGCGGGAAGCACCGAAGTGCAAAATGTGATTAGCGCTTTGCTCAAAAAGGCCGGTCTACTGGAACGAGAATGAACGCAGAACTTTCGCATTCCCATCAAGAATACAAGGACCAGCCTTCGCCACTTTTGAAGGACTTGCCTTTCACCGCGGGCAATTTGCCCCGCTTCGCGCTGCTTTTGCCAATTCGGCTTTATCAAAAAACACTGTCCCGCAGCATGCCCGCAGACACCTGCCGTTTCTATCCCACCTGCTCCAACTACACATACCAAGCCATTTATAAATATGGCGCTGCAAAAGGTGGTTGGATGGGCTTTCGCCGCATCCTGCGCTGCACCCCGCTTAGCAAGGGCGGCTACGACCCGGTACCCTAACTTATAGAAAGAAGCATTGACTCGATGAAAAAAAAGCACTTATTAACCCTAATCGCCCTCCTTGCATTGAGCTTGTTCTTAACCGCCTGCGGCAGCGCGGTGACCGCCGGTTCATGGCCGGGCATCACCTACGATGAAACCCGCAGTTTGGTTTACGTCGCCAATAACCAATTCGTGCATGCCATTCAGGTCGAAAACGGTTTTAAGCGTTGGCAATTCCCGGCGGAGCCGCAAGGCGCCTTCGCCACATTCGCAACGCCCCAACTGACCGCGAACGGCCAGCTTATTATTAGCGGCTACGACAACAGCTTATACAGCCTGAATGCAGAAAACGGCGTTCAGAATTGGGCTTTTCCCCAAGTAGGCGGCGCGGCCAACCGATACATCGCTAGCCCGCTGGCTGTCGCAGAGAAAATTTTTGCCCCCAATGCAGATCATCGCCTTTACATTCTCGGCAGCCAGGGAAATCTGGTGAAAACTTTTGAGGCCCAAGATCCACTCTGGGGCCAACCGGCCAGCGATGGCACTACTGTGTACTTGACCTCCATGGACCACTTCCTGTATGCCCTCGACGCGCAAAGCGGTGAGGAGCTGTGGAAGTTGGACCTTGAAGCCACCATTGTGGGCAGCCCGGCGCTAGGCGCCGATGGAATGATCTTTGTCGGCACCTTAGACCATACCTTGTTCGCCGTGGATCCCCAATCCCAGCGAGAGGTATGGAGATTGGCAACCCAGGGTTGGATTTGGGCGACGCCGTTAATTATGGACGGCCAGCTCTTTGTCGGTGACCTGGACGGCATCTTCTACGGCGTAGACGCTGCCAGCGGCGAGGAACAATGGCGCGTGGACACCGGTGGCGCCATCACCGGGACGCCGGCCTTATTCAACGACAGCCTGTACATTGGCAACGAAGCCGGGCGCCTTTTCTCCATCAGTCTGGATGGGCGTTCGCGTGAGCTGGTCTTGCCCGAAACCTATCAGGGGCTTTACTACGGTTCCCCCATCGTGGCGGGCGATCTATTGCTGCTCGGCATTACCAATAACGAAAATATCGTGATCGCTCTGGATAGCGACGACTCCGTGGTTTGGGGTTTTGTTCCCTAAGAAAGCAAGAGGAAGCAACTATGTTTGACTTTATTATCATCCCCTTCACCAACGCCCTGGTTTTCATTTACAGCTTGCTGGGCGAAAACTTTGGCCTGGCTATCATTGTTTTCACTATCCTGGTGCGCGTAGTCACCTACCCATTCAATGCGCAGCAAATGAAAAGCGCCAGGGCCATGCAGGAATTGCAGACCAACCCCAAGTACAAGGCCATGCAGGCGAAATACAAAGGCAAAGAGAACCGCGAGAAACTGGCCCAGGAGCAGATGAAGCTCTACCAGGAAATGGGCATCAACCCGCTGGCTGGCTGCCTGCCCACCATTATCCAGATCCCGTTGTTGATCTCTATGTACTGGGCGATTACACGTGCCTTGGCCGCTACGCCGCTGCAGCTGCTGGACCTGGCGAAGGGCATTTCACTGCCAAACGCAGCCAACTTGGTCCCGCTAAACAGCCAATTCCTATGGATGGACCTCGGCCAGCCCGAACGCTTGATTATTCCCGGCATCCCTATCGGTATCCCGGTGCTGGCTATCCTGGTCATGGTCACTTCGTACTTCCAGAGCAAGATGATGACCCCCACGGCTGGCAACGACCAAGGCGCCCAGATGGGCCGCATGATGAGCTTGTACATCCCCATCTTGATGGCGTATATTTCGTACATCTACGCCGCCGGATTGGCGTTGTACTTCGTAACCAGCAACGTCTTGAGCATTGCGCAGTATTACATCTCGCGCCGGCCTAAACCTCAGACCCCCGCTATCCAGGGAGCAAATGCCCAGGGTGCAAAATAGACCGGATTGAATTAGACTAGGACTTGCTGATGGAACACCGCGCCAATCTCGAGGTCATTGCCCCAAGCATCGGCGAAGCCGTCCAAAAGGGTTTGGATGAATTGGGCGTGCGCAAAGAGCAGGTCGAGGTTGAAGTGCTCGACGAAGGCGGCGGTGGCCTCTTCGGCATTGGCAGCCGCCAGGCGCGCGTGCGGCTGACGGTTAAGGCAGGCTCCACAGAGCGACCAGCCCAGCAAAACCGCCCGGCTGCCCGCAGGTCTGTTCAACCCATGGCCCCGGCGGATACCGAAAATTTGCTCTCGATCACCAAAGCCACCGTAGAGGAATTATTAAGGCATATGGACATTCGCGCCGAAGTGGAAGCGCGCATGGGAGAAGCCGACGACGATGAAAGTGCCGCCCCTGTGCTGGTGAATATTAACGGCGGAGATCTGAGCATTATGATCGGCCAGAATGCCGAGACCTTGAATGCGTTCCAGTTGATTACCCGCCTGATCGTCGGCAAAGAGGTCGGCCAAGCCGCCCATATTGTGATCGACGTCGAAGGCTATCGCCAGCGGCGCGAGGACGGCCTGCGCGCCTTGGCCACACGCATGGCCGAGCAGGCGGTAAGCAGCGGCCGCCGCCAGACATTGGAACCGATGACCCCCGCCGAACGCCGCATCATCCACATTGCTTTGCGCGACAGCAGCCAGGTGACCACCGAAAGTATTGGCGAAGACCCTGGCCGCAAAGTCATCATTATTCCCCGACCCTGAAACAACCTATGCTAAGCAAGGCTTTCCCCTGAAAATTGCATAAATTCGCACAAACCTGACAGGTTTGCCCTGGCATTTTGGCGTAACCTAGGCAGGAAGATGTCATACGGCCGGCTGCCCGGCTAGCTTTGCACTTTAACAAGCTATGAGTTGATAAGTAATTTTTGGTTCCCATCTCGCCAGCTAAGCCGAACGCGGGTGCCCTTTCCCGGCGCAGTTTCTACGAAGAGCTTGGCGCCGATCATGGCGGCGCGTTCCTGCATCCCGGCCAAGCCAAAATGGCGGGTGGACAAGAATTCCGCCAGGTTGTTTTGCCCGCTTAGCTTGAAACCCTTACCATCGTCCTCCACGACCAGATCGGCCCCATCCTTTGCCAACTTACCTTGAATGGAGACGTGTTTCGCGTCAGCGTGGAACATGGCGTTCTCGCAAGCCTGCTGGATAATGCGATAGAGGTGCTGCTCGACCATGGTGTCGAAGCGCACCTCGCTGCGGGGCAGCTCAAACTTGATCATGGTCTTGGCAAACGGTTTCTGAGACAGCTCTTCGGCCAGGTTTTGCAATGCAAAATACAAACCCTGGTCCATTAATACCGGGCGCAAGCCATTGATCAGGTTACGCACCTGGCCGACCAGGCTTTCGAGCCGTTTGCCAAAGCCCTTGGCATACAGAGCATCGTCCACCTGGTTGCCAAGCTCAGAAATGCGTTGCAACACGTCGTCGTGCAGTTCGCGGGCCAAATGCACGCGCTCAACTTCCTGGCGTTCAATGTCGGCCTGGTGCAAAGCGCGCAGGTTCTGGGCTTGGGAAATGTTGGCCAGGGCGATCCCCATCTGATCAGCCAGCGAGCGCAGCAGGTTGAGCTCAGGTTGAGAGTAGAAGTCGTCAGGGTCCTTGCGGCCCAGCAACCAAAGGCCGCGCGGTTCCCCGCCCACGGTGAGCGGCAGGGCCACCCGCACCCAGCCGGCAGGCTTGCTCAGGGGTCCGGGGTTTTCCCCCTGGCGCACCAGGATCTTTTCCTCCGGCATCTGCTTAAGGCTCTTGGCCGCCGGCAGCTCTGACTGGCGGACAGCCTGCAGGTAAACAGGGCGACCGGGAAGTTTTTTGCCTTCAAAATCCAAGAGCGCTGATTGGCGCACCTGCAAACTGGGCAAAACTTCCTTCATCAGGATATCAGTCAAGTGATCTCGGGAGAAGCTGGTAGAGATGCGACCTGCAAAGTTTTCCAAGACATGCTGCGGTGGTTGCGGAATGTCCAGCAGGCGCCGCTCCACGAAAGATTGGAAACGAGGGAAAGCATAGATGCTCAAAATGGAAGCGATCAAGGCAGCAGCGACGATGGTCACCGCCCCTTCGTTTACCCCGGGAATAAAAGTTGAGAATATTGGGATGATCAGCACGCTTAAGATGGCCAGCAAGACCAGGAACAAGTAGATCGAAACCAGCCGGTTGGCGCGAAATTCCAGCCCGCCCAATTGGCGCCGGTACACGACGTAGAAGTAAGCACCGGGCAAAGCCAGCATCGACAGCAGGTAACCGGGCAAGAAAAGAGAGGAATTGACTTGAGTACTAGCTACCGCTGCCGCGAGCGTCGGCAACAGCGCTACGGCTACCGCAAAGACCAGCAGGCCGATCTCACGGCGTTCCTGCACTCGAGTGATATAACGATAGACTAGAATTCCCATGCTGCCAGCCACTGCACCAGTTAAGGCCAAAAGGTAAGAGCTGTTGGGAATCCACCCAACCCATTGGACAAAAGCCATGGCGGCCGAAGCTATGTAGACCGCGGTCCAGAAAAGTTTATAAGGCCGGCTCATCGGGCGAGGAAAGTTGTAATGGAAGTGTATGTAAATGGGCAGGCTCATCCAGACCCCGGCGCGCAGCACAAAGGGGCTTTCCAGAACCCCCGAATTGGACATAGTGCCGGCCAGGATCCAGATGGCGGTGATGTAATTGAGCGCCACCAGCAGCGCCCAGCGTAGGTCCCGCGGGCGCACTAAGACCAAGGTGATCGTGCCTGCCAACCAGAAGACGTAACTCAACACCCAGGTGTTGATCAATCGGGTGGTAAATTCAGGGGAATTGAAGCCCGGGACCCGCCACTCCACCAATCGTTGGCCACCTTCGCCCTCGACCAATAGCGCCAGAATCTCGCCAATTTGGGCGGTGGCCAGCGGGTTTAGGCGGTGTGAGAGGGGCAATCTACTCCACGGCTCACCGTTCACTTCGAGAATAAGGTCGCGTGGGCTTAACTCGGGAGGGCTATCCAGATGCTGAACACCGAGCACTTCTCCCCTGGCCCCGTTGTATTGGAAGCCGATATAGCTGATCATGTAAAAGCGGGCATATGTGAACAGCAACAGTACGCCCAAGACCAGAGCAGGTAACCACAGTTCGCTTAGTCTGCGGGTCAAGGCGTTATTTTCCAAAGGAATTCAATGTTAGGAAGGAGGTGATGCGAACAAGTACCCATCAAGACACAAGCTTACCAAGACGATGTAGTCAAACCTATGAACAAAGGAGCAAACCATGGTTTCTATGCAGACATTCTATACAACCTTGTTCTCCACCACGGAGAACAAGGACAGTCTTTCGGGCCTGCTGCGCATTGCGCACGCCAGCCTGAAAGAGATCCTGGCCGTGCGTTCCGAACTTGTTTGGGACGTCTGGACCGCCACACCGCAATAAGCTGACCGTAAAGGCCGGCCTTACGGCCGGCCTTTGCCCCCTTAGGGAGCCTAAAATGGATACTTATCAGCAAGCAATACAAGCTCTTTTAACGCACCCGCAGACCTTGAAATGGCCGGCCTTGGCCGAGCTGTGCGAACGCGCCCGTGCTCACAAGCCGATCGCCTGGGATTTTTCGATCATCGCCGCCGAGGCCGTTGGCGGAAAGCCCGAGGCGGCCGTCCCCGCGGTGAGCGCGCTCACTTGCGCCCATATGGCGCTGATCGTGATCGATGACCTTTTAGACGAGGACCCGCGCGGCGCTTATCATCAACTGGGAACCGGGCGGGCTGCCAACCTGGCCTCCGCCCTGTTTTGCCTGGGGCTTGACGTTTTACTAAATAGCAAGATAACGGAGCGCGAACTCGCAGCTGCAGCCCTTAATGGACTCATGTTGCGCACGGCATATGGGCAAGACCTTGACGTTCAAAACCCCCAAACCGAAGAAGCCTATTGGGCGGTCACCAAGGCGAAAAGCTCGCCGTACTTTGGGGCCGGCCTGTACCTCGGGGCATTGTGTGGAGGGGCCAATTTCGGGCTTGCCGCCCAACTGAAACAATTCGGGGAACTATTCGGTGAGATCATGCAAATTCACGACGATCTAAATGATTGCCTGGCCAGCCCAGCTAACGTGGACTGGCTGCAGGGGCGTTTCCCGTTGCCGATCCTGTTCGCCCAAGGGGTGGCCCATCCGCAACAGGCGCGCTTCATCCAGCTGCGCAGCCAGGCGAGCGACCCGGCTGCCTTAGCCGAAGCACAGGCTATCTTGGTGAGCTGTGGGGCGATCAGTTATTGTGTGAACGAGTTAATTCTGCGCCAGGGGCAGGCGGAACGGCTGCTGGGCGACATCCCTTTGGCCAACCCAGCTCCGCTGGCTAAACTGCTAGCGGACTCAATCGCGCCGGTGCAGCATCTTTTCGCTAAGGTGGGCGCGGACTTTCCAGCTACTTTGTGAGGTCTGCGCCAGGTAGGTAAGGAGTGACAAGCCCGAGGTCCCGCGCCTTTTGGATAGCCGCGGATCGGCTACGCACATTGAGCCGCTTATAGGCCTTCGACAGTAAATTGCGCACGGTGGACGGAGCAATATTCATACGCTCAGCCAAGGCCTCTGAGGTTACACCGGGGTAAGCCGCAGCCAGGGAAAGAACATCTCTCTCACGCGCACTAAGTAAAAGGATGCCTCGGTTGGCGCCGCCATCTACCAACAAGTAACGCAGTTTCTGGGACAGGTAAATGCCGCCGGTATTGACCAGGGTCACCACCTCTGCCAACTGGATTATGGACTCCCGATCGTCCTTAAGGATATACCCTGTCGCGCCGGCATCCAGCACCGCTCTAACCAGCGCACGCTGATCATGCATGGAAATCACCAGGATCATCATATGGGGATAAGCCTTGCGCAGACGCGGCAGGATGTGGAGAATCGGGTAAGGGCTGCTGTCTTCCGCGGAATTGGGGACACCCACATCCAGGACAAGCACATCGATCTCGTTATTTTCCAAAAGCGGCCCCAGGTCGTTGCCATAGCCGGCCATGCCGACTACCTGGATATTCTCTTTACTGGAAAGCCGCAAAGCATAGCCATCCAGCGCGCTCTGATGATCGTCTAAGATGGCGACGCGGATTTTTTCTTCAGACGAATTCGCTATGGCCATTCCCACCTCAGGTTGCTTGGTTTGTTTTCCTCGCTGCTTAACCACAGTACAAATGCCTATGCGCTAAGTACACGTGCCTATATCGCTGAGTGACATCTTCCTATATAAGAGTATTGATCTACCAAACACCCCGCCCAACCCATGCCATCAGTCCGAGGGGTAAGACTGGTGGCTTTGCTTTAATCAAGTCTCTGGAACCGTCCTAGTTCGCAATTATATCAATCTAAGCCAAGGGGAGTGCATGATAAAATTTTGCGGGGCCCTTTTTGGCCTCGCAAAGCCCCTATAGCTCAGTGGATAGAGCGCTGCCCTCCGGAGGCAGAAACCTGCGTTCAAGTCGCAGTAGGGGTATACCAAGGTATCTGGTGCAGTAAACGCCCTCCGCCTCCTCCGACCGCTTTCCATCGAGGAGCGACGCTCTGCCGGACGCAGTTGGGAATTAAAGGCCACCGTTGAGCTTATAGCAGAATAATGCCTAATTTCAGCCTGACCGAACGCCATACTAATCCGCTTCTTAATTTCACACTCGGGATATTAACAAATGAACTTAGCTGAATACGAATACAAAGGACTCATGGCACAAGCCTGGGACGCATTACGGGGAGACACATCCAATTGGCCTGATCGTTTCTTTTATAAGAAAATCATCCAAGAAAATGGTCAGCCGGTACTTGATGTCGGTTGTGGTACTGGTCGACTGTTACTTGACTACTTGCGCCAAGGGATAGATGTGGAGGGGGTTGATAACTCCCCTGAGATGCTCGAGATCTGCAAAAAGAAGGCCGGTGAACAAGGATTAGTTCCTAAACTTTATGAACAATACGTTGAAACCTTAGGGCTGCCCAAAAAATATCAGACCATCCTAGTGCCGTCCAGTTCGCTTCAATTGATCGTAGAACCCAGTCAGGCTGATGAGGCGTTGAAACGATTAATAGACCACCTTTTACCCGGCGGCGTAATAGCTGCGTCGATCATGACCCTTTGGAAGAAAGGGGAACCTCTTATATCTGAAATGGAAAAGGTATCGACGAGTAACCAGGATGGTGTGAAATTCCGGAGAGTATCCAAATCGTTTTACAATCCCGAGAGTGAATGTGAGGATACTCAAGATTTGTACCAGATGATCGTCGGCGACAAAGTCGTGTTAGAAGAAACGCATCGACGTTTTCCAGCAACTCGATCGTACACCCAACTGCAGGCAAAGGCCTTATTCAATAGAGCTGGTTTCCAGAACATCAAATTATTCAGTGAGTTTACATTTGAACCAGCTAAACCGGATGATGCGTTATTTGTCATATTCGGTGAAAAAGCCGCATAACCCTGATCGCCGTTCCCGTGTGGTGCCAAATAGTTGCGCGGTTTCGGGGATTGGTCGCCTGCCACGGTTTACGGTCTCCCCCCAAATCCCCATTTTTGCAAAATAGCCTGACCTTCAGGGCTGAGGACGAAATCCATGAAGTCCTTAGCCTGCTCGCCTGCCGGCGCCCCTTCCACCACCGCCATCGGGTAGGTTGCTAGCACGTTCTGCGCGTCGGGGATGTCGATCTGCAATACCAGGCTGGAGATATCAGGGGTGACATCCGAGGCGTAGACGATCCCGGCATCCGCTTCTCCCAGGGACACCTTGGTGACCACTTGGCGCACATTAGGCTCCTCTGAGGCCAGGTTGGCGTATACCGCGGTTTGGAACACCACATCTCCCAGCAAGGCGATGCTTTGGTCGGTGTACTCGCGCACCGGCACCCCGGGGGCAGCCAGCACCAAGCGCAGCCCGGGCTTGGCCAGGTCGGCTGGCGTTTGCAAGCCCGCCGGGTTATCGGCGGGGACGATGATGGTGAGCCGGTTGGTGGCAAACAAGACAGGCTCGCCGGAGATGCGCCCGGCCTCGGCGGCAGCCTGCATCTGGGCTTGGTTAGCCGAAGCAAACACGTCCGCCGGGGCGCCTTCGGAAAGCTGGATAGCCAGCTCGGAGGAAGAGGCAAGATTAAGCAGCACGTTCAACCCCGGGTGCGTCTCTTCGAACCTTGTGGCAACCTCGCTAAACGCGTCAATGAGCGAAGCAGCCGCGAACACCACCAGTTCTTGTTCGCCGGCCGCGGGTGCGCAAGCAACCACGGGAAAAACAAAGACAAGGAAACAAACGAATACGGTTAGTTTATTAGCCATGCTCTATAAAAGTAACATGCGAATACTTTAACATGTTATATGTAAGAGAGGATTGTCACTACCAGAACTAGAGAACGAGAACTATAATCGCCGCGTTCTATCACTAACTATGGAGGTGCCCAGTGGCGCGCATTGCAATTAATGGCTTGGGCCGCATCGGCCGGGCTGCCCTAAGATTGATCTTGGATTCCAAAGAATTGGAACTGGTGGCGGTCAACGACATCGCCCCCGCCGAAAACATTGCTTACTTAGTCAAATATGACTCGGTCTACGGCCGCTACGGCGATGAGGTTTTTGCCAAAGACGGCGCCTTGCATGTCGACAAGAAGACGTTCAAGTTTCTCAGTGAGAAGGACCCGGCCACCCTACCCTGGAAAGACTTGAAGGTCGACATCGTTATTGAAAGCACCGGCCGCTTCACCGAAAAAGACGACGCCGGCAAGCACATCCAGGCCGGCGCTAAATACGTCATTATCTCCGCCCCCACCAAGAGTGACGACGTGCCCACGGTGGTGTTCGGTGTGAACGATTCGGATCCCAAGCAGCAGATCATCTCCTGCGCCAGCTGCACCACCAATTCGCTCACCCCGGTGATCGAGGTGATCGGCCGCCACCTGGGCATCCAAAAGGCCGTCATGACCACGGTCCACGGTTACACCGCCGGCCAGGGCATCGTGGACGGCCCCAACAAGGCCATGCGCCGCGGCCGGGCGGGCGCCGTCAACATCGTGCCCACCACCACCGGCGCGGCCATCGCCACCACCAAGGCGCTGCCTCAATACAAAGGGAAGTTCGATGGGGTTGCCATCCGCGTGCCGGTTCCCGTTGGCTCTGTCTCGGACGTGGTCATGCTCACTGAGAAGAACACCACCAAGGATGAAGTCAATGCGATCCTCACCAAGGAAGCCGATACGGCGCGTTACAAGGAGATCATCCGCGTAACCAACGATCCCATCGTTTCCAGCGACATCATCGGCGATGCGCATGCCTGCATCATCGACCTGGAGATGACCAAGGTAGTGGACGGAAACCTGGTCAAGATCTTCGCCTGGTACGACAACGAATGGGGCTACACCAACCAGATGATTCGCAAGGCCAAGGACATAGCTAAATCCTTGAAGTAACTTTCGCTGAGTCTTTGACGTTTACCCTACTACGTGGTATATTGCATGAGTTAATTAGGTTGAAATTTGAGGCCCCGCGGTTTTCGCGGAACGGTTCATCGGCCTGTATGATTGGATCATGCAGTATGCAAAAAGGGGTTACAAATCCCTGAAAACAGATGAGTACCCCGGCCGGTTCTGCCTGCTGGGGTCTTTTTTTTATCGGACAAGGCACCCTTGATTAATAAAATTGAAGGAACGACTTGGGTAATAAACCCGGTCAAGGAGAATTAGTAAAGAGTATGAGTAAAAAAGGTAACAAAGAAAAAGCCAAGAGTAACACCCTAAGGATCATTCCTTTGGGTGGTCTGGGGGAGATCGGCAAGAACATGACCGTCTTCGAATACGGAGGCGACATCCTGGTGGTCGACACCGGCATCATGTTCCCGCAAAACGACATGTTGGGGATCGACTACATTATCCCCGACTTCCAGTATTTGCTGGATAAGCGCGACCGTGTAAAGGGCATCGTGATCACCCATGGCCACGAAGACCACACCGGCGCCATTGCCCACGTACTGGAAGAGATCAACGCGCCGATCTACGCCACGCCGCTCACCCGCGGCCTGCTGGAAGTCAAGCTGGCCCGGGGCGGCGTGCACAGCAAAGCCAAGCTGCACACGGTTAAGGCGGGCGACACCGTGCAGATCGGCCAATTCAAGGTCGAGTTCTGCCATGTGTGCCATTCCATCCCTGACGGGGTGGCTCTAGGCATCACCACGCCTGCCGGCTTGATCGTGCACACCGGTGACTACAAGCTGGACCACACCCCAGTGGACAACTGGCCCACCGACTATGCCAAGCTGGCTGAATTCGCCGGGCGCGGCGTGCTGGCCCTGCTGGCGGATTCCACCAACGCCGATAAAGCCGGCTGGACGCCTTCGGAGCGGGTCATCGACCCGGCTTTCGACAAGGTCTTCAGCGAGGCTAAGGGGCGCATTTTGGTGGCCACCTTTGCCTCGTTGATCTCGCGCATCCAGCAAGTTGCCAACGCCGCCGAGCGGCACGGCCGCAAGATGGCCTTCGTGGGCACCAGCATGCGGGAGAATGCCAAGATGGCCCTGCAATTGGGCTACCTGGAGCTTTCGAATGACCTGGTCGTTCCCATTGACGAGGCGTTGAAGCTAAGACCCGAGAACGTGGTGCTGATGTGCACCGGCTCCCAGGGTGAACCCTCATCGATCATGGGCCGCCTGGCCACCGGTACTAATCGCCAGTTCGATGTGAAGAAAGGTGACACGATTGTGTTATCTTCCCACCCCATACCGGGCAACGAAGAAACCGTCTACCGGGTGATCAACCGGCTGTTCCAACTCGGCGCCCATGTGATCTATGACCCGATCGCCCAAGTGCACGTTTCCGGCCACGCCAGCCAGGAGGAGATTGTATTTATGCTCAACCTGGTCAAGCCGAAGTACCTGATCCCGGTACACGGCGAACTGCGCCACCTCCACCAGCACGCCTTGCTGGCCCGGGAAAACGGCATCCCTGAAGGCCGCATCGCAGTGATCGAGAACGGCCAAGCCATCGAATTCATCGGCGGCCGTATGCGCCTCGCCGAGCGCGTACCCGGCGGCTACGTCTTCGTGGACGGTTCGGGCGTGGGCGACATCGGCCCTTCGGTAATGCGCGAACGCGAGGCCCTGGCCCGCGACGGCTTCATTTTTGTGAACCTGAAGGTGGACGATGTTACTGGAAACCTGGTCTCCGAGCCGGAGATCATTACGCGCGGCTTCGTTTACCTGCGCGATTCCGAACAGCTGCTGGCTGAGACCCGTCGCCACATCGAGAAAGTAGTGGCCCAAGCTAATGGCAATCTGCAGGAAAGCGTGGAACAAAAGCTGCGCAATTTCCTCTACGACGCCACCAAGCGCAGGCCGATGATCTTCGTGGTAGTGAATAGAGATTGAAAAAAGCCCGCTCAGGCGGGCTTTTTTTATTCTAGGGTGTGGCTGTAGCTGAAGACAGCGGAGTCAGCGAGGGACCTGGGGTAGGCGTGACCAGATTGACCGGTACTTTCAGCAATTGCCCGGCAAAAATAGCATTGGGGTCAGGAAGGTTGTTGGCTTCAATAATGGCATCCACAGTGCTGAAGAACTCAAGGGCGATGCCCGCCACGGTATCTCCGGGAAGCACAAAGTAGTCGATCTCATCCCCGCGCCGCAAGTTGTCCGGCAGCGCGGTGGGCGTGGGGATCTCCATGTCAGGGTTGGGAATGATCAATTCCTGCCCGACGGACAGCACACTATCATTGTTGAGTCCATTAAGCAGCATAATGATGATGGGGCCGCTTACCGGGTCGAGGCCGAACTTCGCCGCGATGCTGGAGATGGTGTCGTTGGAGACCACCAGGTAGGTGAACGGGGCCGAAGCGGTGGGCGTAGCCGGGATCGGCGTCAGGGTCGGCGTGGGAGTGATGGTGGGCGTATTGCTGGGGGTGAAGGTGAGGGTGGGAGTAGGCGTGACGCTGGGGAACAAAGACGCCGGCCCCCCGGCGGATACCCAGGAACCGGTGAAGAACAGGCCGGCCGAGATCAGTAGGATCGAGAGCCCAGCCAGCAAATAGAACCCGATGTTGCCGCGCCCGCGCCGCCCCCGGCCGGTCTTAAGCAAGGTATATGGGGGTTGGTAGCGTGTCGTCTTTTTCCCGATGGTCATTTTTACAGAGCAGGGATTCTACCCGATGGCTGGCCGCTTCGTCCAACCCGAAGAGTATTAACCCCCTAATGTTTGCCCTTCGGGTTGAAATGCCAGATCCTGGAACGCGGCTTATTCGGCGTTCCCTCTACAGCTAGTCCGTAATGATGATCTGGCCCACCATGCCGGCTTCTTCGTGGCCGGGGATGTTGCAGATATAAGTAATGGTGCCGGCGTGATCGACCATAATCTTCACTATTTGGACATCTCCCGGGGACAGCAGTACATCAACGCCCAAATCCTCGATGACGAAATCGTGGTCCAAGACGCCTTCGTTGCGCAAGGTGATCTCGATAGGCTGGTTCACCTTAGCTTCGATGGTCTCCAAGTTCCACACGATGTCTTCGGCAACCAGGGTGACCTTCTTCGTGGGAATGGAGCAAGCCGCCAGCACTATAGCAAAGGCCGCAAGCAAGACCAATTGAATTGTATGTTTTTTAATCATTAGCCTCTCCTAAATTGTTTTGCGCATTGTATCACTTTGTTAAAAATCGCCGTTGAAGGGTTCCGCGTAGCCGGTCAGTTCCACATAACCCACACCAGCCAGCAGCTGCCCATCCCGGGTCCCCGTGATCTGAACCGCGCCTTCCCAGTAGATAGTCGAAACGTTGAGCTCCTGGTCGAGCAAATAAGGCGTGAGTTCAAGTTGCAGCCCAGCGCCGGGGATGCTGACCGTCCAGCCCGTCGGATACTCTGCGCCCGATTGCGGGCTGCGCCAAAGGCCGCGGGCTTGGATGGCGAAATCCTCCCGGCCCAGCGACTTCGTGCTTCCGTCAGGCGCAATTAGCGTGCCGCTGGAAAAAGGATCGATGCTGCCATCGGCGCGCCGAATGGTATACAGCATCACTTCGCTGCCGTCATCCAGCTGGATCGCAAACCAATCCCAGCCCACCTGGCCGGCTGAAAGCACGCTGGTGCTGTATTCATGATCGGACCAACCCACACCGCTGACTTCGAAAGACTCGTCCCCGATCTGGATGCTGCCTTCAGCCAACAAACGCGTTTGGCTGTAGTAATACGAAGCATTGCCCGCCTCCGGACCTTTTTGGCTGTAGCCGGTATCTCCGTGGGCTATGGGGCCTTTGCTATCGGTAAGGTGCAGCTCAATAACCAGGTCTTCGGCTTGCGCTGAAAGCAAGTATGCGCCGGCTTCGGTTTGCTCGACGTGCCAATCTTCCAGCCAGACACGATAAGGCGCGGCTTGCGCGCCGGCCAACTCCACCGCTCCGCGCGAGAAGCGCTGGAAGGCATGGAACTCTCCCCCAACTGCGTCGGTGAGGGCGAAGTGCGCCATGTAGATCTGGTTGGTGGCCCAAGCGCTGGAGCGCGGGAAGGCTTGGTTGGGCGGCAGAAGCGCTACGCGGAAAAAAGTTAGCTCATAGCCAAAGTGGCGGCCATCGGCGGTTTCCAGGTTGCCGATGTAATACCACCATTCAGTGCGGTATTCGGGATGGGCGCCAAAGTCGGCGGGAAAATCGAACGGACGCGGGCCGCTGGCGCGGGTAAAGCCTTCAATGGGAACCGGCGTCGTGCGCACTTGTGCGGCAAGATCCTCGTTCGCTCCAGCGGATGGATTAAATAAATAGAATGCTCCAAGTGCCAGCGCTCCCAAACCGAGCAAGATCCAAAATATGTTGCGCGACTTAATCAAAGCGCATGGCCTCGGCCGCGCTGCGCCGGCTGGCACGATATGCGGGATATAGACCCGCCAACAACGCGGCGGCCACCGCGATCAACAGCGCCTGAATGAAGGGCGCGGCTTCCAATTGCATCTGCAGGGTCCAGCCGAAAGAACGTTTGTTGATCAGCTGCAGCAGGATCTGGGCCACGATGTATCCGGTCGGCAGCGCCAACAGGCCGGCCACCGCGCCGATCAGCCCGGTCTCAAGCAACGTAAGCGCCCACAATTGGCGGATGCTAAGGCCGATGGCTTTTAGGATGCCCATCTGGCGCTGCTTTTCCAATTGCAGCGCCAGCATGGCGCTGAGCACGCCCACAAAGGCCACGCCGGTGGTGATGATCTGCAGTGCGCCGGTGATGACGAAGGTGCGGTCGAAAATCTCAAGGGTCTCTTCGCGCAACCCAGCATTCGAGCGGACATTAAGGAACTGGCCCTGATTAAGTTCAGATTTCATGGCCGCCACCATGGCGTCTATGTCCTGACCAGGAGCGACCCGGGCAGAGAAGGCAGTCACAGCCTGGTCATCCCAAAGTTGGCGATAGATATCCAGCCATATGCTGACATTGCCGCGGCTTGAGGTGTAGTCGAGGAAGACGGCCACGATTGGAAAGCTATGCTCCCCTTGCGGAGTGTATAGGGTGAGGTTGTCGCCCATGCGCAAACCCAGGCGGTTTGCCAATGGTTCTGAGATCATGACTGCGCCGGCTTGCACCGCCTGCCAGACCTCCGCCCCGCTGCCCTGCTTCTCCACGTAGATCTGCTCATTCCCATCCCCGGGGTTGTTATTGGCGCTAATGGTGATCGGACCATAAGGCGAATCAACTTCGATATTGCGCAATAGGTGCACAGCTTCGACTCCCGGCCAGGTCTCCACCTGCTCGATGATCTCCGGGTCGATCGGTATGGCAGGTTCGGCCAGCGAAGCCCCGGCCACGGAGCCGTAAATATCGTTGCTGAGGATCTGGTCCAGCCAGGTGATCACCGAGCCGCGGAAGCTGCTGATCATCAGGCTGGCGCCAATGGTCACCGCCACGGCCACCATGAGGGCGGCCATGGCCGGCGAGGTGCGGCTGGCCGAGGCCGCCACTTCGCGTGGGGCCAGGCGGCCCAGCGGGCCGATGGCCCTGCCCAGCAGCCGGGCGATAAGCGGCATCAACCGCTGCGTGATCCACGGGGTGGTTAGCGCCAGGCCAATGGTCACCCCAAAGGTGCAGGCGAAACTGAAGATCAAGTCCAGTTCGAGGGTCGTCAGCAGAATGCCGGAAGCGGCTGCCATGAGGCCGCCAAAAAGGGCGACGCGGCCCAGGATCTTGGTGGAGAGCAATTCCAATTGGGAGCGCGACAAGATGCGGCGTGGCGGCGAGTTGGCGGCTTCCAAAGCCGGCACCCAGGCGGCCAGCAAGGTGGCTGCCATGCCAAGCAAGCCGCCTTTGATCAGGCTGGAGGCTGGCAAAACAGCTTCGCGCACGGTGAGGGTGAAGAAAACATCATTGATGGTCTGCGACACCTGGTCCACCGCGCCGCGGCCAAGAAGAAGACCGAGCAGGATGCCTAGAGAGGAACCTACCACTCCCACCAGCAGCGCTTCGCCCAACACCAGAATGAAGATCTCCCGTCCGCTGACGCCCAGGGCGCGCAAAGTGCCAAAGATCTGCCGGCGCTGCACAACCGAAAAGGTCATCGTGTTGTAAATAAGGAAGAGCCCAACCACCAGCCCCAGCAAGCTGAGGGCAGTGAGGTTGGTGCGAAACGCCGAGGTTATTTGTTCTGCGGCCTGGCTGCGGCCTTCAGCCGGTAACACCTGCATGCCCTCGGGCAACTGCGCCTCAAGGCGCTGCAGGGTTGCTTCGCGGCCCTCTTCCGGCAGGATCAGATCGATGCGCTCGATCCAACCCAGGCGGCCGCTCAATTCCTGGACTGTCGAGATATCCGCCAGCACCAGGTATTCCAAGGCGCGGCGGCTGAGCGCATCGCGCGGCTCGATCAGGCCGGCGACTATGCCCTGCTTAGCCGATCCGGCTACATTGAGCTGGATGCTGTCGCCGGGCGCCAGGCCGTATTGGGCGGCCAGGTCGCTGGAGATCAAAATGGCCCCGGGCACTGCATAAAAAGCGCCAAACTCCGCCACGTTTACCTGTGCCTCTTCGCTATACAAATAAGATCGGAACGGTTCCTCGGCGAAGGGATCCACCCCCAGCAATTGCAGGGGCACTCCTCCTAACTCAGGGGAAGCGACATACTGGCTGAGGATGGGCGCCATGGGAATGCCCAAACCAGCCCGGCGCAAGTCGGCATAGGCCTCATCCGGGATGCCGCTAGGGCCGCCGGAAATGTAATGTGTGCTGCGCCCCACCACGGCTTCCACGCTCAGGTCAAAAGCCTGCGAGGCGCTGGCGTTGGCCACATCCACACTGACCGCCACGGCCACGCCCAGGCTGATGCCCAAGAGCATCAGTACGGTCTGCAAAGGATGGGCAAGCAGGTAGCTCCAAGCCACCTTGAACAAGCTGGCCGGCATGCGCATTCGTTTAATTGTCAATCTTTCTTTCCGCTTCCACCAATTTGCCTTCGCGCACGTGCACCACGCGGTCAGCGCGGCGGGCGTTCTCCATATTATGGGTGGCCATCACCAGGTTCTTGCCGGCGCTGCCGGTGAGCTGCTCCAGCAGGTCCATCACCTGGCCGCCGGTTTCCTCATCCAGGTTGCCGGTGGGCTCGTCGGCCAATACCAATAAGGGATCATGCACCAAGGCGCGGGCCAGGGCCACGCGCTGCTGCTCGCCGCCGGAGAGCACGTCAGGGTAGCTAGCCGCCCGGTTGGCAAGGCCGACCAGGGCCAATAGCTCCTGCGCCTTGTGGGCTGCCTCTTTGGCAGACGCCCCCGCCAGCTCCAGGGGCAGCGCGGCATTTTCGAGCACGGTAAGGGTGGGCAATAGGTTGAAGAATTGGAAGACGAAGCCGATATGCTGGCGGCGGAACAAGGTGCGCTCGGACTCATTCAACGCAATAAGATTGCGGCCGTCCACCCAGATGGCGCCGGCGTCGGCAGTATCGATGCCGCTGAGCAAGTTGAGCAGAGTACTTTTGCCGCTGCCGCTGGCGCCCACCAGGGCTACAAATTCGCCGCGCTGCACCTGGAGGTTAGCGCCGCGCAACACAGCGTGAGTTTGTGCGCCTTCGGAATAGCTCTTAGACAGGTTTTCTATGGAGATGAAATTGGGAGCCGGCATGCTGCCTCGGGCGAAGGCGGGGAAAAGTTTGTTAATAATATCACAAAGTATTCGCGTGACTGGCGTTTGATCAAAAAAAGAGGTCTTGGCTTTCCAAGACCTCTTTTATTCACTCAGTTGTTTGTTTTTTAGTACTCCGGCATCTGGGGCATGGGCGCGGACTTGTTTTCCTCAGGCTTGTCCGAAACCAAGGCCTCGGTGGTTAGGATCATGGCGGCGATGGAGGCTGCATTCTCCAAAGCGCCGCGAGTCACCTTGGCGGGGTCGATCCAACCGGATTCGACCATGTCCACAAATTCCTCTGCCAGCACGTCGTAACCGAAGTTCTTGTTCTTGGTCTCCACCTGCTTGCGCAGAACGCCTTCCACGATCACGGGACCATCCTGGCCAGCGTTGACCGCGATGCGGCGCATGGGCATTTCCAGGGCGCGGCGCACGATCTGCACGCCTACCTTGGTATCATCATCGTCGCCAACCTTCAGCTTGTCCAGCACACTGCGCGCGTTCAACAAAGCCACGCCGCCGCCGGGCACGATGCCTTCTTCGATGGCTGCGCGCGTGGCCGAAACGGCGTCTTCGACGCGGTGTTTCTTTTCCTTTAACTCGGTTTCGGTGGCCGCACCTACGCGGATAATGGCCACGCCGCCGGCCAGCTTGGCCAGGCGCTCATCGAGTTTCTCTTTGTCATAATCGCTGGTGCTGTTTTCCTTCTCCACGCGGATCTCTTCGATGCGGCCTGCGATGCGCTTGGGGTCTCCCTTGCCACCGATGATGGTGGTGTTGTCCTTGTCGGACATAACCTTCTCGGCTTTGCCAAGGTCTTCCATCGTTGCGGTTTCCAACTTGCGACCGAGTTCCTCGGAGATAACTGTGGCACCGGTGAGGATGGCGATGTCCTGCAGCATGGCCTTGCGGCGGTCGCCAAAGCCGGGGGCCTTGACAGCCAGCACGTTGAGCATGCCGCGCAGTTTGTTCAACACCAGGGTCGCCAGAGCTTCCCCGTCTACATCTTCAGAGATGATCACCAGGTTGCGCTTGCCGGTTTGCACCAGCTTCTCGAGCAGCGGCACCATGTCCTGGGCGACGGAGATCTTCTTATCGTGGATCAGGATCTGGGCATCTTCGATAATCGCTTCCATACTCTCGGGAGCGGTAACGAAGTATGCGGAAAGATAGCCGCGATCGAACTGCATGCCTTCGACGTATTCGGTCTCGAACTGCAGGCCTTGCGAGTCTTCCACGGTGATCACGCCGTCGTTGCCGACCTTGTCGAACACATCCGCGATCAGGTTACCGATCTCGCGGTCTTGCGCGGAAACGGATGCTACGTTAGCAATGCCGTCCTTGCTGTTGATCTTGATGGCTTGCTTCTTGATCTCTTCCGATATGGCTTTGGTGGCGGCTTCAATGCCGCGCTTGAGCATCATGGGATTGGCGCCGGCGGCCAGGTTCTTCATGCCGTCGGTGACGATGGCATGCGCCAGCAGGGTGGAGGTGGTGGTACCGTCCCCGGCGATATCGTTGGTCTTGGAGGCGGCTTCCTTCAAAAGCTGGGCGCCCATGTTCTCAAAGGGATTCTCCAGCTCAATTTCCTTGGCCACTGTCACTCCGTCGTGGGTGATGGTGGGGGCGCCGAACTTTCGATCAAGGGCCACGTTGCGACCCTTGGGGCCTAGGGTGGTGACCACCGCTTCGGCCACGGCGTTTACGCCGGCCAACAGGTGGCGGCGGGCTTCTTCAGAAAATGCGAGTTGTTTTGCCATAGATAGTTTTCTCCTTGAGTATCAAATCAGATTATTTCTTTGCTTTCCCTGGCGGGGTGATGTTACGTATCGGCAGCTTTGACTGGCTTTTGTCTTCGAGAATCGCCAGGAGGTCCGATTGGCGCAGGATCAACAGTTTCTTGCCTTCGGACTTGATCTCGGTGCCGGCGTACTTAGCAAATAGCACGGTTTGGCCGGCTGCCACTTCCATGACAATTACTTTGCCGTCCTCATCGCGCCCGCCCGGGCCCACGGCCAGGATCTTGCCGCGCTGCGGTTTTTCCTTCGCAGTTTCTGGGAGAACGATGCCACCCGCGGTGACCTCTTCGTCCTCAATGGGCTCCACCAACACGCGGTCAGCGAGCGGTTTGAGTGCAATAGCCATCTGATGCCTCCTAAAATTGAGTTTGTTTAGATTTTTTCGAGTCATTAGCACTCACACCTATCGAGTGCTAACGGATAGGTATGATACCAGTTTTATAAGCTCAGTCAAGAGTTTGCTAGGGGTAATCAAGCTGAATCCCCCCATTTCTTACAAATCTCTGATACTCAGTTGCCTCCTCCGCCTGCAACCGTGCCCTCGCAAATGGTATAGCCCTCATTGACAATAAGCATCACCACAGAATCCCCTGCGTATGTGGCGCTCAAGGCATCCAGGATGGGGACCGCCTCTTCGCATTGCTCCAGGGCGGCCAGCACAGACCCAAAGGTGTAGTAATAGACCAGGGTGTTATTGTCCAGCGGCAGGCCGCTGACTGCGGTCACCCAGCGCTCCTCGCTATCCACGCTGTTTTGAACATCGGAGCAGCCGCTCACTGCGCAGCGTAGCACCGGGATGGAACTCTCATAATTACGCGCCCGGAAGTAAATGATGCCGAGCTGCCCATACCAGTCTGGGTTGGTGGGGTCCAGGTCGATAGCCTTCTCGGCATTGAGCGCCGCGGCAAAGAATTCGCCCATGCGCGAATAGGTCTTGGCGATGGCGATGTATGGCAGCGGGTCCTCGATCCCCAGAGCTTCATTGATCGATGCGGCGCGGTCAAAATACTCCAGGGCCTGGTCATACAGGCTAAGCTCGCGATAATTCTGGCCGATGCGGATATAGATAAAGGTCTGGTTCGGCGCCACCTGGGCGGCGTCCTTATATCTCTCAATGGCGGCCGCGTAATTGCCGGCGGCCTCCAAAACATAAGCGCTCACCCGCAAACTATCGAACGAGTTGGGATTCACGCTCATGGCCCGTTCTGCATATTGGCTGGCCTGGGTGTACTGCTGCTGGTCGGCATAGATCTCGGCCTGGTACGCCAAGGCCAGCACGTTCAGGCTGTCCAACTGTAAGGCCAACACGGCTTCGGTGCTGGCCTGGGCAATAAAGGACTGATACTCATCAGAGGTGCCCGCCGCACCGGCGCTCCAATCAAACACGAAGGCGCGCACTGCGTGCGTGCTGCTGTCTTGCGGCGCCAGGGCCACTGCCTGGTCGGCGCTGGCCAGCGCTTCGGCCAGGCGGGTGCG
Source organism: uncultured Anaerolineaceae bacterium (assembly GCA_964572455.1). Taxonomy (GTDB): domain Bacteria; phylum Chloroflexota; class Anaerolineae; order Anaerolineales; family UBA11579; genus JAMCZK01. Next base: position 45,474 of record CAZNFL010000013.1, read on the forward strand.
CTGGCGGTCCTGAGTAAGCAGCGCGGAAGAATAGGTCTGGATGCGAGCCAGTTCGCTCCACCCGGCGTAATCTTCAGGATTGACGGCCAGTGCATCCTGATAAGCCTCGATAGCCTTGTCCAAATTGCCGGCCTCGAAGAAGGCGGAGCCTTCCTCACGATAAGAGACCGCGCCGCGGGTGGCGGTGGGGGTAGCCACAAACAACGGCCGGACGTCGCCGCGGTCTACGCCCCAAAGTAAATACAGCCCGGCCATGATCAGCCCAGCCCACAGCAACATGCGAAATGGGTTGGAGTGAGAACCGGCGTCGTGGAACAGAGTTTTGCGTTGGCGGACGCGCATTAGGGATCCCGGAACTAGGAGGCCGGGGTTTCCTCCATGATCATTCCTTCCTCGCTGGAGGTTGGCGAGGGGGTGGCTTGGGGCTGCGCCCCTTGCTCTCCCTCACAAATTAGCACCATCTCATCGGCGTTGGCCACGGCAATTTCATCGTCCGGAAAACTTGCGATCAGCGCCTGCGAAATGGGCAAGGCCTCTGCGCAGCGGTTGTCACTCGCCAGCAGCAGGCCATAGATGTAGTAATAGGGAACGACTTCTGCAGAATCCAGAGGCAAGCCGTTGACTATCACGCCGTCCTCCGTGACGCCACCGCGGATAGCAAGCTGGAAAGCATCCAGCGCTTCGGCGGGCTGCTGGTTGCGATAATAGGCCACTCCGAGGTTGGCATACCGGTGGGGATTGGATGGATCTTCGGAAACGGCCTGGAGCATAGCCTGCACAGCTTTGCCAAATTCGCCGATGGTGATGTAGATGAGCCCGGTGTAGGTATTCGGCAATGGGTCGGTGGGGTTGAGCGAGTCGGCGATGACGAATTCATTGATGGCATCGTCATAGCGTTCCATGGCCCGGTACACCCGGCCCAGGGACAAATGCAGGTCGGCAATGCGGTCGTTGATCGCCAGGGCAGTCTCATACTGCAGCGCCGCCTCTGCATAGTTGCCGGTCAGCTCCAAAACGTAGCCGCGCGAGCGGCGCACCTCCAACAAGTTGCCGCCCAATTCGACGGCGATGCGCGATTCCTCAGCGGCCAGGTCAAATTCCCCATTATCGGCCAGCACTTCGGCCATGAAGCCATGCGCCATGGCGTTATTGGGGTCCAGCAGCAAAGCGCGCTGCAGGGCTGCCGAAGCGCCAGCGTGGTTGTCGAGGAAATTCAGCGTCCAACCCAATATGGCTAAACCCATGGGATTATCTGGGCTGAGCAACAATGAATTGCTGACGCTGGTTTGGGCCGCCTCATAGCGGCCTGCCAACACCTGCATGCGGGCCAGGTTTATATAGATGGCCGGGTTGGAAGGATCGGCCAAGACCGCCTGCTCATAATTGGCAATAGATTGGAGCAAATTGCCCTCGTCATAAGAAGCCTGGGCGGCGTTCACGAAAGATTCGGGGTCGCGGGTGGGGGTTACGGTGGGTGCCTGGGGCAAGGGCAATGTGGGCATTACGTATTGGTTGAAATAGCAGGCTGCAGCGGCCAGCATGAGGATTAACCCAATCAGCGCCGGGTTCGCCCGGCGCTTTTTGCTTTCCTTTTGCATGTGCCAGCGGCTTCCGTGCAGGTACATCGAAGCGATTCTACCGTACGGGAAAAGAGCGTCAGGTTCTGGCTATGAGAACTAGATGAGTGGGGTCGTTGCTTGCGCCGCGGTTAGAATGTGCTCCTATGCGTGTGGATGTGTTTACACTTTTTCCCGATCTGTTCCCACCCTACCTGGAGGCCAGCATCCTGGGCCGCGCCCAGCTGGCCGGTTTGCTACAGGTGAGCATGCACAACATCCGCGATTACGCCACCGACAAACACCAGGTGACCGACGATGAGCCCTACGGCGGCGGGGGCGGCATGGTGATGAAACCTGAACCCATCTTCGCCGCGGTGGAAAGCGTGCTGGGCGCGCCGCTGCAAATCCCCGTCATTCTACTGAGCCCACAAGGGCGCCCCTTCACCCAAGCCGTGGCCCAGGAGCTGGGAAAGCTCTCGCACTTGGCCCTGATCTGTGGCCGCTATGAAGGCGTGGACGAGCGCGTCCGTTCCCACCTGGCCACAGACGAGATCTCCATCGGCGATTATGTGCTCACCGGCGGCGAGCTGCCCGCCCTGGTGCTGATCGACGCGGTGGCGCGCACCCTGCCCGGTGCACTTGGGGACCCCGAGGGCGCCATCACCGATTCGCATGCCGGCGGCCTGCTAGAGCACCCCCACTACACCCGGCCGCAGGTATTCCGCGGCTGGGAGGTTCCCGAGATCCTGCGTTCCGGAGACCATGCCCGCATCGAGCGCTGGCGGCGGCAGCAGTCCTTGCTGCGCACCGCCCAGCGCCGCCCGGACCTGTTGGCCCGCGCCGAATTGAGCAAGGCAGACCAAAAATTGCTGGACGACGTGCGGGAGCTTGAGCTGAAATGAAAGCTGTATGCGTTTTTTGCGGTTCCTCTGACGAAGTCGACAAAAAATACATCGAAGCCGCCCGCCTTATGGGTGAAGTGATGGTCGCCCGCGGCCTGCAGCTGGTCTTCGGCGGCGGCAGCACTGGGCTGATGGGCGCGGTGGCCGACGCCGTGCTGGACGCCGGCGGCGAGGTGATCGGCGTGCTCCCGCTGCAATTCAACCGTCCCGAGCTGGCTCACCAACGCCTGACCCGCATGGAGCTGGTGGACGGCATGCACCCGCGCAAGGCGCGCATGGCCGAGCTGGCAGATGCCTTCGTGGCCCTGCCTGGCGGCTTCGGCACTCTGGAGGAATTATTCGAAGCGCTCACCTGGGCGCAGATCGGGCTGCACGCCAAGCCAGTGGGTTTGCTCAACGTGTATGGCTACTACGACCATCTGCTCAAATTCCTAGAGCATGCCAATAAAGAAGGCTTCACTTTTTGGGAGCACCAAAAACTATACAGCCAGGCGGATACACCCGAAGCCTTGCTGGACAAGCTGGCGACTTACTCGCCGCCCGAAGGACTGGAGCGCTGGCTGCAACGTTAGGAGTCAACATGGAGAAAGTAACCCGGCATCGGCGGTTTGTTCTTTAGGGCAAAAGATCCCGAAAGCCTGGCCTCATGGTATTCAGAGCATTTGGGGATCACACTGACACCGAAAACCTATGAGGGAGAGCCCTGACGACAGGAGGCTGGGGTCACCGTATTCGAGCCATTCCCGGAAAATACGGAATATTTCGGCGACCAAGCCAAGCAATGGATGGCGAACTTTCGCGTTCGCGATCTGGACGCCATGGCGGCGCAACTGCGTGCTGCGGGCATCGAAGTCGATGTGGCTCCCGAGCCATATCCCAATGGCCGCTTCGCCCATTTGAAGGACCCGAGGGCAATCCCATCGAGCTCTGGCAACCTATGGACCCGGCGCCTGCCTAGCAAGGGCGGGGAGACCCGCCCCTACCTTCGAACTGCTAGTCCCAGCCAATCCTCGATGCGACGCTCTTCGCTGATCTTCAGCCCGGCTTGATCCAGGGCGCGCTTCATCTCGCCCTCTTGTTCCGCCAAGATCCCCGAAAGGATCAGCACCCCGCCCTGTGCTACTAATTTTGCCAGCCCCTGCTCCAGCAGCCGCACCAGCACCGGTGCCAGGATGTTGGCCACCACCAGGTCGGCCTGCTGCAGACTGAATTCGCCTGCCAGCAGCTCCGCCACTGACCCCACCCCGATTTCGATGTCGACATCGTTCAGCTGCGCGTTATGGCGCGCGTTGTCCAGCGCCTGCGCGTCAATATCCACCGCCACCACGGAGCTAGCTCCCAGCCTGGAGGCGGCGATGGCCAGGATGGCCGAGCCGCAGCCCACGTCGATGACGGATTGGTTGGGCTTCACATAGCGTTCCAATAGTTGCAGGCTTAATTGGGTAGTGGGATGCACGCCGGTGCCGAAGGCCATGCCCGGCTCTATGCGCACCGCAACTCGGCCGCCGGCTTCCTCCGGCATCCAGGCGGGCAGGACCAGCAGCCGCGGCCCAATGCGCAGCGGCCGGTAGTGTTGCTTCCAAGCCTCCATCCAGTTCTGCTCCTGAATGGTTTCGTAGCTAGGTTCGGGGATGGGTTGGATCAGCGCCAGGTAGCGCAAGCCCTGTTCGATCTTGGCGCGCGTATTTTCCAATTGTTCATCGCTGGGGATATAGCCCATCACGCGCAGCGGCCCCACCGCGCGGCCCTCATCCTCGGCGTCGGCTTCGATAGCGGTGCTCTCGATGACTACGCCGCCGGGAATGTAGCGCGCCAGAACCTCGGAAACCGCTTCGGCTAGTTCGGGATCGACCTCGAGGGAAATGCGCAGCCAGGAGTTAGCCATGCCGCGCAGTATAGCATTGTAAAACGTAGGGGCGGTTTGCAAACCGCCCCTACTACAAAATTTCACTCATTTTCATTCAAAAATATTTCTTCGATCTTCAACCCAAAAATGGCGGCCAGTGTGAAGGCCAAGTCCAGGCTGGGGTTGTATTTGCCGGTCTCGATGGCGTTGATGGTTTGCCGCGAGACGCTGGCCTTTTCGGCCAAGTCGGCCTGGGACAAGTCGCGCTCGGCACGCAGCACTTTGAGACGGTTCTTCATATGTACCTGCGGCGAGCTAGCCACTTACCCAGGAGCCACAATGGGGACATCAGGAGAATGTGAATACCGGGGGCAAGTGCGGGTATATCGGCAATCCCCAGCAGGGTCTCGGTGAGCAGCAGCAAGAACATGCCGCCAAAAGCGGTGGCCAGCGCATCCAGTTCGATCCGGCGCTGCAACTCATCCATCTCCCCCAAGCTCATTATTACTGCGCGCACTACAAAGATGCCAGGCGCTAACGGCAGTAATGACACAGGGACCGCCCAAGCCGCCGCTGGATGGCCGCGCACCAACAGCACAGCGGCCATTACTAGTATGGCGTATGCTAGCATCGCCCAGAGCAGACTTTTACGAGCATTTGATTTTTTCATACTGTCTCCTTGTGGAAGGCAGTATATAGCAAACTTTACATTATGTCAAGTTTACTTTACTCAATAGCCGTGGCACAATTCATTGACATAGAATATATGTTCTATTATGATTACTCAAAATGGACCTTCTAAGAACCAATATCATTCCGGAATCTGATTCCCTACCCAGCGTGCGCAGCCTGGTGCCAATAGCTCATTCAGGTTCGATCTTTCTCTTCCAAGGGGAGTACCCAGTTCTCACAAGCGCAATGCAGGAATTAGTTGACCGCTTTGCGCTTCAAGAATCTGTCCAGGTCATCGTGGGTGGCAATCGAATCTCTTTCGATCACATACCCCTGCTATTGGGAGAAGAGGCAGGTAGCGTCTATGAGATCCTCGATCGCATTCTTGTATCCCGCGCGGAGAGTTGCTACCAAATGCTGGATGCGCTAACTTCGCTATCGCTCGGCCCAGTGCCGCTGGTGATCACCGACTTTCTGGAATCCTTCTACGAAGATGACCTGACGCACAAAGAAGTGACACTCCTGCTACAAAACTGCCTCCAGCGCATACAGCAACTGAGCGAACAAGCGCCCGTGCTTATCAGTGCCCGTGCCGACGCGACCCGTCCAAACCTGATCAGCCTGCTTGAGCAATTCGCAAATACGCGCTTCTACTTTCAGCCGCCGGAGCAACTGCCCCAACCAGTCCAAGCTGCATTTCAGTGGGTGGAGTAATGGGCCACACACTTTCCACCGTTACCCAGAATTACCAGCGCTTCCTCGCTTATGTGAAGCCGTTCCGCCGCGCTTTGCGCAAATCAGATCAGCTTGCTCTAGACACGTTACTTGACGAAGCCAACCAGCATTTGCCCGCGGCGGGGTATGCCGCCAATCTTCTGCCCGGGATCGCATTCCTGCTTTCTCTGCTGCTTGAAAAACACAAACAAATAAGGCACCAGGAGTTTGAATTTGAAAATCTCCGTCAGGAGTTTGCCCGGGAACTAGCCAAGGCCAAACAAGAATCGCTGATCGAAATACGCAAGCTCAGGACTGAACTCTTTTTAATGAAGTCCGGAACCGATCATTCCGATGCCGACTGAACATTCCGGTTGGCTGTTCGACGTTTACCCCAATAAAGGGCGAGGGGTAGTAGTCTGGTTTATCGGAGAAGATGGAGCTCGGCATCGCTTCACTCAAGAACTGCCAGTCACCTTCTATGTCGGGGGAGGCCCATCAGGCTTAAGCAGCCTTTGCAGTCATCTTACAAAGCTGCGCGTGCAATTCCGCCCCACGAAACGCAGGCATTTATTCCATGGTCCCACTGAAGTAGTGGCTATTCACGTACCCAACGGGGCCCTGCAGCGCTCCTTGTTCTACAAGCTCCACGAATTGTTCCCAGACCTCGATTACTATGACGCCGACATTGCCCTACCTGCGCATTATTTCATAGCCACCAGAACTTTTCCGCTTGCCTATTGCACGATCGAGGTGGACGAAAATCGAAGAATTCTCAAAATAACCAACCGAGATGACAGATGGGGCTTGAAGCCGCGATTCCCCGAATTACGCACAATGGAAGTGGAACCCACCAGCTCACCAGTTAGAGCTTTGCCATCTTCTATTCGAATTACATTCGGCAACCAAACCGAAACACTTAGCACCAAGAATATCGCACACTTGCTTGACCGCTTTAATTGCCTCATCCAACGATATGACCCTGACATTATTCGTACACAATACGGAGATATGTGGCTCTTCCCCTATCTGTTTTCCATTTCCAAATCCACAGGCATTTTCTTCAATCCGAATCGCGAGAGGTCGCGACTACCTATTCGCGTCGAAGCAAACCAATTCGAGAGCTATGGGCATCTGGTCCATCGCGATCAACAAACTTTGTTACTGGGTCGGCTGCACCTGGACCCTCAAAATTCGATGGCTTTCAAGGATTGGGGTCTGCAAGGCACCTTTGAGACCGCTCGGCTCAGCAATTTGCCCATCCAAAACGCGGCGCGCCGCAGCGCGGGGGGCGCGTTTGTGGGCATGCAAGTGGCTGCCTCGCTTAAGAAAGGTATTCTCATCCCGATCCGCAAACAACAACGCGAGCGTTTCAAAAAGGCTACCCAGCTCATTGCGGCCGACAACGGAGGCGTAATTTTTAAGCCCATAGTTGGGTTGCACCAGAACGTAGCCGAAATCGATTTTTTCTCCATGTATCCCAATATCATGACTGGCTGGAACATCTCTGCTGAAACCGTAGGGGTGACCGGCGAATCCACATTTTGGGCGCCCGGCATCGAGGCGCCCATCAACCAGGATCAGACTGGGATCGTGGCCGACATCCTGAAACCTATCATGGCGAAGCGCAGGGCGATCAAGGATATCCTGGAGGGCGAAGGGGATAAAAGTGGGTATGACTTGGACTATCTCAAGACCGCTTACGAGTTCCTCAAAGGTCTGGGCTGGGTGTCTTACGGATATCAGGGTTTCAGCGGCAATCGGATCGGAAGCATTGAGGCTCACGAAGCCATCAATGCCGTCAGCCGGGATGTGATCTTGCAAGCTAAAGAAGCTGCTGAGGATGCAGGCTTTGAAGTGCTGCATGTGTACGTAGACAGCCTGTTCGTCACCATTGGCGAACACGACGAGGCGAAACTATCCGAACTGCTCGCCGAGATCCAGCGCCGCACTCAGCTGAAGATCGATCTGGAAGGCATCCTGCGCTGGATCGCTTTCCTGCCCTCCAAGCCGAACCCTGCAGTTCCCGTGCCCAACTGCTATTTTGGGGTATTTCGAGATGGCAGCCTCAAATGCCGCGGCATCATGGCTCGCCGCGGCGACACACCCCCCTTCGTTGCCGAAGTCCAAATGGAGGCTATAAATATCCTTGCCAGCGAAGCTGATTTTTACAGATTGCCTAAGCTCATCCCTGAAGTTGTCCGGCGATTTAGGCGCAGTGTTCGCAAATTGAAATGCAAGGAAGTTGAACTGCCTGGGTTAGTGATCTCCCAAACGCTAAGCCGCAATCTCGAAGATTTTAGCGTCCTTTCGCCCGCCGGGCGGGCGGCAAGCCAATTGGCGCGCGATCACAAAACCCTTAGAGCCGGCCAGCAGATCGATTTTGTACGCGTGAAAGATCCACCTTACGCGTTATCCTCTCATTCAATTGACGAAGGAATAGAGATTGACATAAAGTGGTATGCCGGACAATTGTTGCGAGCAGCCGATGAGGTGCTGTATTCTCTTGGAGTTTCCCGGGAGGTACTTAGGGGCTGGCTTTTCGGTGAAGCAGGCTATTGGGTGCCAGAGGATTATGTAAATCGAGTACCCATCGAACTACCCTTGCTTGAAGAGCTTGCCAAACATTCCCAAAACAAAAAGAGGATAAAAGTGTCTTCGCGCTTAGCTTCGTGACGAACGCCAGCACTTCGGAAACGGCCTCGGCTAGTTCAGGATCAACCTCAAGCGAGATGCGCAGCCAGGAGTTCGCCATGCCGCGCAGTATAGCGCACCCTATTCTTTTTTTGCGGCCCAACACAGGACAGGAGCTTGGGGGTCGCTCCCATGATGTTTAGCATGATTTGCACTTCCATAACAATTCCACAGTTTCGCTTAAAGATAATACTAATATATAATCTGTTACGGCCAAATTATGAGAAAAAAACAAGCAAAATTCGATTTTGTCGAATTGATAAAAAGCGGCGCTCTAATTGCTTCCTTGCTTTATGGCATCGGGTTTATTGCCGTCGCCAGCTTTACACAAAAGCTGAGAATTGTAGATTATTCGTTTATAAACATAAAATATTTTTATGCAGGCTTTTATTACATAATCGTTTTAGTCTGGATGAGTTTGCCAGGAATAGTGTGGTATTTATTTCCGGACTATCCTAAACTTGATAGGACTCGTTATTTAAGAACCTCGATAGTGACAACTGCTGCATTAGATATATTCTTTGTTGTTCTTTCTCAATATCAAGCCTATGAAAATTACCTTCTTACAACGCTTTCAGATATTTTTTTTGTAAAGGTCGGGGAGATTTTTATTCTAAGTTCTTCAATTCCATTGTTCCTAACGATCATTGTCGCACAAGTTTGCTTTATTGAGAATATAAAAAATTCAATGCTAAAAAAACCAACCGTACTGGGAAACTTTCTAAAAAAAGGTTGGGTTTTTGTTATACCAGTCTTATTTTTCTTATCAATTGTGCCCTTCGGGACAAGTCTTTACCCGATCTATGAACTATCAAATCGAGGTAAATCACCGAATACATTTATCGTTACCCAGCCCGAAATCGAAGAATTATTTTATTCCACTGGTCTACAATTTAATGATCACATTTCGTCGCCTGTTTTTCTATTAGACAAGACGGGGGACATTTACTATTTCCTGCTTTCTAATGGACAAATATTAAGTATTAGCTCGGATAATATATTCGCGATCTTGCAGAACCCCATTGACTAAGCCTTAGAGCATTACCCCCCCAGTACTTCGCGTAACTTATCCAGCAAGCCGTTCTCCTTGGGCTGCGCTTCGCTGCCCATCGTATCGGCCAGCTGCTCGAACAGCTTGCGCTGTTCGGCGTTCAGCTTGCGCGGGATAGCCACGTCCACCACCACCAGCTGATCGCCGCGGCCGCCGCCGCGCAGGTGCGGCACGCCCTTGCCGCGCATGCGCAGCACTTTGCCGGTCTGCACGCCGGCGGGGATGCTGAGCACCGTCGGTCCGTCCACCGTAGGCACTTCCACATCCGCGCCCAAGGCAGCTTGGGCCACGTTGATATCCAGGTCCAGCAGGATGTCGTCCTCGCGGCGCTTGAAATATTTGTGGTCGCGCACGTTGATGGCGATATACAGGTCGCCCTGCGGGCCGCCATTCTGGCCGGGCTGCCCCTCGCTGCCCAAGCGCACCTGGGTGCCGCTGTCCACCCCGCCGGGGATCTTTACTTCGCGCTTTACGGTCTTGCGTTCCAGGCCGCGGCCGTTGCAGGTCTTACACGGCGTGCCGATGATCTCGCCTGCCCCGCGGCAATTGGGGCAGGTCGCCACCTGTACCATGTTGCCGAAGAAGGTCTGCCGCGTATGGCGCACTTCGCCGCGCCCACCGCAGGTGGGGCAGGCACTCTTGGTGGTGCCCGGCTCGGCGCCGGCGCCGTCGCAACGCGCACATACTTCGTCGCGGGTGAATTCCACCGATTTCTCGACCCCGAACACAGCTTCCTCGAACGAGAGCATCAGGTTGTATTGCAAGTCCGCCCCGCGCCGCGGCGCGTTACGCTGCTGGCCGCCGGAGCGGCGCCCAAAGCCGAAGCCAAAGAGCTCTTCGAAGATGTCGCCCAGATCGATATTGGAGAAATCGGGCATGCCGCCCATGCCATCCAGTCCGGCGTGGCCGAAGCGATCGTAGGCGGCATGCTTTTGGTCATCGCTGAGCACGGCATAGGCTTCGTTGATCTCCTTGAAGCGCTCTTCGGCGTCGGGGGCTTTATTTACATCGGGGTGATACTGGCGCGCCAAACGCCGGAAGGCCGACTTAATGTCTTCCGGCGGGGCGCTGCGCGGCACGCCCAGGATGTCGTAATAATCGCGTTTAGAGGCCAAGAATTTTAATTACCGACTTTGTTCCTATTTTCAAGATTCACAAACCAACATGGAGTTTGCTTCTTTTGCAAACTCCAAATGCAAGCGGTAATGAGCCTTATTCTTTTTATACCCTCAATACCGCTTGCCTAAGCTTCTTTAAATTCGCCTTCCACCACGTCTTCGCCGCCCTTGCCCTTGCCGTCCTCGCCGCCCGCCTGGCCAGCTTGCCCGTCGCCGCCGGCCTGCGGCCCGCCTGGAGTGCCTTGCTGGTAAGCCTCGGCGCCCAGCTTCTGTACGATCTCCATCAGCGCTTCAGTAGCGGACTTGATCGCCGCCGCGTCTTCGCCGGGGAGTGCGGCGCGTACTTTGGCCACCGCCTCCTCGATCTCTTTCTTGCGCTCGGCGGAAACTTTGTCGCCCAGATCCTTCACTGTCTTCTCAGCGGTGTAGCCCGCGCTGTCGCCTGTGTTGCGGGCTTCCACGAGTTCCTTGCGTTTCTTATCTTCATCGGCATGGCTTTCGGCTTCCTTGCGCATGCGCTCCACTTCCTGGTCGGACAAGCCGGAGGAGGCCGTAATGGTGATGTGCTGGCTGCGCCCGGTGGCCTTGTCGGCCGCGGTCACGTTCAGGATGCCGTTGGCGTCGATGTCGAAGGTCACTTCGATCTGGGGGATGCCGCGCGGCGCCG
>CAZNFL010000014.1:0-21141 GCA_964572455.1 uncultured Anaerolineaceae bacterium
CAAAAAGCCTGGCACCTGCAGAATCAATTAGCCGAGCAGATCGCCGCCGGCCAGCAGCCGCCTACCTTACTGCTGCTCGAACATTCCCACGTGTACACCTTTGGCGCCCGCGGCCAGGCGGAGAACCTGCTATGGGAGCAGGCCAAGCTGCAGGAGCAGCACGTGGACGTGCATTGGGTGGACCGCGGCGGCGACGTGACCTACCACGGTCCGGGCCAATTGGTGGGCTACCCGCTCCTCCCCTTGGGGATCGTCACCGTCGATGAAACCACCGGCAAGACGCGCATCGCCCAGGGCGATTACATCGCTTATTTGCGCAACCTGGAAGCCGTGCTGATCCAGGCGCTGGCCAGGCTGGGCGTGCCCGCGGGGCAGGTGAAGGGCCAGACCGGCGTTTGGGTGCAGCCCGACGTGGCTTCCCGCTGCCTGCACTGCCCCCCAGAACTGAAGCAGGCGCCCAGCAAGATCGCCTCCATCGGCGTTAAGGTGGATGCCCGTGGCATTTCACGGCATGGTTTTGCCCTCAACGTGAACCCGGACATGAGCTATTGGAAAGGCATCATCGCCTGCGGCCTGGAAAACCAGAATCAGATCAGCCTGGATTATTTGCTGGATCCCGCCCCTGGCATGGAACGTGTAATCGAGGAAGTGGTGAGGGCGTTTGGCGCAACTTTCGGATTCGAAATGCAGATAGCCGAAGGCGTTGTGCAGATCTAGCTGGTTGGCGCTTGCGTTTGACACGCCCCGAAAGAATCTGTAGACTCAGCACGGCAATATGGCAACTTCATTCGCAGTAACGATGAGGTCCGGCCCTACCCCCGGCCAGCGGACCGAGCTCGAACGGCGCAGCTTGCTGATCGGACGCGATCCCTCCTGCGACCTGATCATCGAAGACCTGGAGGTCTCCCGCCGCCACGCGCGCCTGATCGCCCAGATCGGCGGCTACGCCATCGAGGACCTTGGGTCCACCAATGGCACCTTTGTTGACGAGGAGCGCATCACAAGCATAATGCCGCTCAAACCCGGCGCCATCATTAAGCTGGGCGACAGTGTGCGCTTGGTTTACGAAATGGGGTCCGCTGACGAGGCCAAAACCCAAGGCTTGCCCCTTGAACCCAAGGAAGCTGCCGCCCACACCAGCCACCCCATGCTCGCACCTGCCCTGGAGGCGCCCGGCGGGCCAGCCCCCATTGCCGGCTCCGCCGCCCTGGAGCCGGAACCGGTGGTTGCCTCTGCGCGCCGTCGGCCGCGGCGCAAAGGGTTGCGGCTGCCTATCTTCAGCAAACCACGGATGTTTATCCTGGTGATGCTACTTTCTTTCGGCCTATGCATGGCGGTTTTCTTGTTCTTTGTGGATGCCTTTAATTTGTGGTGCTCTTGGTTTGGTTGGGCGCTATCTGCTTGTGCGTAGTGAAGATGCGAATAGCGAAGGTAAAAAGCCCCGAGTTATTCGGGGCTTTTGTCTATTTAATCCTGGAAGAATGTGATTACAATCTCATGCCAACTGTCTACTGTTAACTGTCTACGGCGTTTGGAGGCTTCATGGGCCATCTGTTTATCCCGGGTCCCGTTGATGTAAATGACGAAATTGCCGCGGCGCAGACCCGGCCGATGCTGGCGCATCGCAGCGCCCAGTTCGAAGAGATCTTCCGCCGCGCCGGCGACAACGCCCGCCAGCTATTTTTCACCCAGTCGCGCGTGCTGATCAGCGCCTCCTCCGGAACCGGCTTCCACGAGGCGGCGGTGCGCAATCTGGTGCACGCTCGCCTGCTGTGTTGCGTGAACGGCGCCTTCGCCGCCCGCTGGCAGCAGGTGGCTGAAAACAACGGCAAGCAAACCGCCGTCCTCGAAACCGAATGGAAAGCGCCCATTACCCCTGACCTGGTTCGAGCAGCGCTCACAAAGAACAATTACGAAGCCATCCTGATCGTGCATAACGAGACCTCCACCGGTTTGGTGAACCCGGTTATGGCCATCGCTGCGGTAGTGCATGAGGTCAGCCCTGAGACGCTGGTTTGCGTGGACGCGGTCTCCTCCCTGGCGGCCGATAAAGTGGAAATGGATGCCTGGGGCCTGGACTTCGTGCTCACCTCCTCTCAAAAAGCGATCGCCCTGCCGCCCGGCCTCTCACTGGCGGCGGTCAGCGACCGCGCCATGCAGAAAGCAGAGACCGTGCAGAACCGCGGCTGGTACTTCGACCTCGTGCGCATGGAGAAGCACCGCCTGAAGGACTCGACGCCGGCCACCCCGGCCATCGGTTTGATCTTTGCGCTTGATATGCAGCTGCAGCGCATCTTGAAAGAGGGCCTCGAAGCGCGCTTTGCGCGCCACGCAGCCATGGCGGAGCTGACCCAGAAGTGGGCGCTGGGCCGCGGGCTGCAGCTTTATGCGCCCGAGGGCTTTCGTTCCAAGACGGTCACCACCATCGACAATACCCTCAACATTGACGTGAGCAAGCTGAACGCTTTTCTTGGGGAGCGCGGCATGCGCATCGCCAACGGCTACGGGCCGCTCAAGGGCAAGACCTTCCGCATCGGGCATATGGGCGAACTGAGCTTAAGCGATATGGAAGAATTGCTCAGCGCTATGGATGAATTTTTGGATTCGGCGAAGATGTAGGGCAAAGTTGCCCCACCCTTATTTCATGCTTGACCAATCGCCTAAAACGGGCGCTTCATCGAGGAAGCGGGCTTATTGTCGGGGATGATCGCGTAGAGCACCACGCTCACAATGCTGACCACCAACGCGCCCAGGAAAGCGTCCCAGAAAGAGGCGATCTCGTTAGTCACGCCGAAGCGGGAGCCAATCCAAAACGTTAACCAAAACAGGATGCTGTTCACGATGAGGCTGAACAGGCCCAACGTGAGAATGTAGAAGGGACAGGTGACCAGTTTCAAGATAGGGCGGATGAACACGTTGACCAGGCCAAAGATTAGGCCCAGGGCAAGGTATGTCACCCAATCCTGGCTATTAATTACCGAGCCTTGCAACCCGGGCACCAGGTAAATCGCCGCGTAGAGAGCCACGGCATTCACTGCCAAACGGACGATCCACATACTTTCCATGTCTTCTCCTACTTCTCCAAGGGTGTGAAATTCTCAATGCGATGTTTGACCGCGTAAACGGCCGCTTCGGAGCGGGTCGCCAACCCTAGTTTACTTAAGATCGAACTTACATAATTACGCACGGTCTTCTCGCTCAGGAAGACATCAGCGGCGATCTCTTTGTTACGCTTTCCCTGCGCCACCAGGACCAGCACTTTTAGTTCCTGCTCGGTAAGCGGAGAAAAGGCGTCGTTTTCGGCTTTGCGCGTACTCTCGCGCATGCGCTTGAACACCTGCTGCGTCACGGCCGGGTCCAGCATGGATTCGCCGCGGCCGATGCGCTCCAGGGCGTGGATCAGTTCCCCGCTGTCAATTTGCTTAAGGACGTAGCCGGAGGCGCCGGCCGAAATGGCATCGAAAAGAAGTTCATCGTCGGCAAAGCTGGTGAGCATGATCACCTTGGTGTCGGGGCGAGTACCGGTGATCTCGCGGGTGGCTTCGATGCCGCTCTTGCCGGGCAGGCGAATGTCCATCACTACCACGTCAGGCTTGAATTCTTTCGCCAGACGAATGGCTTCGTCGGCGTTGCCTGCTTCGGCCACAACTTCAAATTTGGGATAGTGCGACAGAAGCGATTTGAGCCCCAGCCGCACCACTTCGTGATCATCTACCAGCAGGATTTTGAGCATAGCTTATGAAAACAAGCGGCAAGTATAATTTAAACTGATGAGTGATTATAGCATGGGGGCAGTTTACCGATGAGCACGCGCCAACTTAAGTGGGTATCCGTTGTGCTTCCTCTGCTTTTTATGGTGACCATTCTCTATGTGCGTCTTAACCTGGTCCCTCCCGAATATGCCCTCGAAGGCACTCTCTATTCGATCCTGGCGGTGGCCTTGGGTGCCATCATCTTTTCCATTGTTTTCTTCCGCATCATCGAACGCCGCGAAGAAGAGATCCAGGAAAGCAATTCGCACTTGGAGGCGCTGCACCAGGCGGCTTTGGCGCTGACCAACGAGCTGGACCTGCAGGTCGTGCTGCAAAAAGTGGTAGACCTTAGCCGTGAGCTGCTAAACGCCAAATACGGCGCCCTGGGGGTGGCCGACCTGGAAACCAACCGCATCAAGCAATTCATCACCACCGGGATCAGCGATGAAGAACGCGCCCGCATCGGTCCGCCGCCCACAGGCCACGGCCTTCTCGGGGTGCTCAACCCCGGCGGGAAGGTGCTGATCGTGGATGACATTCGCAAGGACCCGCGCTCGGTGGGCTTCCCGCCGAACCACCCGCCGATGAGATCCTTGCTGGGCGTCCCCATCAAGTCCAAGGGCGAGATCTTCGGGAATTTGTACGTGGCCGACAAGGTCGGAATCTCCCCCGAGGGCGAAGAACAGTTGTTGAATTTCAACCAAAAGGACCGCCAACTGCTTGAAAAATTCGCCACCCAGGCCGCCATTGCCATCGAGAACGCCCAGCTCTATCGCAAGACCCAGGAACTTGCAGTGCTGCAGGAACGCGAGCGTTTTGGCATGGCCTTGCACGATGGCATCATGCAGCAGGTCTACGCCACCGGCCTTTCGCTGCAAGAGGCTCTGGGGCACTTCGAAGATCAACCGGAAGAATCGCAACAACGCGTCAGCCAGGCCATCCGTGATCTTAGCGAAGTGTTGCGCGATCTGCGCAACTACATCATGGGCTTACGCACCGGTCGTTACCATGGGCAGGACCTCACCAGCAGCCTGGCGCAGATGGCCCGCGAACTGCACGCCAATACTTTAATGAACGTGAAGTTTGCGCCGCCTCTGAAAGTGGCCGTACTCAGTCTCACCGAAGAACAAACGGATGAACTTGTTTATATTGTCCAGGAAGCGCTCAACAATATCCGCAAGCACGCCTATGCGCGCAACGTGGATCTGGAGCTGAAACGCGAGGGCGACAGTGTGACTCTCAGCATTGACGATGACGGCGTGGGCTTTGATCTGCAGGGATCGTCCGATGCGGCGGGCAACGGTTTGCGCAATATGCGTGAACGCGCCCTTACTCTGGATGCCGAGATCAAGGTTTGGTCGCAAAAAGGAAAAGGGACGCACATTCAGTTGAGCGTCCCCGTATCGACTGCTAAAGAAGCAGTCCCCCAGGCCTGAGCTACCACCCCTGTTGTTTTGCGAAATACTTAAGTTGCTCGCGTGCCGCCGGGTGGGCGATGGCGATCAATTCAGCGGCTCGCTCGCGCAGGCTCTTTCCACGCAGTGAAGCTACCCCATATTCAGTAACGACATAGTGAATATCGCCGCGTGAAGTCACCACTCCAGCGCCGTCCCTGAGCCGGGACACGATGCGCGAGATGCCCGCCCTGGCGGTGGAAGGCAGGGCGATGATAGCCTTGCCGCCCTTCGAGCGTGAAGCCCCGCGGATGAAATCCACCTGTCCGCCGATGCCACTGTAAATATGCCCGCCGATCGAGTCTGCGCACACCTGCCCGCTCAGATCGACCTCGATGGCCGAATTGATCGCCACCATCTTGTTGTTTTTGGCAATGATAAAGGGATCGTTCACGTAATCGCTTGGGTGCAACTCGATCATGGCATTATCCTGCATGAAGTCATAGAAACGCTGTGACCCAAAGGCAAAACCGGCGATGATCTTGCCGGGATGCAGGCTCTTGGCGGCATTAGTGATCACGCCCTTTTCCACCATTTCGATCACACCATCTGAAAACAGCTCGCTGTGGATGCCCAGGTCACGTTTTCCGTCCAGCTTGCCCAGCACGGCGTTGGGCAGCGCCCCAATGCCCAGTTGCAAGGTGGCTTCGTCCGGGATCAGATCGGCCACTAGTTCGCCGATATGGTGCTGCTCCGCTGAAATATTGTTGCTGACTGCTTCGGGCAGCAAATAATCTACTTCGACGATCTGGTCGATGCGGCTGAGCTGTATGAAAGCATCGCCCATCACCCGCGGCATGTGTGGGTTGATCTCGGCGATGATGTGCTTGGCGCTTTCGGCGGCTGGCTTAGTAACGCCCACCTCGACGCCATAAGAGCAAAAGCCGTGCGTATCCGGGGGAGAAACCTGGATCAGGGCCACGTCCACCGGCAGCGTGCCATCTTTGAATAGGCCGGGCGCCAGAGACAGGAAGATGGGTACATAGTCAGCCCGACCAGCGTTCACCGCCTCGCGGGCGTTGGCCCCCACGAACAGCGCCCGGTGGCGGAAGCTTCCGCCGTATTTTGCTTCGAGGTAGTCGCCCCCCGCAAAAGTGAGTACGGAAACTACCTCCACATCTCGCAGTTCCGCGGCGCGGCCGACCATGGCGCGCTCCAGCACCTGGGGCACGCCTGCGCCGCCGCCCATATAGACCCGCGAGTTGGATCGGATAGCCTTTACCGCCTCTTCGGCAGTAACCAGCTTGTCTGAGTACAGTGTGCCTAACTTTGTAGTCATATTCATGAGTTGATTATGACCGCCTTGCTATTGGCCCGCATTGGGCGCTTGCCTCCTTCTTAGCCTGTCATTTGCCATTGTCTAAATCTTCACAATGGGTGGTTAAGTCACTTAATTTAGGGACATGAATCCGGACAGGTGTACCTGTTGGTAACCGTCCCCCATCGATAAAGTGATGCAAGTGATCAACGGTTCGCTGAATGCGAATCAAGGAGGTAGAGATGAGTGCAATGATTCACAGAGGCCGTGTAATTCAAGATCCTGCCCTTGTGCGCACATTGTTTAACGACCCGCGCCTGGCCATTGTTTGGCTGGCGGCGAGAATTTGGCTGGGCTATCAGTGGATCGAGGCATCCTTGCACAAGATCGAAAACCCTGCCTGGACTGTGACGGGGGAAGCGCTAAAGGGTTTCTGGACCGGCGCTGTGCAGATCCCAGCCGAAGGCCGCGCCCCCATCTCGTTCGATTGGTATCGCTCCTTCATCCAGTTCATGTTGGATTCGCAAGCCTACACCTGGTTTGCCAAGGTGGTGGCCTATGGTGAAATGCTGGTCGGCATCGCCCTGATCTTGGGCGCCTTCACCGGGATCGCGGCTTTCTTTGGCGCCCTGATGAACTGGAACTTCATGATGGCGGGTTCGGCCAGCACAAACCCACTGCTGTTCGTGATCGCTTTGGGTTTGGTCATGGCCTGGAAGATCGCCGGCTACATTGGGTTTGATTACTTCCTGCTTCCTCTCATCGGTACGCCGTGGGGATGGGTAAGCAAACGCAATGCCGTCAAGCAACCTACGCCTGAAAGCGCAAAGGCTTAATTTCTCCGCTCCTCACAAAAAAGAGCCTGCATGGCAGGCTCTTTTGCTTTTTTAAATCAAAGACCTATGATCGACCATGATGCAGCGGTCCATCACCATGTCCAGCCCGGCCGTTTCCGCCTTCCTGGCTGCGGCTTCGTCGTAAACGCCTAACTGGGCCCAGATGGCTTTGGCGCCAACCGCGATCGCCTGGTCCACCACCTCGTCGAGAAATTCAGAGCGGCGGAAGACGTTGACAATGTCGATGGACTCGGGCACTTCAGCCAATGAGGGATATACCTTTTCGCCATCCACTTCAGTGATGGTGGGATTCACGGCGTAGACGCGAAAACCAACGTCCCGCAAATAGCGGCCAATAGAATAGCTGGTGCGCTGCGGCCTGTCCGAATGGCCGACCACCGCGATCACGCGCGCCTCCTTTAATATCCTACGCAGCCCATGGCTGTCATTGATCGTCATTTTTCTCAGCTCCAGGGATAAGACATCCAGATCAGGGTGCGCGCCGTATGGAAGCCCGCCTCCTGCAGCGCCTTTGTCGCCCGGCCGCCGGGATAATTCAGCGCCAGGCTGCGCCTAGGCTCCAGTTCCGCCAGCGCGCTGTGCATCAGTTGCGGGATGATTTCATCCTCGTGCTGCGCGCCGGCCGCCAACCACAGCCGGTCGGTCTCCAGCGAGGACGACTGCCAGCTCAGCACGCCCAGCAGATCTCCGTTGCGTTCTGCGCTCCACTGGACAACGCGCCGCTCGCTGAAGGCCCGTTCCATGGCTCCGCGCCAACCCGGCTGCAGTAACTTCACATCCAAGGGCAGTTGCCAAATCACGTCCCCAGGATAGTTGGCGTTCAACCAGTCTTGCTGCGCGGGCCAATCGCTGGGGCGGCGCTCGCGCACTTTGACGCCCCCGGCCAGACCGCCAGTCTCTCCAGCTTGCGGCTTGGTTCGCCAGGAGGTGCGCGCCATTTTTTCGGCGAAGCCCATGCCGCGGTAAAGCTGGACCGCGGCCAGGTTCGTCTCGTCCGCCTGCAGCCACAGCTCGCGGCGGCCGCGGCGTTCCACTTCCTGCAGAGCAGACTCGGTTAAAGCGCGGGCGATGCCGTGCCGCCGGTGATCGGGATGCACGGCCACATTGGCGATCAAATAAAGCCGGCGGCGCCCATAATGATGAGGGATCAGGCTGAGGTTGCCCACCAGTGAGCCTTCCTCCACCCACACAAAGCCGCTCATCGGCAGGTCCCCGCGGCCGCTGGCCGTGCTGGCCAACGCCAGGGCTGGGCCGTTTCCGGCCGCCTGGCGCATCTGGCGGATGTACAGGCGGCCATCCGCGTCCAGGCTTTCGGCAAAGCACAGTTCGACCAGGTCGGCCACCGGAAGCAGATCGCGGCGTGGGTCAAAAGGTCGTAGTTGGTTGGCTTTAGTTTTGGGTAGGGTGAGTGCCTGGGCGTTCATGGCTGAAGCAAGGGGACCTTCGTTCAATTATAGTGCCCCACTGATATAATTTTTGGACATGAAACTCCTAAAACGCGGCATCGGTGCAGTCCTAGCCTCGGTCTTCCTGCTCTTTATATTCATATTCTTTAGCGCACCGCGCCCGGCCTTTGGCTCCGCGCGCCAAGCCACCCCCCAGACCATGCCCACCGCCGGACCCGACGGTCGCATTCTCTATACCGTGCTTGCCAACGATACCCAATGGGGCATCGCCGCCCAATTTGGACTTGGTTTGTCCGATCTGCAAAACCTGAACAGTTGGAACGGCAACGAGATCCTGGGAGAAGGCCAGGTTGTTTTGCTGGGATTGGCTAGCTTGCAGGAGCCAACACCCACGGTTGGTCCCACCAGCGAAGTCGTGTCCACCCTCACCCCGGAAGCGCCCGGCACCGGCAGCATCTGCGTGCTGCTCTTTGACGACGTCAATGGGGATGCGATGCGCCAGGAAACCGAATTCGGCATCGCAGGCGGCCAGGCTAATGTGAACGAACGCAGCGGCTTGGCTTCGCGCACCGCCGCCACGGAATCGGCGCTGGATGTGGACGGCAACCCGGTGCGCACTTGTTTCGAGGATCTGCCTATCGGCGAATACACCATCACCGTTGCCATCCCCGAGGGCTACAACCCGACCACCGCGCCTAACATCACCATCCAGATCTCCTCCGGACAGACCCAGGAAATTAACTTCGGCGCCCAGGCCAGCTCCACGTCCGGCTTAGGCCTGCTTTCGTCCGAAGAAGGCCGCCCTTCGCCAGTGATGGGTTTGTTGGGTATCGTGCTGCTGCTCAGCGGGGCCGGGCTTGGCCTCTACACCCTGCAATTGCGCCGGCGTTAGTTCCACTTTGTCATTCTGAGGCGAGACGCTGCCCTGAGCGAAGTCGAATGGGTCGGCGAGTCGAAGAATCCTTATAAACCAATCTTCGGAATATCCTTGTTCTGCACATTAAGCGGTGTTTGCATTTCCTGTAACTTTTTAATCTTTGCAGGTCTCCGTACAGCCTAGTCTGATATCTCCTTGTAAACTTTTAACAATTCAACTTTAAATAAGTCTGCCTTCCAATGAGCTGCGCGTTGCCGCGCGGTATCTTCTAGTTTTTCGCGAGCCTTCTCGTCCACGACCACGGTGATGATCGCCGCACCGAAGGCGCGCAGGTCTTGCGGCGGCGCCAGGTAAGCGGCCGCGCCGACGATCGCTTCCGTGAGCGGCTCCTGCTGGGCGACGATGGCTTTGCCGCCGGCCAGGGCGGCGCGCAGCGGGTTGCCCCAGGGCGCTGGCGCGCCCAGGTGCACCAGCGCGGTGCAGGCTTTATAGATGGCCGCCAGGTCTTGCGGCTGCACGTCCGCCAGCACGCGCACACTTTCTTCCACGTGGAATTTGGGCATTTGAGCTTGCACCCGATGGCTGGTTTCGTCGTCCAACCCAACGATGACCAGCGGATAAAACTCACCGATGGAGGCCGCCGCCCAGGTCCAACTTTCAAGCAATGCCAGCAGGCTGCGTTCGTCCGGCAGGCCGTGCACCAATACGAATTCTTCCGGAAGCTTAACCTGACTCGCCGGTGAGACCACGCCCGCTTGAAATTCGGGATGCACAATCGGCGGCAGCCGCCGCACCGTGCCCGGCATGCGTGGATCGGGCAGATCGTTGGGCCACAGGACTCTAGCCCGCGCCAGGCCGCCGCGGCCCAGGGCAGCCTTCCAGCGGCTGCGCGGCGCGGCCGATTCCAATTCGGCGGGACTCACCAACGTGGGCGCTTTGCCAAATAGGGAAGCTCCCAGGCCCGTAGTGTGGATGTCCCCGGCGCCGTTCTCTTGCGCCAAACGCGGCAGGATGCGTTGTACCCATTCGTCGCGGTCGTGGGTATGGTGAAAGATAGTTTGCAGCCCTTCGGTAGCCAGTTGCGGCTCGGTGGGCAGCGCCAGCATAGGTTCCACGCCATCGATAGCCAATGTCAGCAAGGTGCGCAGCTGCCAGGCCGCCGAGCCCAGCGGCGCATAGATCAGCGGCCAACCGTCGTAGAGGATGCGCATTGTCACCTTGGCATTATATGCCGCTGACATCGTTACCAGAATTACGCGTGCCCGCTCAACCTGTCATTCCGAGCGGTATACGTAAATCATTACCAGATGGAGAATCAACAAAGCGAGAAATCCCTACAACCTTACCTTCCGAATAAACGTGTTCTGCAACGCATACTTTCAATTGATACCCAAAATCCGCTTGTCTTACTCCCCGCGTATAATGGACCCGATGTCAAAGAAAACAAGGAAACCAACAAAAACAACCCAACCTGCAAAGCCTGCAAAGGATTTCCAATCCATTATTGCTGCCCTGCAGCAATATTGGATGGATTGGGGCTGCGTACTGTGGCAGCCCTACAACGAAAAGGTCGGCGCCGGCACCATGAACCCGGCCACCTTCCTGCGCGTCCTGGGTCCAGAGCCGTGGAACGTCGCCTACGTGGAACCCTCCGTGCGGCCGGATGACGGCCGTTACGGTGAAAACCCCAACCGCCTGCAGCAACACACCCAATTCCAGGTCATCCTCAAGCCTGATCCTGGCAACCCGCAGGAGCTGTATCTGCGCTCATTGCAAGCCATGGGCATCGACGTGCACAAGCACGATATTCGCTTCGTCGAAGACAACTGGACCTCGCCGGCGCTGGGCGCCTGGGGCCTGGGCTGGGAAGTCTGGCTGGATGGGCTGGAGATCACCCAATACACCTATTTCCAGCAGGCCGGCGGCCTCACGCTGGATCCCGTTTCCGTAGAGATCACCTATGGCCTAGACCGCATTGCCATGGCCCTGCAGGGCGTCCAAAGCGTGGCCGAGCTGCGCTGGGACCAGCAGCACAGCTGGAGTGATCTGAATCTGCAGAGCGAACGCGAGCACAGCAAATATTATTTCGAAACGGCTGACACAGAGCGCGTGCGCAAGATGGCCGAGCTGTATGAGGCCGAAGCCAAGGCCGCACTGGGCGATGGGCTGCTGCTGCCCGCCTATGATTATGTGCTCAAGACCTCGCATGCCTTCAACGTGCTCGACGCGCGCGGCGCCATCGGCGTGACCGAGCGCCAGGGCTACTTCCACCGCATGCGCGCCCTGGCTAGCCAGGTAGCCGGGGCCTATGTGGCCGACCGCCAGCGCCAGGAATTCCCATGGCTAAAGCAAGATGCGGTAAAGGCGACCAAGGTAGCGAAGTCAACAAAGAAATTTGCGGGCCCCAAACAGGCTGCGGACTTCTTGCTGGAGATCGGCACCGAAGAATTGCCTGCTGCCGATCTGGAGACCGCCATCGAGCAACTGCGCGCCGCGTTCACCAAGATGCTGAATGAGCAGAAGCTGGCCTATAAAGAACTAAGCGTGATGGGCACGCCGCGCCGCCTGGTAGCGCAGGTCAACAAACTGGCGCCGCGCCAAGCCGACCGTGACGAGTTGGTGAAAGGCCCGCCCGCGGCGCGCGCCTTTGGCGCCGATGGCGCCCCGACCCCGGCCGCCGAGGGCTTTGCCCGCGGCCAGGGCGTAACAGTATCCGCGCTCAAGGTGGAGAAAATTGACGGTGGCGAATACGTTGTTGCCCGCGTCCATCATAAGGGCCAAAGCGCGGTGGAGGTACTGGCCGCCGAGCTGCCTGCGTTGATCGGTTCTTTAAAATTCGAACAATCCATCCGCTGGAATGCCAGCGGGGTCAGTTTCTCGCGGCCCATCCGCTGGCTGCTGGCCTTGCATGGCGAGGTTTTAGTTCCTTTTGAATACGCTGGTCTGCAATCGGGCAAAGCCAGCCGCGGTTTGCGTTTGGCTAAGACCGAAGACTTCAAAGTCGAATCGCCCAAAGATTATTCCGCCCAGCTTAAGAAGCTTGGCATCATCCTGGAAGTCGACGCTCGCCGCGCAGCCATTCGCAGCCAAGTGGATGCCTTGGCTAGATCCGCCGCCGACCGCGTGCCCGAGGACCCCGAGCTGCTCGACGAGGTCACCAACTTGGTCGAAGCGCCTTCCGCGCTACTCGGTGAATTCGATTCGACATTCCTTGATCTGCCGCGCGAGGTGTTGATCGCGGTGATGAAGAAACACCAGCGTTACTTTCCCGTTGAAAAAAATGGAAAATTGCTCAACAAGTTCATCGCAGTGGGTAACGGTGTCTTCGACCCCAAGGCGGTCACCGCCGGCAACGCCGGCGTGCTCCGTGCCCGCTTCGCCGACGCGGCCTACTTCATCCGCAAGGACCGCGAGCGTCCGCTGTCGGCTTTCGCCGAGCAGCTCAAGCAGCTCACCTTCCAAAAAAACCTGGGCTCGATGGCGGACAAGACCAAGCGCATCGTGGTCCTGACCAAAGAATTGAGTCCCCAGCTGGGCTTGAGCGCCGAAGAGCTCCAGGCCGCCGAACGCGCCGCCCAGCTCTGCAAGGCCGACTTGGTCACCAAGATGGTCATTGAGATGACCAGCCTCCAGGGCGTGATGGGCAAGTATTACGCCCTGGACGCCGGCGGACCGCCGGCGGTGGCCGAGGCCATCCTGGAGCACTACCTGCCGCGCTTTGCCGGGGACGCTACCCCGAAGGGTAAAGCCGGCCTAGCCGTAGGTCTGGCCGACCGGCTGGATACCCTTACGGGCCTTTTTGCCCTGGGGCTGGAGCCTACGGGTACCAAGGATCCTTTCGCCCAGCGCCGGGCGGCCATTGGCCTGGTGCAGAACCTGATGACCTTGGAGCTGGATTTTGACCTGCGCCAGGGGATCGCCAAGGCGGCCGCCGCCCAGCCGGTGGTGGTCAGCGACGAAGGCAAGGCCAAGACTCTCGAATTCATTATCCAGCGTCAGCGCGCCTTGTTACTGGAGGATGGCTTCCGCCACGATGTGGTGGACGCCGTGCTGGCGGCCCAAGGCCATAACCCGGCCGCCGCCGCCCGCGCCGTGCGGGATCTGGCCGCTGAGGTGGCCGAATCCGATTGGCCGCAAACCCTGGCGGCCTTCTCACGCTGCGTGCGCATTACCCGGGATTTGAAAGAGACCTATACAGTGGACGATAGCGCCCTGGTCGAGGGTGCTGAGAGGACGCTGTTGAGCGCCCTGATGCAAGCTGAAGCTGCCAAGCGCGCCCCTGGTTCTGTGGAGGATTTTCTCGCTGCCTTTACCCCGATGGTTCCTGCCATCTCTGGCTTCTTCGACGAAGTGATGGTGATGGCAGAAGACAAGAGCCTAAAACGCAATCGCTTGGGCTTGCTGCAACGCGTGGTTGCTCTAGCCGATGGCGTTGCAGATTTTTCGAAGCTAGAAGGCTTCTAATCGTAGGGGCGAGGTTACCTCGCCCTTCTTTCTTGTCATCCCGAGCGCGATACGGAGGTCTTTACCAGACAGAGATTCAACAAAGCGAGGAATCCCTATAACCTAATCTTCCGAATAACCATATTCTTCACATTTAGCCCCCTTCTACCTACTGCCAACTGTCTACTTTTTCAACGGCGCGTTGATCTCGATCAAATTTCCCTCGGGGTCGCGCAGATGGGCCACGCGCAACACCCAGGTCTCCTGGTCGTGCGGTTCGCTGATAAAATCCACGCCCTTGCCGCGCAATTTTTTGTAGGCGGCGTCCACATCCGTGACTTCAAAGGTGAGCGCAACTTTGTCGATCACTTTCTCTCCGACCATCGCCACGCCTGCAACGCTTTCCATCAGGTCGCGTTTGTATAGCGCCAGGATGCAGTCGCCCGCTACGAATTCGTAATAAATTCCTTCCACCACTGCCAGTTGTTCCTTGAAGCCCAGCTTGTCCTTGTAATAGCTGCGGCAAGCCTCGATATCCTCGACCAGCAAACGGATGTGAGTTAATTTCATCAGTCCTCCTTTCTCTGTGCGGCCGCGCTGCGCACTCTACGCAAGAAGCGCGGCGTATTCAAACTGCGTTCCAGCAAATAAGTTACGTAGGCGTTCATCAAGGTTTCCAGTTCGAGCGCCACGCTGGTGCTTGGCTTGGCGCGGCGGGCGTCCTGGTAGCTGCTGCGCTGCAGGTGGCGCAGCACTTTGAGCGCCGCCATCGAAATGGGCCGGGCGGCAGGGTCACGCGGCCCGCAATCCGGGCACAGCACGCCGCCTTGCTCGAATGAAAAATATTGATCCTGCGCCTGGATCTGTTTGCGGCAGCTCAGGCAGGTCAGCAGTTCCGGGCGGAAGCCCACCTGGTCCAGCAAGCGCACTTCGTAATAGCGCACGGCCAGCTGCATTTCGTCGCCGGCGGCCAGGCGACCAAGGGTGTCGCGCACCAGGCGATACACCGCCTGGTTGGCGTCGTGATCGGAACTGAACCTGTCCAGTAATTCGACCACATAGGAGGCATAGCCCAGCGCTTCCATGTTCTCGGTGAGAGCGGAGTAGGCTTCGATGGCTTCGGCCTGGTTGACGATGAACAGGTCGCGGCCGGTGGCCAGTTGCAACCGGGTGCGGGTGAACGGCTCCAGGTGGCCGCCCTTACGCGAGCCAGGCCGGCGGGCGCCTTTGGCCAGGGCGCGCAGTTTGCCCTGCTCGCGGGTGTAGAGAGTTAGCAGCCGGTCGGCTTCGCCGAAATCGGCGTGCTTCAGCACGATGGCTTCCACCCGTTGGGAACGCGCTTCACGCGGCATGAGGGGAGTATAGCAAGGGAAGTCATCGATTAATCAATTAATCGATTAATCGATGCGTAACTTGCCTTGACAAAACTGCCATTTGATATTATTCTAGTACTAGAATATATGACCAATGCCGAACTCGCCATCCTAGGACTGGTCGCCGAGGCTCCTCGCCACGGCTACGAGATCGAGCAACTGATCGAAACCCGCGGCATGCGCAATTGGACCGAGGTGGGCTTCTCCTCCATCTATTACATCCTCAGCAAGCTGGAGGCGCGCGGCTGGATCCGCAGCCAGCGCCAGCCCGCCGCCGGCCGCGGCCCGTCCCGCAAGGTCTACTCCATCGAACCTGAGGGGCAGGCCGCTTGGCGCCAGGCCACCTTGGCCGCCATCTCAACGCCGGAACCCCGTTCTTCATTTCTTCTGGGGCTGGCGGGCCTGCCCGGCATCCAGCCAGAAGAAGCGGCCAAGGCTTTGCGGCTCTATCGCCGCGCCGTCATCCAGCGCCGCGAGGAGGTGGAACAGGCCTGGCAGCAAGACCAGCAGCTTCCGATTTTTCTTGAAGGCATGTTCGAATATAGCTCCATCCTCCTGCAAGCCGAGATCGAATGGCTGGACCGCTACATCCCACGTTTGGAAAGCCAGACCGAATAATCGGCATTCACCCGCTACTTGTCATTTTGAGGCGAGCTCGGCGAGCCGAAGAAATATCATAAGGGTGTCGTCGGAATAACCCCGTTCGTAAACCAAGTCGACGTATGCCTGTGAAAGGAAACCGTGAAAAAACTAGATCTACCTGGGCGACCCGCGCCGCACTGCGCCAGCGAAGCTAAAGACGGTGCTCCGCCATCAGTCAAGGAAAAGTAATTCTCCGTTAACTTAAGAGCATATAATAATGTCTTACGGTCAAGGTGGATTTATTTTAGAGAGGCTAGTACCGTTTGTCCCGGAGATAGATTATGACCACAGCCGAATTTGCCCTCGTCGTTAGTGCCCTAGCTTTTACTGTATCCGTAGCATCACTCTGGATAAATAACTTAAAACCCTTCAAGCTTAAAGCCACACATGACACCCCAACATTCATTCTGTATAAGATAACACCGGAAATGTCGGGCAACGAAGAAAAGCTAACCTGGTGGATTCCAAGCTTTGATATAGGAGTTTCTTTCTATAATAATGGCAGGAGGCCTGGGGAGGTTCTAGATATTCGCATAGTGGCTGAAGTAGTTGAACATACGAAAAGCCGCAAATTTATTTTTTATCCGAAGTGGGTCGTTGATTACAACCTATTTAACCAAAACAATACCGAAAGATTTATTTGGATTGAAACAGCTGTTCAGCGTGAATGGTACCCAATTATTTTAGGCCCATATAGCGAAAAAAGTTTACATATCGTACTAGAAGGTGATCGGCGGGATAACAAAGAACTTGGCATCATGAAATTTTCTTTTGAAATCTACGCCTCTGATAAAAACCAATGGCTTGAGAGTGCAGATTATACATTGCGGCTCAGTGAGGATATGTTTGAATCAAAATCCTCTCACACAGCTTTTGACAAACGTCTAGACAAAATTCGTCGTATCAAAGGTGGAGACTAGACAAAGCGCAATATTTCAATAAGGTAAAAGGCCCCACGCCTGATACAATGCCAGGTTCCCGCCCTTCCCGTCCGAAAAGAAGCTGTCCGCCACATCGAACCCCGCCTCTGCGGCCAGGCTGCCCAGCTCAGCTTCGTTGAAATGGTGCACGTAGCGCAGCCCGTTGCCCCCGCTGCGCCAGTCCAGCAAATAATCGCCAGGGTCGATCTGGGATTCTTTGATGTCGATGGTAGTCCAGGGCTGCACCCGCGCCCGCAACCGCGGGCTGTTCATAAATTGCCAGTTGGAGAGCATAAAGCGGCCGCCCGGCGCCATCAGCCCGCGGGCCTGCCGCAGGAAATCCAGGCGTAGCTCACGGCTGGGGATATGGTGTAGGACGGCGAAAGCGAAGATGAAATCAAATTGCTGATTGCTGATCGCTGAGTGCTGAGTGAACTGCGCGGTGAGGTCGGCTTGAATGAATTGGATGTCGGACGTTGGATTTCGGACGTTTTTCCGTGCCACTTGGAGCAATTCCGCGCTGAAATCCACTCCCACATACCGCCCGCTATGGCCGCGCTTCGCCAGCTCCCGCGCCGCGCCGCCGTTGCCGCAGCCCAGGTCCAGGACGTCCGCCTCGGCCGGCACGCTGCTCAAAACCTTCTGTGCTCCGGCTTGCAGGCGGCCCCGGCTGGCCGAGAACGGCGCGGCCAGACTTTGATAGAATCGACGGTTAACAGCGACCAATCGTTCTGCTATCTCGGCTTTCATTTCTTGATTATAGGAGAAGGCAGCGAAGCACCGTCGTTGCGAGGAGGCCGAACGTAGTAGGCCGACGTGGCAATCCCCCGGCCTATTATGCAAGCCTTGACTGAGATGGCTGAAAGCAAATTGACGACGTGACCCTACTCAAGAATCCCCAGCCCCGCATCCAAGCCTGGGAGGAAGCCAAACAGGCCACCCCCGAGCGCATGCTGCGCGCCCGCGCCGCGCTGGACGAGATCCGTGACGGCGCTGCAGTCTTCGAAGCCATCAGCCATCATCCGCTGGACGGCGGCGGCTTCATTGGCAAACAAGTCTTGGTGGCCGCCTACCGCGAGCTGGTCGAGAGCGGCGTCTGGGCAGACCAGCCCGGCCTGCTGGCTCGCATCCGGCTTAAGCCCATGCGCAGCCTGTCGGGCGTTTCCGTGGTCACCGCCCTCACCAAGCCCTATCCATGCCCCGGCAAATGCGTCTTCTGTCCCACCGACGTGCGCATGCCCAAGAGTTACCTGCCGGACGAGCCCGGCGCGATGCGCGCCCTGCAGCACGACTTCGACCCCTACGATCAGGTGCGCAGTCGCCTGGATGCGCTGGAAGCTGTCGGCCATCCCACCGACAAGATCGAGATGCTCATCCTGGGCGGTACCTGGTCTTCATATAAACGTGACTACCAGGAGGAATTTATCCTGCGCATGTTCGATGCGCTGAACGGCGTGCGCTTCCAAAGGCTTGCGGAAGCCCAGCAATACAACGAGACTGCCGCTCACCGCAGCGTAGGTCTGGCCATCGAGACCCGTCCGGATCATGTAGACCAAGACGAAATAGCTTGGCTACGCTATCTGGGTGTCACCAAGGTGCAGCTTGGAGCGCAGAGCTTTGACGACCAGATCCTGGAGCTCAACAAGCGCGGCCACTCGGCGGCCGAAACCCGTCGCGCTACTGACCTGCTGCGCGCCGCCGGGTTCAAGATCGTCTTGCACTGGATGCCAAACCTGCTGGGCGCAACCCTGGCTGGGGACCGCGCCGATTTCGCCAAGCTGTGGGATGGCTATTGCCCAGATGAACTCAAGATCTACCCGACCCAACTGCTGGAGAACGCCGAGCTTTATTTAAATTGGCAGCGCGGCGAATATCGTCCCTATTCCACCGAAGAGCTATTGGAGTTGTTAGCCGACCTCAAGGTCACCATCCCCGAATATTGCAGAGTTAACCGTGTTATTCGCGATATCCCTTCCACCAACGTGGTCGAGGGCAACAAGCGCACCAGCCTGCGCATGGATGTGCATGCCATCATGAAAGCGCGCGGCCAGCGCTGCCACTGCATCCGTTGCCGCGAGGTCAAAGGCAGCGACGTGGCTGTGCAAGAACTGCAATTGAAGGACCTGGCTTACACCGCCGGGTCAGCGGAAGAACATTTCCTTTCCTTCATCACCCCCGCGGACCGATTGGCTGGTTTCCTGCGCCTCTCGTTTCCCGGCCCAGGCTCTCCGCCCACCGGCCTCGTTGACCTTGAGGGCGCCGCGCTGGTGCGCGAGGTGCATGTGTATGGGCAATCGCTGGACCTGGGCGCCGAGCAGAGTGGCGCCGCCCAGCACAGCGGGCTCGGCACGCGCCTGCTGGCTCGCGCTGAAGAGCTGGCTCGCGCCGCGGGCTACGCGCACATGGCGGTCATCGCCGCCGTGGGCACCCGCGGCTACTACGCTGGCCGCGGCTACCAGATGGGCGATACCTACATGGTGAAAGACTTATCTGCTCCAGTGTCATTCTGAGGCGACTTGACCCCTTGTCATTCCGAGCGGCCTACCGAAGACCTTGCTAGAGCGCGAATTATTCTCTTATGTGTCATTCTGAGGCGACTCGCCCCCTTGTCATTCCGAGCGGCCTATCAAAGAGCTTACCAGAGGGAGACTCAACAAAGCGAGGAATCCATATTGCCTTATATTCCAAATAACCTTATTCTGCCGAGCGCGAAGCCTTAAGAGAACATGCCAAAGAAAGACTTCCACACCCGCTTGGTCTACGCCCGCCGCTCGCCGCTATTTGGCCGCCTGGCCTATTTGCTGCTCAAGGCACTGGGCGCAGAAGTGCCGCGCTCAGTAGAGATCGGCGAAGGCTTCCTGTTAATTCACGGGGGATTTGGGGTCGTCATCCATCCCAAGACCAAGATAGGCAAAAATGTAAAGATCTACCCCGGCGTCACGCTGGGTCGGGCGGATATCCACCTTCCCATCGAGCAGTCCAAGTTCCAGGGCATTGAAATCGGCGACGATGCCATCCTTTCCCCCGGCAGCAAGGTGCTTTGCAAAGAAGGCACGCTGCGCGTGGGCCGCGGCACGGTGTTGGGGGCCAACGCCGTGCTCCTCGAATCCACCGGCGAGGGCGAGGTGTGGGCCGGCCTGCCGGCTAAGAAAGTGGGCCCGCGCGAAGGCTGGTAAATTCAGGCAATAGCTTAATTATTTAATCCAATGTAACCAGGTGCGGCGCACTACGGCAATGACAACAGTCCAAATCGCGGTGTTGATAGGAACCTCAAATACAGCTTGCACGGGGCCCCTTCCTGTGACGAACGCGAAGAGCAATGCTAGTCCAAGTCCATAAACAAAAGCTTTTTTAAGCGATTCGCCAATTGTTTCAATTACTCTATTTCTTTTCTCCTCTCTGCGTACCTTACTTTGTTGCATGTCCAAATCGAATTTTCTGTTCAGGAGGATCTCGTTAATTCCCAGATAGTCTTCTCTGGTTAACTCCCCCCTCTCCAATTTGCTAGTAAGGTCCTTTTTTAACTTCATTTGCATTTCTGCATTGTCGTATTCCCCTTGCTCGATTGAATGTAAATACGACATGAGTAAACTAGGCGGTTTGTGTTCTAGATTACCTTGCGTATTTGTCAAAACAAAACAAGCATACCACTAGGTTTTACCTGGGTTAAGAACAACTGCCTGCAAATCTCGTTTGGTGCATAAAAATTGAACTTATCTTCAACCCCATAACATTGTACATTTTGCCTTGTTCGGCTTGATATTAGACCCCCTTCTTCTCATAATTCAACTAGGATACTGCCAATCAAAGCCTTTCTTGACAGCGCTTGTGCCCACCTGTACAATGCAACCCCCAAGTTCAGGGAACCCTGCCGAGGTAGCTCAGTTGGTAGAGCACGCGACTGAAAATCGCGGTGTCGCCGGTTCGATTCCGGCCCTCGGCACTTACCAGCGCCAAAAAGCGGCGCTGCTTTAGGAGTTTCTGGTCTGCTCCGCAGACCCACGAAACTCCAGCTTGACTTTGGTTTCAGCTATAATTATTTCTTACAAGCGGGCGTGGCTCAGCGGTAGAGCGTCTCCTTGCCAAGGAGAAGGTCACGGGTTCAAATCCCGTCGCCCGCTCAGAAGAAAAAACGGGATAACACCCGTTTTTTTCGTTA
>CAZNFL010000014.1:21241-56563 GCA_964572455.1 uncultured Anaerolineaceae bacterium
AAATCCCGTCGCCCGCTCAGAAGAAAAAACGGGATAACACCCGTTTTTTTCGTTAGGCGACGTGGCCAAGTGGTAAGGCAAGGGTCTGCAAAACCCTCACCACGGGTTCGAATCCCGTCGTCGCCTCTCGTAACGCTGCAGCGCTGGCTTCGTTATCTGCGATAAGAAAAGGCCAATCTACATGATTGGCCTTTTCTCTTTTCTATTTACCCTTGGTCTGACATCGCCTGTTTCGCCAGGCGATCCACCCTTTGGTTGTCTCGATTAAAAGAGTGCCCCTTTACCCAATGCCAGTGGATCTCGTGGCGCGGGATCGCCTTGGCTAATTCCTGCCACAATTCAACGTTGGCCAACTTGCCACCCTTGCGCTTCCAACCCCTGGCTTCCCAGCCGGGAAGCCATTCGGTGATACCGCGGCGCAGGTATTGCGAATCGGTGTAGAAAGCTACTTGGCTTGGCTGGCGTAGCGCCTGCAGGGCGCGCAGGGCGGCCATCAGCTCCATGCGGTTGTTGGTGCTGTGCGCCTCGCCCCCGGTGAGCACCTGCTCGCCATCCTGGCTACGGATCAGGGCCGCCCAGCCGCCGCGGCCCGGGTTGCCCAGGCAAGACCCGTCCGAATAGATGGTGACCTTGGGAAGCATGCGCCGATTGTAACGGAGACGTACTGCATTTCAGCGACCCTGTGCGAACTTGTCTTATAATCAGTAAAGTCGGAACCTTCCCTCAAAAGAGGAGCAAAATGGCAACCAAAACTAAAAGACAAGCCAAAACCACCAAAGTCAAGGCAGACAAACCGAACAGCTTTGCTAAGGAATTCACCACTTACAGCATTGTGCTCATCGCCGTAGCGATCGGTATCAATATCGGCGGCGGACAAATTCCGCGCCTGGTGGGCTTGCCTCTGTACTTAGACTCTATCGGCACGGTGCTGGTGGGCGTGCTGGTAGGGCCCTGGGCGGGCGCGCTGACCGGCTTTTTATCCAACATCATTTGGACTCTGACCGGGCTCTTCCCTCAGGCAATCGCCTGGGCTGGTGTGGCCGCCATCATCGGCGCGCTGGCCGGCGTATTTGGGCGCGCCGGCTGGATGAAGGAATGGGGACGAGCTGCTCTCGCCGGCCTGATCACCGGCGTGGTGGCCGCAGTCCTTTCCGCTCCTATCGCCGCTTATGTCTTCGGCGGGGTCACCGGCAGCGCCGGAACCGACGCGGTGGTGGCAGCTTTCCGCGCATCCGGTATGGACGCCCTTTTTTCGAATGTGGCCCAGGGCACCATGTCCGATCCTTTGGATAAGATGATCACCTTCCTGCTGATATGGGCGGTGCTGCTTGCTCTTCCTCAGCGGCTGAAAGCTCGCTTTAGCGGCGAATAGTTCATCGCTTATTTCTAGACCAAAGAGCCCGCGCAAACGGGCCCTTTGTTTTGAGTATGGTTTAATCGCTCCATGCGCGGCAACACCTTGCATCTTGAACGAAACAGCGGCTTGCACAGGCTGCATCCCCTAACTAAGTTCGCCTTCACCGTCTTTTTCTTGATCTGCGCCGCCACCTTGCCTAACCTTATCTGGCTGGCTGCCTTTGCGCTCCTCTTGCTCCCCTTGGCCTGGTGGGGCCAAGTATTTTCACCTTTTGTGCGCAGCAGCTTAACAGTGATTATTCCATTCGTGATCTCGTTGAGCGTGATCCAGGGTTTTTTCACCGGTGGCGAAACAATTTTGTTTTTGGTAGGCCCCTTCGCCTTCACTGCCGAAGGTTGGCTGGCAGGCCTCACCGTGGCTGGCCGCATCCTGTTAGCTCTCAGCGGGGCTTTGCTGCTGATGCTCAGCACCCGCCCGGATGCCCTCATGCAAGCTCTCACCCAACGCGGCCTGCCCAACAGTCTGGCTTACATTGTGCTGAGCGCAATCCAGATCTTTCCGACCTTTCAGGACCGCGGCCAAATGATCCTGGAAGCGCAGCAAGCCCGCGGCCTGGAAACCAGCGGCAACTTGTTTCGGCGGCTGCGCTTGCTTGTCCCGCTGGCGGGGCCGCTGGTGCTCAGCAGCGTCGTAGATGTGGAAGAGCGCGCCATGGCGCTGGAAGCGCGCGCCTTCAGCCGGCCCGGGCGCAAGACCAGCCTGCTGGTCTTACGGGATAGCAGCGGTCAGCGCCTGCTTCGCTGGGCGCTGGTGCTTGCAGGTTTTTTCTTGATTATCTTGCGACTCTGGCCCCTCTTTCGATGATCAGCCTGCGCAATTTCAGTTATCGCTACCCAGGTCAGGAGCAGTTTGCTCTGCGGGACCTCGACTTAGAAATAAAAGCCGGTCAATTTTGTGGGGTAGTGGGTGCCAACGGGGCGGGCAAATCCACTCTGTGTTACGCGCTCAGCGGCTTTGTGCCGCATTTTTATCGCGGCGAGGTGACAGGTCAATTGTTGATCGGCAAGCAAGATCTTGCCAGGACCTCGCTCGGAGAATTGGCGGGGGAGGTTGGGCTGGTTTTCCAAAATGCCTTCAACCAGATCAGCGGGGCGCGCTTCACGGTTCGTGGGGAGATCGCTTTTGGCCTTGAAAATCTAGGCTTGGCGCGCGCAAAGATCCAAAACCGCGTGGCGGAGATGCTAGAGCTCATGGATCTGGCCGAAGAGGCCGAACGCTCGCCTTACGAGCTATCCGGCGGGCAGCAGCAGCGGGTGGCGATCGCCTCGATCCTGGCCATGCGCCCCAAGGTGTTGGTATTGGATGAACCCGTTTCGCAACTGGACCCGCACGGAACCGAGGCGGTGTTCAAGATCATCGACCTGATCTCGCGGCGCGGCGACACCACCGTAGTGCTGGTGGAGCATAAGCTGGAGTGGCTGGCCGCCTATGCCGATCGCGTTATCGTGCTCGATGAGGGCCGGGTGGTAATGGACGGGACGCCGCGAGCGGTGCTAGGCAGCGCCGAATTGGTAACGTTGGGGGTGGGGCGCACACAGTACAGCGAGGCCGCGGAATTGGCTCGAAACGGCAAAATGGTCGCGGCGACTGGCCCGCTACCGGTAACATTGAACCAGGCGGCAGCTTTCTTCCGATGAGAGTGCAAATTGAGAATGTTTCGTTCACCTATCCCTCCGGGGTGCGCGCCCTGGATGGGGTTGACCTCACCATCCAAGCCGGGGAGACGGTTGCCATCGTTGGTGAGAACGGGGCCGGCAAGACCACCTTGGTCAAATTATTGAACGGATTGCTGCGCCCAACCGCCGGGCGAGTGCAGGTCGGCGGCTGGGACACGAAGGAGCATCGCACCGCCGAATTGGCCTCCCGCGTAGGGTTCCTGTTTCAAAACCCCGATGAGCAGCTCTTTGAGCGCAGCGCCGAACGCGAGGTAGCCTTTGGGCCGCGCAACTTGGGCTTTTCGGAAGTGGTGATCAAGGCAAGGACCCGCGCCGCCTTGCAGCAGGTAGGATTGCTGCAGAAGGCAGCAATGAACCCTTACGACATGCAACCTTTCGAGCGCAAGCTGCTGGCGCTGGCCTCCACCCTGGCGATGAACCCTGCTGTGTTCGTGCTGGACGAGCCCAGCATCGGGCAGGACGCCGCCGGCCGCCAGCGCATCGGGCGCATCCTGGCCGCCTTGCATAAGCAGAAGCGCACTGTCCTGCTGATCAGCCACGACCTGGATTTCTGCGCCCAGCATGCCAAACGGGCCGCGGTGATGGCCGGCGGCCGGATCCTGGTTGACGGGCCGGCTGCAAAGATCTTTGCCCAGCACGAACTGCTTGGCCAGGCAGCCGTCTCCCCACCGCAGCTGGTGCGGCTGGCACAGAAGATAAATATGACCGGCGCCCCCCTCACCACCCCTCAATTTGTGAAGGCTTATTCAAAATGGCGCAGACCGCATAAGAGGACGCATTGACCGTCCAGATCCTGGGCGACCTCATCGCCGATATCGGCATGCGCCTGTCCGAGTTTCCGGTGCAGGCCAAGGATATCCATCGCCTCTCGTACCTGGAAGTCGGCCCTGGCGGCGCCTGCAACGTAGCCATCATGGCCGCCCGTTTTGGGCTGCCGGTGGGCTGTATTGGCGAGGTGGGCGATGACGGTTTTGGCCGGCTGGTGCGCGCAGGTCTAGAACGCGAAGGGGTGAGCACCGCCCATCTTCAGGTAACGCCCGGTGCGCGTACCCCGGTGGCAGGCGTGATCGTAGACCGGGCCGGGGAGCCTGCCTACCTGGGGTACGCGGGTAATTTGCACATCCGGCGCTGGCCGGCTGAATGGAACGCTCCAGTTGAGAAAGCAGACGCCTTGTTTGCCGATGGTTGGGCGGAATATAAAAAAGTGCCCGCCATGGTCTTGCACGGGCTTGAACTGGCGCGGGCTGCAGGCGTGGCTACTTTCTTCGACCCAGGGCCGGGGAATCCCGATGTCGACTCGGCTTGGATCAAAGATGCAGTTGCTCTAAGCGAAGTGCTGCTGCTCAACCGCGCCGAAGCCCGCAGTCTGGTCGGCGACTTGGAAGATAAGCAACTGGTCGGTGCGCTGCAAGCTATGGGTCCCGAATGGGTGGTGTTGAAGCGCGGCAGCCAGGGATTGATCCTGGCGCATGGCAAAGAGCAGATCGATGCGCCCGCCTTTTCTGTGGAGGTGAAAGACACCACGGGGGCTGGCGATAGCGTGACCGGAGCGATAATACGTGGCATATTGAACGGGATGGCCATCGAAAAGCTGGCGACTTTAGCTTGCGCCACCGGCGCCGCCAAAGTGATGAAATTGGGCACTGGCCACAACCTGCCAACACTGGCGGAGATCGCCGCTGTTTTAAAATCCAACGGAATGGAAGCCGCCAAATATTTGGCCGGCTATTGATTGAGGATGACCGACCTTACAAAAGAATTGATGCCCCTTTTGAAATCCCTACGCATCCCCGGCTTGGATCTGGGCGATGGCTTTATCTATCCCGCTTATTCCGGACAATCCATCCTCAATTTGCCGAGCAGCGTGTGTAACTTGCTCGGCGTGCCTGCTTTCGGCGCGCCCGCTTTGCGAGAGGAGATCTTGTCCAAACTCGGCGGCCCTTATCAGCGCGCGATCTTCTTGCTGGTAGATTCCCTCGCACTTCACCGCCTTCAAGCCTGGATGAAAGAACCGGAATTCAGCGTGTGGAACCAGCTGGCCGAAAGCGGCTTTCTGGCGCCGCTCACTTCGGTCAGCCCCAGCACAACCAGCGCGGCCCTCACCAGCTTGTGGACCGGCCGAGCGCCGGCTGAGCATGGAGTTGTTGGCTACGAGGTTTGGCTGAAGGAATATGGCATGGTAGCCAACATGATCGCCCATGCCCCGTTCAGCTTCAACAAGCAAGCCGGCTCGCTGGCGCATGCTGGCTTCCTCCCCGAAGAATTTCTCGGGCTGCCCACGCTCGGCGCGCACCTGGCGGCGCATGGGGTGAAGCCGTATGCGTTGCAGCACTACAGCATCCTGGGTTCTGGTCTCTCGACGATGTTCTTCCCCGGAGTGACCCGCGTGGGCTATCTATCGCCTAGCGATTTGTGGATCAGTCTGCGCAAGCTGATGGAAAACCAGTCGGACACGAAAGCTTTTTATTGGGCTTACTGGGCAGATGTGGACACGCTCTCGCACAAATATGGGCCGGCGGACGAGCGCGTGCGTTCCGAATTTGCCGCCTTCAGCCAGGCGTTTAAGACTCAGTTCCTTGATCGCTTGACGCCCGACCTGCGCAAGGGCACTCTCTTCCTGCTGGCGGCTGACCATGGGGCTGTGACTACCGAGAAGGATCCACATTACCATTTGGTCAATCATCCCAACCTGACCCGGCGATTGCATATGCAGCCCACCGGTGAAAACCGGCTGGTCTATCTGTTTATCAAACCTGGTCAAACTGAAGCTGTGCGCGAATATATAGAAACGACCTGGCCGAACCAATTCGCCATCCTCGACTCGGCCTTTGCAGCCGAGGCTGGCCTCTTCGGCAGCGGCCCGGCCTCGCCGCGCCTGGCAGAGCGACTCGGTGACCTGGTCGTTGCCGCCAAAGGGAACGCTTATTGGTGGTGGGCTAATCGGGAAAACCCGCTGATCGGGCGGCACGGCGGCTTGACCGCCGAGGAAATGATCGTGCCGCTCTTGGCGGCGTCGCTGAGCTAGATCTTCACTCGTACTTTTTCCCCGTAAAGCTGCTCCCGCAGGCCGGCAACCTGGCGGCGCAGGCGCTCATCCCGTTCCAGCAGGTCACCGATCTTCTGGCAGCCGTGCATTACGGTGGTGTGGTCGCGGCCGCCCAACAGCTCCCCGATCACGGGCAGGGAAAGCTGCGCCTCTTCGCGCAATAGGTACATGGCTACCTGGCGGGCTAGGGCCACTTCGGCCGAACGGTCACGGGAGAGCAGCCGCTCCTGGGAGATGCCGAAAGCCTTGCCCACGGCCTCCACCAGCTGGCCGGGTTCTACGGATTTAGGCTCAGGAACCAGGTCGGCCAGGGCGCTATCCACCAGGTCGGGGGTCAGCGGCAAGCCTCGCAGATAGGCATAGGCCAGGATGCGGTTTAAAGCGCCTTCCAGCTCGCGGATGTTGGACTGCATGCGGCTGGCGATGGTCTCCAGCACCGCCGGATCCACGGCTTTGCCCAGCCGTTCGGCGTTGCTGCGCAGGATGGCCAGGCGGGTTTCGAAATCAGGAGCTTGAATGTCAGCGATTAGGCCCCATTCGAAACGGGAACGCAGGCGCTCCTCGAGGGTCACCAGCCCTTTGGGGGAACGGTCGGAGGTGATCACAATTTGCTTGTTCTGGCCATGCAGCGTGTTGAAGGTGTGGAAGAACTCTTCCTGGGTTGATTCCTTGCCGGCAATGAATTGAATATCGTCGACCAGCAGCACGTCCGTATTGCGATATTTGTCGCGGAACGCCTGGGTGCTATGCGTGCGGATGGCGTGGATCAGGTCGTTGGTGAATTCCTCGGAGGACACGTACAGCACTTGCAAACCCTGCTGCACCGCGGCGTTGCCGATGGAGCGAAGCAAATGGGTCTTGCCCAGACCCACTCGGCCATACAGAAAGAGCGGGTTGTAGGCTTTGCTTGGGTTTTCGGCCACAGCCAACGAGGCGGCGTGCGCCAGCCGGTTGCTGTTGCCGACCACGAAGGTTTCGAAGGTATAGCGCGGGTTCTGTGTAAAATTGCCCGCATCGGGGTGGGAGCGAACCTCCGGTTCCGGCTCGGCAACTTCTGTTTCCGCGGAAAAATCCGTCAGGTTTTCGGAAGGCTGGGTGGGCTGCCAGACAACAAAACGCACTTCCACAGTGCGGTTCATCATGCCGGTGAGCAGGCGGGTGATGGTGCTTTTGAGTCGCCCCTCCAGCCAATCGCGGGCATAGGCATTATTGGCGCCGATGACGAAGGCGCCGTCTTCATACGCCACCAGCTCGGCGTCGCGCACCCAGGTGTCGTAGGTGCCCTTGGGCATCTCCACCTGCAATTGGCCGAGTGTGGCCTGCCAAGCCTGGCTTGCGTTCATCGATGAAACCTCTCTGCCCCAGTCAGCTAACAACCAGGGGACCCGGATCTTTGGAAGAGCAAGCTGTCACCCCTGGTGACAGACCTGCAAACCCCGTTTTTCAGTTGTTTAAGTTAAGCGAGTTTGATCTTGTTGCGCACTTGCGCAGCACATCTTCGCTGGGAGTGGCGATTCTAATCCCAAAGCGCGTACCCAGCAATGCGGAATCCCTACGCCCAGCTAAAAAAACCACATTCTTTAAGGTCTTGGATTGTTAAAGATTTGGGTCGCAGAACGCAGGCCGCGCTTTTCAGTCCGCCTCCATCAAAGCGTCACACTATTCCGCCACGTATGGGGGGCGTTATGGAACAAACGCCACAGGAAACGCCGTGGCATCAATTCACGTGTGATGCGCAGGCTTCTTCAACGAAACCTTAAAAACCTACATGGCGACTGAGAGCTTGGATCGCGTATGAAAAATTTACAAATTGGGTATCTTGCACGCGACCAAATATTTTTTGTGGAATCGCTTCGAATATCATTCGGAATCTCTACTGAGGCGAGGTCCGCGAGTTGAAGAATTCTCATAGCGCTGGCCTCCCAAAAGACTTTCCAGCAAATCTGGCGTTGTTGAGATTAGATTCCCTCTTTTGATGCAGGACATTGGCTGCTTGGAATATAAGGTAATAAGGATTTCTCGCTTTGTTGTGGTTCCATCGGGTAGAGATTTCATTATGCCGCTCGAAACGACAAGCGCGATGTAATCGTCTCACCCCCATTGAATTTGGCGAGCAACCTGTTAGTATTGCCTTCCATGACTGGCCTAGATAATGCGGCTTGACGGAGTTCATTTCAGTCGCAATAGATGGTAAAACTCTGCTTTGGTAGAAGAGAGGCTAATGGCTAAGAATTCTGCTTCAAAATGGAGTACGCGCGATCTGATGGTGACTATCGTGATCGGCCTGGCCTTCGGTGTGTTAATGATCCCAGTTACCAATCTGTATGCATTTATCCGCGCTTCGGGCCCACTTGCCCAAACCGCCGTTGGGAGCCTATATTTTGTACCCGTCGCCTTTGCCGCCTACGTAATGCGCAAACCGGGCGTGGTCATTTTGGTCAGTGTAATCAGTGGCGTTGTCGTGCTGGTTACTCCGTATGGTTTCTACGCCCTGCTGATCTCGATCGTTACTGGCCTGATTGGCGAACTCGTTTTTTGGCTTCTCACCCGTTACCGCCAGGTTGGACTGGGTCGCCTCCTGTTTTTTGGGGCTCTTTGCGGTCTCCTGGAATTCGTGGTGCTTCTTCGAGCCCTTGGCTCAAGCCAATTTGAATTGGCTGTTTTGGCTATGGCTTTGGGGCTGTCTGCGATTACCTTTGCCGGTTGCGCTCTGATCGCCAAGATCCTGGCGGATGCCGTGGCCCGTACCGGCGTGCTGGCTAATACAGCCTTGGGTCGAGCGAATATTGAAGAAGTCTGAGGCCCTGGCCGGGCCCAACCCGGCGCAGTTGAAGCGTAGCGACCGCCTGACCGGCGGTTATCTGGTCTTTGTAGCCGTGCGCTGCACCTTGCAATACGTGCTGCTGCCGTTTGCCCTGCCTATCCTTGGATTTAGCGGGGCCTGGTCCACCGGCCTTGCCGCGGCCATTGATATCCTGGCGCTCGGCCTGATCACCTTTAACGTCGTGCAGCTGTGGAACACCTCCTGGCGCTGGCGTTATCTGGCGCTTAGCGTGGTAATGGTCAGCATCCTGTTGATCTTTCTCTACCAAGATTACAAATTCTTCTTCCCAGGCTAACCGATTACCATGATCCAGATCGACGCCCTGAGTGTCAAATATGCGGGGCGCAAGCAGCCCGCCTTGCGCGACCTCACCTTACAGGTGCGTAAAGGGGAAACCCTGCTGGTCCTGGGCCCTTCCGGCTCCGGCAAAAGCAGCCTTGCGCTGACCTTGAATGGGCTCATCCCGCACTCGATCGCCGAGTTGCTGGCTGGCACAGTGCGCGTGCAGGGATTGGACACCCGCCAGCACCCGGTGTCTGAGTTGGCCCAGCAGGTAAGCATCGTCTTCCAGGATCCTGATTCCCAATTCGCCACTATGAAAGTCGAAGACGAAGTTGTCTTCGGCCTCGAGAATTTACGCCTCGACCCCGCGCTGATGGACGCCAAAGTGGAGCAAGCCTTGAGCCAGGTCGGCATGCAGCATGCCCGCCAACGCCCGGTCTCCGCTCTCTCCGGCGGCGAGAAGCAGCGCGTGGCCCTGGCCGCGCTGCTGGCCATGCAGCCGGAGGTGCTGGTCTTCGATGAGCCGACCGCCAACCTCGATTCGATCGGCACCCAGCAGGTCTTTGCCCTGCTGGGGCAATTGAAGGCCCGCGGGAAGCATACCCTGGTGCTCATCGAACACAAGTTGGACGAGCTGATGCACCTGGTAGACCGCGTGGTCGTGCTTGATCCTGAAGGCCGCCTCTTTGCGCAGGGCGAACCGCGCCGCGTCTTTGATGAACACGCCCAAGAGTTGAAGCGTTTGGGAGTGTGGATGCCGCAGGTATCTCTGTTGGCCCACGCCTTGCGCCAGCGCGGCGTGACCATTCCCAAGTTCCCGATCACGGTGGGGGAAGCTGTCGAAGTATTGGGACCGGTGATCGCCAGCCCTGGCGCGCAGAACGGAAAAACGACGGCAGCACGGGGCGAACCTGCGCCAGGCGCGCAGCCGGTATTCGAAGTGCGCAACTTGTCCTTCTCTTATGGAAGCACCCGGGCGCTGCACAACGTTTTCCTGCGGGTGGCGCCCGGCGAGATTCTGGCAATTGTGGGGCCGAATGGTGCAGGCAAGAGTACCCTGGCCAAGCACCTCATCGGGCTGCTGATGCCGCCGGCGGGCACCGTGTATTTGCAGGGCGTGGATTTGCCCCGCGTGTCTGCCAAGGCTTTAGCCAGCCAGGTCGCTTACGTGTTCCAAAACCCCGAACACCAATTCGTTACCGAGCGAGTTGTGGATGAAGTCGCCTTCAGCCTGCACGCCGCGGGAGCGCCCGAAGTTGAGGTGCAAGCGCGTACCACGGAACTCCTGGCGACCTTTGGCCTGGCGCGCTATGCCAGGGCCAACCCCTTCACCCTGAGCCACGGAGAAAAACGCCGCCTGAGCGTGGCTGCCATGCTGGCCATGGGCCAGGATGTCTTGATCCTGGATGAGCCCACCTTCGGGCAGGACGAACGCAATGCCGCCACGCTGATGGCCTTGCTGCAAGACCTGAATGCGCAAGGCAAAACCATCATCATGATCACCCACGACATGCACCTGGTGGCGGAATACGCCAGCCAGGTGGCGGTGATGATGGCCGGCCGCGTGGAGTTTTTCGGCCGCCCGGAGCAATTATTTGAGCAGCCCGATCTGCTGGCCAAGGCGCACCTCGATCTGCCGCCCCTGGCGCGGCTGGCGGCTCTGCTGTCCTCCCAGCACCCACACCTGCGCGGCAGTGCCACGCTCGATGATTTCCTGGGTTTGGCCTACTTGGCGGCAAGCCAGCAAAAGATGGAAGCCTAGCCCATGCAAACTATTTACTACGCAGGCTCCTCATTCCTGCACCGGCTCAACCCGCTGAGCAAGTTCCTGCTTAGTTTGGCCTTGTTCATTTTCATGATGCTGACCACCGACCCGTGGACGCCGCTGGTTTTTATTGTCCTTAACTTGGCTGCGTTGCTTTGGCTGGGCAGCATTCCCCTACACCGCTTGGCGAAAGTGTTGTGGCCCATGCTGCTGATTGCTGGGGCCTTCTTGCTGATCTATCCATTGCTGGTGCGCCAAAGCCTGGTGCAGGATACCCCCTTACTTTTCCAACTCGGCGCCATTCGCATTTTCCAGGGCGGCCTGGTGTATGGCGCCACCACCGCGCTGCGGGTCTTGGCGCTGTTGATCATCTCTCTGCCGTTCTCGCTCACCACCGACTCGGCGGATTTCGTCCGCGCCCTGGTGCAGCAGTGGC
Source organism: uncultured Anaerolineaceae bacterium (assembly GCA_964572455.1). Classification (GTDB taxonomy): domain Bacteria; phylum Chloroflexota; class Anaerolineae; order Anaerolineales; family UBA11579; genus JAMCZK01. Next base: position 32,688 of record CAZNFL010000014.1, read on the forward strand.
GGCTGCCTTATCGCGTCGGCTACAGCACCTTGGCCGCCTTCCGTTTTGTGCCCATGCTGCAAACCGAGCTGTCGGTGATCAGCGCCGCCCACCGGGTACGCGGCGTGAACGGCGCCCACGGTTGGCGCGGCGCTTATGAGCGCATGCGCCGCTACGCGGTCCCGCTGCTGGCCACCGCCATCCGCCAGGCGGAGCGCACCGCCCTGGCCATGGACGGTCGCGCCTTTGGCGCCTTTCCCCAGCGCACCTATTACCGGCGGATGCGTTTCTCCGCCGCCGATTGGTCCTTTATGCTTATTATGTTTGCCCTGGCGGCCATGATCTTGTTGGCCTTGCAGGCCTTAGGGCTGCTCGGACCGTTGGCTTTCCTGCAAATTCTATAAATTAACTTTCCCCACGGGTGTCATTCTGAGGCGAGCCGCTATCCCATTTGTCATTCCGAGCGGCGTACCGAAATCCTTACCAGCTGGAAAATCAAGAAAGCGAGAAATCCCTAGTACCTTCTATTCCAAATAACCGAGTTCTGCAAAACTTGAGAACTGAAATTCCCCCAAAACCAAAAGAGCGGCGACATCCGCTCTTTTTTAGTCGTCCCTCAGATGGAAGGGCACATCCACGATCACCTGCTGGTAGCCCTTCTTGCGGCGGCGGTAAAGCAGGGCGAACTTTAGCAGCCAGGCGACCTGGTTGTGCAGGATATTGGACCAGAACCCTTCAGCGACGAATTCGGGAAGAACCACGCCCGCCAATTGCCCGTCGTTGGCTTCCATATCGTAGCGGTCGAGAAAATCCAGGAAGGGCCCGATGATGGAGCGATAAGGCGATGGTTCGATGTACAGCGGGATGTCAGGGAACCACTCCTCCCAGCGCTTCTTCAACTTCGCGCCACTGCCCGGTTCGACTTCGATGAAGACCGCCACCAGGTTCTTCGAGATGGAGCGCGCAAAATCCACCGCTTGCAGGATGCCGCGGTGCACACCGGAGATCGGCATCACAAAGCGCAGCGGAGGATAAGGTTTGAGCGAAGGCGGCAGGCCTTTGAGTGAAAGCTGCTCGCTGATATCTTCGTAGTGATGGTGCACCTTGCGGAAGACCAGGATGATCAGCGGAATAATGATCAGCGTGATCCAAGCGCCCTGGGTGAACTTGCCGACGCCCACGACGATCACCACCGTGCCGGTGGTCAGCGCGCCCAGCCCGTTGACCAACGCCTTGGCGCGCCAGCCCTTGGATCTCGCCCGCATCCAATGGCGCACCATGCCGGCCTGCGACAAGGTGAAGGCCAGGAAGGCGCCGATGGCGAAGAGCGGGATCAGGGCATGGCTGTCGCCCTGGAATAACAGGATCAGCAGCGCGGTGCTGGCCGCCAGCAGCAGCGTTCCGTTGGCGAACACCAGGCGGTCGCCCAGGGCGCGCAATTGGCTGGGCAGATAGCGGTCCGTGGCGATGATGGCCGCAACCCGCGGAAAATCGGCGAAGGCGGTATTGGCGGCCACGGTCAGCACCAACAACGTGCTGACCTGCACCACATAATAAATGGCGGAGTCTCCGAACAAATGCCGGGATAATGCTGAGAGAATCGTCTCCTCACCCGCCGCCACGATCCCAAAGTATTGGGTTAATCCTAGGGTCCCTAAGAAAAGGAAACCCATTAATACCGACATCACGATCAAGGTAGAGCCGGCGTTCTTGGATTCGGGGCTCTTGAAGGCGGGCACCCCGTTGCTGATGGCTTCCACTCCAGTGAGCGCGGTGCTGCCGGAGGCAAAAGCGCGCAACAAAATAAAAATGCTCAGCGGTTCGCCCGGGCTCAGCATGCTTTGTTCAAAAGGCACGGGTGCGCTGCCGGTCATCCTCCACAGCCCATAAAAGATCATGATCACAAAGGACCCGATGAAAAAATAGACCGGCACAGACATCACCGAGCCGGTCTCCTGCATGCCTCTCAGGTTGAGAATGGTGATCAGCAGCAAAAGGAATAAGGCAATAACGATCTTGTGCGGCCACAATTCCGGAAAGGCCGAAGCCAGCGCCTCCACGCCCGCTGTCAGGCTGACGGCCGCCACCAGCAGGTAATCGAGCATCAAGGCCGCGCCCGCCAGCAGCCCGGCGAACTCGCCAAGGTTTTCCCTGGCGACGATGTAAGACCCGCCGCCGGAGGAATATTCGTGGATGGTCTGCAAATAGGAGAAGGCCACGATGGCCAGGATGATGGTAATGACCACCCCCAGGGTGAAGGTGTATCCCAGACCGGCCGCCCCGGCCACCGCCAGGCCCAGGAAGATCTCCTGGTTGGCGTAGGCAATGGACGAAAGGGCGTCCGGCGCAAAAGTCGCCAGGGCTTTGAATTTGCCTAGCTTCTCAAAGCCGAGACCAGCTGTTGGGAGGGGGGAACCTAGGAGTAAGCTGCGAAGACGGTACAAGGTTATGAGCTAGAGCGCGCCAGCATTGTACATAATAAAAAGCCTCTTTACAGGATTTTGTAAAGAGGCTTCTTTCTTATTGATTGGGCTATTTACGGACTTTCCTCAGGCAGTTCGTCGCAGGTGCCGCCGTTAACGTTCAGCGTAGACTGTTCCACCCAGCCGGTACCGGTGAGGCCGGTGTTACCGGCGCCCAGATCTATTTGCGCCCAGCCGGTACTCGTGTAACCGGATACGGAAGCAAAGTCCTCAGGCTCAAGGGTGGCCACCACCGAGGCCGAGGTGTCGGCGCCCGAATAAACCGTCACGCTTTGCATCGGCATGAAGTAGCACAGGTCAGGCTGGGGCACCCAGCCCAGCTGGGGCACGCTCACACAATCGCCGCTCAAAGAGACCTCATCGAAATGTACCCAACGCAGGCGAAAAACGCCGATGTTGGCGGCCTGGGCCATGGCCGGGTCAAAGCCCACCCAGCCATCCACTGTGCGCCCATCAACCACAGCGCTAAATCCCGCGCCCACCTCGGAGAATATCTGCGCCTCAGTGCTTGGCCGGTCGTACAGGACCGTAGCATCGTTGGTCGTCAGCGTGCAGGCGCCGCTGCCGGCTGGCCAATCATAAGGGCTTGCCGGCGTGGCTGTGGCGGCTGCTGTTGGAGCCGGGGTACCGGTGGGCAGGCTGAAACCGATATTAAAATCGCAGGCCATTATGGCAAGCAATAATGCGGCCAACCCGAAGTAAAATGAAGTTTTCATCTTTCCTCGCTTTCCTAAGATATTCGGTAAAACAGGCAACGAATCACAAGCCCTGTAGTTACTGGCCCAGCCACAGGCTGGCAAGCACGTAGCTGCCGTCCGCCTCAACGTAATAATACCGGATAGGCATGATGCGCACGGCGGCAAAGCCGGAGGTGGCAATCGGCTGCGGAATGGCAACCTGGTGTATCTCAATTCCCTCCGCCTGCGCGCTGAGCAAGACCTGAGAACCTAGTTCGTCGCCGTTCTCATCCAGGTAGACCAGTTGAAAATTGTCGCCGGCGCTCAAGCCCAATTCCATGTTCGAGCTGTGTACTAATTGCGGGAATTCGACTTGGGCGGCGCTGCCCTGCCCGGCGAAATTCAGGTTGAGCTCTATCACCGCGTCGGTCAGGCTGGTTTCCAGCCTGACCGTTCGCAGTCCGGGAAAACGAAAGCGCGTTATTTGGCTCGGCACCAGGTCGGCAAAATCGCGCGTGTTCAAGACCCAGATGGTCGCCCAGCGTTCGGCGGAAAACAACGCGCCCTGGGTGAGCAGGCGGATCTTTTGGTAATAAGCGTCCAGCGCCGCGTCCTCTAGATGCGCTTGCGCGCCGGCTTCGAGTTCGAGGTAGCCCGCCGGGATCAGGCGCATGAAGTGGCCACTGCGCCAGTTCGGGTTGTAGATCGGCGGCAGGCGCGCCAGCAGCCCATCAGTGAGCGCCAGGCCGTGCACAATGTACACATCCGGCCCTGCATAGTAGCCGGTGAAGCCGTTGGCGCCTTGCGGCAGGTACAGCTTGCCTTCGCGCTCCGCGCGGGAGCGCAGTTGCCTGCCCTCGTCGATCCAATCGTGATCGGCCTCCAGGCGGAAGGCCGTGCCGCGCCACAATGAGCGCGCCAGGTAAGCGGCCTGGTTCAGCAGGTTGTGGTTCGGGTCGGCGTTGAAAGCGTGGATGTCCTCGATGCGCACGAAATTCGTGGTGTAGTACACCATGCGCTCGTCCACCACGCCGTTCCAGCGCGCCGTCTCAAATCCCTTGGCATACAGAAAATACGGGGGAGAGCTTCCAAACAGGCTGACCAGTATCAGGGCGGGGAAAAGCGCCCAATGTTTTCTCAAGCTAAGTTTGGGAAACACAGTTACCAGCAAAAGAATGGAGGCGCCCAAATAAGCCAGTGAAAGGAAGCGGCCGCCCATGAAATCGCCCCCGATCAGCAACACATAAGCCAGATAGAGAAGTATTCCGATGGCGACGGCGCTACCCTTGGCCTGGCGCCCCCACAGCACAATGGCAAGCCCAGCAATGATGATCAACCAGGTGACGGGATCAAAGATCAGGGTGAATAGGAAATAGTTTATCCCCGCCCAAAGTTCCTGGGCCAGCGGCACATAGTTTTGGGCCTTGGCATAGAAAGTATTCGGGAAGGGGAAACCGTAGTAAATGACCGAGAATATTTCCCAGGCGACGAGCGGGGCTAAGCCCAGCGCCACCTGTGCGCCGACGCGCCGCCTGTCAGCTTGCTGCCACAGGCTATATAGCAGCGCGGGCAGGTAGAGCAGGAGCGTGTCCAGCCGGTTGACCGCCGCCAGCGCTGCCACCAGCGCAAGCCACAACAGCCTTTTGCCCGTGTCCTGCCCCCGTAAATAGAGAAACACGAAGATGCTGAATAGCAAATGGCTGAGCGGATTTTCCAAGCCGGATGTGGAGTAATCGATAAAGGCAGTGGACAAGCACACCAGTCCCACCGCCGCCAGGCCCTGCCAGCGGGTGGCCGCCAGCTTATAAATGATGAGCCAGGCCAATCCCAGTGTCAGCGCCAGGCTGACAAAAATGGTCGTCAGATAGATCTCTCGAGTGAAAAAATAGAAAACGCTGAGCAATAAGACCCACAAAGGATGGGTGTAGCCTTGCACGCGCTCCTGCACATTCCAGGTGAGGCCGTAGCCGTTGACGAAATTATCAATGCTGCGAAATGAAAAGTAGGCGTCGTCCGAGAACCAGGCGTGTGAAAGCACCAGCCAGGTGACGGCAATAAAAACCAGCCCGATGGCCAGCTTCAGCCAAAGATCCCGGTCGCCAAACCAGGGTTTGGCCTGAAATTTCTTCATTCTTACCAGAGTGTAGCTTACTGCGTGTCGCAGTTGGCCAAGAGGCTGATCTCAGCGAAGGCAGCTTGCCCGGCTGCACTTGGGTCGCTTGCCACGATCGAGGTCCAGGTGGCGCATAGCAAGCTGTCGTTGCGCGGGTGAAGGCCGTGAATGAACTCGCTGGTCTCGATGGCCGTTTGCCAGTCCCGGGTAGCTGCTTGCGCCTCCAGCAGCGGCAGCCACTCAAAGCCATAGCTGGAACTCAGGCCCCGTTGCTGGGCCTGCGCCATCAGGTCCAGCACCCGCGGCCAGTCCTCCACCTGGACGGCCAGGTCCGCCTTCTCAAAGTAAAAGCACCAATCAGGCTGCGGCTCGGCGCCGAAAATATGGGGTGGGGGCTGCCTGTTTTCCTCAGGCCGCCCCAGGATATTTTCGGTGTTCGAGGAGCCAACCAGCTCGCGGATTTCGGCGGGCAGGAATTCATTGTGCACATCGCTGGGACTCAGCACCCACAGGCAGCCGCTCGGCGGCAAATAGTAAAAGACCAAATCTTCAGCGGCTTTACCGCTGAAGATTAGCCCCCGATAATTGTTCTCCAGCAGCTCGCCATTTTCGATGCGCCGCACGGTTTGCGTGCGGTTGAGCTCAAAATTCCATAATCCAACTGCCGGTGCTTTTCCGGCTGTTGGATAGAGCACGTTGAGCGCGTTACCGGTCATCGGGTCACGCAAGTATTTGGTCGCCGGGGACAAGGACACCAGCGCCGTGTTGGTTTCGAAGGCCGGCGCCCGCCAGCTAAGCTGCCAGTAGAAATCCCGTTGGGCTTCCCAATCCTGCTGGTACTCCGCCCCTGCGCGCAGGTGGTTGCCCAGGGACAAGGCTACTAGCAAGCTTACGACTGCGATCCGCCACTTGGCGGCAGGCAAAAGGTAGATCAAAGAGACGACGATCAGCGAAGCTCCGAATAAAGCAACAAGGATGTAGCGCAAGTTGTAATCGCCCTGGGAGACGCGCTCCCCGATCAGCCAGACCGGCGTAAGCCCCGCGATCAGCCCGACTAAGCCAAGCGCCAGCGCTTGCCGCGCCTCTGTCTGCTCCTCATCTCTCGGAATATCAGCGCTCCTCTTCCCTGGGTAAAGTTTGGAGAGCGCCAACCACACAACCAGGAAGCATCCGCCCGCAAATAACCAGGCGATCGTGTTTACGTTCGACGGAATTGCAAATAGCTGCGGCAGCACAGTGTCTTTCCAAGTCGTTACCAGAATGTAGATCAAGTCATTCAGCGCCACCCTAAATAAATCCAACGCGGCTTCGATGATATTGTCTTGAAAAGCGAACACTGTCACCAGTGGATAGGGATCGACTGGCAGGTTGACAAGAAACAAGCGCCATCCGGCCCATACGAAAAAGAGCACCAAATATGGCGCCCACAACTGGACGGTTTCCTTTAAAGGATTAGTTTCGGACTTAGTTCTGGAAACCAGGAACCACAGATAAAAGGGGCGGACGAGCTCCAGGCCCACAAAATATTCCAACGTGAACATGTGCACGGCAGCCGCCGCCAGGCTGGCCGCGGTGTAGGCCCAAAAACTCTGCTTGTTCAAGACAGCTCTGCCCATGCAGCCCAGCGAGACCAGGAAAAATAAATAAGCGAAAAGATGCGAAGAAAAGATCACCGAAGACGGCTGCAGATAGTAGCCGGGGTAGATTGCGAACAGCAATCCAACGAACAAGATCATCCTGGAATTCTTCGGCCATAGCGGCTTCAGCGCCCAGGCCAGCGCCACCACGCAGCCCCAGCGGATGAGCAGCGCTGCCAGGTGCCAGGTGAGCGGCGCGCTGCCCAGTCGCCCGATCAGCCAGTAACCCCACACCGAAAACGGCCGGTCGTAGGAAAAATGGGTAAGCAGCTGGCCCACCCGCTGGTTGTAGGTGTAAAAGATCGTCGGCCAGTCATCCCAATAAAATCCCAGGAAAGGGATAAACAGGCCAAAGGCCAGGATGCAGATAACAAGGAAAAACAGCGGGTGGAGGCGTTCACCGCTAAATTCAATGAACTTGCTAAGCGTTTTCATCGGTCGTGATTATTCTCCCCCATTTTTGGCATTCCGAGGTCGGGATCCTCTCTATGTGTCATTCTGAGGCGAGCTCGGCGAGCCGAAGAATCCTTATAATCTTATCTTCCAAATAACCACGTTTTGCAGATCCAGCCAAAAACCTTGGACAGGAACATTCCTCATCTATTGTTCCCCCGCCTTGATCCAGTCCAGGTGCGCCCTCGCCAGCTCCGCCAGGAAGACGCCGGGGTCGCCGCCGTCCCCAGGCGAGGAGAAGTAGATGTACAAGTTGCGATAAATGAGCTCCACGCCCACCGCCCCGTCGGCGCTCTGCCACACCAGCTGATCGGCGCCGTCCAGCCCGGTGATCTCCGGCAGCTGGGTCAGCTGTCCGCTGTCGATCAGCGACCAAACGTCCGCGTGCCACTCGCGGCTCAGCACCAGTTGGGCGCCCTCGGCGCTCTCGTAAACATTGACCGCGTTGAAAACATAGGCAGGGACTTGGCCTTCCGCGATGCCATTGAACTGGATGCGCCAGCCGTTCAGCCGCCCGGTGGCCTCGAGGTAGGCCTCGCCATCTGGGCGGTTTTCCAGCACGGCGTTGTTCGGCGACTCGGCCCCGGCGTCCGCCGCGGCATACAGGCCGCCGAGCTCATCCTCGCGCAGTACGAAATCCTGCGGCGCGCCGGTGAACGCGCCGCCTTCCATCGGGAACGGCGTTCCGGTCGACTCGAGGTCCAGCGCGCCCGCCGCCTCGGGCTGCGGGGCGCAGGCGGATACTAAAAGTAGAATGGCGATGATTGTGAGGAAGGGGCGTTTCATGTCTCCTCTTATTTTAGACCGAATTAGTCTTAATTATCCCCCGCTTCTTGTGCTACGCGAAGTTTGGACGCCAATGATATTCTACGTCCGGCGCCGATTCCGGCGGTGGGCTGATGCCAAACTTAACCGCCTTGAAGCCGTGCTTCTCGTAAAGCCTGCGCGCTGGCAGGTTTTCCTGGTGAGTATGCAGCTCTAAACCCTCGGAAGATAACTCCTTGGCCTGCTGCAGCAGAGTTGTGCCCCAGCCCTTTCGCCACTGGCCGGGCTCCACATACATCCTGTCGATATAGGAACCATTGATCGCCAGGAAGGCCACGATTTGTTCGTTCAGCGTGCCAACCCATAGCTGATTGTTGGCTCGGATGACCTTATGAAAATAATCGTTGGCTTGTTCGATCGTCAGGGTTTCCCAGGAGGGTAAGTAGGTATATGCCGCTTTCCCAGAGCGAAACCAGACGCCAGCCACCTCGGCCTTGTCTTTGTCTTCAAAGGGACGAATGGAATTTGGGTCAATTTTCATGATATGTCAAAAAATTTCATAGCTTAGTGGCCAATGTTATGACAGTGTAAGGCTAGTCCAAGCGAATATAAAGATATCTGCGAATTCTACGCGTTGGTTGAATAAATAAAAGGTCTAGGTATTTTGCCCGGAAGTTTCATTGAAGCTATTTGCACATCAAGGTCTTTAGTTATTGGAATGCGATGAAGGTGCACTGGAATTTTACTCGCTTCGGACATAGTAAAAGGTGTGACGCCGGCGTAACCGTGAGGCTGCAACAGATCCGGGCCTAAGTAATCGGAGGCGTCCTTTGGTCCAACTGTAAATGTCAGATGGGTATATCCGACGGTGAATTGATCGATCCCTTCCCTTGGAAGGCCGATTAAATTTTGTGGGGCTTTGGAGTGTAGGCTGGTAACCTCATCTATCCTTCTCTCGGCATCTGACGATGGCGAATGGAATCTAACCGTTGTTGTTCGTTTCAGTTCTCGTAAAATTGAGGCGTTTGAAATACTAAGTCCAAACCAAAGAAAGCGATCTTCACCAACATCTCTAACCGTACCTCCACTAAGGTGAGAACCAGGAACTTTTGAGGTAAGGTGCCATTTTCGTTTTTGGGGTTCTAAGGTTAAGTGGTCTATGCTAAATTCATCACGACTACTCTTTTTCCCTTTGTAGGTCGTAAATATCTGTTTAGTAATATTGTCAATTCCCGGGAAAAACAGTATTCGGTCGCCTTTCGTATGCAAAAAGACACCAAGCCAGTGGACATTTGCTTGTCCCTCTGGCCAGTTTTCGGAAAAGTAGCAAAGCGCATGCGTTTCGTACGGTTTGCCGTCAGCTATAAGGTTCGCCATGGCTCTGGATAAACAATTACTTCTGTCCGTGTCCACCCCTGGGCCACCAAAAGTAAGATCAAGTTGCAGTTCTATTTCATCCACTTTGTCAACCGCACCTACATAAAAGGGTGGCTCAATGCATTTAAGACGTACAGAAAGGTTTTCCCAGTACTTTTCAGTCGGGGCGAGAGGATTTGAACCTCCGGCCTCACCGTCTAGGTATTATAATCCTACGTTCCCTGCAAATTTTGAACTTTGGGGAGTTAGATCACGTGGAAAAACCAACCGTACGTCGTTTTTATGCGCTTGAGTTAGTAATTGTTTTTCTTTGCGCTTTTTTTGTTTATGTGATTTTGAGAGAGTTTGCTACTTTCATCCCTTATGAATGGGACACCCTGCGATATATTAATATTGCCATAAATCCTGGTGCAGATACATCCATCTTAAATCGTTACACTCATATATATCTAATTAAGTTTTTCCAGTTTTTCTCGTCCTCTCCGCTAGACGCGGCTTCCAGTCTTTGGGCTTTTCAGGTCTCTTTTACAGCTGCATTAGTGTACTTGAACGCTAGGCTGTTATCTGGTAGCAAATCAATATTCCCCGGGCTATTAGCCTTAATATTTTTTCTTGCGCAGCGTAAATTATTCCGAGTGGCAGGCACGCCATTGGTTGATCTAACCACAATGATGTTCATGGCCTTGGCCATTTTCCTGTATCTGGTTTATATATACTCAGAAGGAAGGGGAAGACAGGTTTTATTAATCCTTCTTGGGGCTATATTTTTTATTGCGCTAAAGTCCAAAGAGACGAGTGTGGTTATTGGATTACTTTTGGTGGGGGCCTCTCTGCAGCGGAATGAAGGAAAACTTGCTCTCAAGCAATCAATTCGCAACTTGGCGATGGAAGGCGCGGGGGTCGGCTTGGCAATAACGCTATTTGCATTTCTAAATTGGACTTTTATACACGATATATATTTTGGTCTAAGGCTTTCAGATTGGAAGGAATTGCTAATTGCCAATAACTACTATCTTGGGGGCTCGTATGGATCGCCAAATTACTATGATTTGATATTTAGCGGGGAGCTGTTAATTCCCTTTCTTGCTGCCTATTTTGTAGTTTTAGGGAAAAAATCCAACCCAGAACTTCGTCTTGATGAAAAACTACTTTGGCTATTACCTCTCGCGTTAATTAGTTTTCTTGTTTTGTCTTCGGTCAACTCATATGCTCCTGCACAGATTCGTTACCTTTATTCCTTTTATGCGATAGTTCCGGTATTAGCAGCTCAAATCTGGCGGGACCCACTAGAAACTGCTCACAGACAGAGGTGGAATATCTACCTGCTGTTGATTACCTCTGTATTTATGGCTCTCCTTGCAAGGGAAATGGTTTATCCGGTTATTGAAGGGCAGGGGCCACAGTGGGCAAATGGTTTTGCTTTTGATGTTGTGGGAGTCCCGGTAGTTATTTCTTGTTTATTGGTTATCTATATATTTCGCAAAGAATTCCAATGGGGGTACAGATACCTTGCATTGCCTCTCATGTTTTTAGGAGTATGGCACACTATATTGGGTATTCCATCAGAGATAAATAGAGCTGCCGCGGATTTTGAACGAGGTTTTTACCCTCTCAAAGTTTTTGAAAACAATGTTCGGGTTGTCGAGGGAACGAAATTTTATATATCAGGAAATTTATTACGTGAGCAGAATATGCTTTGTAGTGTGGATAGCGCCTGCGCATGGATGCTCAATGTTTATTTTGGTACTAGTTTAAATAACTCAAATATTGTAGTGTCAGATTCGTTGGGCGATCTCATAGCGAGCCGAGCCAGTTATGGGTATTTGACTTATGAGGAATACATAAACTCGGACCTTAACGATGATTTTGAGGCCGCAGGATATGGGAGTTTAGTAGACGAAGGTGGACAAGTAGTTCTAATCTTTGCCAAAAAACCTTAGTCTGAATGGGGGAGTGTATGGCGGTAGATCCTGATTTAATAGCGTTGAAGACTTTGCCATAATATGAACGGGGATATTCTACAGCATCGGGCTAGAATCTCTTCAGGATCGTTGTGACGAAGGAAGGGGTTTCACTTCTGGAGACGTAGCCTCCCCTACTTCTAAGGTTGGCTGACGGTTTTTTCTTTGAGGCTTTTTGCTAAGCGTCTCAGATCGCCTGTTAACAATTCTCGAAAATTATTCCTTATAAAGGCCTGTTACTGTTAGTTTTGAATGCCAATATCTTCCCCAGCTGATCGGGATCTAAATCAGATAATTTGTCAGGTCCACTATTTTTGAAATATAGAAGTATTTCAATAAAGGCCTTATTTTTCTTCCAGCGGTTCATCGCCTTATTAAATTCGTGCTCTGTTCCTGAAGCGGCTTCTTTTGTGGTGTCCCAAATCTTTTCCAAAGTATGCCTAAATAGACTTCGTAATCATCGCCGACTTGTTCGTCTATTACACCTTGCGCCCCTTTATCTGAAACGCCAGGCACGACATCGGTTTCCCATTTTATAGGTTGAAAGGTGAGTTCGAGGAGATCTTCCAGAAGTGGGTTTAATTCGGAAATGATCTCTTCTACAACGGCTCTTTCTTCGTCCGCGTCGCCTAGGGAAGAGATGAAAACTCTATAGATATCGGTTTTTTTAGGGCATCAGTTGTCCTAACCCCTTAACAAGACTAATTCGAGCTATCTCTTAACGTACTCAAACTTTTTAGGGCCCAACCAAGTAATAAAAGTTGCCCATGTTCAGGACTGATTTCCACTAAAAAGGTTGTTTTTCAGTACTTTTCAGTCGGGGCGAGAGGATTTGAACCTCCGACCTCACCGTCCCGAACGGTGCGCGCTAGCCGGGCTGCGCCACGCCCCGATTGACGTGAGCGGCGATTATATCGTGATTCATTCGCATAGCCCGCGTTGGTAAAATAGCGGCTAGAGGTTTTAATCCAATTGGAGGGAAACGATGATCATAAATCCGGAATTTAGGAAATGCGTTACCTACCTTTTTGTTGATAAGCTTGACAAATCGGGGGAAACAATTCGCAGTCCACTCGCTACAGCTTTTTATGTTGGCTTCCAAATCTCATCTGGATGGGTGATGTACTTAGTCACTGCGAGACATGTCATTCGGAAAAGCAGGCCATTTGGCCCATTAATTGTAAGAAATAATCTTTCGGATGGCACATTTCAAGACTCCAGTACGTCCCAAAATGATTGGATTGGAACACCCAGAAACTGATGTTGCCGTAACTCCTGCTAGATTTCCCAACAAGTTCGATGGCAGATACATACCGTCTGGACTTTTGGCTACCAAAGATTTCATTTCAAAAAACCAGATTGCTGAAGGTGATGATGTTTTCTTTTGCGGGATGTTTCAAGGCTATCCCGGACAACAAAGAATGCAGCCAGTTATTCGTTTCGGAAATATCTCATTAATGCCGCACGAAAAGGTTACGTTGCGCGATAGTAAGGAAGATAGCCCATATTCAACCGAAGCCTATTTGGTCGAATCGAGATCTTGGGGTGGCCATTCTGGTTCCCCGACTTGGCTATATCTCAACCCAAATAGATTTCCGGGACAGATTGTATTCCAGCAAGGGACCCCTAACTTCGTCTTGTTAGGCTTAGTTGCAGCTCATTTTGAATTGCCGCAAAACGTTGATTTTGTGGGCGACATATTGGAGGGCGGAACTGTAAACATTAATGCAGGATTGGCCATTGTAATTCCCGCGCATTTTATATTAGATTTACTCATGAGGGATGAACTAGTAGAACATCGGCAGCAAATAGAAAAAACAGGTGGAAAGTAGTACCGTCAGGTAATTAATAGTCGAGATAAAACCGTGATCAAACACGCGATGATATAATTTCTGCATGCATCCCAAGGTGATCTATGTCCGGTCATAGCAAATGGTCCACCATCAAGCGCAAGAAAGCCGTCACCGACGCCAAGCGCGGCCAGGCTTTTACGCGCCTGGCCCGCGAGATCGCCCTGGCCGCCCGCGAAGGCGGCGGCAACACCGACACTAACTTCACGCTGCGCGTGGCCATCGAAAAGGCCAGGGCCGAGAGCATGCCCGCCGCCAACATCGAGCGCGCCATCCAGCGAGGCACCGGCGAGGGCAAGGATGCCTCCGTCCTCGAGCAGGTCACTTACGAAGGCTTCGCCCCGCATGGCGTGGCCGTCATGGTCGAAGCCGTCACCGACAACCGCAACCGCACAGTCTCCGACCTGCGCCACGCCTTCACCCATGTCGGCGGCACCCTGGGCGAGGCCGGCTCGGTGGGCTGGCAATTCAAGCGTGTGGCCTTCTTTGCCTTTTCCGCCGGTGGGCGCAGCGAAGACGAGATCTTTGAGTTAGCCATCGAAGCCGGCGCCGATGACGTATGGTACGAAGACGGACAGGTGGAGATCACCGGCCCGGTGGAAGCCTTCAAGCGCATCGGCGATTCGCTAAGGAAAGCTGGTATCAAGGTAGACGATGCCGGGCTGCGCATGCAAGCCAACCAGGAAATTGAGCTGGCCCCGGAAGAAACCTTGCAGGTCATGCGCCTGATCGAAGCCCTCGAAGAACTCGACGACGTGCAAAACGTCGCTTCCAACCTCAAGATCAGCGACGCAGCCCTAGAAAAGATCGCCGCGGCCTAAGCCCATCCTGGTCTGGCTACTATGCGAGCATAACATGCTAGCTATCGGCATCGACCCCGGCACAGCCATCACCGGCTACGGCTTGGTGCGCCGCACCGAGCCGGGTGATTTGCTGGCCGTGGACTGGGGCGTCATCCTTACTCCCGCGGATATGCATCCCAGCGCGCGCCTGGCAGCCATTTTCCAAGGCATCACCGAGATCTTGCAGCAGCATCAGCCTGCCACTGCCGCAGTCGAATCGCTTTATTTCCAGCGCAACGTGCGCACCGCCATGAGCGTTGGCCAGGCGCGCGGCGTTCTGTTGCTGGCCTTGCAGCAGGCAGGCATCCCCAGCTTTGACTACAATCCCAATCAAGTGAAGCAAGCCGTCAGTGGCTATGGGGCGGCAGACAAGGGCCAAATGCAAAGCATGGTGCGCACCCTGCTGAATTTGGCTGAGCTGCCCAAACCGGATGACGCTGCTGATGCGCTGGCCGTCGCCATCTGCCACCTCAACACACAGCGCACTCAGCAATTAATTAGTCGGCAATCTTAGGACTTATGAACGAGCTCGAACTTTTTCTTCGCTTCGGCACCGCCCTCGCCATAGGTTTCTCTATCGGCCTGCAGCGCGAGTTTTCGCACGGTGGCGAGGGCAAAAATATCCCCGCCGGCGAACGCACTTTTGCCCTGCTGGCCCTCAGCGGAGCCCTGGCCGCCATGGCCTCGGAACAGTTCGCGCAGCCGCTCATCTTTTTCGGATTGCTATTGGCGGTTGGGCTGCTGGTGGTGGCTGGTTATGTTTTCAAGGCGCAGAATGGGCATTTCGGCATGACCACCGAAGTGGCCATCCTGGTGACGGTGTTGTTGGGCGGCCTGTGCTACTGGAATTACCTCGGCCTGGCCGTGGCGATAGGCATTGCCACCACCGTCTTGCTCTCCCTTAAATTGGAAACCGACCGCCTCGTGCAGGCCCTAACCCGCCAGGACATTAGCGCCGCTCTGCAATTTGCCATCGTCAGCGCCGTGGTGTTGCCGGTGCTGCCTAACCAGGCGCTGCTTCCTCCGCCCTTTGACGTGCTCAATCCCTTCCAGATCTGGCTGATGGTCGTTTTTATTTCCGGCATCAGTTTCCTAGGCTATTTGCTGATCAAGTTGTTGGGCAGTGAAAAAGGCATCGGCATCACTGGGGTGCTGGGCGGGCTGGTCTCCAGCACGGCCGTCACCCTCAGCCTTGCCAAACGTAGCGCCACCCAGAGCCGCATCGTACGCACCTTCGCCGTGGCCATTATGGTTGCCTGGGGCATGATGTTCGCCCGCATCGCATTTCAAGTGGCCGTTCTCAATATGCGTTTGCTTGAAGTGGCTTGGTTTCCGCTCATAGTGAGCGGGCTAGCCGGCTTTGCTTTTTCCGCTTATTTATATTTCTCAAAGCGCAGCCAGGGGACCGGCCAGGTGCAATTCTCCAACCCGGTGGATATTTTTTCCGCTTTGCGCTTCGGATTGATTTACGCGGTGATCCTGGTCGTCACCCGCAGCGCCCAGCTTTATGTAGGCGAATCCGGTATCCTGATCTCCAGCTTCCTGGCCGGTTTTTCCGATTCCAATGCCATCACCCTTAGCCTGGCTGAACTCAGCCGCGATAGCGGTCTCAGCTTGCAAACCGCCAGGCTTGGCTTGGTGCTGGCCTCTATGACCAATACGATCTTCAAGGGCCTTATTGTGTACCGAACCGGGTCTCCGGCTTTACGCAGGTTCGTTTTTCCCGGCTTGGTCTTGATCCTCGTCGTGGGTATTGGCGCAGCCTTCCTTCCATGATCGCCAGCCTCAGCGGCCGCGTAGCCCACATCGACGAAACCAGCCTGACCCTGGAAATTTCAGGGGTCGGCTTCAAGGTTTCGGTGCCAAAGCCTCTCTTACACGAAGCGCACGTCGGCCAAATACTCTCGCTGCACACTTACTTGGTGGTGCGCGAGAACGAATTGAGCCTTTACGGTTTTCCCAGCCTGGAAAGCCGCAACTTATTCGTGCTCTTGTTGGGCGTGGACCGCGTCGGCCCGCGCCTGGCGCTGGCGCTGCTCTCCCATCTGACGCCGGCTGCCCTGCGCGCTGCGGTGGCCAGCGGGCAGTCGTCGATGCTCAGCAAAGTTCCCGGGGTGGGCAGCAAAACCGCCCAAAAGATCCTGCTGCATCTAACTGACCGCGTGCTGCCCGCCGATGGCGACGAGCAGGCGCTGATCTTGCAAACCAGCGACGGGGATCTGCTGGAGGCTCTCACCGGGCTGGGCTACAGCGTGGTGGAAGCCCAGGCGACCCTGCAATCGCTGCCGAAAGATGCTCCGGTTGAATTGGAAGAAAGATTGAAATTGGCTTTGAAATATTTAAGTAAATAAGGGGATCCAGGTATCAGCGAACAGGCAATCAGTGAACGGGGGGGCGGTCCAAATCCAAACTTGTCATTCCGAGCGGCGCCTTAATTCTTTACCCATTTGAGATTCGAGAAAGCGAGAAATCCTTATAACCACTTATTCCGAATAACCAATGTTCTGCTCCCTCGCCCCCTGACTCCTTCGCTCCTCGGCTCATCTTAAATCTCCACTCCCATTCCCATCAATTGCTCGCGCAAATCATTGATCCGCCCGCGATACTCGGCTTCCATCTCGGTCAGCAGGTCGCGCCGGCCGCCGCGTTCGCCGCGCAGGTCGGTGTGCATTTGCATGGCCGGCGAAAGGTCCAGCTCGCGGATGGTGTGCTCGACTTCGAAGACCTGCGCGTCCAGCTGGCGCAGTTCCAAGGCGAGGCGTGCCAGTTCGGCTTCCGGCAAATTGGAGAAACTTTCGGGGCCGGCCTGGTTGACCGCCAGCGTCTCCAGGGCGGCCAGGTCCTTGGCGGTATACGCCCGGTTTATCTCGGCCATGATCTCGGCATGCCGCTGCTTTTCGTCGGCATCCTGCGCCAGGTCGGGGTGATATCGTTTCGCCAGCCGCCGGAATAGGTCGCGCACTTTTCGTTCGTAGTCCGCGTCCTTGGGGGCAGGCGGCTTTTCTTTTGGCAGCGGCTCAGATTCCTTGGAGCCATTGCTCCCCGTCCCGGGCCGGCTTCCCCGGCTGCGCCCGCGCCAGCCGCTGGGCGGCGGCGCCAGGTCGGCGGTGACCTCATCCAATAGGGCGCGCAAGCGGGTTTGCTCGTTCTCCAGCGGAGTTATCCGTTCGCTGTATAGGCGGGTGAACTCCTGCACGATCGCTCGCGTATTGGCCAGCTCGACCTCGAGCAGGGCCAGGTATTCTCGCCGCCGCTGCACCCGGGCGCGTAAAGGCTCCAGGCCGGCGGTCACAGGGGTGGGCAGGGTGGGTTTCTTTCTCATTCCGCGCACGAACCAAAAATTATACCAACCAGGCCTCACCAGCTCAAACCTTGACACCCTGCTGTATGATTGTGGGACTAGGAGCGCAGGAATGGCTAAAAACACGAAAATTGCCTTCATTGGCCCGGGGATGATCGCCGAGGCCATGATCGCCGGGTTGATCCGCACCGGCGTAGCCCACGGCAAGGACTTGCTGGCCGCCGGCCCGCGCCCGGAGCGCGGCGAGCAGTTGGCCAAGACTTATGGCCTGGACTACCTGGACGACAACGCCGCAGCCGCCAAACAAGCCGAGGTGGTGGTGCTTTCAGTGAAGCCCCAACAGCTGGATAAGGTGATGGCGGGCTTGAAGGGGTCGATCCCTGAGCAAGCCCTGGTGCTTTCCATCGTCGCTGGCGCTCCCATCCAACATATCGCCACCCGCCTGGACCACCCCGCCATCGTACGCGCCATGCCCAATACGCCCGCCCGCATCGGGGCCGGCATCACCGTTTGGACTGCATCGTCAGCCACCGGCCCCGACAAGCGCAAGCAAGCCGAAGAGATCCTGGCCGCGTTGGGCCAGGCCGTGTATATGGAAGACGAGAGCTTTCTAGATAAAGCCACCGCGCTGTCCGGCACTGGTCCCGCCTATGTCTACTTATTTATGGAAGCCATGGTGGACGCCGGCGTGCACCTCGGTTTCCCGCGCCGGGTAGCCGAGCAGCTGGTAGTCCAGACCCTGCGCGGCTCCGTAGAGTTTTACGACCAGATCGAGGAGGGGCCGCGCCATTTGGCGAGGTTGCGCAACCAGGTCACCTCGCCGGGCGGCACGGCCGCCGAGGCGCTTTACTACCTGGAGAAAGCTGGGTTCCGCACGGCCATATCGCGGGCGGTTTGGGCGGCCTACGAGCGCTCGATCCAGTTGGGCAAGGGCGAAGCTCAGAAACCTCCGGACTAAGTACCCCGATAGTTTGTGAATTACTGGATAAACAAAAGCCTTTCAGTTATCATCGTACAATTCAGTTCGTCCATCCCATCCGCGCGGAGTTGTCTCCATGTCTGATCTGATCAAAGATATTTCCTCAAGCTTACAAAAGCAAATCCAGGACTTTAAGCCAGAGCTGGCTCTCGCTGATGTTGGCACGGTGAGCGAGGCCGGCGACGGCATTGCCCGCGCCACCGGCCTGGCCCAGGTGCAGGCCCAGGAACTGGTGCAGTTTGAGAATGGCGTGATGGGCATTGCCTTCAACCTGGAAGAGGACAACGTCGGCATCATCATCATGGGCGAATTCTCCGGCATCGAAGAAGGCATGACCGTGCGCTCCACCGGCCGCATCGCCTCCGTGCCCGTGGGCGATGGCATGGTCGGCCGCGTGGTCAATGCCCTCGGCGAACCCATCGACGGCAAAGGACCTATTCCCTTCGATCACTATCGCCCCATTGAGCGCATTGCTCCCGGCGTCATCCAGCGCAAAGATGTGGACACGCCCGTGCAGACGGGCATCAAGGCCATCGACTCGCTGACCCCGGTGGGCCGCGGCCAGCGTGAGCTGATCATCGGTGATCGCCAGACCGGGAAGACCGCCCTGGCCATCGACACCATCATCAATCAAAAAGGGCAGGACCTGCTCTGCATTTATGTCGCCATCGGCCAGAAGAAGGCCGGCATCGCCCGCACCGTCGCCATTCTTGAAGAGAATGACGCCATGGAGCATACCGTTATCGTGGTGGCCTCCGCCGAAGAACCCGCCGCGCTGCAATATATTGCGCCTTATGCCGGCTGCTCCATCGGCGAAGAATTCATGGAGACCGGGCGTGACGCGCTGATCGTCTACGACGATCTTTCCAAACACGCCTGGGCTTATCGCCAGGTCTCGCTGCTGCTGCGCCGCCCGCCTGGCCGCGAAGCGTACCCCGGCGATCTTTTTTATCTTCACTCGCGCTTGCTGGAGCGCGCCGCCCGCCTGGCCGATCAATACGTCATCGTCCCCTCTGCCTTCAAGCAAGAAGCGGCCATGGAGTCAGACTCGGTCAACAAGCAAGTGTATGGCGGCCCGCTGGCCAAGCACAACGCCGAAACGGCGTTGAAAGAAGCCAAGGGCGACAACAAAGTCGCCAAGCTGCAGGGCTCGGGCGGCTCGCTGACCGCGCTGCCGATCATCGAAACTTTGCTCGGCGACGTGTCCGCCTACGTGCCCACCAACGTGATCTCCATCACCGACGGCCAGATCTACCTGGAAGCCAATCTTTTCTACGCCGGCATCCGCCCGGCGATCAACGCCGGCCTCTCAGTTTCTCGCGTCGGCGGCGATGCGCAGACCAAGGCCATGAAGCAGGTGGCCGGCGGCTTGCGCCTGGACATGGCCTCTTTCCGTGAGCTGGCTGCCTTTGCACAATTCGGCTCCAGCCTGGATAAGGCTACGCAGGACCAACTCAACCGCGGCCAGCGCTTGCAAGAGATCCTCAAACAGCCCCAATACCAGCCGGTGGCCCTGGAACACGAGATCGTCGCCATTTTTGCCGGCACCAGCGGCCTGGCCGATAAGGTCGAAATTGAACGCATGACCGAATGGGAAGCCGCCTTGCTGCGCTACATGGACTCTTCCCACGGCGATTTGCTCAAAGACATTCGCACTAAGAAGGCGCTCAGCGATGAATTGAAAGACAAGCTGAAGAACGCCATCCAATCCTTCAACAGTACCTGGTCCTAAATCCGTTTTGATCAATGGCTAATACCCGCGAGATTCGGCTCAGAATTAGAAGCGTCAAGAACATCCGCCAGGTGACGCGCGCCCTGCAGGCGGTCAGCGCCAGCCGGGTGCGCAAAGCCATGGATGCCGTGGGGCGCACTCGCCCTTACGCCAGTAAGGCCTGGCAGGTGCTCACTCACATCGCCGGGCAGCCCGGGCGCAGTTCGCTGCATCCGCTGCTGACCGAACGCAAGGAAGTCAACAACGTGATCGTAGTGATGGTCAGCGGAGACCGCGGCCTGGCTGGCCCTTACAACACTAACGTCCTGCGCTTCACGCTGAGCCATTTTCGCAATTATCAGATCCCGGTGCGTTACATCGCCGCCGGGCGCAAGGGGTCCGAATTGCTTTTCCGCCGCGGGCTGAACGTGATGGCCCAATTTACCGACCTTCCCCCCGAGCCGCAGTTTACGGATGCCTCGCCTATCGGCCGCATCCTGGTGGAAGAATTCCTGTCCGGCCGCGCCGACCAGATCTTCCTGGTCTATACCGATTTCGTCAACATGATCCGCCAGGTGCCCACCATGAAGCAACTCCTGCCACTGGAAATTGGGACCCAGGAGGGCCTGGTACAGGCTGATTTTACAGCCGTGCGCAGCGGGCCCGCACCTGCTTACATCTACGAACCCGGGCAGTTCGAAATTTTAGACCAGATCGTGCCGCGCTTCACCGCGCTGCAGGTCTACCAAGCCTTATTGGAATCGATCGCCAGCGAGCATGCCGCCCGTATGGTGGCGATGAAGAATGCCACCGAAAACGCTTCTGACCTGGCGTCTGCCCTGACCCTGGAATACAACAAGGTCCGCCAGCAATCCATTACCAACGAAATGCTGGATATCGCCGGCGGCGCTGAAGCGCAGGCCCAGGCTCAGGCACGCTAGAGAATAAACTGGAATTATTGGAGGAATGATGGCTGAAATAAACGGCAAAGTGGTCCAGGTCCTGGGCGGGGTGGTCGACGCTGAATTTCCCAAGGGCGGCCTGCCCGAGATCTATCACGCGGTAGCTATCCAGCGCCCGGGCCGCCCCCCGCTGATGCTTGAAGTCCAGAACCACTTGGGCGATTCCAAGGTGCGCGGCGTGGCGCTGGACGCCACCGAAGGTTTGCAGCGCGGCATGGAAGCTATCAACACCGGGGCGCCTATCACCGTGCCGGTCGGACCCTCCACCTTGGGCCGCATGTTCGATGTGCTGGGCAAGCCCATCGATGGGTTGGGCGACGTAATAAGTGATATCTACTATCCCATCCATCGGCCGGCCCCGTCCTTCGAAGACCAGGCCACCAGCGTCGAAGTGTTCGAGACCGGCGTCAAGGTCATCGACCTGATCGCCCCCTTCACCAAGGGCGGCAAGACCGGCATCTTCGGCGGCGCCGGCGTGGGCAAGACCATCATCATCATGGAGTTGATCCGCTCGATCGCCAAAGAACACGAGGGCAATTCCGTGTTCGCCGGCGTCGGCGAGCGCACCCGCGAGGGCACCCAGCTCTACCGGGAAATGATCGAATCAGGCGTGCTCAAGGACACCGTGCTGGTCTACGGGCAGATGAACGAACCCGCCGGCAGCCGTCTGCGCGTGGCCCTTACCGCCCTGACCATGGCGGAATATTTCCGCGACCAAGGCCGCGACGTGCTGCTCTTCATCGACAACATCTTCCGTTTCAGCATGTCGGGCTCCGAAGTCTCGGCGCTGCTGGGCCGCATGCCTTCGGCGGTGGGCTATCAGCCCACCCTGGCCACCGAAATGGGCCAGTTGCAGGAGCGCATCACCTCCACCCGCACCGGCTCCATTACCTCTATGCAGGCGGTCTACGTGCCGGCCGACGATTATTCCGATCCGGCCCCGGTGGCCACTTTCACTCACCTGGACGCCACTATCGCCCTGGAACGCTCCATCTCCGATAAAGGCATTTACCCCGCGGTGGATCCGCTGGCCTCCACCTCCCGTATCCTGGACATCAACGTGGTCGGCGAGGAGCATTACCGCACCGCCCGCGAAGTGCAGCGCGTACTGCAGCGCTATAAAGACTTGCAGGACATCATTGCCATCCTCGGCATCGACGAATTGAGCGAGGACGACAAGCTCATCGTGGCCCGCGCCCGCAAAGTGGAGCGTTTCTTCTCGCAGCCCTTCTTCGTCGCCGAGCAGTTCACCGGAATCCCCGGCCGCTATGTTTCGCTGGCCGAGACCGTGCGCGGCTTCCGCGAGATACTGGATGGCAAACACGATGACCTGCCCGAGCAGGCCTTCATGATGGTCGGTGGCATCGACGAAGCTGTCGAAAAGGCCAAGAAACTTTCTGAGGCTTAATCGAAAGCTGATTTAACTAACCATGACAATTCGCTGCGAGATCGTTTCCCAGGACCGTACCGTGTTTGAAGGCGACGTGGATATCGTCGTCATTCCCGGCACGGACGGCGAGATGGGCATCTTGCCCCACCATGCTCCCTTGCTATCCACCATCCGCATGGGCGTGATCAAGGTGCGCCGCAGCGGCCAGGAGCAGTTGTTCATCATCACCGGCGGCTTGGTTGAAGTGCAGCCTACTATCGTCACCATCCTGGCCGACGCCGCCGAGGACATCGCCGAAATTGACATCGCCCGCGCCGAGGAAGCCAAGCGCCGCGCCGAGCAGAGTTTGGCCGAGGGCATTCCGGCCGCCGATGCAGCCTTGCGGCGCTCCACGCTGCGCCTGCAAATGGCCCAGCGCTTCGGGCGCTCCCGCCGTACGAGCGAACGCCCAAGTTCGCCATCCGGCGAGTAAAATGGCATGAATATGCCATTGCGAGCGAGCGTAGCGAGCGTGGCAATCTCCAACATGGCCGTCCGATCCCACAAGCAGATACTTCTCTCGTTGCAAATCCGCGTAGCGGACATGGTAACCTTTTAATATGGCTGTATTTTCCCGAGAACTAGGTATCGACCTGGGCACGACGTTCATCCGCATTGTCGAAGGCGGACAGATCGTGCTGCAAGAGCCCACGATCGTGGCGGTGGATATCAACGAGCAAAAGATCGTGGCCGTGGGCGATGAGGCCCTGGGCATGGTCGGCCGCGTTCTGGAAGAATCCATCGAAGTCATCCGCCCGTTGCAAAAGGGCGTAGTGGCCTATTACGAACTCACCGAATTGCTGCTCGACCATTTGGTGCGCAAGATCGGCGGTTCCGTCCGTTTTTTCAAGCCGCGCATCATGATCACCCATCCCTACGGCATCACCAGCGTGGAACGCCGCGCCGTGCACGAAGCTGCCCTGCAGGTGGGCGACGCCCACCTGGTTTCGCAGCCGCTGGCGGCCGCCCTGGGCATCGATCTGCCGGTCGGCACGCCTACCGGCAACCTGATCGTGTGTATGGGCGGCGGCTGCACCCAGGCCGCCGTGATCTCCATGAATGATGTCGTCTCCGGCGAAACGTTGCGCGTGGGCGGCGTTGACCTGGACGATGCGATCGCCAGCTACGTGCGCCGCAAGTATGGCCTGCACATCGGGCAGCGCACCGCCGAAATGGTGAAATTGCGCGTGGGCGCCGCTGTGCCGCAGGATGAAGAGCAAACTGTGGAACTGCAGGGGCAGGACCAGATCACCGGCCTGCCGCGGCCGCTGACCCTGACTAATTCTGAAGTTGTCGAAGCCCTCCAGCCGACGTTGGATGAGATCTTTGAAATGATCCGCCGCGTGCTGGAGAAGAC
>CAZNFL010000015.1:0-55854 GCA_964572455.1 uncultured Anaerolineaceae bacterium
ATTTGGTATTGTAAGTCAGTTTTCAACCCCTCTTCCAAGTCCCCAATAAAATCATCTGCAGCCTTCGCTCCTAACTTCTCCCCCTCATCATAGCTCCCATCCCCCTTGACAGCCGCGGCTTCCAGCCCCCGGCTGCCCGTTACCCTGCTTTAAGCAGCAAGATACCAAGCGGCAAACGGGCTGCTTTTTCCCTTGAGCATCAGGTCGGCTTTTACGAGGCCGTTGGTATCAATGCCGGCTTGCCTCACGGTCTCCTCGCTGGCAAGGATCTCGCCAGCCTTCGCCTGAGAAGCCAGCCTGGCGGCGGTGTTAGCCGTGTCCCCGAAAACGGTAATCTCATTCAGCCCTCCCTCTTTTCCCAGTGCGCCTACCACTGCTGGTCCACTATGGATGCCCACGCCAACGGGCACCCAGGGGTCGCCGTTCCTGGTGTTGCCGGTCGCCTTGAGGATCTCCTTGCCCACCTCAATGGCTACCCGTGCATGCTTTTCCCCGGCCATCCCTGGGACAAAATAAGCGCTCACCTCATCGCCAATGAACTTGTCCACCAGGGCTTTTGACTTTACAAGAATATCTCCCGCGACTTGGTAGAAACGGATGATCAGCGAGCTAAATTCGTCCGGATCCATTTTCTCTGCCATCGTTGTTGATCCTCGAATATCCGCAAAGAGCATGGTCAGCGGAACCTCTGCCCGGGCACGATACTTCAAGGCCATATTTTCACAGTCAGCACACATGCTGGGGTTGTAATTTGACCGTTCCCTGCCAATCATGCGCATAAAAGGCGCTCCAATCCCGGAAAATGGAGCGGCACAGACCACACATCGCGGATTTGTAGGGATTGCCTTTAGAATAATAGATTGGGCGCCTCCAGCCAGTTTTATAGCCAGGGGAGCAATCTTGGCGAAACCTTCCGACCCTTCAGTAAGAAATATTTCCCATGCGTCGTTGGGGGTAAGCTCCTCCCACTTTTTTTCGCTGGGCTTTATTTCCATTTAGCGTCCAATTAGAGTAGATTTTACCGTAGTTTTGGTACGGAGCTTAGCAGTGGGATGCAGCAACGCAGGGGCGGGTCCCTTCGCTTGCCCTTGAGCGCAGCGAAAGGGTGGTAACCTGCTTGCCAGCACCCACCATCATTGAATGCGAAGCATCATCCGAAACACGTCTGGGACATTTTTCACTTTTATATGCTATATTTGCCGGTTGAAGTAAAAAGCTAACAAAATTCATTAGGAAGACTAAGGTAATGAAGCCTGAAAAATTCACCGTTGACAGATCCAAAGTTGTACACGACACCATTGAAGGTGAGACCATCATCATCAACCTGGATTCGGGCGCTTATTACGCGTTGAATCAAACAGCAGGCGAAGTGTGGAATTGGCTCGACGGCGGCGCGGATATCCCGCGGATCGTAGCCCTGCTCCGCCAGCGCTACACTGTGGACGAGCCGAATGCCTTGTCCGCCTTGGCGCCATTTTTCGATAAACTGGTTCTCGAAGGCCTTCTGCTGGCAAATACCGAGGCAGTTGCGGCAGCCGGCGGCAATGGCTTTCAGGAGCAGGCCAGCCACGGCGAGAGGCAGCCGTTCCTTCCTCCCGAAGTCAGCGTCTTCACCGATATGGCCGACTTTCTCAAAGTCGACCCGATCCACGAGGTTGACGAAAAAGGGTGGCCCCACAAAAAGGCCAGCCAAGACGGCGAAGCTCATTAAATTCGTCCTCTCAATTTTTTCCTTCTGACCAAATGACCGAGTTGCAAGATATCGATATCAGCTTGGTAGATGAAAATCAAGCTCGCTTCAACGCTGCGGTGAAAGCGAGCGGAGAGCTAGACGAGCGTTATTTCCGCATTGCCGGCGGCGTGGTCCATTTACGTTTCGCCAGCCATGCTTTTGCTCAGGCCTTCTCGCGCGCTTTTGCGCACCTACGCAGCGCTCCTGTTGAGTCGCCTGACTTGCGGGTCTTCATCTGGGACGGTGCTTCGTCTGGCGTGGAAGCACTGGGTATCCCCTCGGCGGAAACAATTGCAAAACTGAACGACGACCCCGAATTCGGCCAGCTTCTATGGAACCCTTCGTTATCCCTGAACAATGACCAGCTCAACCTGATCTACGAGGCTGGCACCGGCGCCCTCACTGTGTTTGCCCCCCAGCGCGGTATGGCTGTGTACTGGATCCAAGATGTAAACACGATCCCATCCTGGATCATAGGTTCGCCGCTGAGAAACCTGATCTTCCTTTGGCTGAATCATCGCCGCATCCTGATGGTTCACGGTGGCGCTGTTGGATTAGCGCAAGGCGGGGTTTTGTTTGCCGGGAAAGGCGGCAGTGGAAAATCTTCGGTGAGCCTTAGATGCCTGATGTCAGGCTTTTCTTTTATTGGCGATGATTATGTTGCCGTTCGGTTGGACGGGCAGCCCTTGGTGCATTCCATTTATGGATCGGCGAGGACGGATTTTGATAACTTGCACCGCTTTCCCGGGCTCGAATCCCTGGTGGTGAATAAGCCCGCCAAAGAGGGCGAGAAGGCATTGTTATTCCCGGTTGAATTTGCAGCCCACAAGGTGCCAGAAAGTTTCCCGTTGCGCGCCATCTTGGCGCCGAAGATCACCCAACAGGCCGAAACGCGTTTGCTGCCAAGCACTGCGGCTCAAAGCTTGGCTTCCATGGCACCCAGCACCCTGTTTCAATTGCATGGGGAGCGCCGCGGCCCGTTCCAAATGATGAGCGAACTGGTGCGTTCGGTTCCTTCTTTCAAGCTGGAAATAGGCCGGGATACGTTGAATGTTCCCGATCTGATCCTTGGGCTCCTTGAGTCTGGCCAAGTTCCTTGAACTCCGTTTCAAATGGTGGTGAAAGCATGAGTAGTCCCCCTTTGGTCTCCGCAGTCGTTGCGGCCTATAACAGCCAGCGCTTTCTGGGCGAAACCATCGAAAGCATCCTGAACCAGACCTACAGCCCGTTAGAATTGATCGTGGTGGATGATGGCTCGACTGACGGCACTGCGGAAGTGGCAAAGTCCTACCCGGCGGTCCGTTACATTTATCAAGCCAACCGCGGTCCCTCGGCCGCGCGCAACAGCGGCATCCGGGCGGCGCAAGGCGAATATCTCGCCTTTTCGGACAGCGACGATATTTGGGACAGCCGACGATTGCAGGTGCAAATGGATTTTCATCTTGCCCATCCGGAGGCTCTGGTGTCCTTCACCTGGATGCGTAATTTTGTGCAACCCGGCTCCCCTCGCCCGGCCTGGTTGACCCCGCAATTTGAGGATAGCTATCCGGGCTTGTTTGCAGGCACCATGGTCGCTCACCGTAAACTGTTTGACCTGGTTGGGGTCTTTGATCCGGAGTTCTGGCATGGCGAGAGCGCTGAGTTCTTCGCTCGGATCAAAGAGAACGGCGTCGAAATTAATGTGATCGAAGAGCCGCTTTACTTCAGGCGCCTGCACGACACCAATATGAGCCTGGAGACGGATGAGGACCGGCGCGGGGTTATCAAAGCTTTGAAACGCTCGCTGGATCGCAAACGAACCGGCCGCAAATAATATGGCCCAGAATCCTTTAGTCAGCGTCATTGTCACCACGTACAATCGCGAACTCTTCATCGCTGAAGCGCTCGAAAGCATCCGCACTCAAAATTATCAGCCCCTTGAGCTGGTCGTGATCGATGATGGCTCAACCGACCGCACGGCAGAAATTGTTCGGTCCCAATTCCCTGAAGCTATTTACCGCCATCACCCAAACCAGGGGCAGCCGTTTTCCATGAATACGGGGGTGAGCCTGGCTTCCGGTGATCTGATCACTTTCCTGGACAGCGATGACCTGTGGGCACCGGGTACTCTTTCTAAGCGTGTCGATTTCATGATGGAGCATCCCGCTCTGGATATCCTCGGGGGCAATGTCCGGAATTTCGTTGATAGATCAATATCGGAAGAAGATCAACGGAAGTTTAAACACCTGGATGAAGCTATTCCCGGTTACGTGCCATCCGCCCTGCTTTTTCGCAAAAGCGTATTAGGCTTAGTTGGCCCCTTTTCTTCGCAGTGGCAGGTGGGCTTCTTTATGGATTGGTTAGCCAGGCTGCAAGCCCTGGAACTAAAAATCGGAATGCAGCCCGAGGTCGTGGTGCTGCGCCGGATACACAGAAACAACAAGGGCAGAGTCCTCCGAGAGTTCACCATCGAACGGGTTGCCGTCCTGAAAAGCATCCTCGACCAACGCCGCGGGCACAAACCATCCCCCGATCCTGCGAATGAGTCACAGCGCTGAGCGGCGCTGCCAAGAAACGATGAAGACCCAGTCTAATGCCATTGCCTATCTGCCTACGCCGCAGCAGGAAGAGCTGCTGCGGGCGGCGTTGTTGGATGGCGCGGCGGCCTCAGAAGCCTGGCGGAGTTGGAGTAAAACTGGGGACTTGGACCACCTCGACGCCGGCTCACACCGCCTGCTTCCCCTGCTGCTTAAAAACCTGCAGCGCCTGGGCATTGAAGTCCCTGAAGCCGGCAAGCTCAAGGGAGTTTACCGCCTCACCCATTACCGTAACCGCTTGCTGCTGCATCATGTTTCGGCGGCCATGCGCGCCCTGAGGTCTGCCGGGATGGACCTGCTGGTGCTGAAGGGCGCCGCTATGCTGGCGCAGGGGTATTACGATCTGGGAGAGCGGCCCATGACCGATTTTGACGTCCTAGTGCGCGAAGCGCGGGCCATGGAAGCCGTTGAGGCGCTCCAATCCCTGGGCTGGCAGCCGGAAACGAAAGCCATTGAGAAAACCATCCAATACCGGCACGCAGCAGGTTTTCACAATGTAATGGGCCTGGGACTGGACCTGCATTGGCACGTTCTGGCCCACCGCAAGGCGGGCCAAATCGACGGCGAGTTTTGGAACCGGGCGAAAGCCAGTGAACTCGACGGCCTGCCCGTTCAGGTTCTAGACTCGACCGACCAGCTGGTGCATATCTGTGTGCACGGCGCCCGCTATGCTTTGGTGCCCTCTATTCGCTGGGTTGCAGACTGCGTGGCGCTGATGCGGCATGATGAAGACCGCTTGGACTGGGACCGGCTGGCCGGTTTTGCCAGCCAATATGCCCTGAGCCTGCCCTTGTCTGATACCTTGGCCTATTTGCGAAATACTTTTTCCCTGCAAATCCCAGTGCAGACTGTCCAAGCTTTGAAAGCCATGCCGGTTGATAAACAGTCGCGCCACGAATACCGCGCCCTGGGTAAGCCCAATGTGGCCTTTGACAACCTGATCTCGTATTGGTTCGGCTTCCGGCGTTCGCAGGTGGGGCCATTAAGGGTAGGCGATTACCTGGAATTCCCTGGGTATCTTAAGGTCGCCTGGGGTAAGCAGAGCACTTCGGCAGTGGCCTGGCACCTGGCAGTTTGGCCATTCCGCCATTTTTCCGCTAAATTCAAGGAGGCCATGCTGCGCTTTCCTGTCCTCGGGCCGATCTACTCCCGTTTTCGAGCCCTGCGCTCCCGCCAGGGAACTAAATAGGCCGATCTGGGCAACATCTACACCGACGAGGCCCTCTGGGCCGCCCGCCTGCACCCGCCTAAAGCCAGCGCACCCATGAGCCTTGCCTGCGCTCTGGGACGGCTATTTCGCGCAGTTTGGTGGGCCAGCGCGGGACGCATTTCTGTCCGAGGTGCCAGCGCGCAAACTGATCTGGAGTGTTGGCGATAAATACCATCGGATTTTATTAAAGATGAAGAAATTATTGAATACGAGAGGTAGGACTATTATCTTTTTTTGCGTTCTGGCCATCATGGCTGGGATCAATTTTGTTCAATATAGGATTACTGAAGATACCGGTGTGGCAGTCGATTTCCCCTCATTCTATTACGCCTCGAAACTGGTTTTTGAAGATGGATTGACTCCTTATAACAATTCGAATTGGAAGTTGGTCAAGCCGCTCTATACGGCAGGGGAGCTTTCTCCATTCTTGTATCCTCCGCCAAGTCTTTTGATCCTTCGCCCATTTATTTCATTTAGCTATGAGACCGCAAAGTCTCTTATGCTCTGGCTGAATCAGTTATTAATCCTACCGCTCATCTATATATTTTATTTCAAAATATTAAAACTGAAAGCGTCAGACGTTTTTCTGACCGCTGCAGTCATCTATCTATATGCGTTCAATCCCTTACTTGTCACCTTGAACAATGGTCAGGTTAGCTTATGGGTGGTCATCAGTATTTGTTTGTCCTGGTGGGCAACAAGAGAGAAGATGCACCCGATTTGGATTGCATTGCCGCTTGTTTTTGGAATCATTCTGAAACTCTTTCCAGTTCTCTTGCTGGTCATATATTTTTTCAGGAAAGATTACAAGACGGTCGTTTATGTAATCGCGCTGCTGTTCGTTGTGAGCGTAATTGCAACCCTTCTATTGCCAGAGGGTATTTGGCAAGATTGGGTTAGCCAGGTTGCATCTCAAGGTTATGCGCAAGAAGTTGGCGGAATGATGGTTGCAAAACCCGCAAATCAAAGCATCCATGCATTCACGGCGAGATTGTTCTACGGGCTGAATGTGCGCTTCGAACCGTTATTGTCGCCGCCTTCTTGGGCAGGTGTAATTCCCTATGTTCTTGGTGGTTTGGTTGGGCTCGTTACCATCGCCGCAACGTGGTGGATTACACGAAGCAAAATAAAGGAACCGGACAATTTAAATTTCCAATTTTGTATATGGTTGCTGGCTATATTTTTAGTGTCGCCGTTCTCTTGGCAGTACCACCTTGTACACATTTTGCCAGCTATTTATATCGCAGTCATTGTGGCACTTAGGGGGCGAAATGCGCTGGTTAAAGCTGTAATCATCGGACTGGCTTTGTTTCTAGCCTATGATTTTCCATTTAACAGCCCGCTTCTTCGGGATGGGGCGTGGGCTCTGCTGTATTCCAGTCAGTTCTTCGCGGTTGGCTTTTTGTGGCTTTATTTTGTGTTCTTGGCCTTCAAAATGCAGGGAAATAGAAAGACATTGTCAAACGCACAATAATTGCCCCATCGCGCTTAAGTACTTAACCTTACCGGCGTCACTTTGTATTTCCCCTCTTCAACTTCCACCAGCTCGCCCACCGCCATCGTCGTGTTGTGTTTTGAACGGCCCATTGCTGCCATGTCGCCTTGGTGCGGATCGTCTCCCGCGCCTCAACCCTCCACCGCCGCGCCCGCTAGGCTTGGGCGCTTTTCCCAAGGTATGTACCGTCCGCTCCCGGCTCACTTTCTCGCTGCCTCCCGCCCCCGATTTCCGCGTCGAAGGCCTCTTCGCCTGCCCCAGCCTCAAGGGACATTCGTCACCCAATCAAGGGAGAATCTGCACTCCCAAAAGGATCGGTTACCGGATACAGTAAAGCTCAACTTTGTGACGATGTCGGGTCACTAGTGGGGGCGCCCGCCTGACCTTCAACTTAGCCAAGCCTTTCATTCATCATGCGGCTGAAGGGAAAATAAGCGCCCAAAAAAATCGCATTCCGTCTAAATAGGAAACAGAGAAATTGGAGAAAGACTGATGAAAAAGCTTGCTCAACTGATCATATTAGCTCTGACACTGGGTTTGGTAGCTGCCTGCAGCTCGCCAGCGCCCACCACCAGCGCGCCGGTCGCCAATACCCCAGCCCCCACCAATACCTCCGCACCGACAGAGACTTCCGCTCCGGCCGATGCAGCCACAGCGGACGAAACATTCGACAACTCCTCCCTAGTCGGCGAATGGGAAGGCATCGATCCGGACGAGGGCGCGCTTGTCATTGAGTTCAAAAGCGATGGCAGGTATGAGGCCACTGCTGCCTCAGGGGGTCCGACCTTTGAATTGACCTATGAGATGGTCGATGCCGATACCTTCCTCCTCATTGATCCTTCAGGCCTCAGCGAACCCGCCACAGTCGACTTTGTGCGCTCGGGTGACACTCTGACATTGACCATGGACGGCAGCACGCTAGAGCTAACCCTGCACGATTAACTAGCAGACCTCATCCAGGCAAGATCTATCTAGGGGCGGTTTACACAAACCGCCCCTACGGTTGCCTTGGCTTGTTCTTATCTGTGTTTATCCGCGTTCATCTGTGGCTTTGTTTTACCCCTATTTAAATATCTTAACTTCAGCGTAGTCATCAAAAGCTCCTGTAAACAAGGCCGAGGGCCTATCCATCAAGGTCATCCCAAAGAAATCTACCAGGTACGAATTCACAATTTCAATTACACGATCACCATTTAAGGGTCCTTTTAGACCTAAGAGCGGGGCAATGGGCGAGAGCAGCGGAAGATCACTAAAATCGAGATGTTTGGTTCCAACTATTTCTATAACCCCCCGGCTGTCGGAGTTGTTTGGGTAAAGCTCGCCAAACAATTCATTGTTCTTATTCCGGTTGCCAACATCCTCCGCCCATTCTTCGCTAAACATGAAAAAGGAGGGCTGTGAAACCCCGCCGGCGATCACCTCGGCGGAAATTGGGCGCATCCATGGGTCCATGCCGAGCACCGCCTTGCAGCGCGGGTCTGTGCCGCAGAATTGTATGGCTGCTCCGCCGCCTGTGGAATGGCCGTATACACCAATTCGACTTAAGTCCAATATCTGAGCAAAGAAGATCCCCGCCTCCCCGCTGGAGCTTTCCAGCTGATCCAAAACAAAGGAGATATCCCCGGCCCATTGGGCCACCAGTTTACGCGCGATTACTTCGTAGTTAGGGTCAGTCTCTTCTGCCGGAAGGGCGTTGGGATTAATTGGCTCCACGGTTCCGTCAGAAAATACGGTGGTGATGGCTCCATAGGTATGGTGGAGCGCAATGACCACATAACCGTTACTGGCCAATTCAATGGCCTGGCCGGTGCTGGCTGCGCTGAACCCCTTCCAGCCGTGAGAGAAAATAATAAGGGGAAATGGGCTAGCCGAATCTGCGATCTGGGGGGAAAGGTAAGCTGGCGTCTTTGTTAGAGCCAAATGATCGAGGAAGAATGAAGGCAGGCCGAGCAATTCTGAGATGGCGGGCGTGTAAACTGCCGCATCTTTTATCCATGGCGCCCGCGCCTCCGAACCGGTTACCGTTGCCGGATACCACACCTGGATCATAAAGCGGCGTAGCTCTCCATCCCTTCCCGAGTATATTTCCATGCGAGAGGTATCGGTCATCTCAAAAAAGGTTGTGCCCACCAGGTAAGGTCCGCTGGGTGTGGCGATTACTGGAACCGGCAACACAATAGGCAATGCTGTTGAAATGGTGAGTAGGACAAACGTCAGGATTGAGGCGGATGCGGACCAGTCTTTTGGTTTGGTGATTCTGGTCAAACTAACTATCGCCAGTAAGATGGTTAGGACATACAGTGGACCCATCTGCCAGCGATAGCCTTCCCAAAAAATATGCAGCAGGGCGGTTGCCAGCGCCAGCGCGGGTGCCAGGCGCACGAGATGCGGCCGCGGTCGCGGCCATAATAAGTACACACTGAGTAAGATCGGGATCAATATTTCCAGTAAGCGCATATATTTGCCTAAATGTTCGTCTTTTTATCTGTGTTTATCCGCCTTCATCTGTGGCTATGTTTTACAGTCAACTGTCTACTGTCAACTGTCTACGAGTCAACCGGCTTCACCTTATATTTCCCCTCTTCCACCTCCAGCAGTTCCCCCACCGCCATGGTCGTGTCGTGTTCAAACAAAAGCAGAGCTTTTGTTTGTACGGCCCATTCTTGCCACACAGCCTTGGTGCGGATCGTCTCAAGCGGCTCCACGTCGTAAGCCGTCACCCAGGCGCGGCGCTCGAAATGCACCGCGTAGCTGGCCAGGTCGCCCACGTAAAGTAGCGGCCGCTCGCCGGCCTCGATGATCACGCACTGCAGGCCGCGGGTGTGGCCCGGCGTCACGGCGCAGCGCACCTCGCCCGTCACCTGCGTGTCGCCGTGCAGTAACCGAAAAAGACCGGTTTCCCAGATAGGCACGAAGTTCTCGGGAAGGTAGGTAGCCCGCGTGCGCCCATCGGTGTGCATAGCCTCGGCAAACTCCACCCGCTGTACCCAGTATTCGGCGTTAGGGAACGTGGGCACCAGCTTGCCATCCCGCAGCATCGTATTGCCGCTGCAATGGTCGGCATGTAGGTGCGTATCCAGCATGATGTCGATGTCTTCGGGCTTCACGCCGTGCTTGGCGAGGTTTTCGATCAGCGTGCCCTGCGGATATTCCAGGCCCCATTGGCGGATGCCCTTGGCGTCCAGCTTATCGCCCAGGCCGTTATCCACCAGGATGGTTTTGCCTTCCGAGCGGATCAGCAGGCAATTCAGGCACATGGGCAGCAGGCCGCGCTCGTCCGCCGTCTGCACGCGGGACCACAGCGTCTTGGGCACCAGGCCGAACGGGCCCCCGGGGTCCACCCAGGTGGTGCCGGCGGGGATGATATGCCATTCCATGGGTGGAAGTTTAACCGGCTTTCTAGTTTTATTCGTCATTCAAACGGTGTTGGGCTTGAGTTATGATTTATATGTCTTTAAGTCAAGGCTTAAATGAAAACCGCCATCTGGATTTTTGGTATAGCCCTCTTTATCCTTCTGGGCGTTGCCATCTTCTTCGCAATGCAAGTCTTCTTTGCGCGTTCCCCTGCAGCGCCAACCCAGACCGCCATCCCTTTCATTACCCAGACCCCGACGGCCTCGGCCAGCGTGTCGACTTCGACTCCTTTTCCAACACGAACGCCTGCACCGTTATTTACGCAGGGTTTCACAAGCACCCCATTCAGCCTGGCCACGCGTACCCCGACTCGCACTCCCAACCGGACTCTAACGCCAACGCGTACCCCGACCAGGACGCCGACGAAAACTGCCACGCTTGGCAATACACAGGCAAGCACCTCCACCCGCACAGCCAGCCCGACATTCACGCGAACCCCTACTCGCACCAATACTCCCAGCTTAACGCCGACGCGTACGCCCACTGCCACAGCCACGGCAACGAATACCCACACGGCCACCCCGAGCGTGACGCTCACCCCATCTGGCACCCCCACCGATACGCCGACGGCGACCTACACTCCGAGCGACACGCCGACCGAAACGCCAACGGAAACTCCAAGTGAGACGCCCACCTCATCCGATACTCCCACCGACACGCCGACAGCGAGCGACACCCCAACCGAAACGGCGACTAGTACTCCCACTCCCAGCCCCACGCCTACCTTCACGCCCACACCGCCCAGCCTGACTGGCGCAATGTACCTGCACAACAACCCCAGCCCGCCCACCGGCCACACGACCACTCAACCCACTTTGCCGGTCGACACCGTTACCCCATCGGCTATCGCGCTATTCAACTACGATACAGATCGAGATGCCGACCCCGGCAGGACCATCTTACAAGGCGGTTCCGGTTTCGCCGAAACTGACGCCGACCTGCACCAACGTTGGGTCTCGCCAGTCTTCAGTCAGACTACTTTGCTAATTGGAGCGCCTCAGCTGATCTTTTGGAGCTCTGTCCCCGCTTTCCAAGCGGACATTGGCGGCACGGTGACCGCCTACCTGGCAGCCACCAATGGCAGCCAGCAAGCCTGGCTTATCTCCGGCACCATTACTGATCCCAACTGGAACCCCAGCGTAAGCTGGACGGAAAAAACGATCACATTCAGCACACCGGGTGGGGACATCCCCGCTGGATATTGGCTCGAATTGGTCCTCACGATTCCCCTTTCGTCCGATTCAGACCTTAGGTTCGCTTACGACACCGTGACTTTCCCATCCCGAATCGTCTGGCCGTAAGGCAGCAGACAGAAACCACTTGCAAAAAGGGCGACGCTTGCGTCGCCCTTTGTTATGACCTCAGTACGTTGGCATCCTCAGCGTTGGAAATACATGGTGACTTCTTGGGTTGCTCCATGGGTGTCAATTTGGAGCAAAGTCGCAGAGCAACGGTAAGGTGCGTTCCCGGGCGGGAGGATGGTGAAGGTTGGCCCCGTGCCAGGCGCCACCGAGGATACTCCCCCCTTGTAGGCTCGCCATACCAATATGTTTTGTTCGGACACAGTCAGATCAAGCGTCAGGAAACTTACTGGGCCTCGATTGGTGGAATTAGTCTCCGTAGAGTATGCGCCACCGCTGCTGAAAATGGCATCGGATTGCAAGTATTTGCCTTCAGACATGTCTAATTCAACTTGCAGGGTGAATTCACCCGAATACTCGTATTCCCCATCAACAAAGGACATGTACAGCGCCCCGCCTACGACGCGTATATTGGGCATGGGCACCATGCTTGCCACGAACAGGTCCAGGTCGGCCGTGGGCATGATCCAATCGCCATCCAGGCACGCGTCTCGATCCGCATCCGGATCGATGGTGGGCACCTCATGGGTTTCCACCAGAGAGAGTATCTCCGGTTCGCCAGGCTGGCTGCTGCTGCAGGCTGCCAGGATTGCGATTGCCGCAATGGCTGTCAATGCTAAATAAACTTTGCGTTTTCGTCCGAACATGTCAGCCCTCCACAAAAGTTTGCGTTACCTATAATTATTTAAAATCTTGCTGCATGATTTAGTAGCCTTTGCTTCTTTTTCCCTTAAGATCCTTCACGCGGGTTTTCGTCACCTTGCGAATGAGTGCTAACGGCATCGGCTTATCCAGCGGAAATTGCAGTGTCGATTTTGCCGCCAGATAAGGGGCCTGTTCTCTTTTAAACTCTGCAACTGTGGGATAAAAGCCGATATGGGTTTTATAGGCCCCGAAACTTATCACATTGCCGTTTTGTACGTAGGTCGGCATTCCATACTTGATCGTTTCTTCGGCATCCGGCGCGGCTGCGCGCACAGCTTGGCGAACTCTCCGTAAAATGGTTCTCACGTTTGGCGGATATTGCTTAATGTATTCGTCAACTGTTTTGGGTGCCATTGCGAATTCTCCAAAACTTGTCATTCCGAGCGAGGGCGTTTAGCGGCGACTTTAGCGCCGCTGCCGGACGAGGAATCCGTATAGGCATTATGACACAAGAGCCTTATCTGAGAGAAGTCAAGGCTGGGAGGCAGGAAGCGGGGCAATTCAGCATTTAGGGTTCTAAGATTTCTTCGCTGTGTAGATTTTACTTTGGTACTGACTGAATATACGCTCAGAATGACACCGAGGGTAGGGTGATACAGAGACTTGGTTTTTGCAGAAGTACGGACATTCAGAAGATGCGGCCCTACGGATTCCTCGCTATGAGGATTCGGCGTCCGGGTCGCGACTTATGACCCGCCTGGAATGACAAAGGGAGCTTAGCCCTTGCCGCGCCGGCGCTTGCTGCGAGCCTATCCCGTATGCAGCCTAGAATGGAACCCTATTATTTTGGCCGGTGATAAAGTGTGAAAGAACCGGTCTCCACCTGATCGCCCGCGATGTCAAAGCGGTACACGGCTACCTTCTGCCATTCTTTTTTAGCGAACAATTCACCGCCCAGGATCTGCCAATCTGTAAACCTGTACACCGCGCCCTTGGCTTCATCTATGTGGGCAGGGGTAAAATAGAGATGCCAGTAGGTATGCGGGGATTTCACGTCAGGTGTGGTCGCACCGGGACAGTTATATCCCCAGGTTTCACTGGTTTTCTCCGGGTCGAATTCTAAAAACAGGTCGGTAACCTGGCCAAGCTGCTGTTTAGTCCCCGGTTCACCTAGCTCTGTTTTCGGGGGAGGCACTTCCCAATCAAAACTAAAGACCTCGAAAGAGGCTGCACCGCTGGTGACGGTTGGGTTGGAACACCCGCCGCCGGTAGAGGCGATAATTTGGACGTATTCTTGAACTAAGGGGCCTTCTCCCTCAAACGTAAATGTGGACGCATTAAAACGGATCGGAACTATGGCGCTGACGCGCAGTTCGTTCTTCTGTGGTCCGACATCCCCGGCTGCCGTGGATTCGAATTGCAGTTCAAACTGAAGACATTTCTCGGTGAGCTGCCGGGCCTTTTGCAATAACGCCGAGGACGTGGCACTTTCCTCCTCGAGGCCTAAAGCCCGTCTTAAAAGCAGCATTTGCCGCTCTAGGCCCTGCCAAAACGGGATCATGCGATGGATAATATGATCCTGGACGCACAAATTATATTCTTCCTGCAGGCAGATATCCGCCACTTTTTCAACCAAGGCGAGGTCGTCCAACTCGACGGCGCTGGCGCCTATCCCGACTTTCTGCATCATTTGCCTATAGTTTCTGTAGCTGAGTATCGCTAAGTCTCCTTTGGCGCAACTTTCACCGGCGATATCCAGGCGGATTTTAACGTACGTATCGTAATACTCCTGGAAGAGCTTGGCTAATTCATTGTAATATTCAGGTGCCAATGGTTTTCTTCCCTGGATTTTCTGGCGTTGGCTCTCGCGCTGAGTTAATTCAGCCACTTTATTCCGCAGCCCTTCAACCACCGCGCCGCCAAGTTGCGGGAGGTTAATGGCGATATTCTCGAGTTTTCCTGCGCCCACGAAAAATCCGGTGAAGTGCAGCACTTGGATCTTTATTTCACTGCTGTCGATCTCAGGCAAGGCTAGAGAAAGATTTTGCCCATCGGCTTCATAGCCGAATAATATTTGTTGATCAATGGGGATCTCGCTTGCGGGAGTGATGGTTAGCGTGGCAAAGTTGAAGAAGTTCAAACCTTCCGGTTCGAGTTTCACGCCGGGGCCCGCTTCAAAGCCGGCCGGCATGCCGGTGACTTCTGCCGGGGTCATGGTGATCTGTGTTTCGTTCAGCAGCGCATCCCCTGGGATGACCAGCGTGTAAGTTGACCCATCGGCTCCGGTAGCCGTCAGGCTGCCGCCAGTGATGGGGACCACCTGGCTGACCGCTCGAGACTCATCCACAGTTACACTGACGTGCACAGGCTCAACCAGGTCTACTTCCTCCAGGCTGCTCGTGCTCGCAGCGGACTGGTCAGCCTCTCCGGCTGAACCGCAGGCCGCCAGTAGTAGAAAGACAAGTGCAATGAGCCAAAATTGGTATTTTTTCAATTGGGTGGCCATTGGAAACCGTTAATCCTTTCAGCTTGTATGGCGAATGAAATCTTTCTAAGCTGAGACCACTACCCCTTGCCGCGCCGGCGTCGCCGGCGCTTGCCGCCAGCATTGCCCCCATCCGCAGCCGCAGGCTGCTTTTGCTGCACCGTCACCTGCACAGCGGCTGGGCCGCCGTTCGTGGCAGGGGTGGCAGGAGGCAACGCCGCTGCCCTGGCGGTTTGCCCAACCGGCCCCGGCTGGAACACGAACATACGGTTCACCAGGCTGCTGCGCATGTCGGCGAACAGGTCCTGGAACATCTTGAAGGCCTGGTTCTTGTATTCCACCAGCGGGTCGCGCTGGGCATAGGCCTCCAAACGGATGGAGACGCGTAGCGCTTCCATGCGGGTCAAATAATCGACCCACAGTTCAGTGATCACCCGCAGCAGCAGCTGCCGGTAGCTCTCAGTTAGCGCCCGCTTCCCCAGGGCTTGCACCGCCTTGGCCTTGGATTCCGCGTCGAGCTCATTTAGCGGCCGGCCGTTCAGGCTTTCGAAAGCCTCCGCGCCAAGGGCTTCGCTCAGCGCCGCTTTCCCGCTTTCATTGAGGTTGGCCGGGCTGCCGCCGGCCACGGTTTCCCAGGCGGCCTGGCCCCACACGGCCTGCAAGGCGCGCTGGGCGTTCTGCAGGTGCTTCAATACCTTCTCGGTGACCAATTCGCTTTTCTGGCGGCCGAACAGGGAGGCCGCAAAATAGGCAAAGTTCAGACGCCGCTGGCGCTGCACCACCTGCTTGTGGGTCTTCTTGTCGAAGGCCGTCACCCGGTTTTCGGGCATCAGCATCAGCCCGTTCAGAAGATGGCTTTCATTAATATCGCCCTCTACCTTGCCAAGGACCTCGGCCAATTCCTTAGCCAGCTGTCCGTCGCCGGCGCCTTCGGCGCTGCCGATCAATCGCGCCCGGCGCTGGGCGAACTCGGCGCTCACCGCCGCGGCCAGCTTCTCGCCTAGCTGGGACCAGTCGTCCTTGGCAAGCTCTTCGGCGTTGAGCCCCAGCTCAAGCTCCAGGCGGCGCTCCAACGCGCCCAGCAGGCGAACGACCGCTTGCAGGCGCAAACTCTCCTCGACCCGGTCGTGGACGATGTCAGCAGCCTGCTCCTGGTCATCCCTCAGCAGCTTCTGCTCCTCGCCGCTGAGCTTCAGCGGCAGGCGCAGCAGCCCGCTCAATTCGTTAACCAGCACACTGGGGGAGCGTTCTTGTCCCACTTCGTCCAGGCGCAGCCCTTGCATGAAAGTCTCGAGCATTTCCAGCGTCTCGTTCATCTGCGTCTCGAGCCTGGCTTCGTTGTTTTCCAGCAGTTCCTGAAGGCTGTTCTGCAAATGTTCTTCTTCTGCGCTAAGCGCTTTTTCGGCCACATCCAATAATGCGGCTTGCGCTTCTGCCGCAGAGCCGATCTTTTGTTGCTTCAAATGGTCGATGAGCATCTGCAACGTGTAGGAGGGGACCAGCACGCGGTTCACTACCAGGGTCGGCTGGATCTGCTCCAGCCAGGCCAGCAGCTTCCATTGCCCGTCGGAATCTTCCAGGGCGGCGGGCACGCGCAGCCCCACCTCCTCTTGCAGCATGCCGGCCACGTCCTCGGTGAGATCGTCCTTGCTCATGATGCGATCGCGCTGGGCGTAGACGGTGGACCGCTGCGTGTTCAGCACGTCATCGTATTCCAGCAGGTGCTTGCGGGCGTCGAAGTTGGCGCCCTCTACGCGGGTCTGCGATTGTTCGATGATGCGCGTGACCAGGCCATATTCCAGCGGCACGGAATCGTCCATGCGCATGCGCGCCATGGCGGCTTCCACCGAGGCCCCGCCGAACAGGCGCATCAGGTCGTCTTGCAATGAGAGATAGAAGCGCGAGGAGCCCGGGTCTCCCTGGCGGGCGGAGCGGCCGCGCAGCTGGTTGTCGATGCGCCGGGCTTCGTGGCGCTCGCTGCCGATCACATGCAGGCCACCCAATTCCTTCACCTTGGCCATTTCGTCAACGGACTTAAGGAAATATTCGATCTCGGCCTTGTAAATGCCGTAATCATCTGGCTTGAGCTGGAGTAGGGCGCTCTTCTGTTCCTCGATGGTCAGGTTGGAGGGCTCCAGGTGTCCGGCTTTGCGCAGCACGCGGCTCACCGCCGAGACGACCTCTTCGGCGATCTCGCCGCCCAGCTTGATGTCCACACCGCGGCCGGCCATGTTGGTGGCGATGGTCACCGCCCCAAAGGCGCCGGCTCCGGCAATGATCTGGCTTTCCTCGGTATGCTTGCGCGCATTCAGCACCAGGTGCGGTACGCCGCCCTGGATCACCGCGGTAAGCCGCGGGCCGAGTTCCGGCTCTAGGCCTAGCAGGGTTAGCAGCCGGGTGATGTTCTCTTCGCCTTGCAAGTTGAGATTGATGTTCAGATCGCGGGCGCGTTGGCGCAAGTCGGCCGCGTTCAACTTTTCCAACGGCTCGTATAAAGGTTGCAGCTCGGGAATAATAAAGCCGTCATCCGTCTTGTTGTTGTTCTCCAGCCACACCGCCCGCAGAAGCAGGGTTTGCAGCATGCGCTGGATAGATTCGCCGCGCAAGCGGTTGGAGAGCAGCTCGGAACTCTCCACCGAGGTGGTGCCCACCAGGATGGGGCGGCCCATCACGTGCACGGTCACGATCTCTTTGACGATGGAGCGCAGCTTGGCTTCCTTGGTGCGGTAGACCACGTCGGGATAATCTTTGCGCTTCCACAATATGGGCAGGCCTTCAGCGTCGTCTTTGCGGGCGTAGTAGGTGACCCGGTAGCCCAGCTCGTCTTTGGCCTCGACGATCTCAAGCTCCGAACCCGGGCGGGCGGCATTGAATTCCACGTTGGATGGCAGCCCGATCACAGCCAGCTTATAGATCTTGTCGAACTCCTCCGCCTCGGTGAGGGCTGTGCCGGTCATGCCGGCCAGCTTTTCGTACATGCGGAAATAGTTCTGGATGGTGATGGTAGCGTAGGTGACATTCTCGGCTTGCACCTTTACGCCTTCTTTGGCCTCCACCGCCTGGTGCAAGCCATCAGACCAGCGCCGCCCGGGCATCAGCCGGCCGGTGAACTCGTCAACGATCACCACTTGCCCGCCCTGGACCAAATAATCCTTGTTGCGGTGGAACAGGTATTGCGCCCGCAGGGCTTGTTCGATGAAGCCCAACAGCCTGGCTTGCTCGGGGCTGATGTCCTCTGGCCGTTCCGGGTCCTTCAAGGGCTCCCCCAGCAGTTGTTCGATGTGAGCTTCGCCGATCTCGGTCAGGGTCACCGAGCGGTCCTTTTCGTTGACTTCGATATCCTCTGGATTCAAGCGCCTGACCACATCGGCCAAGCGCTTGTAATGCTCGCTCTCGTCGTGGGCCGGCCCGGAGATGATCAACGGGGTGCGCGCTTCGTCCACCAGCACGTTGTCGACCTCGTCCACCACGGCGTAATAGTGGTCGCGCTGCACCTTTTCACTGGGGCGCATGCGCATGTTGTCGCGCAAATAGTCGAAGCCGAACTCGTTATTGGTGCCGTAGGTGATGTCGGCGGCATAAGCCTCCGCCCTGGGCACCTGGTCCAGCTGGCGCTGCTCTTCGTGGGGTGACTCTTTCTTGAGGTTGACGATATAGGCGATCTGGGAGCTATCGCCCCGGGAGCCCATTTGCAGCACCCCTACTCGCAGACCCAGCATCTCGTAGATAGGGGCCATCCAGCGGGCGTCGCGCCGCGCCAGGTAATCGTTCACCGTCACCAGGTGGGCGCCGCGCCCCGCCAGCGCTCTCAGGTACAGCGGCATAGTGGCCACCAGGGTCTTGCCCTCGCCGGTGCGCATTTCGGCGATCTTGCCCTGGTGCAGGGCGATCCCGCCCATCAATTGCACGTCAAAATGGCGCAAACCCACCGTGCGCTTGCTGGCCTCCCGCACGGCGGCAAAAGCCTCTGGCAGGAGCTCATCCAGGGTCTCCCCGCCCGCCAGCCGGGCGTGGAATTCCGCCGTCTTGGCGCGCAACGCTTCATTGGAAAGCGCCTCGTATTCGGCTTCTAATCCATTGATGGTTTCAACTGCTTTGGAATAAGCGGCGATCACTTGCTTGCCCGGATCACCGCCGATGATCTTTGATATATTTTTAAACATGCCTGAGACTCCGACGGGCGATTATAGCATGCGCGCTTTTTGATTGATTTTGGGGATTAAAAGCAATTGACATCTGTAGGATCGCCGATCCAGCTGTCAAAGGGACACCCGGTACTGGAAAAACGATTTAGTGTATTTCCTGCCCGGGTCTCCCTAGAATTTTCGCCAGAGCCGAACGGGAAATCTCGTCCACAAGAGCCAGTACTTCATCTCCTTCTTCCAAAGTTGTGTCACCCTTAGGGAGGACGATGTCGCCGTGCCGGATGACACCGCAAATTACTGAATTTGCTGGCAAGGGAAGATCTTTAATAGCCACCCCCGCGGCTTGAGCGCCCGGGAAGATCTTTTCCTCCACCAGAGAATATTTGCCACGGCGCAATTTGAGCATGGTCATCATGTCGCCCAAAGACATTTCCTCTTCAATAAGTTTCGCGATGATATCGGCCTGATTCAGCGCTACGTCAACGCCAAATTCCTTAGTAAACAGCCAGGCATTGAGAGGGTTGTTTACCCGCCCGATAATACGTTTAATCCCATATTGGTAGCGAGCGAGAGAAGCTGCCATCAAATTATCGGCATCCACGCCCCCTACGGCGGCTAATACCTGGGCTCGTTTTATTTCGGCTGCCTCAAGCACCTGGGGATCTGTCCCGTCTCCCTCGTAAATCACTTCGGTGGGGAGTTCTTGATGTAAATTCTCTAACACGGTTGGACGGTTTTCAATAACGCACACCTCGTATCCTCCCGCTAACAAAAGCGAGGCAAGGTGCGAACCGGTGCGACCACCTCCTACAATTAAGACGTACATGGCTATCTACTCCTTCTCTTTTCCGTTTTCAATGCCTTGGACAAGCAATTGCTTGATCTGCTGCGCTCCCCAAATTGAAGGCGAAATCGTTTGTATATTCAGTTTTTCGTAAACTGGGGCGCGCCGCGGATTGTATAAACGGGCAACTACGTGCTCTACGTGGAACACATCCTGCGCTATGCGAGCAACAATGGCATTTACGTTATCCGATGAAGTAACCGAAGCCAAGCCCTGGGTGCTTTCAATTCCTGCCCGTTTCAATATGCCTTGATCCAGGCCTTCCCCTTGCACCGTGCGGCCGGAATAATTTGAGCCCAATTGATCAAAGGCTTTGGCATTTTTGTCAATGACAGTGACTACGTGGTTTTGATAAAGGGAAAGGGCTAGCTCGATGCCCACTCTCCCGCAACCAACAATGATTATGTTCATTTTTTCCTCGGCTCCTGGGCTTTATCATTCAGCAATTGGCTAGCTGGTTTCGGTCTCCAGCGCATAGGGCACATCGGTAATAACGATTCCTGT
The DNA here is from genome assembly GCA_964572455.1 of uncultured Anaerolineaceae bacterium. Lineage (GTDB taxonomy): Bacteria > Chloroflexota > Anaerolineae > Anaerolineales > UBA11579 > JAMCZK01. The sequence goes on from CAZNFL010000015.1 coordinate 20,412, forward strand.
TTCAAATGGCAGGGCCATGCGAAGCAGCACCGCAAGTTGCGTGCGGGTGAGATTGGACCACCAGCGCGGCCGCACGAGTTGCGGAACGACCACGGTGATAATTTCATTCTGTTGCCTAAGGCCCGTTATTTTTTGGATGTATTGAAGCAGGGGTTCCAGGACCATATTGTGCGGTGAATCCAAAATCACCAGGCGTACTCCTTCTCCCCAGGTCGCCCATTGCTTTTGCAAGTCCTCCGTTTTCGCTCGATCCTCAGATACGTGAATCGCGGTCACGTCACTGGATAGCGAATGCCCGTAGCGCAATGAGGTTAATGTGCCCTGATGGACTCCATTTATAGGAACGAGTATGCGATGACGTACGTACCGGGGTGGCAGGCGAAAGTTCTCCAGTTTTGGTTTCTCCTCTAACTCCGGTTTAGCCGCTGGGCGCTTGGGCTGTGGAGCAAGCGGCTTTTCGCTCCTCTGACTAGAACGCGATAAAAATACATGTTGTGGAAATGAAAGAGCCATTCCACCTGGTAATGCGGCTGCTACTGACCGTCTGGCTAGCTGTCGGACTCCGAAGAATTCGAGAAAACTAGTGAGGCCGATCAGCAAACGATAACGGTATTCCTGCATTTTGAAGGCCTGCCATTCCACAATGGAGGCCATCCCTCCTTCCACACGAGCCTTCTCGCGGACAATCCGACGGATCTGGCGGGGGTCGCGATGACCGAAAGGTGAAATTAGCATTAAATGCGCGCCAAGGAATAGGGTTGCGAAAGTAATCAAACGCACCCATCCGCCCTCCTCCCATTTGCCCACAAGCTGGCCCACGAAAACAATGCCCGCTAACAACGCGGCAAACCCTGCACCCAGCGCCCCCCATTTACGCGTACGGCCTGAATAGTGTTCGAGAATATGCCTGCGCACCGCCAGGCCCATGATTGTGATCGGAAGGAATACGCCAACCCCATAAAAGGGAATCGCTACACTGGTGCGCCCGCCCACAAGCAGCATGATCAGCACGGCGATCGCAAAGGTTGCTGTTACGGAACGCGTGAAGGTGCCGCGCGGGTCGCGATAGATAATCGCCTCCGGGATTTCGCCAATGGCTACATCGCGCCATTCAGTAGCCTGCGCATCCTGGAAGGCGGTCATGGAGGCAGCGGAAAGCATGGCAACAGCCAGGATTTGATACGCCCAAAACAGGATTACCCCGCCTGGGAATTGTGAAAATCCCAGCAAGGCCAGATTGCCAACCAATGTTCGGCCCAGGGTTCCGTCAAACACGTTGAAGTGAATGGCAAAATACGTTAAAAAGAAAGTGGTTATTCCTCCGTAAAAAAGGAAGGAAGATTGTACAAAGCGCGCAATTCCGGATCGCCCGCTATAAAAATCCCATAAGCCCTTGAGCCGCGGCAGGCTTTTTTTTCCCCATTTCACGATGGATACATCCTCATCGATCATAAATTGGATGCCGTTGGAAACCGCCTCCAAGCCTGTGAGAGCAACCATGCCCTTCATGGAAGCAGTTAACATGTGCAGGATTGCCGATCCAAAACTAGGCGTTTGGCCAACCTGATCTATAGGCGCGCTTGGCACGCCTTGGGCTTGAGCCATAAACAGACCTACGGCCATCAGCAAACTGAGCATGACAAATGAAAAGATGAGCATAAACACCACCTTGGCTGATTCACCCCGACCTCGAATGGTCAGATACCAGGTGATAACCGCCAGTAGGGCTCCCAGGGCAAAATGCCAACCCCAGGATGCGTCGTAGGCATTCAATATCGAGAGTAGTTGATCCCCGCCTGATAAAGCGGAGACCACAATGGTTAGGATGTAATCCTCGATTAATGTAATAGCGACAATCAAACTCAGGGTGGGGGCCAGATAACGCATGGAGGCTGTGTAGGACCCGCCGCCCTCATTGAAGGGGCCAAGGGAAAACATATACAGCGCGCCGAACACGAGGTTGACGATGGCGATCACTGCGGCGGTTAGATAAGCATAGTTTTGCAGCCCATAGGGGTGCAACGCGCCCATCATTTCGCCGGTGGCATAGTAAAAGGACGTGTAATAATCCACGCCAAATAACGCCACGGCTGCTAGCAGGCCAATTTGACCGACCCCGTGCACTTGGGTATGTTCTGCTTTCTCGCGCGGGGCTGCCCTGCTGGCTAAAAAGACAATTACCAATAAAAGGATGACTGAAATCAAAGCCCTATTCTCCTTACAAAAAATCTGAATTCAATAGCCAGATCAAGTAAATCTCGGCTAGGAGCGACACCAAAAATAATAGACTGTGTGCCCAATCATTCGCCATTTGCTCGATCTTCACTTGAAGCCAGAAAAACCCAATGATGATCGCAATGGACCCAATCCAGGAATATTTTGTCCTCAATTTAATAGCTCCAAGAGTAGATAGTAGCAAGTTGCCATAAAATGCTCACAAGAAATCAAAGCAAATCTATAAAGAACAAATAAAAAACGCCCAATTAGGGCGCTTTTTTGAGATGGGTGGCTGACTTTTAGTCGCTAAGAAAGCGATAACCTACCCCTGGCTCCGTGAGAATAAATTGGGGATGCTCAGGGTCAGCCTCAAGTTTCTTGCGCAATTGGCGCATGTATACACGCAAATATTCAACGTGATCTGCGTCGGCCGGGTCCCACACGTGGCTAAGAATGGCTTGATGGGTGAGGACGCGCCCGACGTTGGCTGCCAAGTACGCCAGCAGCTTGTATTCCGTGGCCGTTAATTTAACTTCTTCACCATGGCGAGTAACAATATGCCAGGCCAAATCAATCGCAATCGGGCCGGCAGTTATTTTAGTAATCTTACTGCCCTTGGTACGGCCGGCATGACGCAGCGCAACCCGTACGCGGGCGAGCAACTCCTCGATTCCAAAGGGCTTGGTCAGGTAATCGTCGGCGCCCTTATCCAATGCAGCCACTTTGTCTCGTTCACTTTCTCGAACGGAAAGGACAATAATGGGACATTGCGTCCATTCCCTCAGGCGGGCGCAAACCTCGATTCCATCCATATCTGGCAGCCCCAGGTCCAGGATAACAATGTCGGGCGGGTCGGCGGCCGCCAGCGTTAACCCCTCTTCGCCGCGAGTAGCGGTGGTTACTTTGAATTTCTTCTCGACCAGAATTGTTTTTAGCGCCCGCAGGATTTGCGGCTCGTCATCAATCACCAAAATATGCGGCGAGGTGCTCATGGTTCTGATTCGATCGGCGGTGGGGGTGCTAATTTGCCGTCCATTAAGAGTGAAAGGGTAAAGTTAATTGCAAAACCTGATGGTAAGTTCTCTGCCCAAATATGGCCTTCATGGGCTTCGATAATGCCTTTGCAGATTGACAAACCTAATCCCGTCCCGGTTACGCGGTCGGCGGACGTGATTCGGTGGAACTTGTCAAAGATTCGTTCCAGGTCTTGGGTTGGCACTGGAGGACCCTGATTAGCCACTTGGACTCGAACAGTTGAATCTTGTTCGACTCGCGCGCTGATGCGAACCGTGGTGCCGGCTGGTGCGTATTTGAAACTGTTATTGATCAGATTTGTAAAGACCTGTTCCATTTGGACGAAATCAACCGGCAAAAGCGGCATATCTTCGGGGATATCTACCTCGACTTCATGGTCTGCGGGCGTATGCTTCAGGCGCGCAAGCACCGAGCCAACGATCTCGGACAATAAATTCCATTGACGTTCAGGTCTCAGTTGATTTGCCTCAATCCGTGACATGTTCAACAGGTTACCGACTAATAAATTTAGATGATCCGCCTCGTCTTCAACTGCACCAAGTAGATCCTCCCGCGCCTTTGAATCCCAGCTAACCTCGCCGCTTCGCAGGCTGGTGGCGGCAGCCTTTATTGTCGCCAATGGGGTTCTCAGTTCATGCGAAACGGATGAAAGCAGAGCGGATTTTAGGCGATCGCTTTCCTCCAGCACCTTCGCCCGCGAGTCTGCCTCCGATAAGTGGGCTCTTTCCAGGGCCAGGGCGGCTTGGCTGGCGAATGTTTTTAAAAGTCGGTTTTCAGCTTGAGAAATCGGCGTCTTTCGCCAAAGCCGAATTTTGCCTAACCCATCAGCACCCGCTTGTAATGGAATAGTTAGATCAGGCTGCCGATCAGGGGAAGGTCCCCCGGCCGGCAGTTTTAGCATTAAAGTCTCCGGATTTGAGGCAAGGAATTCTAAGGCCTCGTTATCCAAGATCCCTTGGATTTGTTCACAGACAATCCGGATAATTGACTGAGGATCCAGGTAACCGGTGAGGGAAATACTGAGTTCGTAAAGATGAGTTGCCTCAAATTCACGCGCCGTGGCGGCAGCTTGCCCCGAGCGGGCACGACCGACTAACTGGCTAATCACGACTGCCACAACAAGGAATAGGACCAGCACGACCAGATCGCTCGGGCTATGAACCGCGAGTGTAAACACAGGCTCAATGAAAAAATAATTGAAAGTGAGAAAAGCCGCTAATGCAGCTATTACACCAGCCCCCAACCCCCAATATGAGGCGCTCAATCCAACGGGGAGTAGATACAGAAGTGCGATGAGGGGCGTGTCCAATATTTGGCGCAATACATGCAGTACTGCAGTTGTCAAAGCAATGCTAAAAATTGCGGGGATATAGTGGAAAAGAAACTCTGATACGAAGGGGAATGGGCGCATCACCAGCTGACCTTTGCTTATTATCCCCTATTCCGTCTGCCCAATGCTGTGGTTCGAACTGGCTAGCACTGTTACACCAGGTATTCTCTGTAACTCCCTTCCGAAGGCGCAAGGTCTGCTCGCCTGACATCATTGAGTCTCAACCTTAAAACATTTGGTCTTTTAAGGTTGTCCGGCATCTGCGGTACGTCCTAGGTGCTACAATCAATCTTGTCCAGTCAATGAATCCAATCGAACAATTTTCCATTTACCCAATTCGAATTTATCTCCCCAAGCAACCAGTCTTACCCCGCTAATCCATGTCTTTCGCCCATCTCCACGTCCATACTGAGTATTCCTTGCTGGATGGGTTCAGCAAGATATCAGGCCTGGTGGAGCGCGCCAAGCAACTGGAGATGACCTCCCTGGCCATCACCGACCACGGCGCGTTGTATGGGGTCATTGAATTCTTCAACGCCGCCAAAGAGGGCGGCATCCACCCCGTCATTGGCATGGAGGCCTATTTGGCCTCCCGCCATATGGGCGACCGCGACCCGGAGGAAGACAAGAAATCCTCCCACCTCCTTTTGCTGGCGGAGAACCAGACTGGCTACAACAACCTGCTCAAGATCGCCTCTGCCGCGCAATTAGCGGGGTTTTACTATTTCCCGCGCATCGACCGTGAATTCCTCGCCGCCCACGCCGAGGGCCTGATTGCCACGTCTGGCTGCCTCTCGGCCGAGATTCCCCGCGCCATCCTCAAGGAGAACCTGCCCGAGGCCCACAGGCATCTGGATTGGTATTACCAAGTCTTCGGGCCAGACCGCTTCTTCCTTGAATTGCAGCACCACGAGATCCCCGACCTGCACAAGGTCAATCGCGTACTGCGCGAGTTGGGGGAGCGCTACAAAGCCAACTTCGTGGCCACCAACGACGTGCACTACATCAATCCCGAGGATGCCCGCCTGCAGGATATTTTGCTGTGTGTGCAGACCGGCACCCTGCACACCGATCCCCGCCGCATGCGCATGTCCGGCTCCGATTTTTACCTGCGCAGCCCCCAGGAAATGGAGGCGCTTTTCGCCGAGGTGCCGGATGCCTTGAGCAACACCCAGCTTATCGCCGACCGCTGCCAGGTGGATCTGAGCAACAAGGGCTACCACCTGCCCGAGTTCAAGGTACCCGCCGGCTATACCACCGACACCTATTTGCGCGAATTGTGCGAGGCCGGGCTCGAGCGCCGCTACGGCAGCCGCGCTCAGGACGCCGAGCTCCGCCAGCGCATGGAGCACGAGCTCAAGGTCATCGCGAAGATGGGCTTCAATGCCTATTTCCTCATCGTATGGGACCTGTGCCGGTACGCCAAGGAGCAGAACATCTGGTACAACGCCCGCGGTTCGGCGGCTGGTTCCATCGTCGCTTATGCGCTGGATATCACCCTGGTGGATCCCTTGGTGCATGGCCTGATCTTCGAACGCTTCCTCAATACCGACCGGGTCAGCATGCCGGACATCGACTTGGATTTCCAGGACGACAAGCGCTACCTGATGCTGGAATACTGCCGGGCGCGCTACGGCGCAGACATGGTGGCCGCCATCATCACCTTTAACAAGTTGAAGGCCCGCGCCGCCGTCCGCGACGTGGGCCGCGTGATGGATGTGCCGCTCACCGAGGTGGATCGCATTGCCAAGCTCATCCCCAATATCCCCGGCAAACCGGTGACTATCGCCGAAGCCTTGGAGACTGTTGCGGAATTTGGCGCCGAATATAAGACCAAGCCTTACGTTAAAGAGCTCATCGATACCGCCCAGCAAATGGAGGGCGTGATCCGCGGGGCGGGCACCCACGCCGCCGGCATTGTGATCGCCGATAAGCCCATCATCCAATATGTGCCGCTCAACCGGCCCACTGGCGCCAACGCCGAAGAAACGCCCATCAAGGTGCTCACCCAATTCGAAATGTCCACTCTGGAATCGCTGGGCTTGCTCAAGATCGACTTCCTGGGCCTGACCACCTTGACCATCATGGAACGCGCCTGCGCCCTGATCGCCGCGCGCCATGGGAGGACCCTCGACCTAAACAATATTCCGCTCGACGACCCCGCCACCTATGAGCTGCTCGGCCGCGGCGAAACCGCAGGCGTCTTCCAATTTGAGGGCGCCGGCATGCGCCGCTGGATGATGGCCATGAAGCCTAACTTGCTCGACCATGCAGTGGCCATGGTGGCGCTCTTCCGCCCCGGCCCCATGGATTTCATCCCCACCTATATTGCGCGCATGCATGGCAAAGAACCAATCAGCTACGCCCACCCGGCGCTCGAAAGCATCTTCTCTGAGACTTACGGTATCCCGGTCTACCAGGAGCAATTGATGCAAGCGGTGATGCAGGTGGCCGGCTATTCAGCGTCAGAAGCCGACGATCTGCGCAAGGCCATTGCCAAGAAGATCGAATCGAAACTGAAGAAGCATCGCAAGAAATTTATCCAGGGTGCGGTGCAGCAAGGCATCGAGGAAAAGACCGCCAACGTCATCTTTGACGAATGGGAAAATTTCGCCCGCTACGGTTTTAACAAAGCCCACGCTGCCGACTATGGCGCGCTGGCAGTGGAGACTGCTTATCTCAAGGCGCATTACCCCGTCGAATATATGACCGCCTTGCTCTCCGTGACCTTGGGCGACACCGACAAGGTTGCCTTCTACGTGGCTGATTGCCGCCGCATGAATATCCCCGTGCTGCGCCCGGATGTCAACGCCAGCAATTGGGGCTTCTCAATCCAGGATGTGCCGGAAGGCAAAGCGGTGATCCGCTTTGGCCTGGGCGCCATCAAGAACGTAGGGCAGGGCGCGGTGGAAGTAATTATCGCCGGCCGCGGCGAGCACCCCTTTGAAAACCTGGTGGACCTTGGCCGCCGCGTCGATCTGCGCCAGGTGGGCAAGCGCCCCCTGGAATATTTGACCAAGGGTGGGGCGCTGGATGCCTTCGGCAGCCGCCACGCCATCCTGGAAGTCCTAGACCAATTGCTGGCGATGAGCGCCACCCATTTCCATGCCAAAGAAGTAGGCCAGCTCATGTTCTTCGAGGGCGGCGGGGCAGAGGGTCCCGGCTTCGTCCTTGCCGAAAACAACGATGACAGTGAGTTCATCCGCCGCGAACGCCTGGCCTGGGAACGCGAACTGATCGGCCTGTACGTTTCCGATCATCCGCTCACGCCCATGATGGGCGAGCTGGCCGCGGTGGTGACCCACTTCTCCAGCGAGCTTTCCGTGCTGGAAGCCGAGGCCCGCGTACGTGTGGCCGGGCTGGTCAAGACCTTCCGCGCCTTTCCCACCAAGCGCGGCAAGCTGATGGCTTTCGCCACCATCGAGGATCCACAAGGCGTCATCGAGCTGGTGGTGTTCCCTAACGTCTGGGAACGTTTCAGCGCCCTGGTGCAGGTGGAAAAATTGATCGTGGTCGAAGGCAAGCTGGATAGCCAGAACGGCGAGACCAAGATCCTGGTCGATAAGATCGATAACAAACTAAATATCGTGGTGCCTCTCGAAGGTGAGTCGGCCGCACTGGCGACCCCTGCGCCCGTGGGCGGAGCGCCCATGGCGTCCACGCCGGCGGCCGTCCCCAGCAGCCTCTGGCAGCCGAACCAGGCGCTGCCCGAGGACTTCTCGCTGGCCGATCTCCCCGAACCGCCCGATCCCTTCCCGCCCGATTGGGAATTGACCGTCGAATCTCATTTCCCGTTGGTGCCGGAAAACCAAATAGCCTTCATTGAACCCTTCGCTCCGCTCGAGGGCAGGCCCGCCCCCGTGCTGGCCGCCAAGCCGCAGCCTGCCGAAGACGATCCGGAAGCTCCCGCGCCCGTGCCGCCTGCGCCGCAAATCGCCCAGGCCGTCACCGGCCTTGGCGCCGTGGTTAGCCCCGCTCCCAAGATCAAAGTCGATCTGCCATTAATGCCGCCGCGGCCTACGCCGCGCGGCAGCGGCGACCGCGTGCCGCGCATGGTCACCATCTATCTGCGCAGCAAGGGCGATAAAGCCCGTGACATCCTCGTCATCCGCCGCGTGCACGGTGCCCTGATCAGCTACCCCGGCGGCGACCGCTTTGCCTTCTACGTTTTCGAAGGCCGCAGCGGCTATCTGCTCGATTTCCCCAACGACAGCACCGATCTCAGCGAAGACCTCGTTGCCCGCCTGGAAGAGATGGTGGGGGCCAACAACTACCGCGTCGAACCGATTACTTTGCAGTAAGGGCCTACTTCCATCCGAATTTCGGCTCAATGTGACACTTAAAGCGTTTGGTCGCCGATAATTCCGTCGCTTATAATCGGTCAAGCGTTGAGGGTGTCGGTGGATATGTGCTTAATTCCTCAGCATACATTTAGTCATGCCTGCTAAAAAACTTAAAATTGCTCTTAGTCAAAGACTTTGGGCTTTGTTTCCATTGTTTTGCATATTGCTTTGTGCCCTTATTCTGCGCCTGGTCATCTTTACGGGCATGGTTCGGGGAGATGATATCAATTATGCCCATGCCGCCTATGAACTGGCAAACGGGCGGACCCATTTTGATTACTGGCCAAACGGAACCTTTCGCATTGGCCTATATGCGCCGGTAGCCTGTTGTATGCCGCCTTCGGGCCCAGCGAATACACTACATTGGCCTTTCCGTTCCTAAGTTCTCTCTTTACCGTGCTGATCATCTACGGCATCGGCAAACCGTTGGATGGTGAAAAGGCTGGTCTTGTGGCCGCTCTGCTGTGGGCCTGCCTGCCGTTGGATATTTTTCTGGCAAGTGACCTATTGGCGGATGGCCCGGTAACTGCCTTCAGCGCTTCGGCCATTTATTTTTTTCTGCTGGCGGAAAGAGATAGATCCCCAAAAAGGGGAGCTTGGTTCATGGCAGGCGGCTTCTGCCTTCTTTGGGCGATCTTGATAAAGCCGATCGCTATTGTTACACTTTTCTTTACCCTTTTTTACATTGTCTTAAAGTCTTGGCCTAAATTCCTCTCATTCCTTAAGAGAAAAAATATACTCAATTGGCTAAGCACCCATCGAAAGCAGGTAGCCTCGTTTGGCGGTGTGCTGATTTTCGTCCTCTTTGTTGGATACGCCCAGCTTCAATCCCGTCCACTGATCGTAAACGCGAGCCGGGCAGCCACGGATCTCAGCCGGGTGCTGATCACAGGGGAGACCGATATCGATCTGTCAAACGAAAGAGTCGGACAGATCGGCCTGTTTAGCATCCTGGGTCCGGCGCCGTTATGCTTTCTTTTATGACCCGCGCATTTTTGATCTCAGAACGCAGTTATCGCCCGAAGCCTTTTATCTTTATTCCGCGAGCGTGCACAGCCGGGGCATCGAATCTTTTTATACCTTGTATTGGCGAATCGGAGATGTAGAAAAATATTTAGACAAAAAAACTATTCAGAATGGGAGCGAGTTTCGTTGCTGCTCTACGCAGGGGAATCGGAAGACAAAGAGGTCGAACTGATGTTTTCTCCCGTTTTGATCGATAATTTCGGCATTGTATTTTTGAAGGATCTCGACTTATTTCAGGCCTCGCCCTAACTTAGTCGCGTCGCGGGCTGCCGCCGATGAGCAGACGGACATGCTCGGAAAGCTGAACAGTGCCTACAAATAAAATGACCAAAAAAACCTTCAGCTTTTCATAAGAACTCAGCTGAGGGGCCCTAAATACGCTGCGCACTGTTGACGTTCCCGGCTTGAAGATTTTGGCTTTTTGCCCAATGGTTAGCGGTGACTGGCTGACGCGGTGTGCCCGTTGCCATTTTCCGCCGTAGAGACGTACCGTTTTCGAATAGAGTTGTCCCCAGCTGTAGCGAGCTGGATGCAAAACCCTTACTCCAGGAACATAGATAATTCCGAAACCTGCCTTGGCAGCCCGAATGCCCCAATCCGAATCCCCTCCGGATTTCATGCTTTCGTCGAAGTCCCCGACTGTTTCGAAAACTTCACACCTGGCAAACATGTTTGCCGTGATGGCGCTGCCCTCCTCGTTTACCTTACGTTCCTGTTGAAAAGCAAACACTTGCTCGAACAGCTCCACGGGGCTGTGCTTTTTAGGATGCCGGAAAGTTAGCTCGATCTTGCCGGCCAGCCTGGAGGCTTCGGGATTGGCCTTTAATCCGGCGATGGCTCTTTCGATCCATTCGTTGTCCGGGATGCAATCGGCATCCGTGAAAGCGAAAATCTCTCCCGCAGCAGCTCTGATTCCGGCGTTTCTGGCTGCATAGGAGCCGGCTTTGGGTTCATGTAAGAGCCTGACGCGATCCGTCGTAGTTAATCGAGACGGAAATTCCCCTTTGGCATCATTATTAACCACCAGGATTTCAAATTTACCCCTGTAGGTCTGGCGCAACAAGGCCTCGACGCAAACGTAGACGTCATCCCAATTCCTGAAGATTGGGATGATGACAGATACTTTTGGTTCGCCGAGTTTTTGATTGGCTTCAGCCATCTCCCTGATGTAGCTTTCTCTCTAACCGAGATTCCAATAGGGTCGGATGCCGTCGTGGGGAAAGAATTTTCGTTTCACTTCATATTTCGATTTGGGGAATTTAGCGGCGTGCTTCTCTTTTGCCGGTGAATCAGGCAGGGCGTGCCAAATTGGAGTGATCCTCTCCTTATCGAAATCCGTATCTTGGGTAGCAGACCATTTGTTTTCAAAAGTCTTAAGAAGCCAATCTGCTCCCTTTTCTAGGCTCGCCCCATTTTTAGCCTGATAGGACCACAGATCAACTCCACACGCTGAAGCAAGGCGCGCCAGATTTATCCAGCTTTGTAGATTGAAGCAGCAATAATGGGCGGGGTCGGTCCTCTTTAGTTCCTCAGGCTGAGAGCCATCTGCTTTAAATTGCCTGCCTATCCTTGTTTTTGATCGTTCCAGGGTTCCTGCTACCAGCGATTTGTTACCAAGGAAGGCTGCAATAGCGGCAGTTTGTAGGTCATAACAAGTCCCGTGATTGTTTTTTGCTTCGCGTTCCTCTTTTCCTTGAGGGGATTCGAGCAGCCAATCCAGGTAACTTGCCAACCAGGCTTTAAAGGGGTCTAGCGTTTGCGCCGGCAGAAAAGAGGAAAGTTCCAATAGACGGACCGAGTCCAGGTAATAATAAAAATCCTTCAATTCGATGATACCCGTGCGAGACCCCCGATTGCCATCGTGTCCCATCCGCACTTGAGCATATTTGAGGTTGGGGTTCATTCGAGTTGCAGGATTGACAAAGAACCTGTCTAGGATTCGGGCGGCATAGGTAGCATAGTCCTGTTTTTCCGAGAAGTACCAGGCCAGGGCTAGCGAAGTGGAGTTGTCAAATACGAGCTGCACGCGCGTACGGTCGTATTTGTCGCTTTCCGGTTCATACATATTGGTCCCCGGCACTCGCTGCCCGTCTCGTCTCACATAGGGCAGGCCGTTTGCTGAGCGGGGATTGGGCCACCAGTATGGGGCAGGGTGCCAGTAATCATGCGGGTCTTCGCTAGGGGGCAGGGTGATTTTGTCGATTACGGAGTTAGGCGTGAGTTGAAGAGATTCCTCGGCGTCTTTTAGGAGGCCTGTGATGAGAAAGGTGAGCGTCTCTTTTCTTCCATGCTGAAAATCGCTACGCTCCTGGCTAAGCATGTCCATATCGTAAATTGTCGTTTGTTCTTTCTTAGACGTATTTTTCGCAGGCATATTAAAATTCGCTTTCAGGACAATTCATAATCATACAAATTGATGGCTTCATATATGCGGGCCGCAAGCACCTGCTCATCATTTGTTTCCGATTTCATTAATCCACTATTTCGATCAAAATGTTTTTGAACTTGAGCCTCTACCCAGGGCTCAGGTCGTAAACTTTGAGCATCCAGATGCAGGCTGTTTCCAAACATCTGTAAAAAATACGCGATTTCGATGCCGACGGGATTATAGGACCAGGCATATTTATTATCTATTCCATACGAGGATGGGCCGCGTTCCAGCACGTAATTTATGCAAGATTTGATTGAGGCCAAATCATGCAAAATCTCAACAAGGCGACCTGGGAATCTATCTTCAAACAATGCGAGCCCGTGGAGCACAAACGATTGATAGCCAATCGATTGTTCCCGTAGATCCCGGTTCTTCTTTATTGGGTTTTTGAAACTGCTTAAGAATTGAAAGCCCCGCTCTAATTCCATTACGGAATTTCCTCCAGCTATCTTTTGTTGGGAGATTTTATAACTTAGCAGTCCCGGTTCAAGAAAATCGAATTTTCCCGCCAGCGTGGCAAGGAAATCCAATGCCGATCGACGTAATTCAGGATTTTCCTCACCTGCCCAAAAAGCCATCACCGCGAACCAGATCTGTTGGTTTAGCGTTTGGTGAACCGACAAGACGGTGCCGTCAGTCTCCACTGTTTTCCAGCCATGAATACTCTCATCATAGTGATGGAGAGAAAGGACTCTGTCCGCAATTTCCCAATAAGGCTTATTTGCAAAAGATGGACCCATGGCCAAGAGCGGTTCAACCGCCCATACTTGGCCGATTAGGCCGTTCGAACTGTTTTTTGCCCTACCTGTCTTTCGGCAATAAAAGGTAAATCCGTCAGGCCTGTTTTCCTCCCGGATCAGAAAGTCACAGCACAAAACGGCGGCTTGCCTGAATCTCTCGTCTTCTGAAATCTCAAACGCTTTGTAAAAGGTTGAGGCCCAATGAGCGGTATTTCGCACAGGAGTTTCTGGGTCATTCCAAGGGCCATTTTTTCCAGCCGGCATGGCTCCTTGGCTGTTTTGAAGGGGTAGGCCTGCCTTGGCAGATTTCAGTATCAGTTCGTAGAGCGTAGTCATAACGTTACCGTTTCAACAGGGAATCTCAGCCCTTCGAATGAGTTATTGAGAATCATCAATTTCCTGCCCTTTATCCTTATACATTCCAAGCATGTCCAAAATCCCTCTGAGAAGGCTGGCGGAAGGCTGATGATTTTCAGCCATATATTTGAACATTTTCAATATATTGGAAATACTCAGGTTCCCCACTAAAATTTCGGTCTCTGTAGTTTTGGTTGCCCATTCGGGCGGCCGCAGCCCGTTTTTCACTAAGCTGTCGTAACAATTCTTAGTAATCACGCCGCGAATTGTGGATTCCCCAAAGATAGCTAAGCTCCTTTTGGAAACGAAAAGGCGATGATCCGAAGGTTTTTTGAGTTCAGTTTTATGTTTATCCATTAATCGCGGATGTGTAATTTCATTAGGCATGGAACTGAAAAAGTGGCGCAAAACCTTTACCCTGAGGAATTGATGCAACCAAATATTTCGATAGTCCCTCTTCTCTAACAATGTATTTCCAAATGAATCCTTAATAACATTGCCCGTCATGTAATCACGTTTCCATGATTCCGGTCGTCTACAAAAAGCAATTCCGCTGATTTGCTCTCCCCGATTGCCGGTAATTGACTTTTGAATTTCGCTGATCTTGAGACAATCGAGCTTAATAGGATAATTGTCATCAATGCACCAATAGACGATTTCTTCATCCGGCAGATCCCCTAACAAGGCTAAAACAGTGGATTTGATATCAGCAGGGGTGTGCCAGTATTCAACGCGTTTCGAATCCTGTGTTTGGCCTATGTGCTGATACGGAACGCGAAAAAGAAATGGATGATCAGGCCAGATTTTGTTGTACATAAAGATCATATGATCAGTCAAGATCCTGAATTTATCGTGGGTAAGTACGATCGCTTTCATTCGTACTAAAATTGGCGCCGCTCACTGATCTGTTTCCGCACCTCGGTTGTCGCATATACGGACGTAAGATAAACGTGGGAGATCAATTCATAGAGTAGCCGGGTCAAGTATGGATAAATTTTGCTCTTTCTGAGCCCTCCGGTAAGGACCGCACGATCTTCAATTGAAATTACCCGTGGCCTATATTTCCTCCAATCGTTGGCCTCTAAAACTTCGAGTTCCAATCCCTCTCCGTCAATATTCATCAGGTCTATTGATTTTTCTGGAGGACAATGTTCCGTCAAAATCGAGGCTAGGCTTCTGGTTTCCATTATTTCCTTGCCTACTAGTTTAGTGGTATTGCTCCCCCCTTGCCTCTTCACTATCTCTTTATCGAAAGTGTTCCTGGCAGGATGGGCAAATCTCCAATAAGTTCGATCTTTCCTTGGGTTTCCCACCGCGGCTAGTACGTTAGTGTCTTTTGGCATTTCTTTGTTAAAAAGCGCAATAGTGTCGGCCGATGCATCTACATTGATTCCCGACCACCCGTGATTTTTATAGAACAGGAAGGTGTTTGAGTAGACACGCGGGTGAAATGCGCCAATGTCCACGTAATATCCGTCCTTTTTATTTGTAAATATTCTAAGCAGAGTAGCATCCTCAGCTGAATGGCCAAAGTAAACAACCCCCTCGTCGCTTTTAGTGATCCCAAATTTATCAACAAAAAACCAGTAACCAAATATCTTTAGTCGTTTTCTTGACATTTTTCACTCCTAGTTTATTTACCTATGAGTTAAAGCAAATTTGGCTAATGATGAACGCGGTTAGTCCTGTCCATCTATTTCCACTTTGCCTATATAGAAATTTCTTAGGCTAACTTGGTCCAGGTGGTCGAACAAAACCGGGGAAAAAGTGACCCTCTCTGCGTGTTCCCAAGATGGTGTTAAGAGCAGAATTCCCCGTTGTGCCCAATCTAAGTAACGGTTCATTTCCAAATAGTCCTGCTGATCGATCTGCTTCCAATACAGGATAGCCGTGGGGGAGGAGGTCCTGACTTCAATTGAATAAAGATACAGGGTGTTTGGTTCCAACAGTAATTCAATTGAAATAGTGCGTTGGTCGAATACAGGAATCACACGCTGTTCCATAGTTAAAGACGACAATCCGGCTGGTTCTGTCTGTGGGGTAAATTGCAAATAACCATCCCGGTTGGCAACTTCCTGCAGGTCTTGAAGATCGGCCAGGCTCGGCCCCTTGGTTAAGCAGTCGCTGTCCGTATTGAATGGCAGAGTGACAATCCCAACTGCATTCACCTGATGGAACGACGAGACCCACCCAGCGTACGCTGAACAATACTCCCCCATATTGATGGCAGCTGCGTAATTCGAGGTAATGGGCTCAGGAGAGACGTCTGGTCCAATATAGTACAGCACTATTCGGGGGCGGCTTAAAGCCCCAAATCTGGCAACCGCGAACCAGTTTGGCTCAGGGGAAGCTAACTCATCTTCAAACGCAACCAAGTAAGCAGATTCGAGTTTTGAGATCTGATCTTCTGATATTGTTTGGTAACTGTTGCGTTCCGTAAAATCCGCCTGGAGCGATATCAATATGTTCGTGTCTGCGCTTACGGTATAAATCAGTGGATTTTCTGATAGTTGTCTAAGGAACTCCCAGGCCAAGGCTGAGGCTTGCGTCTTGTAGCGATAATTCTTCTGTCTTGTCCAGGTTGCGGATAAGCTGGCGAGCAAAATGACGCTGATGAGCAAAATGGTCAACGGCCCGCGCCAAGATCCTTTTGCTCTTTCCACCAATAGAGGGCTAAGCAGGATTCCAAGAAACGCTAGACCGGAGAAAATTGAGTAGATCAGGAACAAGGAGGGCAGGCCTATCCAATTCAAGTGATCGAAATCAGGGAGAAAGTCATATGTGCCCTGCACAGCCAGAAAGGCGGCAAACAAGACCAAAACTCCCAGGCTCACAAAAACTCGGCCAGCTTGTTTTTCTTTAACTCTTTTTGATAGAAAAATTGCAGAAAGGATCACCAGCGGTATGCATACGGCCAGCAGATATGGACCAGCTTCAACGAGCGTAGCGTTTTGGATCGAAGGGTCCATGGCGGCTTTTGCCATCCAGCTGATCAATACCGAGCCCGCCCAGACTAGATAGACGCTCGTTTGTTCATCCTTCTTTGCAGGTAAAAAAACCATTGAGACGATAAATAAAGGAAGAAAAAACACAAATTCGGCTTGCTCCCGTATCAATCCATAGAATTGCAAAAAGCCATGGACGCTGCCGGGTAATAAAAGCAAAATGGCGAAGATGCCTAGAACGGGAATGCGAACTCTCTGCCATTGGTGAAATCGGTTGGTTTTTAGCAAAAAGTAAAAAATGAGAAATGCCACTCCCAGCAAGAGCCATGGCTCATAGAGGAGGAGCCCCAGGGCACCGAAAGCTGCAAAGGGCAGGCCAAGCTTGTTTCCACCAATAAAAAAGGCAATTATAAAAACCATCACCAAGAGGAACAGTGTCGTTACAGGAGTAACTGTTAGTGTTCCAGTAGAGAAAAAAATCGATAAAGGGAAAAAAGCCCACAGCAAACTTGCCAGCAATGCCGCTTTTCGGTTGGCTAGCAGGGTTGTGACGTGATAGATCATGATCACGTTCAGCAGCGCACAAAAAATGGGGATAGCTAGACTGGTAACTTGACTCGGACCCGAACGCGCCGCATTCGCCGCCCTTGCGGCTCGGGCTAAAAAGGATAGATCATCAGAAAGAGTGACTCCTGCAAAAAAAAGAGCTTGCAAAATAAATAAGCAAATTAATATACTGAGCAACGGCCAGTATGTGCTGAGCAGCTTCTCTGGTGATTTATTCATGAACTGTTGGAAATTGAAATACCTAGGGCAAGTTAAATTCAAGTTTATAGAGGCGGGGATTGGTAGCCTGAATTATCCCGCCTTGGTCGACGACTAAATAATCTAAGCGAACAGACTGCACATGGCCCCAATTGGGAGTGATAAAAATAACCGAAACATTCGTCCAGCTTCCATAGATATTGCTAAAGTTGGTTGAATCTGGAACGTGGCCCCTATCGACTCTCAATAGGTCCACGCCGGCTGTTGATGTCACTTTGATTTCAAATAGATAGGCTGTCTCGGGTTCAAGGTCGACGTATTCGTAGACTCCAAACGGGCCGCCTAGATCGCCTTGAATATTTACCGTAATACGTGCTTCCCCGCCCAGATCAAGACTGGTCATATCCTCAATTCGCGCATCGACTTCCAACGGGGCTGGACCTCCCGCGAACTCAGAATTCAGGAGGTTTTGCTGACCCGATAGTGGCCCAGCCTGTGCTATTAAGGTAGGCGCAACCAGATCTATCGCATAAAACCCTGGAGAGTTCTCGTTCAATGCTATCCAGGCTCGCACAGCCGTACCTGCGTCCTGCGCGTTAATGGCAGCCCCGAGTAAGTTTTCCATGTCTTCGAAATCTTGCCCTGCCGCGGCCAGTTCCTTGGCCGCTTGCAGGTTAGCGCGTGCATCCTCGGCAGAGAGGACCCGATAGATGGCGGTGGGTTTTCCTTGGCTTGTTGGAAATTCTGCCGCTTTCCACCAATGACTTGGGACTGGCTCGAGTTGATTGATCTCATCTCGCAGGTAAATATACGCGCTGCCTGAAAAATCGCGCGGGTCGGCAACGAAAATACGGGCTTCAGGGACTTGATATCGCAATAATTGATCCTGGTAGCCGAGTTTGAATCCCGAAAGAACATCCAGTTCCTGAGCATTATCGCGCGAGAGCGAAAGAATGCGCAGATCGGTCTGCTGCATAAAAAACGCTGCAGCTTCATGGATAACTGCAGCATAATTTTGCTGGCGCTTCCAATATTCATAGGAGAGATGATAAGGAGGCGCGGGATATTGAAATCCTGTTATCAGCACGAGAAGAAATACGCTCGCCATAGTTTCGCGGAACCGGACGGAATTGTTTGCGCGAAGTTTGGGAAGCATAAAGGCTCCCAGGATAGTGAGCATTGCCCCAATTCCCAGCACAGTGTGAATGCTGCCGCTCCATTGGCTTTGTTTAGCGATGAGGGCGAGAGGCAGAGCTAAACTACACGCCGCAACAATGGATGCCGGTTTCCACGTTGCGGAAAAGAACCCACTTAGATACATTCCGGCAGCAACACAAAAAGGGGCAACAATAAATAGAAAATTGCGATCATCCCTGAAGGAGCTCATCGGATAATACACAAGTGGGTTCGTGTCTATACTGCCCCACTCGTAATAAACAAACTGCGCGAAGAGCCAAAGAAAGATGAACCACCATCCGTTCTTTCGCTCCCGGGTAAGCTGAAAAATAGCGACAAAGAACAAGGGCATAGCCAACAGCAGCGCATCCGTTTCAAATATTTTCCCGGAAGGTAGATCCTGAGTTGTTTGACCTAAGACCCAATTGGAAGAGAGGTCCGTAGCTGTCCGTTGAATAGTGAATAGGATGTTTGAGCCCTGGTTTAGGCCAAATTCGATTACCAAAATAATTATCACTACCGAAAGTATGACGCTAGTGGACGCCCATTTGTTTTTATTGAAAAACGAGGTAAGCCCTTTTTGTTTGGAAAAATAGATTTCGGCTAGCAGAAATATAAAAATAAAGAGGAGAATTATAACCGCTAGTAGTTTCACGAGAATGGCAAAACTTTCAAATAGGATCGCCAAAAACAAGAACACGCCTTTATTGTTTTCTGATCTACGGCTCAGCAGGAGGAAATAGACCGCGCCTAATGTAAAGGTGGCGAGAATCGCATCTGGAGCTATGCTGGTGGACAAAAAGATGCCAAGGGGAAAGGCTGCCCAAATCAAGGCGGCGATCAGCCCAGCCTTATCGCCTGCCAATAATCGAGCAATGCCGTATACAAAGGCGACCCCTAAGAGAGAGGTGATCAAAGGATAAATGACTGTGGAGAATTCAGACGGGCCAAGCAGCCAATAGAAGAACCCGATGGGCAAATAAAGCGCAAAGCGCGGAGTTACTCCACGAATATCGCCGGGGCTGAACCCTGCTTCCCCATGTGAAGCGTCATAAGCCAGGTACGTATAGTCCCATTGATCACAGCAAACTGGGCCTGTGTAGAGAATTATTCGTATTAAAAGTGCGAATAATAAAACGGCCAGCAAGGCAATAAGCTGCCAATTTTTCTTGCTTGTTTTGAAATGTTGGAACGCGAGTTTCATTTTGTACGCGAACTTGGCCACATTTCCAGGATTATATCAATTGAGCTAATCATGGCTTTTGTATCAAATTCCCGTAAATTCTGGCACCCGGGTCCAGCGCTCAGCGCGCACCTGCTCGGCCAGCTGCTCGCAGAAGAAGAAGCCACACAGCTCCGCATCTTGCAATGTCGAGTCTCATACTATATGCTGTTTCTCCCGTTCATTTACTAATATAAGCGCATTCATTCATGTGGGCAAGTTTCTGGTCCGCCTGGAGATCATTTGATAGAGCCATATAAATTCAGTCTTGTTAAGCAAGAAAACAGTAAGGCCATAAGCTAAGGCAACTCCGCTCACCGAAGCTAGCAGGGCTAAAAGATCCAGGTCCTGAAATAAATAATGGGCCAGGGCAATAAACGGCATCGAAGCAAGCGCGCCATAGATGGGAATTTTTACAGCTTCGACGATTTCCTTTTCTGTTACACCCACCAACTTGCGCATTTGCAGTTGTAACAATATTTGGCTTGACGTCTGGTGGACGAGCACTGCGAACGCCGCCCCGTTGATGCCGAAGAAATAAATGCCGATAGTAAAGGCTGGAATGGAGATTAAAAGTGCGTTTAGTATCGTCAAGCGGAAACTGACATCAAACTTCCCCAAACCTTTGAGAACCGCAACCGCTGTACCAGACAACGTTACAACAAATGCGGAGAAGGCCATGACCTGTAGCGGGAAAATGGCTAGCAACCACTTTTCGCCAAAAAAGGTTCGAATTAGTGGTTCCGCGAAAAAGATGAATGTAAGCATTATGGGCGTCACCGCCATCGTGTTGTATTTGATGATTTTCAGGTAATAGTCTTTTACCCTGGATAGGTCATCTTGGACTTGTGAATATATCGGAAACATTACCTTGTTCAATATGGCCCAAACCTGCAGCCGGAAAGAATCTGCTAGCACAAAGGCTAAGGTGTAGATACCCAGCAATTCCGCGCCAAGAAATTTACCCACGAGCAGATAATCGATGTTCTTCATTGTAAATAGAAATAAACGTTGCAGGGCATCATAAATTCCCGCGCCTAGGATGTCGTTCAAGGCAGTTCGCGAGAAGCTAAATCTTGGGCGCCATTTTACAGTGAGCCAGAGCAAGGGCAACGAAATCCCTACAAACCCAAGGTCTTTGATAACCAGGCTCCAGACCCCTGCACCGGCCAGCGCAGCTCCAATGGCAATGATGCCTGACAGGATGGATGATGAGGCCTCCACGATGCCGATAGGCTTGAAGCGCAACTCGCGGGTCAGGATCACCCGCTGAATCAGGCCAAATGACCTCAACAGGTTTTCTGCGCCTGCGATTGGAACGATCACTTGCAATAAGGGTTCGCCGTAAAACCAGGCGGCAAACGGGCCAACTACCAGCGCAAAGAAAAGAAAGATCAGCCCGTTAAAGCCTAACGAAGCCCAAAAGGCAGTATTCAGGTGCTCCTGGGTTAGTTTTTCCTTCTTGTATTGGATCAGCGCGGCTGCCAAACCCAGGTCGCCCACGGCTCCAATGATGTCAATGAAGACGGCCGCCATACCCACGATGCCGAAATGCTCCGGCAGCAAGATACGGGCGAGAATGAGCTGGACCAGTAGGGCGGCCCCACGGGCAGCTATTAGCTGGAAGGTGTTCCAGATGGCCGCGTCCATGATCTTGCCACCAAGCGGTGGGGTGAGGATTGTTTCCGGATCGCGGGCGGTCATCGGTTGGCAGCCTTGGATTTCGGCGTTCCCTTGCTAGCCACGAATTTCTCTACGAACTCAACGATCCAAGCGGAGACATCGATCTTCTCAGCCAACATCTTTTTGCGTTTCGCCTGCCATTCTTCCCTCAAGCCGCTGGTTGCCAGAAGCCTTACAGCCGCATCGATAGCAAGGCTTTCGTCGGTTTTGATGAAATTCACAACCAAGCCATATTTTTTCTCAAGTTCGTCGGTGTACCCTCTTCCGACCGGGGAAACGAAAATGGCTGGGCACCCAAGCATGGCGCCCTCGGAGGCCATGGTGGCGCTTTCTCCGATATAGAGACTGGCGAAGGCCAGCAGATGATGAGCTTTAGATTTTGGAATGTTGAGTGTGTATCTTTCCAACTCTGCCGGAAGCTGTGCTTCTGAGCTGATGAAAACCTTTCCAAAGCGCAGCAGTTCCTCCACCAACCTCAGCTTGCCTTCGGGGCTGAAACCATTGGCGTTGATATCGTGCGCCGAGGACCAGCCGACGAAGCGAACTAGTGAAAACGTTTCGTCCCTTCTTAACCCGGCCTCTTTCAAGATATCCGCGTCCGGCGAAAACCAATTCGGGTGCAGGTAGGCCAATTCCTGGTAGCCCTCATAGCGAACGTGTTTGCGACCCAGATCGTGTTTGTAGGCTGCCGGTGTGCAAATAACGTCCGCAAATGGGTAGGTGATCGCATTCGAGAGGGTGGCGTTTTCCGTGTCGTAAAATACGATCGAAGGGGTGCCGGTTATCTTCCCAACATGCACGATGAAGGTTCCGCCGATCTGCAGCAATGCATCCGGGCGAAATTTCTTTATCTCTCGCAATAACCGCTTTTCATGCACCCATATCTCAACAGCCAGGCCCAAAATGCCAGGCTTGTGCTTGCTAAGCAGAACGTGCTCCACCCCCGCGCTATCCAGCAATTCCAGCGTAATATCCTTCTCGCGGGACACGATCAAAACGGAGTGGCCGGCTTTTTTGAAACCGGCAAT
This sequence comes from uncultured Anaerolineaceae bacterium, assembly GCA_964572455.1. GTDB lineage: Bacteria > Chloroflexota > Anaerolineae > Anaerolineales > UBA11579 > JAMCZK01. Next base: position 42,710 of record CAZNFL010000015.1, read on the forward strand.
GGCGTTCTTAAAAAAATGGTAATGAGCAGGATGAGAGATATCGATAATTAATTTCATTCGATGCCGTTTAAATTTAATGAACTATTCGGGCTCGCTATGCTGGTAGCGCAGATACGATATCTGTTCAGAGATCAAGCTGAACACCAGTACCAGAAGCCCGGTGATCATCAGAAGGACCGCCCCCAGGGGCAATATCCCGCTGGTCGTGAACCGATAGATGTACCAGCCCAACCCAGCCAGCAACAGGGCGACACTGACCGGCAAAAACATTTTCAATGGGGCGAAAAATACCGCGATGCGTAAGATTATGACCAGGAAGCGAAAGCCATCCCGAAAAATGCTGATTTTGCTTTTCCCTTTGCGGCCCGCTGCCTTGATCGGCAAATAGCTGGTGCTGAAGCCGGCTCGGTGTAAGGAGAGGGTGAGGGTGGTTGGATAGGAAAAGGTGTTGGGCATCAAGTACACGAAGCGCTTGGCCACATTTCGACGGATGGCCCGGTAACCCGAGGTTAGATCCGGGATTTTGCGCCCGCAAACGTAGCTGGCCGCCAGGTTATATACCGAATTGGCCAGGTTCCGGTGCGCTTGGCTCTGCGAATCTTTGGTGCGCGCCCCAACCACCATGTCGTAATCCTTGATCAGCTCCATGAATTTGCCGATGTCCTGCGGATCATGCTGGCCATCGCCATCCATCAACAGGATGACGTCTTTGCTGGCCGCCCGAATGCCCCGCTTGACCGCCGCCCCGTTGCCCATATTGTAAGGGTGGCGGATATGGGTCACTTTATGGCGCTTGATGATCTGCGGCGTCGAATCCGTTGAGGCGTCGTCGATTACCAGGACTTCGTAATCCGCGCCCAAACCGTCACAAACCTTGAGGATCTTGCCCAGCGTCTCGCCGATTGCCGCTTCCTCGTTATAAACGGGGACGACGATCGATAGGCTAAGGTTTTTCCCTCTTGAAGTTTTCGATTTTGCCATTTATCAATTTTTTGGAGTTTCGCAAAGATTTTATCATTCTCCCCCTCCGCACGCCCTCCGCAAGCCGCCCGCCTTCAGCCCCGCGCCCCGCGGTGTACAATTGCGCAGTTTGGCAAAGATTAAGCGCATCGGCGTACTCACCTCCGGGGGCGACGCCCCCGGCATGAACCCCTGCATCCGCGCCGTGGCCCGCACCGCGCTGTTCAACGGCTGCCAGGTCTACGGCATCCGTGAAGGCTTCGCCGGGCTGCTCGCCGGCAACCTCGGCCCGCTCGAAGCCCGCGAGGTCGGCGGCATCATCCAGCGCGGCGGCACCATGCTCGGCACCGCCCGCTCCGAAGAGTTCCGCACCGCAGAGGGCCAGGCCGCCGCAGTGCGCATCCTTAACGAAAACGCCATCGACGGCCTGATCGTGATCGGCGGCGATGGCTCCATGCGCGGCTGCCGGGCCCTGGCCGCCAGGGGCGCCCAGGTCATCGGCATCCCCGGCAGCATCGACAACGACATGTGGGGCACCAACATGGCCATCGGCGTGGATACCGCCCTCAACACCCTGTGCGACGCCATCGACAAGCTTCGCGACACGGCCTCCTCCCACCGCCGCGCCTTCCTTATCGAGACCATGGGCCGCAATTGCGGCTATTTGGCCGTCATGGCCGGCGTCATCGGCGGCGCTGAGGTCATCCTCATCCCCGAGGTCGAGACCAGCATCGCCGAGGTCGCCGCCGCCGTGGAGAGCGCTTACAAGCGCGGCAAGACGCACTCCATCATTGTGGTGTCCGAGGGCGCCAGCCTGAAGACCCAGGAACTGGCCACGGCGCTCAACAAGCTGCCCGTCGGCTTCATCACCCGCGTCACCATCCTGGGCCACATTCAAAGAGGAGGAAGACCCTCTGCGTTCGATCGTCTATTAGCAACGAGATTAGGTGTAAAAGCTGTGGATGCCCTTCTTGAAGGCAAGACGGACATTATGATGGGCCTGCGCGGCAGGGATATTGAAGCCATCCCGCTGGCGGACGTGACCAGCAGGCAGCGGGAAGCTAACCTCGAATACTATGAGATGGCCAAGATGCTCGCCTTCTAAGGTAAGATTATATTTCATTGACTTACATTTCTATATTACGTATACTCATCGAAGGAGTAACCTGATGGAAACTGTCGCTACTTCAAAAGGTCAAGTCGTTATCCCGGCCCCACTGCGCCACAAATACGGCATTAAGTCCGGTACCCGTTTTGCCGTCTATGAAGAAAAAGGCCGCATCGTGCTGCAACCCATCACCAAGGAATACATCAACAAGCTGCGCGGCTCGCTGAAGGGCTCCGGGGCGCTTAAAGTCTTGATGCAGGAGCGCAAGCGTGAGCGCGACCGCTGATTGGCAGCGGGCCGGGTGCCTGGTTTTCGATAGCTGGGCCTTGCTGGCCTTTCTGTTGGATGAAAAGGGGGCTGCCCAAGTGGAAGATCTCATCGGCGTCGCTCTGGGCGCTGGCGCCGATCTGTTGGTTAGCGTGGTAAATATGGGCGAGGTTTGGTATAGCCTGGCTCGCGCTCATTCTGAGGAAAAAGCAGATTCCAAGGTTACTGAATTGTTGCAATTAGGTTTTCATCTCGCAGAAGTCGATTGGCTTTTGAGCCGTCGCGCAGCGGCATTCAAGGCGGCTCACCGGATGGCATATGGGGACTGTTTTGCGGCCGCCCTGGCCCAGCACAGGAAAACAGCCCTGGTCACCGGTGACCTTGAATTTGAACAACTTTCCGGGAAAGTTGGGCTAGTGTGGCTCAAAACCTAGCTGGGCGTTGCGTGGCGAAAGAAACAAGCTTGACTCAAGCTTGTTTCTTTCGCCAAAACCCACAAAGGGCGGTGCTTTCCCGCCCTAAGGCAGCGGGAAGCGAACCTCGAAATCTATGAAATGGCCAAGATGCTTGCGTTTTAAACTTTATGTCCCCGTTTTCTCGCGAACTCAAGCCTTTGAAATGACTTGCTATCCTCAATAAGCCACCGTGGGGTATGAAGATTTTGTTTCTCTCTTAGTGGTAGCCAACCTCTTAAGCCATATAGATTATCAACTGATCGGTAATACTTTGCATTACCGTCCAAAAACATCTGCAACGACTCCTTCGTGATCGGTCTTTCTTCATTCACCTTTTGGTAGATGTATCCAAAGGATGACCCAGTTTTTTTATTTTCTAATATTCTTGTAATTATGCTCGTATATGTATCCGCCTGTCTTAAACCCCATTCTCGCAAACCATATGTTCCCTGATCAGTTCGGACGAAGATATATTTTTTATCTTGTAATACGTTGTACAACGCAGTTGAATTGAAACTTTCCCTCCGTCCCAGTCTTTCAGCCCTTATGGCAATTTTAGTCCAGTGCAGCGGTTCCTTTTTATCTTCTAAAACTGCTTTGGCAAGCTGTATATAGCTTAATTTTTTCGACTCCTGCTTAAACCTTAACTTATCCTCCGCTACCCGAGGATGATCAACTATATGGGGCTCTATTGTGCACGACAAATAAACCATATTCCGGAACTCTTTGAAAAGCTTAGTTTTGGGAGCCAGCCGTAAGATGACGAGCAACCTTTTTGCATCTTCCTGGGATAAGCTGGTTCCATGTTTTGTCAAACATTCTTGAAGGAGTCTAGAGGCATTTGTGCAGTTAACTCGATTTTGATATGGCTTCCACAAGGATTTCCAATGCGGTTCAATCAGTTTTAGGAGGCGTGCGCCAACAAGTTCTGAACTTGCGATTTTGTTTATTGCTAAGGTTTCTATTTGACGTATCCTTTCTCGTGAAAGGTTAAGTTCTTCTCCTATACGCGCCAGGGTTATCCCGTAAGTTCGTTTTTCGAGTACTAGCCAGCCCCGATCTGTTATGTGCAAATTCGATGGATACATTGTCTAGCCAAGGCCTTTATGATTACCCTTATTTATATTTAAAAGATGGCATTGGCCATCTAATTTTCTTTAGGGTCTAAGATCCTTTCAACGAGTTCGAATGGTAGACCACTTAAGAATTTATTTGACGTTTGAACTAGTTCATTTTCCATGATGTCCAGACCAAGCTCGGCTTGACGCCTCTGTAGAAGTCGGAGGCTTTCTAATTGAACCACTTGAATAAATAGAAAAAGGTGATAGTTCTTAAAAGCGTATCCATCAGCTCCCCCTCGATCCATTGCCTCTTTGGCATATGGATGAGACGTGTTTATCCACCAAACGTTATATTTCTTGTCAATATCATCTTGGTTAATAGGCGGATGGCGGTCTGTTAAATTCTTTGTCTGTTTATCTTCGCGAGATGGATCAGGTGAGTGCCCGCTAATCAAAACCTCAGGAAATCTTGGGCGCTTGATTTTCTTCGTATCGCCAGGTATCGTTTTTTCCCCCTTCTTTGTTCCCGTTCCCTTAGTTCCGACTCCCTTTCCTTTTCCAGCCCCGGCTCCATTATTTCCGCCCCCAGAGTCTCCACTTTCACTTCCTGCATCGTCGACTTCAACGAAGTCCACAAAAATTTCAGTTTCAAGTTGCTCAAGGAATCTCTTTGCATGGGCATTTAGCGCATCATTTAATAGATCTGCAATGTTTAATTCTTGTTCATATTCTGCTGTTTTTTGCTCATCTTCAAAGGCAGTCACCGCATTCCATATCCCTTCGGCTACCCACTCTAGAATTTTCTGAGTAGCTTGCGACTGAACCAGTTTTTCCCTTTCATTCATGATTAATTCTTTGTGATTCGGGAATATTAATTTTAAATCGCAAAAGAGGAACTCCAAAATGGATGAATGGCCTTTTAAAGGAAGCTCCTTAATTGGATAAGAGGCCATCGAATTGTTTTTTCCATCCACTACAGACAAGACGTTGTGGTATTTGTGTCGCCCTGTAAGAGGCTGTTCGGCTTTGTATAAATTAAAAAAACCAAATTGCTTCGCCCCCTCTGCTAGTTTTTTATCAACAATTACTGAGGCAGGCAACTCTTTTGAAATAGTTTCCCATTTATCGTCCAGGGGTATTTTCTCCAGTTCGAGGCGATCAAGAATCTTGACCCCATTTTTGAACACTTCTATATTTAGTTCTTTAATAGGACGTCTACTTTGATGAAACTCTCTTAACTCGTCAATAAACCTTTGATGATCCCATCGGCCATTAATTACGATATCGTTGCTGGAATGTAATTGAAATGCTTTTAAGCCCACAAGTACTGTTAGTCCACGACGATTACGATCTAATTCCTTATTTATTTTTGGGTACTTTTCTTTTAGATAACCAAATAGCCAGCCTGCACCTTGTAAACCCTGGGAGGATTTAAGAGCAAAGTCGAGTGCATCCTTCCATGTCATTCTTTTATCCTGGTGCTCCCAAAATCCAGTGGTGCCAGGTTTTTCTTTGTCAACAATCAAGCTCGTGGACTTACCGTCTTTCCATGTAAGAAACCTGGCTCCTCCACGCCACATTTCCCGCATATAGAATTTGCCCCCGTTTCCATGACCGCCGGTTAGGGCGATATCGGATCCGACCTTTCCTAATGCCGCAGCTTTTGTATCTCCCCAATGAAGAAAAAACTCCGTTATGTTTTCTAGAGTTGTCCCACCGAAATCGATGACCGCAATGTTTGGTCCATTCTTCTGGGATTTTGAATCGATAAAGTTAAGCAATAAAGGCCAATTGCCAGAAATTGGTTCTCCACCATCGCCCACCAATCTCAAATAATTATCCAAGCTATTTTTCATCCATTCAGCCAATCCCTTTGGATGGCTAAATCTGAAACCCCTACCTATTGTGTCGAGAATATCAGGGCTTATTTTGGTTGGAATCCGGTTTGTCTGCTTTGGCACGTTAACCCTCTTCCAAAAGGTATGAAAACTTTACGATTAAGTATTTCGAAAGCGCTCGTAATTCAACGGCCTCACGAATACCATCTTTAATTGCCTCTTCAATGGTTTCAGTTGCGAAAGTCACCTTTTGCTTTCTGCCCTCCACTTTTGTGCCGGTACTAAACTGGAAAAATAATTTGACATCATAGTCAATAAGCTTCTCTTTTTCCCCAGCTTTCCACAATGAATAAGCTTGAGAAGTTATTGCATATGTCAAATAGCGTTCAGCCTCCCTGGATAACTTGTGTTTTTCTTTATCAACCTTGACTGACTTTAATGCGTTAGTTAAATTCTCGGCTTTGCTCACTCCTTTGTCTGTCAACCGGAAGATTTTGTTTCCAAGTGTAATCACTAAACCTTGCGGCTTTAAATTTTGGTAAATCCGCTTGTGAATATCAGATGAATCTGGATATTCGGGGTGATTTCGGAGGCCGAAGGAAAAAGGAAATGTTCGCCAAGACTCAATTACTATTTCTTCATAGGGAACTTGGCGCGTTGTCCCCTTTGCCGCATTATATATTGCGACTAAAACCATGTCCGCTTGGCTAAGTTTCTTTATCAGGTGTTCAGCCACTATTCTGCCCCTAGCCCTGGAGTTTGAATTTGTTTGACTTTGCTATTTCTTGTAGAAACCTTGATTTTGCTAGTTTAACCTCTTCTTCGATAGATGAGAAAATTCTTTTTATGTCATCCTCATTATATTCATACGCGTATGAATTTGCGCAGTGAGCCAAAATCCGAATGCGATCGATGACCGCAATTGTGCGTTTCTCTGCAAGTCTAATAAAGGCTGTCCGCTTAGTTTCTTTTGCAGTGCTGTTCATGGTGCTCCTTAGGCTACTTTATCAAGGGATTATAACGGGTAGCTAACCCTTGTCAAGGGAATAGAATAGGTTGAATAAGCTAAAATACATCAAAGTAACCTAATCTGTTTAACCACCTCCTCGATTAGATTCTCCGTTTTACCCTAGGTGGCGATATATAATTCAACCAATGGTTGAGGCGAGGGCACCAACGGGATCTCGGCGAGCCGTCGAATATTTTGCAGGAATAGGTCTAAATCGAATAGCGCTTGAGAACGCTGGCTGGGAAGTTGTATTTGCCAACGATATCTCAGGAAACAAGTACAAGATTTATCAAACCTTCTTTGATGATGCAGAGTCCAAATATCGAGTAAAAAACATTTACGACTTGGATCCAGCTGAGATACCAAAGGCAGATTTAGCTGTATCATCCTTCCCTTGCATAGATCTTTCTCTAGCTGGAAGCAGAAAAGGTATTCACGGAAACCACTCCGGTGCTTTTTGGGGGTTAGTGAAAATTCTTAAGGCGCAAGGAGAAAATTCGCCCAGAATAATTTTGCTTGAAAATGTCCCGGGTTGGCTCTCGTCTAATAAGGGCAAAGACTTCTTTGCGGTAATAAACGCAATGAATGAACTCGGATATTCTTGCGATGCCTTTGTCCTCGACGCGTTAAGGTTTACTCCTCAAAGCCGAAAAAGAGTATTTGTAGTAGGAATAAAGGGCTCCCGATCCGTTTTCGACGAAAAAAAACTGCTAGCAAGGGAAGGCGAATTGCTGTCCAAACGGCTCAGAAATCTTATACAAGACAATAAGGATGCTCGTTGGATTACTCTTGATATTCCAAGCTTGCCCTCAATTAAGGAGAGCGGACTTGCAAAGGATGTTATAGAACGACAACGCTTGGTGTCTAAAAAATGGTGGACAGAAGAAAAAGTTGAACATCATGTTTCTATGATGGCTGAAAATCACCTCAAGATCTTAAGCCAGCGACGAGATAAAAAGAGTTGGACTTACAGAACATTTTCGCGCAGGATGAGAGTTGGAAAACAGAAAGTGGAAATACGGAATAAGGACACAGCAGGTTGTCTTCGTGCAGCTACAGGGGGAAGCAGTAGACAGTTTGTAGTTGCCCTTGGCTTTGGAAAAGTAAAAATGAGAAATATGACGGCCAGAGAATATGCTCGTCTGCAGGGAGTGCCTGAATCTTATCCATTAAATGGGAATGAAAATTTAGAAATTCATGCATTCGGCGATGCTGTTTGTGTGCCAGCAGTTGCCTGGATTTTAGAGAATATCGTCAACCCTGTCTACCAGGAAGTTGGTAGTAGCTCTTAAAGGGCGAATGCCCCCTTTATTGTTATAGTTGGGTTGTTAGTTTCTCAAATTTGTTTAACCACTTATCCGATCTCTTTATTTGACATTCCCAAAGAATTATTACTTTCCATCCAACATTTCGAAGTTTCCGAACATTCTTGTTGTCCCGTTGAATGTTACGGTCAAGTTTCCTGTTCCAATACCCGGTATTCGATTTTGGTCGTTTCGCATGCACACAGTTTTTATGCTGGTGCCAAAAACACCCATGGACAAATACCACAGCCCCATACTTAGCTAAAACTATATCCGGTTTTCCTGGAAGGTTTTTCTTATGAAGCCTATATCTAAATCCGCGTTTGCGAAGACTGGAACGAACCTCTTGTTCGAGGCCGGAATTCTCGGATTGGACCATCCTCATAACTTGGCTGCGAGTCTGAGAAGAATATACGTCTGTCATAATGTATATTCTAACGTTCGTACTATATAAATATATTTTGCGAATCAATCTCCATCACCATCCTGGTGGCAACTAGGAACAGGCTCCCCTTCCTGCCAAGACCTTGATTTTCACCTCCCTTTACACCTAAAACTAGCCTTTCCTGCGATAATATGAAAAATGAGGGGGAAATCCTCTTGCCAGGCTTTGTCAACTAGCTTGAGGGGTGAAATGAAAGAAAAGTCAAGAGCTATCAAGCTATTCTTGTATTATTGTTGTCAAAAACCCGGCCCCCCCGCCCGCGCAAATATATCTTTTTCAAGCGGTTGGACAGGATTTTCGATGAATAAGAAATTCACTGACAGCAAACTACAAAAACAGCCTGGCGAGCCAGGCTGTTTGTCAAGTAGTCATAGTGCTGTGTCGCCATATGACAATATGACAATATGACAACTTTACATGGCAGGAAGGGGTGGGTGCTTTGAAATCAGCAATCAGCGATCAGCAATCGACGCTGCCTTTTTAGAGATGTTTCTTCCTGTCCAATTCCGAACTCATCCGTTTGGTGGGCGCCTGCCCGGGTCCGAATAGATAACCGATCAGCTCCCCAAAACTATGCACCCAACCTCTCAGGATCAAGTATGGCAAAATCCGCGGATACAACTGGCGCGCGCGTCCCGACCGCACAATATCCTGGTTCATCCTGCGTAACAGCAGGAAGGGAACGAGGGGAGTGGCAAGCATGTGGATCAATCGTTCCAGGGTACTCCATTTTTCGCTGCGCATCCGCCTAGAGCCGTAGATCCGGCTCCCAAAGAATTCTGCTTCGACGAAAGAGGAAAGTTTTGAAACATTCACATGCGCCGATCTTGTGGATGATTCGCAATAAAGCCGGTAACCAGCCTCCCGCAGCTTGTGGTGTAATACCGTCTCGATCTCTAACAGAGAACCCAGTTGATCGCCAAAACCTGCAAGGATTTCCCTCTTATACGAGCAATGGTGGCCTGGCAGGCGGTCCATTTCCTGAGAGCTGGCCAGTTCAACCCAGGGACCGAAGTCCGCAAACATGATCGCCCAACTCACCATTTTTTCAGGATTTGCGTTTTCGATTCCCCAACCTACCGCAGCCCAGGGTCCCCGGTGGGCGTCTAGTATGGCCTGGGCCCAACCAGGATCGGGATATGAGTGTTCCTCCACATAGGCAACGATGGGTGAATTAGCCCTGGATATGCCCGCTGCAAACGCATCTCCCACCGAAATAAAATCTGGCAGCTCAACCAGTTCAGCCGCAGAAAACGAATCTAATTCTCCCTCACGAACATTCATGTCACCAAGCGAGGGGCAAACAATCACCAGTTCGATCTTCGATTTGGCCGTTTGTTTGTCCAAATAGGAAATGCTGCGCCTAAGAATGTCGATATCCGACCCGGTGATCAGGATAGCGGATAATTCAGTTTTGGGGGAACGATTATTTTTCACGGCTGATAATCCGGCTTATTTCCCAATTAATCTTTGGCCAGAACAAATCGCTGCCAAACATAGCCGCAGGTATGGGCAAGCTGGGTAATCCCTATGAGGGTTGCTAAAAGTGTGGCACGAACGAACTTTTCAGTTCGATAAGGGAAGGCGAGCATATTGGTGTAAAAGGACATAGGTTCAATCTTTGGCATGGGTTGGTCTCGCAGCTCTCGCTCCAGGTGGTATTGCCTCGCCCCCTTTCCATAGCGAAAATGTTGGCGCCAAAACGAACCAAATCCCATCTGATGCCTGTGCGCCACAATAGCATCCGGTAAATATTTCATCTCCCGGTTGGAACGGTTCCACTTGTCACAAAAATCCCTATCCTCTGAATAGTGGGATGTGAAATTGGTACTAAACCCCCCAACCTCGAAAAAGTCCTTTTTTGAGAGTCCCAGATTATTGCTTGCAAAAAACCGGGGTTTTGACCCATTTTCATTGTAATAGGAATATAAATATGTAACAAGCATTTGGCTCGCTTCGGCAAAGGGGTTTTCCTTTAGGGCATTGATTGTTTTTCCACCTACGGCTTGATGCGGGGTCTGATCCAATTGCTCCACGACCTTTTGGGCCCAATCCGGTTCTGGAGCGCAATCATCGTCTGTAAAGAGTAGATATTTTCCTGCTGAGCTCCGGGCGCCAGCATTGCGGGCTTCAGCTGGGCCCTTATTCGATTGATAGATCAGCTTTAGATCAAGGCCCTTTCCTGAATAAAGACTTGAGCGATCCAATTTCGGTTGACTTCCATCATCTACAACAACCACTTCGAAATCTTCTTTAGGTAAATTTTGGTTTGCCAGACTGGTAAGGCAATCCGCCAATTGCCTGGGTCTATTATGTGTGGCGATAATTACCGCAACTTTCTTCATTTCGCTTTAGTAAAGGTAGATACAAGCAGTTTTTGTAATTGAGTTTTCTCAGTTGTGGATAACTCTCCAGTTAAATAGAAACTGAGCAGGACGAGTACCGACAGGATGGCAAACTTTACAAGGATCCAACCCCCGTTTGATACCCAGACCACAGACAACAGGCCAAATAAAATTGAAAATAGTACGGCCCGGGCTAGGGTGGGCAAGGGCGGCAATATATCCAAATATTTACGAACCAGATAAATCCCGGAAATTGAAGCGAACAAGGTCATAAGGGTGATCGTCCAGGCTGCCGAGATCGGACCAAAGCGAGGGACAAGCAACGCATAGGCTACAACCGAGGAAAACAATAGCACCAAGGCAAGCTTGGCGATCTGCGACGATTTTTGGGCCGCGATCAGGATAATGCCTGCGATTGAAAAGGAAGTTTGAAATACCGCCGCGAAAATTAATAGCTGTAACAATGGGGCTGAGGCAATAAAATCCCCCCCAAGCATGATTCCAACGATCTCGTTGCTAGATCCCGCAACCAGGGCGGCAAAGGGCAAAAGACAGACGGCTAGCCGCAAGGCATCCATTGAAATCGATTTTGCCGACTTTAAATTCCCCTGGGAACGGACCTTGTTCAGCGTGGATAAAAGTAAGGGCGAATAAGAAAGGGTAATGATGCCCGGGATAACGGCCAAATTCTGGGCAGCCCCATAGAAACCCACATCTTGAATGCTGGCTCCCAGTGCCCTTAAGGAAAGCAAGTCCAAACTTGAGAACAACCTCATCACGACCACATACAGCGCCAGGGGTTTTATTACCGAATAAAACATTTCCGGTAAGCCGGAGGTCTTTCGTAGGGGATTTATACGCTGATTAAAAAAGGCATATCCAGCTTCAAATAGAGTGGCCCCTATATTAGCCACTACCGCACCTGCCAAAGAAAATCCTCCAAAAACCAACAAGACAACTAGCACCAACCTAACTACCCAACGCCATATGCTCATGGTTGCGCGTTTGTAGTAATTTCCCGTCCCGATCCAGATTGCGCGATAAGCTCTGGCAAAGGCAAACAGAGGAATATCGATTGAAAGAACTCTGAGGAGGAACCCGAGTCCTGGTTCATCGAAAATTAACGCGATTGAATTTGAAGCCAGGAACAATAGAAGCCCAACGGCTAACCCAGCCAGAAGATAAACTCTCAGGATCATCTGGGATGTTCCATCAGAATTCTCGCTACTGCTCGACACCAAGATGCTGGAATTGGTAAGCACCGAATTGAGGGTCCACTCAAGCCAACTAACTATTGAGATGGCGAGCACGTACAGTCCATATTGCTCTGCACCCAGCCATCTTGTAAGAATGGCAATGACAAGGAAACCGGTAGGTAGCAGGAGCGATTCAGCCAAAAATACGCGGATAGAGCCCGCCAGGGTAAATCGTCGCGGACTGGTTAATCTCTGATCCATTTTTGAAGAAGAGGTTGCCGGTTGGCTAAGGGCAAAGAGTATCCAAGACACCTTTGTCGATAAGATGCCTGCTGCGATGGAACTCAAATGGATAAAGGTCGGCTGTGGCATTGCCCAATCCAAAGCTGTACCCAAGCAACTGCCCAAGGCCATCCGCGCAAAGGTTGATAAGGAGCAGCCCAAGCAGAGGAAGAGATATCCTGGCTGGCTTTCCATTCCTCTTCATCATTTGGATAATACGCACTAGTCTAATTACGGGAATTAGCGGAGCCCCCAGAATATAAGTTAATCTCGAGGACCAGCTCCAGTTATGCGTGCGCCAGGCGGCGAATTGCCTTCCGGCGAAAAAACTCACTCTCAGACAAGGGGGGATCTTCTCAAAATTCAGATGCCTGGTTACTGCCTTCGGTTCAAAATAAAGTTGATTCCCTTTTCTGCGCAAGTCTTGAAAAAGGATATATTCTGACTGCAACATATCCGCAAGCTTGCCTCCGTAATCTAGAAGGGCTTGACGTTTGAACGAACTGTTATGCCCTGCAATATAATCTGAGGGCCCACCGTTTTCGTCGCTTATCCAGGGTCCATATTCCATATAAGCCTGTGTCCAGGAAATAGCTCTCTTTGAATTTGGAATTTGAATCCGTGGGCCAACTGCGACCCAGGGTCCACGATGCCTTTCAAGTAGGGTTTCAGCCCAATTTTCCAAAGGGTACGAATGATCTTCCCCAAATACGATCACATCTGCGCTGGCTGCCGCGATCGCGGCCGCTTTTAATACACTCGTATTCCTATTGGATTCCACCTCAAGCACCCGATAGCTATGAAAGGGGCGCATATCATCTTCCGGTGGGATCACGTTGGATCCTTTTGGAGCCGCAATCACCAGCTCCACCTCG
>CAZNFL010000016.1:0-38774 GCA_964572455.1 uncultured Anaerolineaceae bacterium
CCAGCGCCACCCGTTGGGCGCGCCTGGGCAGCTCAAACCCTTGGCCCAGCGGGCCGCGCAGCTGCAGCTGCGTGCCCGGCTGCCAGCTTTCCGGCAGCGGCGCCAGGATCGGCAAACTTGCCTCCCCGGTCTCAAGGTGCTCAGCCACTCTTGCCGCGAATAGCGAAGTCGCTACCGCTTCCAGTTCGTCTGTCGGGTCAAAGGCTTGCAGGTATTGTCCGGGTCTCGGAGCAGCTTGCGGCAAGCAGACCAAGCGCGCCGTCGCGTTCTGATAGGGTTCTAATAAGAGTTCAGACAGACGTCCTTTATAATATGCCACTGAGGACATGCTAACATGACCTCGCGAGGTGAGAGAACTCACGTCGCAAAACATATTTTGCTCTTCGTAAGGAGGAGTTGTGGCTCTTGTAAGTATTGTTGGCATCTTAGCGCTGGTCTCCTGGCTGGCAGTGGTCGGCGTGATCGCTTTAGCCGTAACCCGGGGAGTTAGTGGCCGGCCCATGCGTTCTGGCTGGCTGTTGGTCCTGGTAGTTCTTGGCGTGGCCATCGTGCTCAATGTCCTTGCAGCTGGCTTGGTGTTCATCGAGCCCAGTGAGCGCGGTGTAGTCATCACAGTTAGTGCGGGCGGCATTCGCCAAGAGGCGCTGCAGCCCGGTTTGCATTGGGTGGTGCCTTTCGCCGAGTCAGTCATCCCCTATTCAATTTCGCGTGAGACCTATACCATGTCCATTGCTCCTGAAGAGGGTGCTCTCGCCGGGGATGATTCTGTCGAATCCCGTACCTCAGACGGCCAGGTCGTGAGAGTGGATGCCTCAGTGATCTTTTCGGTTGATCCTAATCACGTCGTAGACGTGCACATCCGCTGGCAAAACCGTTACTTGGATGGCGTGGTACGTCCTTTGTCGCGCGGCATCATCCGCGATACGGTGGCCCAATATCAGATCGAGCAAGTGTATAGCTCCGACCGCGCCGAAATGACGGATCTGATCAAGGCGGAATTGACTCGACGTTTCGAGGAGAACGGCTTGATCTTGGTCGACTTCGTGCTACGCAACATCGCCTTCTCCGAGGAATATGCTGCTTCGGTGGAACAAAAGCAGATCGCCGAACAGTTGGCCCAGCAGGCGGCTTTGACCGTTGAGCAGCGCCGCCAGGAAGCCGAACAGGCTCGCCAGGTAGCGCAGGGTTTAGCCGACGCCGTGGTGATCAAAGCCCAAGGTGATGCCGAGGCCCGCTTGATCGAGGCCCAGGCCGAAGCCCAGGCTATCGAACTGCTGGCCGCCGCGCTGGCGCTTAACCCGGATGTGCTGACCTTGGAATATATCCAGAAGTTGGCGCCCAACATCCAGGTGATGCTGGTGCCCACGGATAATCCGTTCTTGTTGCCGTTGCCCAGCCTTGGCGGCACCACGCCGTAAGTTCCTCGTAATGTAGGGGCGGGGTTTCCCCGCCCTTTTTCTTTTTTCTCCCCTTTTTGCTTAGAAATATTGCGATAAAAACCGCTGGGCCAGCCAGATCAGAAGCGGCAGCATTATCGCAGTCGCAAAACCGGGGAATGCACCGGAGCCCCATGGCCATGCCGGGATTAGTTCATAAAACTATACGAGACTTTTTGAGCGTTTCCGTTTCAAGAACCGGTCTATAAAAATTATCACAGCAAGAGTCGCAAAGGGCAGCAGATGAATACTCCATCGGGGATAATATCCGCGGGGCATAAAAAAGTAGTAGGGGACAATACCACTTAAACAGATCAAACCTAAGCTTAGGTTGAAGTTCCTAAACAGGCCACCTCGCCATCCAAGAGCAATTAAACTTACTAAGGTCCCACCCGAGAGAATAACTGCTGCCGGGAGTGTAGTTTCGAGAAGTATACCGGTTCTCAATGCGTCCGTGCCGAGAATTTGCGTTATTCCCCAAAATCGTTCTATAGTAGTCCTGTTCTCCAAGCGTTGAGGGTTTCTAATTTGAGATTCCGATAAGATAAATTTCCCTCCCATGATCCAATTCCTTGAAGCAACTGCTAATAACCCTAGAGTCAAGACTAAACCCAATATAGCAAACACCTTCCAATTATTGAAAAGTCCTCGAATGAGCCTTTTCCATACTTCTTTTAGACTGCCGAAAAGAGGTTCTAGATAAAATAAGCTTACGGCAGCGATAATAAATAAATGATCCATCCTGATCAAAAGCCCAGTAACGCCAAATAAGCACGCCAAAAACAAATAATGCCATTTCTTGTCCCTTTGATATGCAATTATTGACCAAGCTGTAAGCACGACGAAAAGTGACCCCGGATGTTCTTGAAGAGCTCTAAGCAGGATGTCCCAAAAAGGAGGAGTAACATGAATTGCAATTATTATGAAACCACCTAGGACCGCATAGGGGTTTGATACTTCCCACTGCTCAGCAATCCGAGAAATAATCATTGCAGTGATTAAAACTGACCAAAAATTCAGGAAGTACTGAGATGCAGTTGATTGTCCGAAAAAGAGATGGAGTAGCCCAACAATGTACCGATATAACGGTTGATAATTTAAAATAGCCTGTCCTGTATGCCATATATCGCCATCAACAACGATTTGCCTGGCGAAAATCTGGTAGGTCAACCAATCACCATCGCCCATAAATTCGACTCTGTCAATAACGCCCCAATATTTATAAAGGAAAAAACTCAGGACCAGGGGTGCGCCTGTGATTAATATCAGTTGCCAGGCACGCAAAGTTCCGTGGCTTCCTCTTGCACGCACCCACCTGTACCAAATTAATAATATTCCAGCCGCGGCCAATACCCACAATGTTAAATAACTATGCTCCACATATTCTGCGCTTGAATGACCAAAAGTTCTCTCGACGATTGGGAGAACAGTTTCAAAATAGGGTTCTCTCAAAATCAGGGCCAAAGCTGCAATCACGACACCAAAGACTACTGGCCACCGTCCAGCTGGCAGATACTTTTTAATGCTAAAAACCAACCATGTTCCCAGGAAAAAGAGGATGCTCAAATCGATCAGCGCCGCCAGTATCTGGCCGGCGGTCAGCCAAAACGGAGAAATATTAAAAATTGGCTCATTTTGCCAGAAAATATTTTGGTCATTTGCATGCACATAATGCCCGTCCGGAAAAATAACAACTGGGATTAATGACCAGTCTTGGTTCCCCTGCTTGTAAGTGATTTCACCCTCAATCCGTCCTGATTTTAGCTGTGGTCGATCGGGATAGAAACTGACTTCTTCAGCATTGTTGTAGATTGCTACATTAGATACTGCGTTGTCTGGCCCAATAGTTATGATTTCGCCCTGCTGCAAGCCGTCCGCAATAAATCCAAGCTGAGTATCGATTGGCGTCCGAAAAGCGCCAGAGAATTTTATTCCGACCCAAAGTTCAGTCGGTTCAAGATATCTAACGTTTCCCCACTCGATTGGAAAATCAGTGTTCCTAGTAAAGTCTCTAACGAAAACTTCGGAGCTGCCCGGTTTTATCAAGGTGGTGTATGTTCTTTTCCAGTCATTTGCCTTCATTGCCTCTTCGGAGTTATATACCCATAGCTTTAAGCCATTTGGTGGGAGCGAAACGACTGTGAGCAACTTTATTGCCAACAATGACAATAAAAATATTCCCACCCATTTTTGCGATAAAAAATCTCTGTTAAGTAGAAGCAAAAAGGGTATTATGGCCACAAGGGTTAAAAATTCTATTGGCGTTGACCAGGGTAAGCCATCGAACCAATTTGCCTGATGCGATGGAATTGCCAAAATAATAAAAAATAAGAAAAAATAAAAAACTTTGACAAAGATGGGCGTTTTGAATCTGTCGACTAATTGCTTGAATTTGCCAAAGAGGGTGCGATTCATTTGTTTTATCCCTTAGAAGCAAAGATCAAATCAGTCCAATCCTTATAACATTGTATTCGAATACCACGTTCTGCAAATCCAAGCGGAACTCCTATCATCCCCATAGCCAATGTTCAACACCTCCCCCTCACTCACTCGCCTATGAGATAATTTTCCCGATGAGCGACGCCGTAAAGACCGCAAAACCCATCCGGCTCACCAGCCTGGCCACCTGTGCTGGCTGTGCCGCCAAGTTGAAAGCCGAGACCCTGGTCGAGCTGCTCAAGCCGCTCCAGGGCATCTTCGATCCCTTGGACACGCCCGACCTATTGGTGGGCCTCGGATCACCGGACGACGCCGCCGTGTGGCGCCTGGACGCCGACCGCGCCCTGGTGATCACCACGGATTTCTTCACTCCGGTGGTGGATGACCCTTATGACTTCGGCGCCATTGCTGCCGCCAACGCCATCTCTGACATTTATGCCATGGGCGGCGCGCCCTTTTTAGCCCTCAATATCGCCAGCCTGCCGAATGACCTGCCGCCCGAGATCGGCGCGGCCATCCTGCGGGGTGGGGCGGAAAAAGCCAAGGAAGCCGGCATTGTGGTGGCCGGCGGCCATACCATCCAGGATAAAGAACCGAAATATGGTCTGGTCGTCATCGGCTTCGTGGATCCGCGTAAAGCCATCAGCAAACAGGGCGCGCGCCGCGGCGATAAGCTCTTTATCACCAAGCCGTTGGGATTCGGAGTCACCAACACCGCCGTTAAGCGCGATCTAGCCAGCCCGGACGAAGAAGCCGAGGTGGTAGATTGGATGAAGCGGCTCAACAAAACCGCTTCCCTACTGGCCCAAGAATTTGGTCTGCGCGGTGGCACGGATGTCACCGGCTTCGGGCTGCTGGGCCATGCTTGGGAGATGGCCAAGGGCGCCGGCGTTGCGCTGCGCTTCCATTTCAATGCGATACCTTTCACCTCGGCCGCCCGCAAATTTGGCGAAGCGGGCGCCTTCCCCGGTGGGTCGCTTGATAATCGCAAGTTTTATTCCCCCCATGTGCATTTCAGTGGTAATTTAGAGCAGTGGGAGCAGACCCTGCTCTTCGATGCGCAGACCAGCGGCGGCCTGCTGCTGGCCGTGCCCGCCGCCCAGGCCGCAGCTTTCGCCGCCCGGGCCGCCGAGCTACAGCAGCCCATTTGGGAAATAGGCGAAGTCCTTAAAGGTGAGGGGATCGAGGTTGTCAAACATTAAAAATCTGTCAAGTTATATCGACCACCTCCCCTCCTTCCCCAAATAAAAAACCAATAGCTTGACAGAATTGAGGCAATGGAAGGAACTAACCGCTTGGTATAATCCCGCTCAACTGAATACAACCTTCGGGGCAGGGTGACTACGGTGCAGAACAGCACGCGTGGAGTTCACCGCTTTTGTGAACTCCATTAGCTGCGGCGAAGCCGCAGCGTAGAATTCCCGATCGGTGGTATAGCCCACGAGCGCTACGCAGGAAACCATTGCGCGGCGCATGATCCGGTGAGACTCCGGGGCCGACGGTATAGTCCGGATGAAAGAAGTGCGAAGGCTGAAGACTTCGCTTAAGCATTGAGGCGTTGTCATGCTCATGCTTAACGCTGTTTTGCATGTGCAAACAGCGTTCTCGCCCCGATTCTGTTCAATAGGAGCCGGGGCTTTTTCTTGCCCCCAGCATGAGTGATAAATCGCAACCTGCATCCAATAACAAACTGGCCTGGGCGCTACTGCCAATTTCGCTGGCCGTCGGCGTGGTGCTGTGGGCGGCCCTAACCCAGGCCAGCGGCTTACCGGCCTTCATCCTGCCGCCCCCAGACCTGGTGTGGGCCCGCTTCCTGCGCACCCTGGCGGATGGCAGCCTGGCCCGGCACCTGTGGGTCACCCTGCAGGAAGTCCTGCTGGGCTTGCTGCTGGGCGTCTTGGCCGCCAGCGCCTTGGGCTACCTGCTCGCCAAATCTCGCCGGCTGGAACGCGCCTTGGCTCCCTATGTGGTGGCCAGCCAGTCGGTGCCGGTGGTGGCTATCGCCCCGCTGCTTGTCATATGGTTTGGGCCCGGCTTGCTCTCCAAAGTCCTTATCTGTGCGTTGATCGTCTTTTTCCCGGTGCTGATCAACACCGTGGTCGGTTTGCACAGCGTGCCCGAAGGCCTGCGCGAGTTGATGCGTTCGCTGCGCGCCAGCCGCTGGCAGACCTTCCGCTTACTGGAGCTGCCGGCCTCCATGCCGGTCTTCCTCGGCGGGCTGCGCATCGGAGCTACCTTGTCGGTGATCGGAGCGGTGGTGGGGGAATTCGTGGGCGCTGACCGCGGCTTGGGTTTTCTGATCAACGTGGGCCGCGGCGAATATGACACCGCCTTGGTCTTTGTGGCTGTCTTTACCCTTATCGCGCTGGCGCTGATTTTGTATGTCCTGGTGGTATGGCTGGAGAGACGGTTATTGTGGTGGATGGAACCGCAAGGATCAGGAGAATAATGGCGAAAAGATCTATTTTGACGATATGCGTTTTTCTAGTCTTATTGATGGCCTGCCAGGCTGGGACGCAGCCGGTCGGCCCGATCCAGCATATTCGCCTGCCTATGGGCTATATCCCCAATATCCAATACGCGCCTTTTTACGTGGCCATTGAGCGCGGCTACTTTGCCGAAGCCGGCTTTGAGATCGAGTTCGACTATAGCTTCGAAACCGATGGGGTGGCGCTGGTAGGGGCAGGTGAGGCGCCGTTTGCGCTGGTATCCGGGGAACAGGTGCTGCTGGCCCGCGAGCAGGGTCTGCCCGTTGTCTACGTGGCCGCCTGGTGGCAGCAGTATCCGGTGGCGGTGGTCGCCAAGGCGGAGAGCGGCATCCAGTCGCCGGAGGATCTGGCCGGCAAGCGCATCGGGTTGCCGGGCCTGTTTGGCGCTTCCTACATCGGCCTGCGCGCCATGCTTAACGAAGTTGGCATTGCCGAAAGCGAAGTGACGCTTGACTCCATCGGCTTCAACCAGGTGCAGGCGCTGGCCGCCGACCAGGAGCAGGCTATCGTGGGCTATGTGAACAATGAGCCTGTCCAGCTTGAGGCACAAGGTTACGACGTGAACGTGATCCGCGTGGCGGATTATGTTCAGCTGGCCGCCAACGGCATTTTGACCAACGAGACTATGATCGCCCAACACCCTGAGCAAGTGCGAGCCTTTGTGGGCGCCTTCCTGCGCGGCCTGGCTGACACCATCGCCGACCCGGCCGCGGCTTTCGAGATCAGCAAAAGCTATGTGGACTCGCTGGCAGGCGCAGACGAAGCCACGCAGAAAGAAGTCCTGGCCTTATCCATTGAGTTTTGGGGCAGCGATCCGTTGGGTTTTTCTCAGCCAGCAGCCTGGGAGAATATGCAAGCCACCTTGCTCGATCTAGGGCTGCTTACTTCTCCTCTGAATCTGCAAGAGGCGTATACCAATGAATTTCTTCCCTAAAGGCCAGGCAATTCTTGGGTAATCTTTCAATGAAAGAACCGTTACTGGAAGTCAAAAAGCTTTCCGCCACGTACCTCGATCGGCGCGGCAGTTTGCACGTGCTGGACTCTTTGTCGTTCGACGTTAAGCGCGGCGAGTTCGTTTGCGTGCTGGGTCCTTCCGGCAGCGGCAAATCCACGTTGCTGCGCATCCTGGCCGGGCTGGTGCCCATCCGTTCTGGCGCCGTGAAACTGAACGGGAAAACTGTCCGCGGCCCACAACCGGGCGTGAGCCTGGTTTTCCAAGACCCCACCCTGATGCCCTGGCGCACAGTCGAAGAGAACATTACTCTCCCGTTGGAGGTAGGCAATTCTTCGAATGGAGCTATGCGGGCTCGTGCCAAGGCCATGGTCGCCTTGGTCGGCCTGGGCGGGTTCGAAACAGCTTTGCCGCGCGATCTTTCGGGCGGCATGGCGCAGCGCGCCGCGCTTGGCCGCGCCTTGGTGCAGGATCCCGAGATCCTGCTCATGGATGAACCTTTCGGCTCCCTGGATGCGATCACCCGCGAGCGCATGGGCGACGAATTGCTGCACATCTGGGAAGCTGATCACAAGACCATTTTGCTGGTAACTCACAACATCAATGAGGCGGTCTATCTGGCCGATCGCGTGCTGGTGCTCAGCGCCCGCCCGGCGCAGATCAAGCTGGACCTGCCGATTAGGCTGCCGCGCCCGCGTCAATCTGCTCTGCGCTATACGCCCGAATTCGGCAAACTGGCTGCGAAGTTGCGGGCAGCAATAGAGTAGGGCGGTTTGCTCCCCCGATGGAAGGGGAAAGGTTGAAACGGTATAATGCCCTCGAAATGAGCAGTACTGCATTAACTCAACCTACACCCGTCGGCCTGGGCCGCAGCAAATTCCTAATTGGCGGCCTTATCATCCTGTCCGCAGTCGTGTACTTGATCATCTCCTCCACCGCGCTCGGGGCTCAATTCTTCTTTACTGTCGACGAACTGTTGGCCCGCGGCCCGGATGCGGTCGATAAGCCGGCGCGCATTGCCGGCGCCGTGCTGGGCGAAAGCATCCGCTACGATCCGGAAACATTGGAGCTGACATTCACCATTGTGCACACGCCTGCGGATACCCAATTGATCAACGACGAAGGCGGCCTGGCTGCCGCCTTGGATGCCGCCGTGGCCGACCCGTCCCGCAACCGGCTGGAGGTCGTCTACATTGGCGTTAAGCCTGACCTACTTCGGCATGCGGCTGAGGCCATAGTGTCCGGCAGGCTGGGCCAGGACGGCGTCTTCCATGCCAACGAACTGCTGCTGCGCTGCCCGACCCGCTACGAAGAAGCGCTGCCAGGGCAGGCCGAAGGCTGAGATTAACGGGCGGGTCGACGACCCGCCGCCTACGACTCCCACATGATCGCTGACCTCGGTTTCTTTGCGCTGCTTACGGCTTTCATGCTGGCGGTATATGGCTGCGCTGCGGCGATCTACGGCCATTGGCGCAAGGCTCCGAAGTGGGTCGGCAGCGCGAGGGCAGCCACCTTGCTCACTTTCCCGCTGCTGACCCTTTCTGCTTTGAGCCTGGTTTATTCGCTGGTCAACCTTGATTTCCAAATCGAATATGTAGCCCAGGTCACCAGCCGCAGCATGCCGCTCTACCTGCGAGCTACCGCTTTGTGGGGCGGGCAAGCTGGCTCCTTGCTGTTCTGGTCCTGGCTGATGTCTGCTTTCGCCTCGGCCGTCATGCTGCGCGATTGGCGCCGCGACCGCGACTTGCAGCCTTGGGTCATCCTCGTTTGCCTTGCCACTCTGGGCTTCTTCCTATCGTTGATCCTCTTTTTTGAGAATCCCTTTGTGCGCTTGTGGCAGGGGGTCACTGGCACCGTTTGGACCGCCCTGTGGCAACCAGGCGGCGCCCAGGTTTATCTTCCTTTCGATGGCAATGGGCTCAACCCGTTGCTGCGCCACCCCGGCATGATCATCCATCCTCCTATGCTCTATCTTGGCTTTGTCTCCTTCGTCATCCCCTTCGCCTTCGCCATCGCCGCCCTCGTGACCGGCCGTAGCGATGACCGCTGGATCCGCGTGACACGCCGCTGGACGCTGGTCGCCTGGCTGTTCTTGTCGCTGGGTTTGCTGCTGGGCAGCCGCTGGGCTTACGACGTGCTCGGCTGGGGGGGTTATTGGGGTTGGGACCCGGTGGAGATCGCCGCCTTCATGCCCTGGCTGACGGGCACCGCCTTCTTGCATTCGGTGATGATCCAGGAAAAGCGCGGCCTGTTCAAACACTGGAACCTGTTGCTTATCATCCTGACTTACGACTTGGTCATTTTCGGAACCTTCTTGACCCGCTCTGGGGTGCTTTCCTCCGTGCATGCCTTTGCGCAAAGCGCCATCGGGCCGATGTTCTTCATTTTCATCGCAGTCACTTTGGTTGCCTCTCTGGCGCTGCTCAGCAAGCGCTGGCAAACTTTGAAATCCGATGTGCAGATGACCTCGTTGCTTTCGCGCGAAGCATTGTTTCTGTTAAATAATTTTCTATTTATCAGCATCCTGCTTATCTGTTTTCTCGGGGTCATCTTCCCATTAACCAGCGAGATCCTGACGGGCCAGCAGATCACCGTGGGGCCCATTTACTATGAGACGGCCACCGGCCCGCTGTGGGCGGCGCTATTACTGCTGATGGGCGTGGCCCCGCTGTCTGCGTGGCGCGCCAGCACGGCGCGCACCCTGGGGCGCGCCTTGTGGAAACCGCTGATCGGCTCGCTGCTGATCGTGGCTGTGCTGCTGCTGAACGGGATGCGCCACCCCGGCGCTCTGCTCGGGTTTTGGTTATGTGCGTACGTTGTGCTCGTCACCCTTTATGAATTCTGGCGCGGCGTTCGGGCGCGGCAAGCAAAGGGCGAGAATTTTGCCCTAGCCCTCTGGCGGCTGGTATCGCGCAACCGCCGCCGCTACGGCGGCTACATCATCCATTTGGGCGTCGTACTCATCGCCATCGGCATCATCGGCATCGAATTCTTCCAGCAGGAGACGCAGGGCCAGTTAGCCCTCGGTGAGCGGCTGCAGGTTGGCAGCTACGCCGTTGAATATAAGGAACTGGCTGAGTTCCAAACTTCCGATGGCCGCCTGGTGGACCGCGCGGTAGTCAATGTTTATCGGGACGGCGTCTTTGTGCGCGAACTCTACCCGCGCCAGGATTTTTATATGGAATCCCAGCAACCCATGACCATCCCCGGCCTGCATAGCAATTGGGAAGTGGATGTGTACGTGCTCCTGGTCAGTTGGGAACCGATCTCCAACGGAAGCGCCACGTTCAAAATTTACGTGAACCCCTTGGTCTCCTGGGTGTGGCTGGGAGGGATGGTATTCATTTTTGGGACCTTGGTAGCCGCCTGGCCTGAACGCGAGGCGGAACTAGTCAGCTTGCCGACGCGCTCGCCGGCGCGCGGCCTGCCTGCCGAAGCGCGCGGATGAAGGTTCTGCCTCCTCTTCTTGGCGTTATTCTCTTGCTAGGCGCGTTTGCCCAGCCGGCAGCCGCCCAAGAGCCCACCCCCAGCGTTAACGAGGTCAACGCTATCGCTAAGAATCTTTATTGTCCGGTGTGCGCCAATGTGCCGCTGGACGCCTGCGGCACGGCCGCCTGCGCCCAGTGGCGGCAGCAGATCGCCGATCTTTTGGTGGCAGGATATAGCGAGCAGCAGATCTACGATTATTTCGTGCAGCAATATGGGCCCGGAGTGTTGGCCGCCCCGCCCCCAGGTGGATTGAATTGGCTGATCTATTTGTTGCCTCCGGCGGCCGTGCTGCTGGGTGCGGGTTTACTGTGGCGCGGGTTGTCAACCTGGCGGCAGAAGGCCCCGCCGCCAAGGGCTGTAACCCGGAAAAATAAATATTCCAAAATGATCGAAGACGAATTGAAAGCCCGCCGGTAATGGCACCCAAGGAGACCGAGCAAACCTCCTTCTGGGGACGCTTGTTGGCCTGGGCCTTGCTGCTGGGTTTGCTTGGGTTGGTGGCGGTGCAGCTGGGTCGCTCCCAGCGCGGCATCCTCACCCGCGGCGAGCCAGCCCCGCCGTTCACGCTGACCACCTTCGAGGGGACTGAAATAGGCCCAGAGGACATGGCTGGAAAAGTAGTGCTGGTTAATTTTTGGGCCTCGTGGTGCAAACCCTGCGAACAAGAAGCTGAAGCATTGCAGACCGCCTGGGAGCTTTACGAAGCTCGAGGTGACGTCCTGTTTTTAGGGGTTGATTATGTGGACACCGAGAAGGAAGCGCTGGTTTATTTAGAGCGCTGGGGGATTACTTATCCCAATGGCCCGGATCTGGGCACGCGGATCTATTACGCTTTTCGCGCCCGCGGGGTGCCTGAGACCTTCATCATCAATAAACTTGGGGAAGTTGCGTTCGTCAAGATCGGCCCTTTCCAGGACCTGGAAGAACTTACTGCGGTCGTTGACCGCTTGTTGGAGCCATAGCTCCCATGGCCGTCGGCTCCGTGCTGCTCTTCCTCGCCCTGCTAGTGCTGGTGGCGCTGATTGTCGCCCGCCCGTTGTACCTCACAGAGGAGGACACCTTCCTCGACAGTGAGTCTTCGCAGTGGCTTGCCGAGCGCGAGCGCGTGCTGGATGCTTTAGCTGAGTTGGACGCTGATTGGAACATGGGCAAGGTACCGAAAGATATTTATGTGGAACAGCGCGAACTGCTGTTGGCGAAGGGAGCTATAGCCTTCGAAGAACTTGAGAAAGCAGGAAAGCCGATTTCAGGACGGGTTGCTCAGAAGAGGGTTAAAAAGAATACCGGAGATGACTTGGAAGCGCTGATCGCAGCCCATAAAGCCAACCGGGCGAGGCGCAAATGAAAAACAATATTGCGCTGATCGTGGGCTTTGCCTTTTTGCTTTCCGCTTGCGAGTTCTCGCTAGCCGGCGACCTCACACCTCCGCCGGAAGCGCTGATCTCAGGCCAGGCCACGCTGGAGCCGGTCACAGGTCCGGTTGCCGAACCCGACTTGCAAACGGGGGCGACCCTCTACGTGCAGAACTGCGCGCCTTGCCACGGCGCCAGCGGCCTCGGGGATGGGGAGCAGGCAGCGAGCTTGCCCTTCTCGCCGGCGCCGATCGGGGATGCCGACCTGGCCCGCGCCGCCAGCCCGGCCGAATGGTATCGCTGGGTTAGCGAAGGCCGGCTTACGCGCTATATGCCCCCCTTCGCGGCGGTGCTCACCCCGCAGGAGCGCTGGGACGTGCTGGCCTTCGTGTATAGCCTGAGCCTGGACGAAGCTGAATTGCAAACCGGCGCAGACCTTTATTCCCAACATCAAGATGAGATCGATCAGTTGCTTGGCGGCGATGCGCTTGCCGCCGAGATCGATGTGGTCGCTCGCCTTGGGTTAAGTGATGAAGACACCACTGCACTCTCCGCATATTTGCAAGCCCGCGCTCTCGGCGTGGACGTTGCGGTGAATTTCGATCCCGGCGTGATCACCCAACCGGATGAAAATCCGACAGACATGCCGGCGTTCAGCGCCTTTAGCGGCCAGGTGCAGTATGGCAGCGAGGGGTCTTTGCCGGCTGGCTTAGAGGTAACCCTATTGGGTTACGATCACACGGAGCAAGTGTTTAGTAAAACGGTTGCCCTGAATGAGGATGGCAGCTTTTCGTTTAAAAATATCCCGGTTGCCCCTGACCGAATTTTCTTTGTGCAAGTGCCGTACGAAGGCCAGATCTATTTTTCGGAATTCATTAATGCCAGCGGAGAGCAAACCGAATTCAGCCTGCCCATTACTGTTTACGAAACCACCAGTGAGACCGAACAACTGGCCGTGGAAAGTGTCCAGTTGTTTTTTGATTTTTCGAAACCCGGCCTTGCCCGCGTCGCCCAGCAAGTCTCCATTTCGAATTTAGGAGACCGCGTCGTGGTGCCAAGCGAGGACGGGCAACCGGTCTTGCATTTCAGCCTGCCCCCGGAAGCTAGCAACCTGGCTTTCCAGGAAGGTGCGCTGGGTGAACGCTACGTGTCCGAGGACGCCGGCTTTGGTGATTTGCGCGGCGTGTTGCCTGGCACGAATAGCTATCAGTTACTATTCGCTTATGAGCTACCCTACAGCAACGCGGTTGACTTTCAGATGCACATTGATCTGCCCACCCGGGCACTGACCGCCTATCTACCTGCGGGTGAAGTTGAAATGCAAAGCGAGGCCTTTCAGTTCAGCGGCGATCAGACTGTGGGGGGCACGACTTATTCGGCGTACTCGGCAGAGGGCGGTTATTTTCCGGGCGATAAGCTTGAGGTTGCGTTGCGCGGTTCACATCCGTTGGGCGCGCCTGGTTTAGGTAGCTTTCTTCAGGATGACAACCTGCTGGTCGGGCTGGTGGCTGTGACCGCAACCGTAGGCCTGGCCTGGCTCTGGGTACGCAGCCTGCCGGCCCAAAGCCCACAACAGATCATGGATGAGCTCATTGCGCTCGACGAAAAATACGAACAGGGACGGGTTCGCGAGTCGACATACGCGAAACGCCGCGCGGCGCTGAAAGCGCAACTGGGCGCGGCCGTCAACAAGCGGAGCTAGTCGTGATCCTGGTCAACGGCCTAAGCAAGCGCCTCGGTAATCGGATGGTACTGGAATCGGTTGACCTTGAGGTCAAAGCCGGGGAGCTGGTGGCTTTGCTTGGCCCCAACGGGGCCGGCAAAAGCACCTTGTTGCGCATCCTAGGCTCCCTAAGCCGCCCGACCTTTGGTGAGGTTGAGGTAGCCGGCTTCCGCTTCCCGCAGCAGGCTGCCGCCGCCCGCGCCCAGATAGGTTTTCTGGGGCACAAACCGATGTTATACGAGGACTTGAGCGCCAGCCAAAACCTGGCCTTTTTTGCGGACCTTTACCGAATAAAGCGGCCTGTATCCCGCGTCGGGGAATTACTCAAACTGTTCGACCTGGACCCGCGCCGGCACGAACCCGTGCGCACTTTTTCGCGCGGCATGCAGCAACGCCTGGCCCTGGCCCGCACCATCCTGCACCGGCCCAGGGTGCTGCTGCTGGACGAGCCTCACAGCGGGTTGGATCGGGAGGCGATCGCGACTTTGGATGGGCTGCTGCGCAGCCTGGCGAAAAAAGGTACGGCCATACTGTTCGCCACTCACGACTTGGAACATACGCAGCGCCTAGCCCAGCGCGTGGAAGTGTTGGCGGCCAGCCACCTGGTGGCTTCTTGGAGGCGTAGTCAATTAGCCTCCAGGCAATTTCCGAGCTTATATGATCGCGCTTTGCGGCGCGCGCAACAGGGGGGCCAGCGTGCGTGAGTTATCGGCCTTTCTAGCCGTCGTAGCCGGCATCGTGCGCAAGGACCTGACGGTAGAATTCCGCAGCCGCCAACTGCTGGCTTCGATGCTTGTTTTTGCCTTGCTGGTCATTCTTATCTTCAACTTTGCTCTGGAACTCGATGCCCGCGCCCGCAGCGAGCTGAGCGCCGGCGTCCTGTGGGCAACCTTCGCCTTCGCCGGAACTTTAGGATTGAATCGATCCATGGCCATCGAGAAGGATGGCCAGGCCCTGGATGGGTTGCTGCTTGCCCCGGTGGATCGCAGCGCTATCTATTTCGGAAAGGCCCTCGCAAACATGCTTTTCATGCTGTTGGTAGCCTTGTTCACGTTGCCGATATATGGCATTCTGTACAATGTGGATCTTTTCAACGGCGGGCTGCTCCTGGTGATCGTTTTGGGCGCCTGGGGATATTCGTCCATTGGCACCATGCTGGCCGCCATGGCGATGCAGGCGCGCAGCCGGGAGGTCTTGTTGCCTGTGCTGCTCTTCCCGCTGCTGCTCCCTGTGCTGATCGCGGCAGTGCGTGCCAGCGGCTTCTTTTTAGAGGGCTTGGAGCTAGCCTATATCTGGCCCAGCCTTAATATCCTCATTGCCTACGCAGTGATCATGCCCGCCCTGGGCTTTATGTTTTTCGATTTCATTGTGGAGGAATAACGTATGGCATCAAACGCTGTTCAACCTAAACCCCGCTTACTAAGCGCGCTGGATATTTTATCAGTCGTGCTGATGCTGGCGGCCACCTGGATGGTTTTCTTCTATGCACCTTCTGCGCAACGTGAAGCCGGGGGCGAAACTCAACGCATCTTTTATTTCCACGTCTCCACCGGCTGGATCGGGATGGCGGCCTTCATCAGTGCGGCCGTGGCCGGCGTTGCATATCTAATCCGCCCCAGCCAGAAGTGGGACGCCCTTTGCGTGGCAGCTGTGGAAATCGGCCTGGTGTACTCGTTCATCAACATCGCCACAGGTTCCATCTGGGCGCGGCCGGTGTGGAATACCTGGTGGACCTGGGACCCGCGTCTGGTCACCGCTACAGTGATGGAGCTGACCTTCCTGGCTTATTTGCTTCTGCGCCAAAGCATCGAGGACCCCGAGCGCCGCGCCCGTTTGGGCGCGATGTACGCCATCCTGGGTTCGCTGACTGTGCCGCTCACTTACCTTTCCATCCGCATTTGGCGCACGATCCACCCGGTGGTGATCGGCAGCGGCGACCCGTCTGCTCAAGGCACCTTTGATATGACGCCGCTGATGCTGCACACGCTGCTCTTTAGTCTGTTGGCCTTCACCGTCTTCGGCCTCACGCTGTTGTGGCACGGCGTGCGCTTGGGCTGGCTGACCGATAAAGTAGAACAGCTTCGGATGAAAGCGATGAGGTAACCATGGATAACACAGGCTATATGATCTTGGGTTTTGGCGTTGCTTTTTCAGTGATCTTTTTACATCTGGCCAGCTTTGTAATCCGTTCTCGAAATTTGGCGCGTGACCTGGAGTATCTGGAGCAATTGGATAAAAAAGCGCCGAAGAAAACTTCGGCGCGCAAGAAGCGAAAGAAATAAGTAGCTGGGCGAGGGCGCGGTAGCTCGCCCCCGTCGATCAATCTTCTGCGCTCGTCCCCTTTATTACCGTTACTCTTCGGCGTTAAATAACAGCAGCCAAGATCCCCAGGCTGGTTCGCCTTCTTCCGTTTCACAGGCGGCAGCTTGCAGGCCGCTTATCATTTGGATTCCTTGAATAGACAGTGTATAAGCAGTCCCGGGGGTTAGCGCATATTCGGCATATCCCGGGCTCATTTCGGGCCGCTGGCCGGTGGTAAATTGAGCCTCGCCTTCTGTCGAATTTAGGGCGAGCTGTACCCCGGCTTGGGGATTGTGGTTGGCATCGAATATGAAAATCTTTAAATAGGGCGGGGCGTCTGCGCTCTCGCAGGTGAGTTGCTGATTGTCGAGGAAGTAAGTTGCACCTTCTCCAACTGATTCGATCGGGGTTGAGGCGCTCTCGTCCCCTGGGTTCGGCGTGTTAATTGCTTGCGCCGTAGCCTGCTGGCTGGCTAAATGCGCCGCCAATGTTTCGGCGAGGCTGGCCAAGGCGCGGGCTTCGCGTTGGGTGGCGTTGCTGGCCAGCGCCACTTGGGCTTGGGAATTAAGCGCCCGGACCGGATCGCTATCCCCAAGCAGTTCCAGCCGAGCTTGGGCACGGCCCAGGTCGGTCGTCGAGGCGAAAGCTAACGCGGTCATCAGTCGATACTGGGCGCGGTTGGGCTCGGCCAAATTGGCTGGGCCAACTTCTGTTAAGCGGGGCGGCCAGATCAACCAGGTGAGCAGAAAACCAAGCAACAGGCCAAACACTAGGCCGGTAAGCAGAAAGAAAGGAGGCTTGCGTTCAGGTTCTTTGATCATGGAGTGGGCGTGCCTGCGAAGCCAGCATCAAATTCCAACAAAGCCGTCGCCAGCGCCTGCAGCAACTCTAGGTCCACGACCGCATAACCATTTTCGGTGCCGAAGGCCAGGGCGTCGCTCACGAATGCATACGGATTGTAAGGTTCACCTTCGACGCCCAGGAAGCCTAGGGCAGAGATGGCACGTTCCGTGTTGTGGTCCGCTTGGAAAGCCTCGGCGACCATAACGACATAATCAGCGC
Source organism: uncultured Anaerolineaceae bacterium (assembly GCA_964572455.1). Lineage (GTDB taxonomy): Bacteria > Chloroflexota > Anaerolineae > Anaerolineales > UBA11579 > JAMCZK01. The sequence goes on from CAZNFL010000016.1 coordinate 17,244, forward strand.
GGTAATCCTCGCGCAGCAAGACAGGGGAAGCATTAGCGGCAGCTAAAGGGCGCACCGCCCAGCCATAATAGACGGCGAAAATGAATCCGAGGAAGATCGTAATGCCGAACAGGGTATAGCGGCTCATCATAGGATGTGATGCAAGATTTTAGCCAAAATAATCGGCCGACGGGGTCGGCCGAGAGTGTGAATTACCCCGCCGCGAGGATCTGTCGCAACGCGGCAATCACCAGGCTCACATATTTGCGCTGGCTGCTGTGGCCCATGAGGCCGATGCGCCAGATCTGGCCCTTGAGCTGGCCCAAGCCGGCGCCGACTTCGATGCCGTAATCCTCCAGCAGTTGGTTCTTCACTTTGTCGTGATTAGCGGAGGGCGGGACTTTGACCGAAGTGACCGTAGCGAGGCGGTGTTGGCGCTTGACCAGCAGTTCCATATCCATTTCTTCAAGACCTCTCCATAACTCTTCGGCGTTACGCGCATGGCGGGCAAAGCGCGCTTCTAAACCTTCTTCGGCCACCAGGCGAAGGGCTTCATGCAGGGCATAGTTGAGCTGGATGGGCGCGGTATGGTGATAGGTGCGTTCCTTTCCCCAGTACTTCTGCACTTCGCCAAGGGAGAGATACCAGGAACCTACTTGGGTCTTGCGATTGGACAACACTTTTTCTGCGAGCGGGCCAACGGTTATGGGCGCCAGCCCGGGAGAGGCAGATATCGCTTTTTGGGAGCCGCTGAAAGCCACATCCACTTCCCAGGCATCGGTCTCCACTGGGACTCCCCCCAGCGTAGCCACCGTATCTAATACGAAAAGCGCACCGTGTTCGTGGGCCGCTGCGGCCAGGTCCGGGATGCCCGGCTGCAAAGCACCAGAGGATGTCTCGCCATGGACCACCGCCAGCAGTTTGTATTTTTGCTTACCGAGCGCTTTCTTCACCTCAACCAGGTCTAGCACTTGGCCCCAAGGGACCTCGAGCTTGTCCACAATTGCGCCGTAGCGGCCGGCCATGTCCACCATGCGCTCGCCGAAATAACCGATCACCCCGATCAGCACGCGGTCGCCGGGTTCGATAAAGTTTGCCAGCGCCGCTTCCATGCCCGCGCTGCCCGTGCCAGAGATCGGGATGGTGAGCCGATTCTTGGTTTGGAACACATAACGCAGCATGTCCTGGACTTCATCCATGACGTGCAGGAAGGCCGGGTCCAGGTGGCCGATGACCGGCATGGCCAAAGCCAGGGCTACGCTGGAAGGCATATTGCTGGGGCCAGGCCCGAGGAGTATGCGTTCGGGCGCGTGAAAGGTGTTGGCAACTTTCGAATCGGTCATTTGGCTCCTCTGACAGGATTGATGCTAAGTTTACCATCGGGGTTCGCCCCGGATTGAAGGCACAAGCATGTAGAATCTCCGCATGCCTGCTGCCAAGATAGTTCAGGTCGTCACTCTCATCAAACAGCGCCGGTCGCGGTCCGCCGTACAAAGGCGGGCGGTCAGCCAGCGCGCTTTGCAAGCCGGGGCTGTGTTGCTGGGCATGTTTAGCTTGGCGGCTGCCACCTTGGCTCTTGTGGCGCTGCCTGCTTATTTTTATCTCACCCAAGGCTTGCCTTCTGTGGAAAGGCTGGAGGTCTTGCTGGATCCGCAGACTGGCGAACTGCTGCTCCCTACGCGTTTTGTGGATCGCTCCGGTCAGCAGGTGCTGTTATCCCTGGAGCCTCCCGGTGGGCCGCGTATTTTCGTGGCAGCGACAGAAAATCCCTACCTGGCAGACGCTTTCGTCGCCAGCCAAGACCCGCAGTTTTGGGTAAACGGGGGCCCGAGTTTGTTCGATCTAAACGGCGGGCTGCAGGGGATCGCTGAAAAACTGGTGGCCAGGTTGTTGCTGGCCGCGGAACCTGAGGGTTGGGTGAAGACGCTGCGCGCCCGGCTTTTGGCGGCCGACGCCGTTGCGCGCTACGGGCGCGCGCAAGTTCTCAATTGGACTTTGAACAGCTCTACCTTCGGCTATTGGACCTTTGGTGCCGAAAGCGCCGCCCAGCTTTATTTCGGTAAGGCGGCGGACAATTTGTCCTTAGCGGAATCTGCGCTGCTTGCCGCGGTCGCCCAGGCGCCGGCGCTAACCCCCATCGATGCTCCCGAATTGGCGATCGAATACCAGCACTTGGTGTTGGCGAGCATGCGAACTCAGGACTTGATCAGCGACGCGGAGTTTTCAGAAGCGCTAGCGCAACCGCTGGCTTTCTCAATTGGGGACGCTACCCCGACGACCCTGGCGCCCAGCTTCACTGACTTAGTCCTGGAACAATTGGTTGCCGAATGGGACCTCGAGCGCGTCCAACTTGGCGGGCTCACCGTGGTCACCACCATGGACTATGCCCTGCAGCAGGAAACGTCGGCTTTACTTACCTCCAGGGAAAGAGATCTCGTCGTGCTGAATCCGGCCTCCGGGCAAATCCTTGCACTGATCGGCGACACAGCCCGCCAGGTTCATCCCGCAGAGTCTGTGCGATTACCTTTTATTTATTTGAACGTTTTTGCCCTTGGCAGGTCGCCTGCTTCGCTGGTGTGGGACCTGCCCAATACGGCGCGGTTCTCGGCGGCGGATTTTCAAGGACCCATGACGATGCGCGAAGCGTTAGCCAGCGGCTACCTCGCGCCAATACAGGAAGAGGTTGCGCAATTGAGTAGTGATCGCGCCAATGAACTGTTTAGCGCGCTGGGGATAAATGGCGGCGCGCGGCAAGCCAACGCCTTGCAGCTGGCAACCGCCTACGGCACCTTGGCCAATGGCGGACTGCTTGCCGGTAGGTTGTCCGAGGGCTATTTGCAGCCAAGCGCTATTCTTTTTGTGGGTAATGCGCAAAATCGTGTTGTCTTGAATTGGGCCACCCCAGAATTCCAGGCTCTCTCCAGTCCCGAGTTAGCCTTCCTGGTGACTGACGTGCTGGCAGATGCCAGCTTCCGATCCAATGCGCTCGAATCGATCTCGCAGAACCGGCAGCTGGCCATAATCCAAGCCAATGATTTGGGGCAATGGGGCATTGGATATTCTCCGCAGCGCGCGGTGGTGTTATGGAGTGAGGCCGGAACAGAGGAAGCCGATCAGTTATTGGTGTCTGTGCTCGAAGCCGCTCATCGTGGCCTCCCTGTGAAGAATTGGGACCTGCCAAGCGGGTTGCTATCCATTGTTGTTTGCGTTCCCTCCGGACTTTTGCCGGATGAGGATTGTCCACAGACGCGGCATGAACTATTCTTGCGCGGCACGGAACCGACGGAAACGGATTCTCTATTCCAGCGTGTTGCAATTAATAGTATTACTGGCCAATTGGCGACTGTGTTTACGCCCGAGGAGATTGTGGAGGAGCGCCTGTTCCTTATCGTGCCGCCTGAGGCGGAAGCCTGGGCGCGGGCGGCGGGATTGGAACAGCCCCCTGAAGAATACGATCCGGTTTCGGTGCTTGAGCTGCACAGCAGCCCGTTGCTGATCGCCCAGCCTGCCCCGTTCAGTGAAGTCAGTGGGGTGGTGGATATCCTCGGGGTGCTAGCTGAAGGAACGGTAGCCTTCGATATCCAGGTGGGCCAAGGATTGCGGCCGACGGAGTGGATGGTTCTCGGGGAACAGGAAGTCAACGCCCAAAATAATGCCCAGGCTCGATGGGATACGAACGGCCTGAGTGGAGTCTGGGCGATTCAGCTGCAAGCCTGGGATGAAGCCGGCATTGTAAGGCGGGCCTACGCGATCGTTACGATCGAGAACTGATCTGTCGCTGCCGGGTGCGCCAAGCAATCAGGCTGGTCAGGATAGCTACCAGCCCCAGGCCAATTTCTAAATGGCGCCCATTTTCCAGTATGAAGGTGCGCAATTCAAAAGGCGCGTTCTCGTCAGCCAAGCGCCCTGCCTCGGGCGCGGCATATAGGTCGATTTCCTCGGTCTCTTGGACTGTTTCTCCGGCAAGGACAGGGGTAGGTGTTTCGCTAGTTTTCATGTCGGATTCCTGCGCCAGGAAGGCCTGAGGAGCCTCATCTGCCGCCGGGGCGCCAGCGCCAGATGCTAAGAAGCCGCCGGCCCAAAAATCACCGGCCACCACCACCACAAGCATCAGCGTGGCGGCTGCCGAAACCATGTTGAGGCTGTTCCAGCCACCGAAGGCCCGCTTCTGCTCAACCCCGGCCATAGCCGGGGTTAAGGTGAAGCTACGCGGGGCGCGGCGTTGCGGGACGCGGCGCAGCAAGGCGCGTGTGCCTTCAAGGTCCATCAGAGCGCGTGCCATGGCCGGCTCGGCCCCTAAGCGCCGGTCGAATTGGCTGCGATCCTTTGCTTCCAGAGCATCATCCAGGTAGGCAGAAAGCCGCTCAAAATCGCGGGGTGAAATACCAGACTTCATTGTGTTTCCTCGATATTTAGACGGAAACGGTCTGGAAGTAGTTCCGCAAAGCCTTGCAGGCAAGATTGCAGCCGGGAGCGGGCCCGGGCCAAGCGGCTCTTAACCGTGCCCAGCGGCCGCTTCAGCACCTGGGCTGCCTCGCTGTAGTCCATACCCTGCACATCCACCAGCACCACCGCGGCCCTAAATTCGGCCTCCAACTGGTTCAAGCAGCGTTGGATGGCCGCGTTCAGCTCAACGCGCTCGGCCAGCTCCTGGGGACCTTCACCGGGGTCAGCCAACCAGCCAGGCTGGGCAGCTTCCTCGCCCTCGCGGCCTTCGGGTTCGAGTTCGGTCTGAGGGCGGCGTTTCTGGCGGCGCAGTTCGTCGTAACAACCGTTGGTGACGATGCGCAGCAGCCAGGCTTTGAAAGAGCCGCCGCGATAGCGGTGCAGGTTGCGAAACGCAGAAATAAAGGCTTCCTGTGTGGCATCTTCTGCTGAGGCCTCATCACCAAGCAAACGATAGGCGACGTTGAAAGCCAACTCCTGGTAGCTGGTGACCAGGTGATTGAAGGGCTCTAACTCGCCTTGCTGGGCGGCCTGGATGAGCTGAATTTCATCCATATTGCCGCCAGTTTCTTCCAAAGGAGAGGATGTAGAGACCGCGTGAAATGAGCAAACCAACAGAAATCGCCAAGCCCATGACAAGCACAAAGACCGGAACCAAAGGAGTGCCCTGCCACAACGACCGCAGAACTGCGGCCGGTAGGGCGGCGATGGCCGCCGCCAACGGAACGCGCCACAATTGCGTCCAATCCCCGACGCGGGCCGGATTATAGAGTTGCAGAGCAGCTGCGGCCAAAACCCAGATGAAGTAGGACGGAATGAAGGTGAACGCCAAGCGATCCCAGATAACAGCTTCCATTTGATGGAAGCCTAACCCAATCAAGGTGACAACCAGGATGGCAATTGCATCGTCAATTAACAACAGTATGCTTACGAAGAACATAGTCTGGTTTTTTCCATAACCGGTCTAAAGTCACCTAGTCGTTTTACCCAGCGTGGTGTAATTGCCAGGCGCGCTGGGCTTGGTTAACCCGATTTAGTTAAACGGTTTAGGAAACTCTGATAGCGCTCGGCATTGGGGGGATTGAGCGCCAGGATAGCGCGCACCGCGGCTTTGGCCCCTTCGCGGTCGCCAGACTTCACTAGAAGCTCGCCCACTTTATTCCATTGGCGGATGGCTTCCTCGCGCTGGCCGTTTTGTTGGAAGGCTTCGGCCAGGCGACGGTTGGCCAGGGCGAAATGCGGATTCTCCTGGACAAGGCCGGTTAAGAAGGCGACCGTGTCCTGATCTCGGCCGCGGCTATTGATCAGGGAAAGATAATTATCCAATTCAATATTTGCCTTTGCCTCCTGGCCCAGGCGCAGATTGATTTGCACCAGGTTTATGCGGGCGGTCTCATCATTGGGCGCCAGAGTGCGCAATTGTTCGTATACGAGCAACGCTTTGCGCCAATCCAGCCGTTGCAGATCGATATCCGCCATTTGGTGCAAGATCTGCACGTTCCAGGCAGCATCCACCTCAGTGCCCTGGGCCATGAGCAGCGCGGCTTCGTAGGTATCGCGGGCTTTAGCCAACTGGGCCAGGCGATAGTACGTGTCGGCCAGTTCCATGTACTGGCTGGCCGCTTCTTTTATTTGGCCGCGGGCAGTGAGCTGCTCGATCAACTTGCTGCGCGCCTCCACGTCCAGCGGTGAAATGGTCAGGATTCGTTCGTAGATCTGGGTGGCGCGCTCCCCGTCGTTCCGTGCCGCGTAAACGCGGGCCACAGTGGCCAATTTGTCGATGGCCTGCTGCGGTCTTTCGTTCATCAGGAGCAGTTCACCCATTTGGACATGAAGCGGCAAATAGGTCGGCGAAAATTGCAAGGCGGCATAAGCTTCTTCCATGGCAGCCCGGAAGTACCCCTGGCGATAGATCTGATTGATGCGCGCCAGCGCGTCCACCAGCCGCGTGCTGTTGGCAAGGGTAAGGATTTCGGCGATGGGAAGCGGTGCGGCCCCATTGGGAGATCCAGGTAACTGCCCGCGGGCTTCGTGGATACCGGTGCGCCAATTGGGGCGGATGAGAAGGTGATGGATATTCTCGCATAACAGCCTGATCTCGTTCTCATTGGTGTTCTGCGCAGCGGAAGCAATCAGGGTGTCATACTGCTTGCGAAGCGCTTCGGCTTTGCTTTCGGGCACCACGGCGGCATCCGCGATCTTCAGGGCTTGCAAATATTCCCCGACGGCTTCCAGGTAGCGGCCCTGCTGGCGCAGATAATCGCCCAGCTCCAGCCGGCCGGCCAGGGCGAAATCGAGATGCTTTATGGCTTTTTGAAAACTGCGTTGGGCCAGTTCGATTTCGCCATCTTCTGAGAGCAGGATACCAAGGACGAATTGGGCTGCTGGGTGATCCAAGCCAGCTTCAATAGCGGCTTTCAATTCCTCGGCAGCGGCTTTGTATTTTCCCTGGGTATTCATTTTAATAAACTGCCTGAGATGGCGGATGATGGCCTTCTCGTCGAACCCACGTGAGAGCAGCCCGTCTGAAACGACGCGCGCAAAGGAGCGCAAGCCAGTTTGTTTGCGGACTGGCACTGGGCCGCCGGGCGTAAGATCGAAAAGCATGGCTGCCAGAGTTTGCACGGCCTTTTGCGTCGCTTCTTCCACGGGGTCAGGCCCCTCGCCGAATTCAAGGTGCGAGGCCGGTTTAGGGGCTGGCCCGGAGGTTCCCTGCGGAAAATGCAAAGGGCCGCTGATGTCCTCCTGGTGCTCGGGCATAGGCAGCGTCTTAAACGCCTGCAACACGGCTACGGCCTGCTGGGCTTCGGCGCTTTTCGGGTTTAGCTTCAGAGCATGGTCGCCCGTTGTTCGGGCTTCGTCGATCAGGCCAGCATGCTGTTGAAGCGCGGCGACGGAAATGTATTCGGTGATGGCTTGCGGTGTGCGACTCAATGCTTCGTAGACCTGCGCAAGCTGCAGGTGGGCGTCGATATTGTCGGCCTCCATGCGGATCACACGCGTCCAGTTGTTGATGGCCTTTTCGGCATCGCGCAGATCATGGTAAAGCTCGGCGGCGCGCATGGAATATTGCACCGCCTCCTTCATGCGGCCGGTTTGCTTATAAAGGAGCGCGATCTTTTCGGCAGGAAGCGGATCTTCGGGGGAAAGGCGGGCGGCGCGCTTATACAATTCCAGGGCTTGCTCCAGGTTGCCCAGTTCGAAATGAGCCAGCGCCAGGCTGTTCAGGGTGGGGGAGTTGTCTGGAAATTCCTGGAGGGCGCGGCTGTAATGCTCCACGGCCTGCTGCCAACTGCCTTCCCAGGCAGCAGAGTGGCCTTGATTCATTGAATTTCGGAAAATCTCTTCATTGCCGTGCAAGGTAACCATATTTGAGCAGAAAGTCTAGCACAATCTGGGTGAGACTCCCGAATTAATTAGCCCCTGAGCAGGGTGACGAACTTCGAGCGTACGCCTAAAAAGATGTAATGAGCGGGGACAAGAGAGGGGAGGGTCGACCTTACTTGACAAGCGCTTATCCCTATTTGAGAAGGAACCTTATGGCTGCGACTTATCATGGCTAAGAAATATCATAAAAATGGCCCGGAAGGGCTGAATAGGACCTCCTGTCAAGCTGGTCGCTTTAACACGGAGGCTTAAGACGTTCCGCCCGGCATTGCAAAACAGGGTTTTTCGGAAGACAACATTAGGGTGGGCAGAAAATTGATATTTTGGAATATGAGGTTATATGGATTCCTCGCTTTGTTGGATCTCCTGCTTGTAAGGATTCGGTATGCCTCTCGGAATGACAAGATGAGTGGAAGGGGAATCTTGGGGCAAATGTCAAGCTGGATGCTGCTCAACCTCTCCCCTGCCAGGTCAAACCTTGAGTTCCTGCATCTCGCCCCAATTCTTGCCCCATTTCACCTCAGTCGCCAGAGGCACCTTCAACGTGTAAGCTGAAGCCAACTCCTGGCTAACCAACTTGGCAGTCTTCTCAACTTCCTTGTCCGGGGCTTCGATGACCAACTCATCGTGCACCTGGAGAAGCAGGCGGCCCTGGAGCCCGGCCTTGGGCAAGGCAGCCGAGACGCGCAGCATGGCAAGTTTCATGATGTCGGCAGCCGTGCCCTGGATGGGGCTGTTGATCGCCTCGCGTTCCAGACGGTTGCGTAACACGTAATTGGTACCTTCCTTGAGGCTGGGGAAAAAGCGGCGCCGGCCAAGGAGGGTCTCGACATAACCTTCTTTGGTGGCCTGCTGTTTGGTGTTCTCGATGTACGCTCTTACTCCGGGGAAGCGCTGGAAATAGGCGGTGACAAAGTCCTCGGCTTCTGCCAAGGTCAATTCAGTGGCGCGGGTGAGCCCGTAGGGGCTCATGCCATAGATCAGGCCGAAGTTCACAGCTTTGGCATTGCGGCGAAGGTCAGCAGTCACCTGGTCTAACTCGAGGCCGAGGATGGCGGCTGCCGTCGTGGCGTGAATATCCTGGCCAGCGCGGAAGGCATCCAGCATGGCGGCATCGTCGGCGATGTGGGCTACGATGCGCAGTTCGATCTGCGAATAATCCACGCTGAGCAACTGGTGGCCCGGCGAGGCGATGAAAGCCCGGCGCACTTTGCGGCCCAGCTCAGTGCGGATGGGAATGTTTTGCAAGTTAGGCTCGCTGGAAGCGATGCGACCGGTGACTGTGCCAGCCTGGTTGTAGGAGGTATGCACCCGGCCGGTTTGCGGGTTTATCTCCAGCGGGAGCGCATCCAGATAGGTGGATTTCAGTTTAGAAAGCTCGCGATAATCCAGGATCCAAGGCACGATGGGATGCTGATCGCGCAAGCCGTCCAAGATATCGGCGGCTGTGGAATAGGAACCACTGGCGGTCTTGCGCACCCCGGTAGGCGGTGGGATCTTCATCCTGTCGAACAACGCATGAGCTAGTTGCTGGGGAGAGTTCAGATTGAACTCTTCGCCAACATGCTTATAAACTTCGTTGGCCATGATAGCCATACTCTTTTCCAGCTCTGCCGACATCTGCTGGACGAAAGGCAGGTCCAGCATGATGCCGGCGCGTTCCATTTCGGCCAACACACGCACCAAGGGCATTTCAATCTCGTCGAAGATCTTGCGGCTGTGAACCTCGACCATGCGTTGGTCGAGGATGGGCATGAGCCGCAGGACGACATCCGCATCCGCGGCGGCGTAGGCGCCCGCCTTTTCGATGGGCACCTGGGCCATGGTGACCTGCTTTCGCCCTGTGCCGATCAGATCCTCGATGTCTGCCATCTGAGAATGGAGACGTATCCAAGCCATGCCCTTGAGCCCCAGGTTGCGCGACATCGGGTCGCGCAGCCACTCGGCGATCATGGTATCGAAAGACAATGGGCTCACCTCGAGCCCTTGGCGCGCCAGCAGGATGTAATCAAAACTGAGGTTGTGGCCGACCTTGGGAATCTTGGGATCGGTCATCGGCTTGCGTATGGCCTCGATGACCGCGCCGATGGGAAGTTGGCGACCCAGCTTGGCATCATGGCCGACCGGGACGTAAAATCCCTTCTTGGGTTCCACGGAGAACGAAATGCCCACCAGATCGCAGCTCATGTGGCGCGTGCTGGTGGTCTCGGTATCGAACGAGATCACTGGCGCTCTGGCGAGCACTTTGGCCAGGTCAGCCAGGGCTGCGGGAGTATCCACGATCACGGTGATGGTATCCGTAGTGGGGGCCTGGCTTTGGGCTTGCTCGTCTGCAAATAAACCCAACTGCCCGCCGCCTGTCATATCCTTGGGCACCCCCAGGATGTCCATTACAGTTTCCAGGCGTTTTATCAACGAGCGAAATTCCAGGATGCGGAACAACGGCTCAACATCCTGAGGCCTGAGTTTGTTGCTGCGCGCCTTTTCCAAATCAAGATCGATGTCCAAGTCGGTGACGATCCGAGAAAGCTTCTGGCTGAGCAGGGCTTTATCCCGACCTTCTACTAATTTCTGTTTTTGAGCCGGCTTCAGTTCGTCGAGGTGCGCGTAGATGCCATCGAGGGTCTTGTATTGGGCGAGCAGGGCGGCGGCGGTCTTTTCACCGATGCCGGGCACGCCGGGGATGTTGTCGGATTTGTCGCCGATGAGCGCTTTGAAATCCACTACTTGTTCAGGGCGCACGCCAAGGAAATCCTCCACATCTTTTTCGAAGTAGTCCTTAGAATCAGCCAGGCTCTTTCCGGGGAGGCTGACAATGACGCGGTCATCCACCAATTGCAGCAGGTCCTTATCCCCGGTGATGATCTTGACCCCGATGCCCTGCGCGGCGACCTTCTTGGCCACGCTGCCTAAAATGTCGTCAGCTTCGAAATTGTCCATTTCGAGGCGGGGGATGTTGAAGGCGTCGACCAGTTCGCGAATGCGGTCGATCTGGCCGCGCAGGTCTTCCGGCATTTTTTCACGGGTGGCCTTGTAGTCCTTGAAGAGCTCATCACGGAAGGTGCGGCCGCGGTCAAAGGCCACGGCGATGTAATCGGGGCGTTCCTGCTCCAAAATACGCAGCAGCACGGAGGTGAACCCGAAGACGCCGGCGGTAGGTTCGCCGGAGGTGGTCACCCAGCGGCTGGTGGCGGCGCCCGCGCTGGTAAGCGCGAAATAGGTGCGGTAGGCCAGCGCATGGCCGTCTATGAGATAGAGCGTGGGAGGCATTTAAGGATTTTACTCGCTTTGAAGGATGCGATTTTTCCGAGGAAGTGAAGCCGCTGTGTATAATTCCTTGCCGCTTGCCCCCTTATTGCCGACCAAACCTGAATGAAAAATCTCGTCACTGCGATTGATAGACAGCTTGCCGCTAGTCTTGCCTGCATCGAAGAGCGTAAGCGGTTATTGTTTTTAGTTGGCCTAGTACTGCTGGCCGCGGCGGCCGGCGCTCTTTTGTTGTGGGCCACGGCCGAACATGGTATCGGCGTACGCAGCGATTCGGTGGAATATATCTGGGGCGCGGAAACTCTGGCGGATGGGGTCGGCCTGGGGCGCTTGAGTGGGGAGGGCGACTTTAAGCCATTGATCCAGTTCCCGCCGCTGTATTCCACGCTGCTGGCAATTTTTGAATTGGTTGGGGTAGGTGCATGGGAAGGAGCGCGCTGGCTGGCGGCGGTTTCTTTTGCTACCAATATTGTGCTGATCGGGCTGACGGTATTTCGACTTACCGGCTCGCGGTTTTTCGCGTTGGCCGCCGCCGGGTTTGCCTTGCTGGCGCCGGCGGTGTTTGAGGTCAACCTTTGGGCGATGACCGAAGCGCCTTACGTATCCTTTGTGTTATTAGGTTTTCTGGTCATCGATGACTACTTTCGCCTTGACCAGATCCGGCTGCTGGTGTACGCAGGGATATGTCTGGGGTTGGCTTTCTTGACCCGCTACGTGGGCGCTTCGGCCTTGGGTGCGGCGGGATTGGTGCTACTGCTTCGGCCGGGTAAGCCCTGGCTAACCAAGGTAAAGGAAAGCGCCCTGCTGGCGGCTGTGGCCGGGCTGCCGATAGGTTTGTGGATGGGCAGGAACCTGCTGGTGGCGGGCAGCGCCACTAATAAGATCATCAACTATCACGCGATCAGCGCCGAAAAATGGGAAGTATTCAGACAAACATTATCCGCCTGGGTTTCCCCGTTGGAAAATTTTTTCCTGGTCGGGAAGCGTAAACTGGCTGCCCTACTTGCCATCGCACTGGGGGCTTTTCTATATTACCGGTCAAGCCGCATGGTTCAGACAGCAGGGCGCCCGGCCACCCTATTGGGCTGGCTGTTCCTGGTCTATGTGCCGGCCTATCTTTTCATCGTATTCTTTTCGGTTATGTACACCGGGGCGGCCATCCCGTTGGATGACCGTATGATGTACCCGGCCTATACGATCCTGATCGTGGCCGCTTTCTCCGGGCTTTTCTTCCTGTGGAAGCGCAGCCGGGCGGCGGCCCCGGCGCTGGGCCTGGCCAGCCTGATCTTGTTCGGCTTGGCGGCCTACACGTTGGCAGAGAGCCACGCGGCCGATACGTGGGCGCTGGCCAGTGAATCCCGCGGGCGCGGCAAAGGCTATGCCATGGCTGACCTGGCCAAGCGCGAGGTGGTGGTGCGCCTGGCAGAATACCCGGATGACTATTTGATCTATACCGACAACGTGCACCAGCTTTACTATTTTTCCGGGCGGCTGGCCTACCTTTTCCCGATAGCGTTTGACACAGCCACGCAACAGGAAACCGGGGAGGGATACGGTCTCTCCCTGAAGGCCATCCAAGATCGGATAGCCGACGGCCAAAAGGTGATGTTCGTGTTTTTCTTTTGGGAAGACCTCGATACCGCGCTTATCGAAGAATATTTCCCGCAGATGCAATTGATCGTTGGCGGTGAAGAAGGATTTTTATACGTTAGTGCAGGGGAATGAGACAGCAGTTTGATCTAGCCTAAATAACCCAATTTCCTTAAGCGTTCTTCGATATCATAGGATTCGGCGGCGGAATAGCGCGAATCCTGAGTCTTGTCCCCGCTATCTTTCTCTGCTTCACGATACTGAACATTGCCGGCTTTCTGGCCGCTGAACGCAGAAAGCAGGGGGCGGCCATCCATGTCGTCCGGGATGGGGCGGCCTAGGGCGTGCAGGATGGTGGGGGCGAGGTCAATGATCTCGGCGCCCTCGATGCGCTGGCTCGCCTTGAAATCCGGGCCATGCATGATAAGCAAGCCATGGGCGCGGTGCATGCCGGAATAGCGATAGAAAGGTTCGTAGACCTGGTTGGAACCAAAGTCGCTAAGGCCATAAAACACATCTTCATCCCCGGGTTCGATGATCAGGTCCGGGGCCATATCCAGGTAGGGGCCTTTATACACATCCTCGCGAAACAAGACTTTGCGCGCTAGCTTCTTCCCCGTTTTAGGATCGGTCATGTCGCGGGCGGACGCAGCGATGGACTCGCGCAGGCGCGCGTATCCCTCGCCGCGGTCGACGATGCCTTCGGGTTCGCGGCCCTTCAGGTTGAAAAATAGGGGCCCAATATCCCGTCCGACAGAATAGACTGAGGTACGTTTCCAGTCGACGTCGTTGAAGGATAGGAATACTTTCTTGAGGATCTTGTCTGCCGAGTAGAGCAGCTTGTATTCGGCGTGCTTCTCTAGCTTGAATAGGGCCAGCAAACGATGGGAAAGGCGCAGGGTGAAACCTAGCCTGAACAGGAACCGCTTGAGTTGAGTGAACAGGCTGCCTTTTAATTGGATGTGTTTGTGGTTTAGCAGCCAGGTGTTCAGCGTGATCATGTTGTGGGCCGCGCCCATGCCATGGTCGGACATCACGATGATGTTCGTATCCGGCCCGGCCTGGTCCACCAGTCGGCCGATACAGCGATCCAGATGGTCGAAGTATTCGACCACCGGGCCGCTCTTGTCTATTTCAACGTCCGCTTTGCGCATGGGGTGTTCGGCATCCAGGTAATGCCAGACCTGGTGGAGGATGCGATCGGTATCGAAGAACACGCCCATCAGGAAGTCCCAATCCAGGTGTTCCATCAGGAAGGAGATGCTGGCGGTTTGCATAACCAACATTTTGTGGGAGGCATTGAAGTAGGCCTGGGGGTTACTGTCGTTAAAGGTTTCCAGCGGATAGATATAATACTTTTGGCCGATCTTAGCTTCCAGGCGTTCCAACAAGTCCTGAGGATAGTAGTAATCTTTGGCGTAATAGGGGGTGAGAAAGCCGCTGATCAGGGCACCGTTGACCGGGTTAACCGGGTAGGTCATGGGCACGTTCATCACCCCGACCTTGAGCCCTTCCTCGCTAAGAATGTCCCAGATGGCCTTGCCGCCGCGGGTGAGCGTGTTATTGGGGAGAAAGGTGTAGCTGTCTTTGTCCCGGTAAAGAAAGTCGTATACACCAGTCTTACCCGGGTTCTTACCGGTCATAAAGGAAGACCAGGCCGGGCCGGAGGTGTGCGGAACGGTGGATTTTAGCTTGCCGGTCACCCCCTTATCGATCAAGCTCTTTAATCTGGGCAAATGCCCCTGTTCCATCCATTTTTCAAGGAGGTCGAGAGGCACACCGTCCAGGCCGATGACAAATACTTTGTTCAAGGGATGCACCATGAGCGGGCACGATTGTACTCCCAACGCCCCGGGTTCCAGGCTTTGATGGGTCGATTATGGCTATTTTGGGGAATGGGATATTAGGAGCCCGCCCGCCGGCGGTAGTATTTGGGGTCAACGATGGCCAATATCTCAGGCTTGGTTAATTCTATCGAAAGGAAGTCTTCGAGTGGTTCCAGGGCCGCAGCGGGGTTTTGGACGAGGAGCTTGTATTCAACATATACGGCCTCGATATTGGGCTGAGCGGAAATCCAACTTTTGATCTTCTGGATATGTGCGCCAAAGATCTGTTCTAGTTCTTCGTCGTCATTCGCAGATTTGGCCGCCTCTCCTTTGTTTTCCAGCATGCGGTTTTGCGAGGCCACTACCTCGACCAGATTGCGTTGCACAAAAACGATCTTGTACTGGTATTCGGCCGGCAAATAGGCCAACAAGTGAGAGATGATCTTGACTACCTTACCCTGGGCACGTGCCATCCAGACCAGGTTCCCATCTTTCATGAATTTCACCGGCTCGTATTCATAATAACCCTGCTGGTTATCGATATCTGCTGTGCGGAGCTGATCGGTGAGAGTCGTCAAGCCAGCCTTTTCCAAGATCTGCATCATCAGCGAAGTGCCGGAGCGGGGTAGCCCAGAAACGACTATGATGGGTTTTTGGGGCGAAGGTTTCACGGCTTGGTGGGCCAAGACTTTTGTGATACTAATTAATAGTTTGCGAGAAATGATGGATACACAAGAAAAGACATCCCGTTCAAAGCTGAGAGCACCGATCTACCTGTTCCAATTGGTGGCTGGTTTGTTATTGTATCTGGGAATACTAAGCCTGGCGGGCGTAAACCTCGAAACGCTAAATTTTCTTAACCCGCCGGATTGGGCCAGCCTATTCTATAGTCTGATGTTGACCATCCTGCTCACAGGCTTTATCAGCTTCCGCTGGAGATTGCTTGCCAACGCGTTGGCAGGGTACCCGGCCCTCAACCAAGTGGATAGCTTTTTCTATGTTCTGGCTGGCAGGACAATAGGGTTCGTGCTGCCCAAGGACTTGAGCGACATGGTGGTGCGTACGCTGTTCCTGTCGCGGCGTAACCAAGTGCCCATACACATTTCTACCAGTTCAATCATCTTGGACAAAATGCTGGACCTGATCGTATCGGTCATTTTCCTGGGACCTTCGCTCCTGTTTATTTTTGGAGAGACCACGATCTCAGAATCGCTGGGCATTTTGGTCATCTCGGCCATCGTTGTCTTTTTATTGCTTTTGTTCGGCTCCCCTTATGTGCTTCGATTTATTTTCTTCAGCTACAACCTGACTCGGAAGATTATTTTGGGACTGTTGCGGCGAGACTACCAAGCTATTCAGCCAGCCAGGCTGCCCTCGTCCACGTACGCTTTGGGGTACCTAGCCAGTGTGGCAAAACAGATTTGCATCGGGCTGCGTGCTTTTTTCCTGGGGCAGGCCGTCGGGATTTCCTTGCCGCCGCTCGCTTTCCTTTTTGGTGCCTCGATCACGCAGATGAGCTACGTCGTTTCGGTGACGCCGGATGGGTTGGGAGTGTTTGACGCCGCCTGGTATGGCGTTTTGAGCCTCGGTGGAGTCGGCGACACGGCCGTTGGATCCTTTCTTATTTTGCAGCGCGTGTTTACGCTCCTGGTGATCGGAGCGCTTACCTTGCTAATGTTTGGGGTTGTGACCTGGAGACGAAGGGGTGTAAGTTTGGGGCCAACCGGAAACTGATTCGTTCCCTTTTTCGTCCGTGTCCCATGTCTTTCTCCAAGAATTCAGGTTATTTGGAAAACAAGGTTATAAAGATTCTTCGGCTCGCCGAGCTCGCCTCAGAATGAAACGTTTTATTGGCGCGACACACCTTGGCGGGCGCGAGTTTGTTTAATATATTCGGAGATCTGCTCGGGGCTGGGCTGTTCCCCGTTGACGATCAGGCACCCCGGCGCCCAAAAATGTCCTGAGGGATTGTCGCGCCCCATGCGCGGAAAATCTTCAAAGATATAAGCGGACAGATGCTTATCGAGCACTTCCACAACCGATTCGGGCGCCGAATCCGGACCTATGCTGATGGTCCATTGCAAGTATTCCGCCTCGACTGAAACGTGCTCTAAGTTCCAAGCGAAGGCCAGGCACAGCTCCGGCAGCCAGGCAGCCAGCCTCTCCACCAAGTCGCCTTTCAAACGGTGTTTGGGCAAGCGCGGAATCAATACGAAAGAATATTTCAGGCTAGGTGCGCCGGCTGCGGGCGCTTCCGGCCTGGCTATTGGCTGAGAGGTGCTTGGCATCGGCGTGGGTGTCTCCGCTTGGGGGCGGCTGCGCTCGAGGGGCGCGGGAGGTTCCCTTTCTCCAGCCTGCAAATAAACATCGGCCTGTCGCTCCGCGGGCCTGCCGATGCTCTTTTTCTCACTCGTTACTGGTTGAGGAGCGACGGCTATGGCTTTGGCCAGGTATTTCAGGCTAGGTGCGCCGGCTGCGGGCGCTTCCGGCCTGGCTATTGGCTGAGAGGTGCTTGGCATCGGCGTGGGTGTCTCCGCTTGGGGGCGGCTGCGCTCGAGGGGCGCGGGAGGTTCCCTTTCTCCAGCCTGCAAATAAACATCGGCCTGTCGCTCCGCGGGCCTGCCGATGCTCTTTTTCTCACTCGTTACTGGTTGAGGAGCGATGGCTATGGCTTTGGCCAGGTCGTTTACCCGGGCGCGCATCTGGCTGAAAGACATTTGAGCGTCGAAAGTTAGCGCCAAGGTGAAGTCTCCCCCCAAGCCAGTAGCGTACAACATGTAGTCAACTCCGGTGGCATTTAGATGAATAAAACGCGCCAGATCGGCTTCGTTGGCGTGTTCAGCTAGCACTGCGGCTAGTTCGTCGGCAGCCTCGGCGGGCAATTCGCCGGCGTAGGCCCACACGTTGGCACCCTTCGTAATCAAGGCCGCCCGGGAAGCAGACTCGATTGAGAGCCTGGCCAGGTAAGCAGCGGCTTGTGAGACATCCTCAAGCCAAAGGGGAGGGCTGGTTTTTCCGCGGATAGCCACCGGAACCTGCGCGGCATTGTCTCCGTAGCTGGTGCGCTTGGGGGAATCTTTGGGGACTATGGGGCCAAAAAATTGTTCAATAGCCGCCACCAGGTCTGGTAGATAAAAGGGACTGGGTAGGATGCCATCGGCGGCCAGCAGCATCAGCTCAGGGTCGTGTGGGTCTTTCTGTTTGGAAATGATCAATAGGCGGGAATGAGGAGCATGCAGGCGTAATTCGGCGATCAACTCCGCTGGAGCTTGGGCGCCTAACTCGGCATCCAGAACAATGAGCGCCACTGCATCTTTGCGGGCGGCTTCAACGGCATCTTTAGGTTTAGAAAACAGGAAGGGCTGGTAACTGCCGGTGTCTTCCAATACTTGGCGGATCTGTTCGCCAAATCCCGAACTAGGCGTGAGTATAAAAACTCGTTTGCGTATCATTGGCATTATCGTCCCGATCGGAAGCCAGTATAAATCAAAGGGCCAAAAAAGGCACCATGACTAACGGCCTACGCAGGCTTCAAGGGGCGATCCGGGGTGCAAATTATTTAGGCACTGATTTACGTTTAGTTCGTTTCCTCCGGCCAGATAAAGCCTTTTTCGCCTTAACGACAAGCATGCGCAAACGCTCGGCCAGAGGCTCGGGTTTTTCCGACTCCCGCTTTTCCACCTGGGGCCAGGGGTTCAAATCCACCATTTTGCGGAAGGCATAGGTAGCAAAAAGCTGCAGGCTGGCCAAAACCGGCGCGGCCAATAAGAGGCCGACGAAACCCAATAGATTGGCAGCCACTAAGGCTGTTACCAATACCGCCGCCGGATGCACGCCCAACGCCCGGCCGTAAAAACGCGGGGTGATGAGATTGTCGAAGCTCAGGTCAGTCAGAATGGCCGGGATAGTGGCAAACAGCATATAGGTTGTTCCCGGCTCGATGCCTAAATAATTGCCAGGTTGGAGGACAGTCACTAGGGCGGTTGTCACATACATGGTGAACGAGCCGATATATGGAACAAACTTGGCGAGGCCAGTGAGCAAAGCCAAAGCCAGCGCATAGCGCACGCCCAGCAAGCTCATCAGAGTGAATGAGGTCAGCATAATAATGCTGACCAACAACAGTTGGCCCCGCAGGAAAGCGTTCCAGATGCGCCCCAGCTCGCGGCCGATCCGGCGGATGTCGGCGTCGTGCCCGGGCAGGTTAGCCCCTTCGAAGAACTCGGGAGCACGACCTGCATCTGACAACAAAAGGTAGGTAATGATTAAGATAAACAGGATCCAGCCGATGGTTGTGAGAGTCGAGGTGGCCAGGGCGCCCAGAAAAGAACCGGCTCCACCTAAAATTGGTTGGATAGCCGAAAGCAATTCCTGGCCCAAGGTACTGAAATCTACGCCAAACTCCTCCAAGAGCCTGCCTTCCAGCTGGGCAAAGTCGATCTGGAACGGACCCAACTGAGGCGCGAAACTGGCCAGGTCGCGCAAGTAATCGGGGAGGCCAGATGAATAGTCCTGTATCACGCCTATAAGATTCGCCAGCTGGTCCACGATCGCATAGCCCGCCAGGGTGAGAAGCAGGATTAACAAAATGATGAAGGCCAGGAACACGATGGAAACAGAGGCTCTCCACGAAAGGTTGCTGTTTTCGCTCACCCGTCGGGCCAGCGGATGGAGTAGATAGGTGAGGATAAAGGCCAGCAACAAAGGGCCAAGGAAGCCGCTGAAGCGCACCAGGATAGCGGCGATGATCGCCACCATGGTGAAGCCGGCGATCAGCTTGGTGGTCGGGGTCCAGCGCGGGGATTTGGAGGATTTAGCCGGCATGCATTAAGTCCGAATTGTTCGAATTCTAACGCAATGCGCGTTTTACGCAGGCTATATTATTGGGCCGGCACTACCCATTCGGGGCCGAGGATGACCTCAATGTCTACGGGGCTGTTGGGGTCATAACGGCTGAAGATGCGGCTGGGTTGGATGCCCATCAAGCCCACAAGGTACTCGAGAGTATAGGGATTGCCAGTGTAATCGTAGACGATGGTCGACGGAACCAGATCGGCTGATCCGATGGTGCCCACGATCATGCCCTGGGCCACCAGGTAGGCTTGGGTGGCTTCAGCCAGCCCGCTCGACTCAGAACCGTTGTAAATGGCAACCTGGGCGGCCTCCATTTTCATCAGGTCCACAGATTGGCTAGTAGAGGCCAGCGGGCTGCGAACGCCTTCGGAAGAAAAGACTTCGTCGCGCAGCACGCGGATGTTCTCCGAAACTGGCTTTAGGATGTCCAAGCCATCCGGGGATTTTTGGGGGATCACATAATCGGGACCTATGCAGCTTGGAGATAAACAAGCATTGGGAGCGAGCACGGCTTGTTTGATCTCATCCAGCCCGATATCTTTCACCGCCCAACCCAGGCTGAGCGCTTCGCCGATCGACATGTTCGTGTTGATACCGGTGGCTAAGGTTTCGTAGATCTGTAACGTGTTATTAAAAACCACGGCGCGGACGTCCTCCCTGGCCAGTTGGTCTCGGATGGCCAGGATCACTTGCTGCTGGCGTTCGGCACGGGAAAAATCGCCGTCGCCTTCCTTGCGGTTGCGGGCATAGGCCAGTGCATACTCCCCGTTCAAAGTCTGACGGCCATCGCGGATCAAGTGGGTGATCTCCTCGCCGATCAGCTGAACGCGGATATCGCTGGGCACGTCGATCTTGACGCCGCCAATAATGTCAATGAACTGCTCGAAAGCGATAAAGTCAATTTGGGCATAGTAGTTGATGGAGATACCCAAGAGCTGTTCCACGGTCTGGACCGCCAGGCCGGGGCCGCCGCCTGGCAACCGATTGCCTTCGCCCAGCGCATAGGCGTTATTAATTTTGTCGTGCCCGAATCCGGGAATTTCGACCCACAGGTCGCGCGGGATCGAAAGCATGCCCGCGGTCTGGGTCACCGGGTCGAAGGTGAGCACCATCATGGTGTCGGTACGCGGGGCTCCCGCTCCCGCCTCCCAATCACGGGCGTCCAAGCCCATGATTAGCACATTGACACGGCTGGACCCGTCCCAGGGATCGGGCGCTGTATAGGAGAAAACATCGTCCGAAGATCCGGGGTTGTTTCCACCCCCGCCGCCATTTCCCTGACCATTGCCAAGATCAGGCCCGCCCGATAAGCCGCCGCCTCCACCGCAGATGGGCAGGCGCAGCCCGGGAAATACGTTGGACGGGCTGCATTCCACGAGGCGCTGCAGATAGATGAAGCTCACCAGCGCAGTGGCTATGCCGGCGATAAGGAAGGCAACCAGCAGGAACTGGGTGAGACGATCCAGTCGTTTAAAGCCTGTGGCCAGCCTTCGAAATAGGGGTTCCCTTTGAGTAGTGGTGTTTATCATTTCAAGACGAAATTATAGCAATTGCATCCTTTATTGGGATTAAATGCCCGTTAGCTCTTTTGATGCATGCAATTTGGGTGCCAACTGATAAGCAGAGGAACCTCTCGCTTCGCACAAGGAAGGCCCCGCCCCCCGGCTTCCGTCAAACAACGTTAAAGTTGTAATGTTGCGGAGGACAGAGGGGGGTCGTGCAAACTTGACAAGGTCCAGCAGCCACCCCGATAAGGCAAATTCGGTGAACCAGCGGCTATGGAAACGACCCTTCACTCGCCGCCCGCGTTGCAGATGTGGCGATGTTATCGATCATGGCGAAATGGTAGAGGTTGTCTGTGTTGTAGGTATTGTAGTGTTGTATGTATGGTAGGTTTATAGGTCGGGGGAAACGTAGCTGATCTTTCGATACCTAAGCATGCCACATTATTGCTTAAAACTAGGTGGAATTGAAGGAAAACGCCGGTTTGTCAAGGTGTTGGAAAGGAATCCATTGGAACGCGTTTCTCTATTGGCTATTTTCTATCGTTAGACAGGGGCTATATGGATGAATCTTAGCGGAGATTATCTGAACGCAGCGAAGGAGCGGAATGACTGGTGGGAATAGGGGAGTCCTGCGTAAAGGGATTCCTCGCTTCGCTCGGAATGACAGATGGGAAAAA
>CAZNFL010000016.1:38874-53265 GCA_964572455.1 uncultured Anaerolineaceae bacterium
AAGGGATTCCTCGCTTCGCTCGGAATGACAGATGGGAAAAATGGACGATTCATCGCGGTGTCTAGGCCGGCAGAATTGTCTATTTTCGGAACACGTGATTAAAAGGATTTCTCGCTTTGTTGAGTCTCTCACTGATAAGGGCTTGGCTATTCCGCTCGAAATGACAAAAAGGAGGAGGGACTTAGGTTCCCCAGTCCCTCAGGTACAAAAAGTCGTAGCCCACGGTGCGGTTGCTGAGCTTGGCGATCAACGGCAGCATCCGTTTGAAGTGGTTGCGGCGCACGCGCTCGATCACTCCCTGGACGAAGTCCCGCTTGAAACCAGCGCCGACACATTCCTCAGCGGAGTAGCGGCAATCTACCAGGAGATAGAGCAATTTATCCACCTCTTCGTAGGTGAACCCCAGCTCGCCTTCGGAAGTTTGCCCAACCCAGAGATCGGCCGAAGGCGTCTTATCCACGATAACAGGTGGGACTCCTACCGCCCTGGCTAACTGGCGCAACTGGGTCTTATACAGGTCTCCGTTCGGATTAATCGCCGAGGCATTGTCCCCATAGAGTGTGGTGTAACCCAGCAGAATCTCGCTCTTGTTGCTGGTGCCGAGCACCAGCCCCTTGAATGAGGCAGACTGGTCGTACCAGGTGATCATGCGGGCGCGGGCCATCACGTTGCCCTGCCGAATGCGGTCCATGTCCGGGATGGCCTCAAAAAATGGGTCGACCATCGGGGTGATGTCTATGGTCTTGGTCTGCACGCCGGTGGCATCAATGACCAATTGAGCGTGGGTAAGCGAATCTGGCGAAGAATTTTTGTAGGGCAGGCGCAGGGCCAAAACATTTTCGGGCCCAAGGGCTTCGGCGGCCAGGAAGCAGCACAGCGCCGAATCCACGCCGCCGGAAACGCCGAGCACAGCGCGCTGGAAGCCGACGCGGGTCACCTCGCTGCGAATAAAGCCAGTGAGGATGCGCCGGGCGACCTCGGTATTGATACTGAGGTTAATCTCGGCCATTGGCGCCCCGCTGGTCCGCTTGCAGAATGCGGTTCAGCTCGCGCTGCACCAGGGCGGTGCGCTCGTCACGCAGCAGGGGCAGGCGCGCCCGGGCGCGGTGCAGCTCATCCAGGTCCAACTCCATCACGGTGAGGGCTTCGTCGAAATAAGGTCCCTTGCCGATCAGCTCACCATTGGGGTCATATACCGCGGAACCTCCCCAGAAGTTCAGCCCATCTTCAAAACCGGTGCGCCCGGCATGAGCGACAAAATCGGTGAACAGGCTGGCGTAGGCCTGGCAGACATGCTCCACCCAGCGGGCGGAGCCCAGCGCATCGTCGCTGCTGATGCCGCGGCCGGGGGAGGCGGAGATGAAGAAGAGCAGGTCGGCCCCGTCCAGCCAGAGCAGGTAGGGCGGGGAGGCGTGCCAGAAATCTTCACAGATCAGCATGCCCACGCGCCCGAAGCGGGTATCGAAGGCGCGGATGCTGTCGCCCCAGGCCCAATAGCGGCCCTCGTCGAACAGGCCGTAGGTGGGCAGATAGACCTTGCGGTGAACGTGGACTACTTCGCCCTTGGATAAATAAGCTGCCGAGTTGAAAAAGCGGTGGCGGGGGTCCTCTTCGGTGAAGCCGACAATGAGGTCGACCTTTTTGCTGGCTTCCAGCAGAGGCTTGAAGGTCGGGTCAGCCGCTGTGGGGCGGGCTATTACGGTGGGCACCAGGTCCTGGAGCACATAGCCGGTGAGGGAAAGTTCGGGGAAGACGATCAGGTCGGCCCCCTTGGCTTGGTTTATATAATCAAGGTGCTTTTCGAGATTAGCGCTGACTACGCCCAGGCGGGTGCTGATCTGTGCAAGCGCCAATTTGAGTTTCATTGCTACCCTTCGCGATGTTCATCAAAAGTTTACCATGCGGGGTATATAATCCCGCGGCCCATGTCCTCCCAAACCCCGCAAGCCTCCACACTGATCACGTTTGCCAGCGCCAGCCTTTGGGATCTGAACGCCATTCGGGTGCTGGAGCGCCTCAGTTTCGAGCTGGACGCCTGGCCGCTGATCGAAATGATCGGAGTGCTAAGCCTGCCCAACATTGAGCGCTGGAAGGCGATGGACGGGGATAAGGTGGTGGGCTTTGTGGCCGCGGATATACGCCGCAAGCAGGATCTGGCCTGGATCGCCACGATCGCGGTGCACCCCGAATATCGCGGCCGCGGCATCGGCAAGCAGCTGCTGGATCTGGCCGAGCAGCGTTGCGGCATGCCGCGCATGCGGCTGACCGTGCGCAAAAGCAACCAGGCCGCCCAGCGTTTATACCAACGCAGCGGTTACACCCAAATCGATGTCTGGCCGCAATATTACGAAGGGGACGAGGATGCTATCGTGATGGAGAAATTGCTATCAAAGTAACTTTTCATGCACATTATAGAGTGTCGTACTTTATGCTTAGGGCATCCATCCCCTTTCTGATAACTTCAGTTTCGATCGACATTCCAAGGTGGTGCACATCTCCCGTGGAACTCAGGACACCGTAAACATGAGCGTTGCTATCGATAAGCGGGCCGGCGCTATGCCCTCGCACAATCGGACTGGATGTTCTTATATATCTACCTTCAAATATGCCAGTTTCATCATTTGGTCGTCGACTCCACACAGTATCTACAAATCGACTGGGTTGAATTGAGAATATTCCTGGGTAAACCAAATTCCCACTTTTGTCCAAACTAAGTTTAGTCAAGTCCGTTTCTGGAGGGATCAAAGAGCCAGCATGGAACAATGGGGTTTCTGGCTTTAGGAACTCGGGACGGCCAAATAATGGGAAAGATTGTATTAAGGTAGGGTCGAATTGTTTGAGTTTTGCGAATGCTAGATCGTTGGTTGATCGAAACGGGTCCTCGATGTCAAGCCCTCTAAATCCGAACCATCTGTAAGTAATTTCGCCTTTTTCAGGGAAGATTACGTGTCGAGCAGATAAAATCCATCCATCGCTATTGATAATTATGCAGGTTCCAAATTCTGTGGTTACGTTACCTTGTTGATCCCGGAATCGAACGCATACTGGTCTGGTAAAAAATCTTGCGATATCAGTTTGGTGCATGCTACTATTTAATCAGAGAAGCTTCTTGGAAGCAAGAACATCTCCTCCCCTTACCTTCGTCTGGGTCGTTCTGACGATCGCATCCGTCATTTTCACCACCCGCATCAGGGGCTCCACATCATGGACGCGCACGAGATCCGCACCGCGGGCGATAGCCACGGCCACTGCCGCGGCGGTGCCTTCGACGCGCTGCTCGGGCGGTAGATCCAGCGTGTAGCCAATGAAGGATTTACGCGAAGGGCCGACCAGCAGCGGGTAGCCCAAGTCGCGTACTTCCCCGCAACGGTTTAGCAGCTCCAAATTTTGCTCCACCGTTTTGCCGAAGCCAATGCCGAGATCCAGGATGATGTTTTCATTTCGAACCCCGGCTTTGTGGGCTATTTCCGCATTCTCCAGCAACTCCCGTTTGATATCTTCAAGCAGGTCTTCATACTCAATGCCAACATAGCGGCCGCCCAGGCGCTCGCGCAGGTCAGCGTTGGCGGGGTTGCTGCGGTTATGCATCAGGACGATCGGCACGCCACGTTCGGCCACCAGGGGCGCCAGCTGAGAGTCGGCGCGCAAACTCCACACGTCGTTCACCATGTCGGCGCCGGCGTCCAGGGCGGCGGCGGCCACTTCGGCTTTATAGGTATCGATGGAGATGGGCACTTCCAGTTCGGCGGCGAGGGCTTGGATGACAGGCAACACGCGGGCTTTCTCTTCTGCCGCGCTGACCGACTCGGCGCCGGGGCGGGTGCTCTCGCCGCCCACGTCCAGGATATCGGCGCCGGCCGCGGCGAAACGGCGCGCTTGTTCGAGGGCAGCGGTGACGGGGTCGCCACTGGCGGCCAGGCCATCACCGGAGAAGGAGTCCGGAGTGACGTTGAGGATGCCCATCACATAAGTGCGGGCACCCCAGGAAAATATTTTTTCCCCGATACGGATGTCTTTCATTGCTGATAAACCTTTATGCCGCTAGTGTCCAAGGCAGCTAATAAATCTTTCACGGTCTGCTTTTGGCCGGGGATTATCAGTTCAGGCGCCACCTCCGCCAGAGGCGTGAGGATAAAGGCACGGTCGTACAGGCCGGGGTGGGGTACGCGCAGCCGGTCTTCGTTCAATACCAGGTCGTCGATCAGTAAGATGTCGATGTCGATCTCGCGGGGGCCATTTTTGAAACGAGTCTGGCGGCCGAGCTGCTTTTCAGTGGCCTTGAGCAGCGCCAGTAACTCCTTGGGTTCCAAGTCGGTCCCGGCTTCGAGGACCTGATTGAGGAAGGCCGGCTGGTCCGTGTAGCCCCAGGGCGCGGTCTCGTAGATGGCCGAGCGGCGCAGCACGCGCACGGAGGGCGCCAGGGCGGCTACGGCCGCGTCCAGGTGGGCTTGGCGGTCGCCGAGGTTGCTGCCTAGGCCGAGATAAAGTTTGTGCGTCATAGGATGGAGATTGTAATGGGTTTGTGTCTAGGGACAGGTTTTTTAAACCTGTCCCTACAAACAGAAAAGACCTGCATGCTATAATTTTTGACGCTGTCCAAATGGAGAGGTCGCATAGTCTGGCCTAGTGCGCGCGCTTGGAAAGCGCGTATACCGCAAGGTATCGAGGGTTCGAATCCCTCCCTCTCCGCCAAGTTGGGAACTCAATAAGGAGTTGACCTTATGAATCAAAAAAGAACAATTACTATAGAAAGTATCGTCTATGTTCCTAAGGAAAAAGCCTGGGAATTTTGGACGAAGCCAGAGCATATTGTGCAATGGGCTTTTGCTTCGGATGACTGGGAGGTGCCAGCTGCGGAAAACGATCTTCGCGTGGGGGGAAAGTTCAAGACCGTGATGGGTGCAAAAGACAAAAGTTCGCAGTTTGATTTTACCGGCGTTTACACCAATGTAAAGGAGCACCAACTGATCGAATACACCCTTGAAGACGGCAGACAGGTAAGTCTAAAGTTTGAAGGTATGGACGGCGCAACAAAAATAACTGAGACGTTTGAACCATTCCCTGCTTACACCGAGGAGCAAGAGCGTTCTGGCTGGCAAGCTGTTCTCGAGAATTTCAAAAAATATGCGGATAGTCACAAATAAATAAGCAAACAAGAACCGAATAAAGGCCATTTCCCCAAAGCTAGAATCACGACCAGTTGATCCGGTTATCCTGGATCCTGGATCAGCACCCTCATTTTGGGTGATCGCCGCAATAGCGGCGATTGCGGCCACGCTGATGGTGATATTCCTATTACGCAACACGCCTGCTAAAGCGCCAGAATTAGAACCAGACGTACATTAAAGGATCAATGACTACAAAAAATCTGACCAAAACCATGCTTGCTGAATTAGGCGGCCTCTTGCGCGGCAGGCTCATCCTGCCGGAAGACGAGGAGTACCAGTCGGCGCGGGCTGTCTTCTACGGCTGGGTCGACAAGCAACCGGCCGCGATTGCCCGGGTGGCCGATGCCGAGGACGTGGCCAAGGTGATCACCTTCGCAAGCCGGAACGACATGGAACTCGCAGTGCGCAGCGGCGGGCATAGCGGCGCCGGCCATTCCGTTTCGGATGGCGGCCTGGTTCTGGACCTGGCCGAACTGCGAGCCATCGAGATCGACGCGGCCGCGCACACCGCCTGGGCTGAAAGCGGTGCGACCGCCGGCCAATACTCGCTGGCCGCAGCCGAGCACGGGCTGGCCACCGGGTTTGGAGATACGGGCACGGTAGGGGTCGGCGGGATCACGCTGGGCGGGGGAGTGGGCTACCTTTCACGCAAATTTGGGCTCACGATCGATTCGTTGCTCGCCGCCGACATGGTATTGGCGGACGGCCGCCAAGTGCGCGTAGATTCCCAAAACCACCCCGATCTCTTCTGGGCGATCCGCGGCGGCGGTGGGAATTTTGGAGTTGCCACTCGATTCCAATTCAAACTTCACGAGCTACCTTCCATTGTGGGCGGTATGTTGATCTTGCCGGCCACTCCCGAAACGATTTCAGCTTTCATAGCTGCGGCCCAAGCCGCACCGGAGGAACTTTCCGCGATTGCCAACGTGATGCCGGCGCCGCCCATGCCGATGATCCCGGAAGAGATCCAAGGCAAACCGGTGATCTTTGCCATCCTGGTTTTCGCCGGCGATGATGAGCGCGGCGAAAAAGCGCTGGCACCCTTCCGCCAGATCGCCACGCCGTTAGCCGATATGTTGGGGCCAAAGAAATATGCGGAAATCTTCGAGGGGCCTGAAGGTCCGCACCCGGTAGCTGGGGCTTCACACACCATGTTCCTCAAGTACATCGACCAATCCGTGGGGCAGACCATTATGGGTTTCCTCAACAGGTCCAATGCGCCCATCCGCGTGGCCCAATTGCGGGTGCTGGGCGGCGCGGTTTCGCGCGTGCCGGCGAACGCCACAGCCTACGCCCATCGCCATTGCAAGATCCTGGTAAACCTTGCCAATCTTTACGAAAACCTAGAGGAAGCCGATCAGCATGCAGCCTGGGTGCGCGAATTTGCGAAAGCTATGGACCAGGGCGAATCCGGCGCTTATGTCAACTTTGTGACGGATGAGGGCGTGCAAGCCGCCTATCCTGCGGCGACCTGGAAACGCCTTGCGAAGATCAAGCGCGAGTACGACCCGGGGAACCTATTCCGAATGAACCACAATATCCCGCCTGCAATCGAAGAATAAAAATGAACGCCAAGAAGGTTGCTAAGTCCTCGGCTAAGTCCAAAGCCAAAACAACATCCTCTGCTGCCGAAGTGGGCACCTATCTTGTTAAACTGCCGGTAGCCCAACGGATCGCTCTGCGAAACTTGCGCAAGACAATCAAGGGCGTCGTTCCTGAAGCCACGGAGGGATTTAGTTACGGCATGCCAGCCCTCAAGTATTTTGGACATTCGCTGGTTGGCTATGACGCCTTTAAAGAACATTGCAGCTTTTTCCCCATGAGTCCCAAGGTTCAAACCTCTTTTAGCAAGGAATTGAAAGCTTACAACACGTCTAAAGGCACTATCCAATTCTCACCAAAAAAGCCCCTGCCGGCCAGCCTGGTGAAAAAGATCGTGAAAGCGCGCATGCAAGAAATCGAAGAACGCTATGGAACCGCAGATAAACACCGATAAAGAAAGATAAATACAAATTCACATTTTTTGCGAATGACCGTGTCATCCGTATAATAGGACTGAATGGAGGTTGCCTTATGAAAGCTTCGGACCAGATCACCAAGCGCATCAAAGAAACCAAAGATTGGCGCGGCGTGTTCCTTGCCCGCCTGCGTAAGCTGATCCACGAAGCGGATCCGGAAATAACCGAAGAGTGGAAATGGGATAGCCCCATATTTGCTCATAATGGCCTGGTTTGCGGCGTGTCGGCCTTCAAAGATCATGTAGGAGTCAACTTTTTCAAGGGAGCTTCGCTCAAAGATCCTGGCAAACTCTTCAATAGTGGACTGGATGCCAAAGCCATGAGGACCATTAAGCTATTTCAAGGGGATAAGATAAATGACGTGGCCTTCAAAAACCTGGTCCGAGCCGGGGTTGCCCAAAACAGCGTCAAAAAGAAATAGACTGGTCACCAGCAAAAGGAAAGAGACATTATGTGCCGAAATATCAAAGTCTTATACAACTTCGAGCCTCCCGCCACGGATGACGAGGTCAACGCGGCTGCCCTGCAGTTCGTGCGCAAGATCTCGGGATTCACCAAGCCCTCGCAGGCCAACGAAGTCGCTTTCAATCAGGCGGTGGCAGAAGTGGCCAAGGTTTCACGCGGCCTGCTGGCCTCCTTGGTGACGCAGGCGCCGCCCCGCGACCGGGACGTGATTGCCCTGCGTGCCCGCGCCCGGGCCGCTAAGCGCTTTGGGCTGGCCGGTTGATCCATCTTTCCACCACGCTAGTTCACGGGTTGCTGCTGTGCATCCCGTTCACCATCTTTGCCTTGGTTAGTTTTTGGAGTTGGCCGCGCATCTGGTTGCATAGCCTGCCCGCGGATATTGCTGCCCTCGCTGGCCCGAAAACGCCTGCAGAGGAAAAGATGACCCGAGTATTATTAGTGGTCTATCTTTTCATCCTGCCAGGCCTGTCTATTGTTTCGACGCTTATCGCTTCCCAGGGGATTGATCTTACTTTCGCGGGAGCATTGATCCATATTTACGGAGTCTGGATCATCGTTCACGTTTGGGATTTCGCTGTGATCGATCTCGCCCACGTTCTTCTGATCAACCCTGCCCGTCCGCCGATCAAAGGGACCGAGGGCGCTGAAGGATGGAAGGATCTCGGCTTCCACTTTCGCTCGTTGCGGAAGGCCGTGCCAAAGAGCGCGATCTTCGTGGTGCCGGCGGCCGCCGTCATTTCACTTCTCGTGTAAAGACGGGTCCCTTAGCCTCGCCCTACAACCGCGGATGTGTTGCGGAAAATGTGAATCCCGGAGAGATAAGGTTACATGGATTCTTCGCTGGAGTGTTTCGGCGACCTGGTGAGGTATAGGTACCCGCTCAGAATGACACAGATGTGGGCGGCGAGGGGGCCGACTCGCCTCGCCCGAGGGCAAGCTTAGACCCGATCCTACAAAATACCAATGGACCCGGCCACTTGCAGGGCCACAAAACCCAGCAGCAGCCCCAGCACCCAGCCGGCCACCACGTCCGAGACGTAGTGTAGGCCGGTGGCCACGCGGGCCAAGCCCACCAGCGGCGCCCAGGCCAGCAGCAGCCCGCCCAACCAGGCCGGCCCGGCGCCCAGCGCCACGATTGCCAGCATTAGGGCGCGGGCGGCGTGGCCGGAGGGGAACGAGTGTGGGTCGGCACGGCGGTACACCTGGCCCCATTCGCCTTCGGGCCGCTGGCGGCGCACACTGAATTTGATCAGCAACACGACCACCGCGGTCAGCAAGATGCCTAAGATCAAGGCAAACGCCAGCCCCTGCCAGCTCTCCACGCCCAGCCAGGCCAGCAGCGCTAAGCCCAGAAGCCAAAACCACGAATCGCCGGAGTGGCCGAAGAGGATCGCCAGGCGGCGGCGCTTGCCGGGTTTCTCTGCCACGCGCAAGCGCGCCGAAAGGCGCGCGTCCAAATCGAATAGCGTCTTCATCTCAAGGTTTGGCTCTGGCCGCCAGTTCGCGTTGCACTATTTCCAAATGATGGGCTTTGTCCACGTCCATACCCACCTCGGCGTACGGGCAGATCACGCCGCGGGCGCGCAGGCCCAATCGCTTGCTGACGCGGGCGGCAGCCTGCTCCAGAGTCAGGGTGCGCAGCAGGAATAACAGCAGAGTATCGAAACCGATCAGCGAGGCTTGCTTCAAAGGGCTCTTGCGGGCCGCGGCGATCTTTTCCCAGGGGCCGGTGTGTGAGAGGATGAGCGGTACGGAGGCCGGGTTCATATCCCCGCCGCATACCTCCATGCCCTTTAGTTTGGTGAAGGTGCGTTTGGAATTAGGGAAGCGCCGATCCATAACGCTGCGCTCGATGACGTTATAGAGCGCCTCGTCACCTGGCCGAACTTGGGCGCAGACCCAATCCACCATCTCGGCGCTGATGGTGGGGATATCTGAAGACACGATCAGGGCGTATCCTGCCTTCGGGTCGAGTTCGGCGATCTTGCGCGCCCCGGCGCGGATGTTGTCCAGCATGCCGCCCTGGTTGGGCAGGTAGCTGAGGGCTTTTTCGCAGCGCAGCCCGCTGCTCTCATCGAGCCCCACGATCACGGCTCTGCCGATGCTTTTGGCGCCGCTCAGCGCATCCAGCACCCACTGCACCATGGGCTTGCCAGCCACATCGATGAGAGCTTTAGACCTCCCCTGGCTGAACTCGTAAAGCGATTCGCCGGGTTGCGGCACACCGCCGGCCAGGATCAGGGCGTCGAGGGTCAATTCAACTCCTGGAGCTGCGGCTGCATATTGAGCTGGTCGATGATCTCGGTAAGCTCCGCGTGGCTGAGCACGCGGCCTTTGCCGCTGGCGGCGATGAGGGCAGCCTCCATCATGTTGGTGCCGAAGGAGCGGCCCTCCAGGATGGGGGTGGTGGTGACCAAATATTTGATGCCAATCTTTTTCAAAAGTTCTACGTCCGCCGGGGTGGTCGTGTTGGTAATGATCACTTTGTCGGGCAGGCTCTCGGGGATGTGTCGGCGCACATAGTGCATGTCCCCGGCGATCACCGAAGCCCACTCATAATAGTTTTGCCACTTGGGCTGGCGCTTTTCCTGTTTCTCGCCCGTGGGATACACCCACTTGAAGGGCAGGCGCCCGGCGATGGGCACCGCGATCGGCGCCAGCTTTTTTAGCGCCCCTAACGAGCGCAGGGGAATGGGTATGCCCAGCCCGAACATGAGGTCGCCGAATATGCATTCGTAGCCGGCTTCAACGAAGGAGACGCTCATGCCCCAACGGTCCGCGCCGCTCACGATCAATGCCTTCTTTTCCTTAATGTAATCGCCCGTTTTTGAGTGCAGAAAAGGGACGGCCCGGTTTTCCAGGGTGTTCTTGAGGCCAGAGCCGTCAACCAGGGGAGTCTGCTTTACAAAACGAACGATGGGCTTCACTGACTGCAAGGGGTAAAACTTGTTATCGACCAGCAGGCCCAGGTCAGCACCGCCGAGGCCGAATGCGTCCACCTTGCCATCCAATTCCTTGAAGAGCTGGGCGGCTTTCTCCATGTCGCCATCGGTGCCGATGCGTTCGATGCGCACCGTCTCGTCGAGCAGCTTCACCTCGACGGCTTTGTCGCGTTTTGAGGACCCGATACTAATGCTGACGGCTCGCTTCATAGAAATCTCTTTATCTACCTTGCGGTTGGTGGATTATTAATCCGATTGTAAACTGAATAGAGCCTGCGGACAAAGTTCTTCGTAGGGCAGTCGTACTTGATTAATCGAACAATCTGCGCGATAAGGGTATAATTTTATATCCCCTATTGTGAGACCAGTAAAGGCTGGAGGTGAGCCTTGACCCTTCCGAAGTACGCCTATTTCCGCGGCAAGATCGTTCCTTATTCCGACGCAAAAATTAGCGTGATGAGCCATGCGCTGAATTATGGCACGGCCGTGTTCGGCGGCATCCGCGGATATTGGAACGAAGCCGAAGAGGAACTCTTCATCTTTCGTCCGCAGGACCATTTCCAGCGCCTATGGAATTCGGCCCGCATGATGCTGATGGATCTTAAATTGAATAGCAAGGAATTGCTGCAATTAGTGGTGGAGCTGATCCAGAAGGAAGGCTACCGCCAAGACGTATATATCCGGCCCCTGATGTACTTCGCCGATGAGATCATCGGCGTGAAGTTGCACGACCTGCAGACCGAGCTGACTATTTTCTCGGTCCCATTTGACAAATACGTATCCAACGATACCGGCGCCCACGTCACCTTTTCTTCCTGGCGCCGGGTGGACGACAACATGATCCCGGCCCGCGCCAAAGTGGCTGGCGCTTACGTAAATACCGCCTTCATCAAAACCGACGCAGTGCGCGCCGGCTTCGATGAGGCCCTGGTGCTTGGCCAGGATGGCCACATCACCGAAGGCAGCGCGGAGAATATCTTCATGGTGCGCAACGGAACCCTTATCACGCCTCCGATCACTGACAACATACTGGAAGGCATCACGCGGGCCAGCGTGATCGAATTGGCGGAGAAGGAACTTGCCATCCCGGTTGTGCAGCGTTCGATCGACCGCACCGAAGTTTACATTTGCGATGAACTATTCATGACCGGGACGGCTGCCCAGGTGACCGCGGTCACCAAGGTAGACCACCGCCCGGTTGGCGACGGTAATATGGGACCGGTGACGATCAAGTTGCGCAAGCTGTACGATGATGCCGTGCGCGGCAAGCTTCCGAAGTACCGCCACTGGAACCAACCGGTGTACGAAAAGATGGTTGTCAAATCATAGGAGATTGCCGATAAAAAAGAGCCGAGATCTCTCGGCTCTTTTTTTAATGCTCTGGCTTAGCTAGAGCCCGCGCTTTTATTTTCTGTTGCCGTTTTTGTTTTTAGATCATGTTGACGCAAACTAACCTTCGCCCCCTTCGTAAGAACCGCAGCTCCAGCTTCCTGGATGCCGTAGGCGGCACCCCGTTGCTGCCTCTGGTGCGCCTAAGCGCCGGCCTGCCGGCTTCGGTGCAAGTGTTGGCCAAGGCTGAATGGCTGAATCCGGCGGGGTCGGTAAAGGACCGGCCGGCGGCTAACATCCTGCGCCAGGCGCTGGCGGGTGGGGAACTCGGGAAAGGGCGCGTACTGCTGGATTCCACCTCCGGTAATATGGGCATCAGCTACGCCGCCCTAGGCGGCGCGCTGGGCATCCCAGTGACTTTGGCTATATCGGCTTCAGCCAGCCCCGAGCGTATGAAGGTGCTGCACGCCTTGGGCGCCAAGTTCCATGAAAGTGACCCGTTGGAAGGCTCGGACGGCGCCATCCTATTGGCGCGGCAGATTAAAGAACAAAACCCCGATCTTTACTACTATGCCGACCAGTACAACAATCCCGCCAATTGGCAAGCACACTACCAAACCACCGGCCCCGAGATCTGGAAGCAGACCTCTGGTTCGATAACCCACTTCGTGGTGGGCTTGGGCACCTCTGGCACGCTGATGGGGGCTGGCCGCTACCTGCGCGAGCAGAATCCGGATGTTAAGATCATCGCCTTCCAGCCGGACGCGCCCTTTCATGGCCTCGAAGGATTGAAGCATATGCCCAGCGCCATCAAGCCGGGCATTTATGATGCTGCTTTCGCCGACCAGACTTTGGAAGTGAGCAGTGAAGAAGCACATGAAACCACGCGGCGCTTGGCGCGCGAAGAGGGGATGTTCGTAGGCGTGTCCTCCGGTGCGGCGGCCGCCATGGCCTTGCGCGTGGCATCCGAACTGGAAGCTGGAGTCATCGTGACCCTGTTTCTCGATGCGGGCTACAAATATCTTAGCGAGACCTTCTGGAATTTTTCGGCATGAGGTTACAACTGTCTTCCGCTCTGTTGAACCAGTTGCACGCCCATGGCGAGGCGGCCTATCCGAGGAAGGCGCAGGCTTCCTGTTGGGCCGCGTGGATGGAGATCAACGGCAGCTGCTCTCTTTGCTGCCGGCTGAAAACACCCGCGAGCCGGGCGCCCGGCGCAACCGATATCTGCTTGGTCCTGAGCAGATGAGGCGAGCCGAAGACACGGCGCAGCGCCTGGGGCTGGAACTGATCGGTATTTTCCACTCACACCCGGAACATCCAGCTCAACCCTCAGAGTTCGATCGCGAGTGGGCGCTGCCCTGGTTTAATTATGTGATTACTACAATAGAAAAAGGCAAGGCGGCTGCCACGCGCTGCTGGCAGCTAAGTGAAGATCGGAAGCAATTCAATGAAGTCGAACTCGTAATGGGGCTTGAGGCAACCGAGTTACCCGATTAATCGAAATCTGGTAGCCTTATTGACCGAGATTGGAGAATTGTGGCCACGTTAAGAATACCTTCGCCGTTGAGACCCTATGCCGGGGGCGCTTCCCAACTTGACTTATCCGCGGGAGATGTTGCCGGCGCGCTGGCTGAATTGCTGGCCGCCCACCCGGAACTAAAACCGCACCTGTTCACCGAATCCGGCGAGCTGCGCGCCTTCGTCAACCTCTTCGTGAATGATGAGAACATGCGCGATCTGAAAGGGGTGGACACCCCGCTGAAACCGGGCGACACGCTGATGATCCTGCCTAGCATCGCAGGTGGCTTGTTGCTAAAATCGAAGAACGCCACAGCCGAGCTCTCGTCCATGGCGGAAGGTAAGCAATCTTAGGAGAGTCTGATGTTGAACCAGATGCACGATCCAACAGAACTAAGCCGCGAAGAGGTATTGCGCTATTCGCGGCATTTGCTGATCCCGGAAGTAGGCCTGGAGGGCCAAAAGAAACTGAAAGCATCTTCGGTGCTGGTGATCGGCACCGGCGGACTCGGGTCCCCGGTGGCTATGTATCTGGCCGCCGCCGGGGTGGGGCGCATCGGCCTAGTTGACTACGACGTGGTAGATTTTTCCAACTTGCAGCGCCAGATCATCCACGGCACCGCGCAGCTCAACAGGCTGAAAGTCGAATCGGCGCGCGAGCGCCTGCTCGATCTCAATCCCTCGATCCAAGTGGATGTTTATAACGAGGCGTTCACGTCGGCTAATGCCTTGCGCATCGCCGAGGGTTACGACCTGACCATTGACGGCACCGACAATTTCCCAACGCGCTATCTGGTGAACGATGTGTGCGTGAAGCTGGGCATTCCTAATGTGTATGGCTCGATCTTCCGCTTCGATGGCCAGGTGAGCGTCTTCGATGCAAAACAAGGCCCTTGCTATCGCTGCCTGTTCCCCGAGCCCCCACCGCCGGGTCTGGTGCCATCCTGC
>CAZNFL010000017.1:0-50830 GCA_964572455.1 uncultured Anaerolineaceae bacterium
GCGCAAGAAGCCGTAGGTGCCCATCTTCAGCAGCACGCCGGCCAGGATGACCGACCCGGCGGTCGGCGCCTGCACGTGGGCGTCCGGCAGCCAGGAATGCAGCGGCCACATGGGCACTTTGATGGCGAAGGCGGCGGCGAAAGCCAGGAACAGCCAATATTGCACATCGCCAGGGATGCCGCCCAAGGCGATAAGGTCGGGAACGTAGAAGGTGCCCTGGTTGATGCCCAGCCACAGGATAGCCAACAGCATAAGGATGGATCCCGCCATCGTGTAGAGGAAGAACTTGATGGCCGCGTACATGCGTTGCTCCCCACCCCAGATCCCGATCAGGAAATACATGGGCACCAGGGTGAATTCCCAAAAGATGTAAAACAGAAACAGGTCCTGGGCCAGGAACACGCCGACCATGCCGACTTCCAGCAACAAGAAGAACAACATGAAGTCGCGCACGCGGTCCTCGACGGCGTGCCAGGTGGAGAGGATAGAGATCGGCGCCAGGAAAGTGGTGAGCAAGACCAAGAGCACGCTGAGACCGTCAATGCCCAACGCATACTTGATGTTCCAGCCGGCCACTTGGATCCAATCCCGGTTGACCACCATTTGTAGCGCCGGGTTGCTAGAGTCGAATTGGCTCAGCACCCACAACGAGATGCCAAACGTAATCAGCGAGGTGCCCAGCGCCACCCAGCGGGCAAGGTCCTGTCGGTCTTTTAGGAACAACAGCGCCAAAACCCCAAGCAGCGGGAAGAAGGTAACCAGGTTTAGCGGTTCAAAAATAAAGTCCATATCCATCCTCAACTAGAAAAAACAAGGTATCCGAGCATGAGCACCACGCCCAGGAAGGTGACTAGCGCATAATTACGCACAAAGCCAGACTGGAACAAACTCAGGACTTTCGCAAGGCCAGTCGCCGCGCCAGCCAGGCCGTTGGCGATGCCGTCGATGACACCCAGGTCAACCGGGTTTGCCAGGAAACGCGCGAGCCGCTCGAAGCCCTTGGCGATGAAGCTATCGTGCACCCAATCATGCCAGAACTTCCAGTCAACCACGTTCGCCAGGAAAGCAGCCAGGCGCTGATAGGGCCGGATGATCAGCCAGGCATAGAATTCATCCACCCACCACTTGTTCTCCATGCCCACAAAAACGCCGCCCAACCGCGCCTTAAGCGGATCGGCTTCATGTTCCTTGAGCGGCTTGCGCCCATAAAGGGTCCACGCTAAATAAATGGCGCCCAACGCCAACAAGGTCGAGAACAGTGCCACGACCACATTGAACTCAGTGGCATGCGCCAACTCATGTCCCAAGGTGTGCCCCAGCCAATCGGTGAAAGAGTGCAAGCCCGGTAAGTTTATAAACCCGCCAACTACGGAGAGAACCGCCAGGGCAACTAACGGCAGCGTGATGACCCGCGGGCTCTCCACGGCTTTCTCGGCCGGGTGTGAGCGAGCTTCGCCAAAAAACACCAGTAGCACCTGGCGGCCCATGTAAAAGGCGGTTAGGAACGCGGCCGCCGTCAGCAGGATATAAACCAATGGATTGACTTGCAGGGCATCCGCCAGAATTTCGTCCTTGGAAAAGAAGCCGGCCAGTGGAGGTAAACCCGCCAAGGCCAGCGCGCCAACCAGATAGACCCAAAATGTCAACGGGATCTGTTTGCGCAACCCGCCCATGCCGCGCATGTCTTGCGGGTCAAAGTGACTTGCGTTGTCATCATGTTGCGCCTGATGGTCATGCTTGCCATCCAGCGGATGATGGGCGCGCTCCAGGGCCAGGATCACCGAGCCGGAGCCAAGGAAAAGCAGTGCCTTGAAGAAGGCATGGGAGACCAAATGGAACATGCCGGCCACGTATGCGCCCATGCCTACTGCCGCCACCATAAAGCCCAACTGGCTGATGGTTGAGTACGCCAAAACTTTCTTGATGTCATATTGCCCCACCGCGATGGTGGCGGCAAATAGCGCCGTTAGGCCGCCCACCAGGGCCACGGTCGTTTGCGCAACGGGCACTGCCGCAAACAGCGGCGCCGAGCGCGCCACCAGATACACGCCGGCGGTCACCATGGTGGCGGCGTGGATAAGCGCCGAAACCGGTGTGGGCCCGGCCATGGCGTCCGGCAGCCAAACATACAGGGGCAGCTGGGCTGATTTGCCGGCCACACCCAATAACATCGCCAGGGTGATGAGCAGGATCATCCACGGGGCAGCCGCCTCGGCGTTGGGTAGCACCGCATCAAAACTCAGCGAGCCGAAGGCCCAAAATATCATGAACATGGCCAGCAGCATCCCAAGGTCGCCAACCCGGTTGGCCACGAACGCCTTCTTGGCGGCCTGGGAGTTCTGCGTTCCGTGCTTACCATCGGGATTACGCGTATACCAAAAGCCGATCAGCAGGAACGAACACAGGCCCACACCTTCCCAGCCCACGAACAGGGTCAAGTAAGAGTCCCCGCTCACCAGGATCATCATGGCGGCAATGAACAAATTCAAATATACAAAGAAGCGGGCGTAACTTCCCGTATCCTCCTTATAGCGCACATCGTAGTGCATGTAGCCGGCGGCGTAGATATGGATCAAGGTGCCGACTCCAGAGACCACCAGCATCATGGTCACTGAGAGGGTGTCCACCCGGAAAGCCCACGGGACTTCCAGCGCGCCGACGCTGATCCAATCCGCAAGCCGGATCACCGCGCCTTCAGGGTGCGTGTTCAGCGAAACGAATTGCAGCACCGAAACCACGAAAGCCGCCGCCGAGGCGCCGATAGCGATCAGCGCTGAGCCGCGTTCGCCAACCCGGCGGCCGATTGCCGCATTGAGCAGCAAGCCGATGACCGGGAAGAACACGATCCACGGGACCAGGTTGAACACTTCCACGCTTAGCCCTTCATGCTGCTGATCTCATCGATATCAATGCTCTTTTTAGTGCGGAAGATGGCCACGATCAGCGCCAGACCCACGGCCACCTCAGCGGCGGCCACCGCGATCACAAAGAACACATAGATCTGCCCATTCAGCGATCCATAGCTGCGCGCAAAAGCCACGAACAGCAGGTTGGCGGCGTTCAGCATCAACTCGATCGACATGAAAATAATGATGGCGTTGCGTCTCACCAGCACACCCAGCGCCCCCAGGGTGAACAAAATAGCGGAGAGCGCGAAATAATAGGAGACGGGCACCATGCTAGCTCAGCTTCTTTCGTTCTTCTTTGGTCAACACGATCACACCTACCATGGCGACCAGCAGCAGCACGGAGGTGACCTCGAAGGGCAGAAGAAAATCGGTGAATAGGGATTCGCCGATGGCCTGCGGGCTGGCATAGTTCGAAGCCGCCGGTTGGATCAGCCCGCTCAGCTCACCGCGCCCAAAGATCAAATAGCTCGTTTCGATCAGCAGCACCAGCGCCAGCAAAATGGCCAGCGGGCGCTGCCAGCCGCCCCGATGGCGGTTTTGGATCTGCTCGGCGCCTAGCAGCATGATCACAAACAGGAAGAGCACCATAATCGCCCCGGCGTACACCGTCACTTGCGCCATGGCGATAAAAGGCGCGCCCAGCAGCAGGAAGAAGATGGCCACGGTGGCGAAGTTCAAGATCAGGAACAAGGCCGCGTATACCGCGTTGCGGCTAAGCAGCATGGCCACCGCCGCGCCCACCGCCACGGCGGCCAAACCAAAGAACAACCAAAGGTCGATGGTCATAGCATCAATCCGGGTTCTTCATCACTGGGATGGAGCGGTCATATAAGCCGGGCTCCACCTGCTGCGGCGTGGGCTTGCCGCCGGGGGCCACGGGTTCCAGTAGTTTTTCGCGGGTATAGATGGATTGCGAACGATCGGTGAAGGACAGCTCATAGTTATCGCCCAGGATGATGGCCTCGGTTGGGCAGGCATCTTCGCAATACCCACAGAAGATGCAGCGCAGCATGTTGATCTCATAGGTGCTGGCATAACGTTCCCCGGGCGAAAAGCGCACCGCATCGGTATTCTCCGAGGCTTCCACAAAGATGGCGTCGGCCGGGCAGGCCGCCGCGCACAGGGAGCAGCCGATGCACTTCTCCAGGCCATTGTCGTAGCGCTTGAGCACGTGGCGACCCTTATAGCGTTCACGCACAGGCCGTTTGACCTCGGGGTATTGATAGGTCTTCGGCCTTTCAAACATGGCCTTGAAGGTGATCCACATCCCTTTGAGGACTTCGAGTATGCCGCCCATCACAGGTCCAACCCCACGATCACGATGGCGGTCGCGAATATATTCACCAGGGCTAACGGCAGCAAGACCTTCCAACCGAAGCTCATCAGGCGGTCATAGCGCAGGCGCGGCATAGTGGCGCGGATCCAGATCATCAGGCCCAGGCTGGCGACGATCTTGGCCAGCAGGTAGACGGGGCCAAGCAAGGGGAATTGGTCTACGAAGGGCCCGCGATAGCCGCCCAGGAACAAGGAAGCGAAGATAGCGCTCACCGCGATCATCTTGATGTATTCGCCCATAAAGAACAAAGCGAACTTCATGCCGGAATATTCTGTGTGGTACCCGGCGGTGAGTTCCTGTTCGGCCTCGGGCATATCGAAAGGCGCCCGGTTGACTTCGGCCAGGGCGGCGATGTAAAAAGTCAAGGCGCCCAGCGGCTGGTATACGACGTACCAGACCCCGCGTTGGGCATCCACGATCTCGCCCAGGCTCATCGACCCAGCCAGCATGATGGGCCCCACAAAGGCCAGGCCCAGAGCCAGCTCATAGCTCACCATCTGAGCCGTAGAGCGCAGCCCGCCCATCATGGAATATTTATTGTTCGAGGACCAGCCGGCCAGCACGATCCCATACACTGAAATAGAAGCCACCGCCAGGATATAGAGGACAGCCACATTGGGGTCGGCAATGCCTAGGGAAATTGTGCGCCCGAACAATTCGATGCTGCTGCCCCAGGGCACCACAGCCATGATGATCAGCGCAGGCAGCACAGTAATGATGGGCGCCAGAATGAACACAGCCTTATAAGCTTTGGCTGGGATAAGTTCTTCTTTGAAGATCAGCTTGACGCCATCGGCCAGCGGCTGCAGCAACCCCATCGGCCCCACTCGATTGGGCCCGATGCGCACCTGGATGCGAGCCGCCAGTTTGCGTTCGTAAAGCGTGGTGTAGGCAAAACCGGTCAGCAAAATGAAGAGGAGCAGCCCGCTCTTCACCACCCACTCGAGGACCAGCCACAGATCCATCTAGGCCTCCACCTTCACTGGTGTTGGCCCACTGATGGATAGGCCCACGCTGCGCGGGATGAGCACCACGCCTTTCGGCAAGCTGTTATCGATCTGCGCTGTCACTGTGGACTGCGTTCCATTCAAGGTCAGCTTAGCTGGTTTGCCTAAGTCCAAACCCAGTCGCTCAGCGTCCTCGGGATTCAGCACCACCTGAGGACCCTGCAATCGCGCGTTCAACAACTTGGAGGGAACCACCGTGCTGCCGCGGTCATACAGGCGCGTCATGGGTACGGCCAGCAGACCTTCTTTGGGCGCCGCGCGTTCCAGCGGGGGCGCGAACGAAAGCGCCGGACTCTGGCCGCGTTCGGCCGCGCTGCTCAACTGCACGCCGAGGCCCTGTGTATTGTCGTAGGTGGTGCCGCCGTAATAGACGTCCTCGCGGCCGATGATAGGCCACTGAGGTTTGACTTCCGCCAACTTTCCGTAATCCAGGTCCTTATACCCTTCGGTGGCTGCGGCCAAGCGCTTGAACGCCAAGGACGCCAGCTTGTCTTCGAGATCCAAACCAACCGCATCAGCAATTCGAGCTGTGATGGCAAAGTCGGCACGGGCTTCGCCCGGCGCGGGCACCGCCGGATAATAAAGCTGCACGCGGCGCTCACCAGAAGTGGCGCTGCCCTCGCGCTCGGTGAAGGCCTGGGCGGGCAGCACCAGGTCGGCGGCTTGACCGGTCTTGGTCAGGGCCAGCTCCTGCACGATCACGAATTGAGCGCCATCCACCGCCGCGGCCAACTGCGGATCGTCGCCCGCCGGGTCCGCACCGACGATATAGAGCACGCTGGCTTCTTTCATCTTCGCAGCCAGGTCGGCGTCGGGTCGCAAGCCCTGGTCCCAGGCACCCTGGGCGTTGCCTTTGTCCCACACCGCCACCAGTCCGTTATTCGGGCGGCCCACGTGGCCGGTAGCGATCAACAAGTTGGCCGCGGCACTAGCCAGCGCTTGCGAGCCCGCTAGGTCGGTTCCCTCGCTGCCATAGAAAACGATCAGGTTCTCGGCTTGCGACAATATTTCCGCGGCCGATTTCAATTCCTCGCCGCGCAATAATTTCTTTACTGTCTCCGTTTGGTCCGGGCGCTTAGGAGAGAAGCTGTCTACCATCGCATTCAGCACGGCGGCTTCCTCGCCATACTCGTAGCGCAGCACATGGCTGGCAGAGCGGTCCAGCTTGGTGCGCCGCGGGTTGGCTACGATCAGCACGGCGCCGCGTTCGGCGGCCTGCTTGACGCGCAGCCACCACAGGGGCGCCTCTTCTTCCAGGTCGCTGGCGATGACTAAAATGGCCGAGCCGGCGCCCAAATCGCCCAGGTTGCTGCCGATGCCCAGGCCTACCTGTGCCACCAGTTCGCCGCCGGCCATCTGGCTGTAGAGGATGGCTGGGCCGTTGGCTTTGGCGCTCAACTGCTTTATGTTGAAATAGTCTTCGTTGCTCAACCTGCCGCCTGCCAGAGTGACTAGTTTGCTGCCTGCTTTTTTGACTTTGTCGGCGGCCGCGACTAGGGCTTCGTCCCAGCTTGCCGGAGTAAGCTGGCCATTCTTGCGCAGCAACGGTTGGGTGAGGCGGTTCTCAGCTTCCGTATAGTGGTAAGCAAAGCGGCCTTTGTCGCACATCCAGATCTCGTTGACCATTTCGTTCTGGCGTGGCATCACCCGTTTCACCACCGAGCGGCCGCCCGCCTTGGCTTCCCGGCGG
This sequence comes from uncultured Anaerolineaceae bacterium, assembly GCA_964572455.1. Taxonomy (GTDB): domain Bacteria; phylum Chloroflexota; class Anaerolineae; order Anaerolineales; family UBA11579; genus JAMCZK01. Next base: position 6,943 of record CAZNFL010000017.1, read on the forward strand.
GTGTTGAGCGTGGTATTGCAATTCACCGGACAATGCGTGCACACCGACGCCGCAGCATTCAGCTCCCACGGGCGCGAGCCAAAACGGAAGTCCGCTGTGGTCAGCGCGCCCACCGGGCAAATATCGGTGGTGTTCCCGGACCAATATGAATCAAACCCCGGTTCGGAGAAGGTAATGATCTCCAGCGCCCGGCCGCGTTCGGAGAAGCCGATCACCGGGTCATCCACCACTTCGGATTGGAAGCGTGTGCAGCGCGCACACTGGATACAGCGCTCGCGATCCAGGAGGATCAGGTCGCCGAGGGGCACATGTTTGTCGAGCCGGATCTTCTCGTCGTAGATGTAGCGGCTGCGCCCCGGGCCATATTGCATGGTTAGGTTTTGCAGAGGGCACTCGCCCCCCTTATCGCAGATCGGGCAATCCAAGGGATGTGAGGTGAGTAGGAATTCCAGGACTTCATCGCGCGCTACTTTCACGTTGTCTGTATAGCCGCGCACCACCATGCCTTCAGTCACCGGCAGCGTGCATCCCGTCTCCAATTTAGGGCCGAATTGGATCTTCGGGCTGCCATCGGCCTCCAGCACGGGTTGGCCGGTGGCACGGTCGGTTAACGGGCGGCCAACTTCCACCAGGCACATGCGACACATTCCAACCGGTTCCATCTTGGGGTGATAGCAAAACACTGGAATATCGATGCCAGCCTGCTTGGCCGCGTCCACGATCAAGGTGCCGGGCTTTGTTTGGACCTCGTGATCGTCAATGGTCAATGTGACCTGTTGCTCTGCGGCCTGGGTGGTGACAGCTTCGCTCATTTAACAGCCACCTTTGCCTCGACGGCCACGGGCGCTGGCTGCGCTTTGGCTTCGAAGTCGCCGCGGAAGCGCTCGATGCTGGAAGTCACCGCCTCGGTGGCAAAGTCGCCTAGGGCGCACAGGCATTTGCCTTTGATCCCGGTGGCGACTTCATTCAGCAAAATGACATCGTCCCAATTTGCCCCGCCGTCGTGAATCCGTTCGGTCAGGTGTTTCATCCAGTAGGTACCTTCGCGGCAGGGCGTGCATTTGCCGCATGATTCGTGCTCGAAGAAACGTACTGTCTTATTGATTAACCAGTCCATGCTGACCGAATCGTCAATGACAATGATCGAAGCCGAACCCAGCATGGCGCCCACGCTGGGCACGTTCTCGTAATCCATCGGTGTGTCCAGCGCCTTGTCGCCAGCGACAATTAGCGATGACGAAGCGCCCGCCGGCATGATGGCCTTGATCTTGCGACCGCCGGGGATGCCGCCGCCATGAGTGAAGATCAACTCGCGGAAGGTGGTGCCCAGGGGCAGCTCGTAGTTCCCCGGCTTTTCCACGTTGCCGCACAGGCTGAATACTTTGGTGCCGGGGCTCTTCTCCGTACCGAAGCCGCGGAACCAATCCGCGCCGCGCTCCACGATCAATGGCACGTTGGTGAGCGTCTCGACGTTGTTCACCACGGTCGGTTTGCCATACAGCCCAAAGCTGGGCGGGAACGGTGGGCGCAAGCGCGGCTGGCCTAATTTGCCTTCGAGAGATTCCAGCATGGCTGTTTCTTCGCCACAAATGTACGCTCCCGCGCCCAAATGGGTGTAGATGCGCAGGCCATACTCAGTTCCAAATAACTTATCGCCCAACACACTTTCGCGTTCCATGTACTCAATATGCTTGTCCAGCTCGGCGCCCAGCTGCCAGAATTCGCCGCGCAGGTAAATGTATGCCACGTTAGCTCCGATGGCGTACGCGCACAGCATCACCCCCTCCAAGAATTGGAAAGGGTTACTCTCCATAATCTCGCGGTCCTTGAAGGTGCCGGGCTCAGACTCATCCGCGTTCACGGTCACATAATGCGGCCAGTTTTTCTTATCGATGAAGGACCATTTCGTTCCGGTGGGAAAGCCCGCCCCACCGCGGCCGCGCAGGCCCGAGGCCTTGACGATCTCGGTGACCTCGTCAGGTTTCAAGCTGGTGACGGCGCGCTTGAAAGTCTCAAAGCCCTTGTTCTGCCGGTAGATCGGGAGCTGATCGAGATTGGCGATCTCGCGGTGGCGCAGCAGGATCTCGTTCATTTTCCGTTCCCTTGCCGCCAGCCTTGCACCAGCAGCATGGCGCTGTCCACCGTTTGGTCTTCGTAATAGCTGATCTCGGTGCGGCTTTGCACCTGGAACATGGGCGCTCGGTGGCAGGCCGCCAGGCACATCACCGCTTCCACGGTCACCATGCCATCCGCGGTGGTCTCGCCGGGTTTCACCTGCAGGCGCTCGCAAAGCTGGCCGAGAAATTTATCTGCACCGCGCAAAGCGCAAGGCAGGTCGTTGCACACTTGCACACGATATTTCCCAGCCGGCTCGTCGTGATAAAGCGTATAGAAGCCAACGATGGAAGCCACATCCGTGGAGGAGATGCCCAGGATCTCGCCGATCTGGTCCAGCTGCTCACGGGTTACATAGCCATGTTCACGCTGGGCGATGTAGAGCAGCGGCATCACCGCTGAGCGTTTCTGGTCGGGGGGATACTTAGCCAGTACGCCCTCGATCTCTTCGCCGAAGCGTTGGCGCAGCGCGTTCATCGGTCCACATCCCCCAGCACGATATCTATGCTGCCGATGATGGCCACCAGGTCGGCCACCAGGTGGTTTTTTGATAACTTCGGCAGGATCTGCAGATTCACAAAGGAGGGAGTGCGCCAATAACAGCGATAAGGCTTGGGCCCGCCGTCCCCTTCCAAAAATACGCCCAATTCCCCGCGCGGGGACTCGACCGGCACATACACCGAAGCCTTCGGGGCAGAGAAGCCTTCCGTCCACAGTTTGAAGTGGTGGATCACAGCTTCCATGCTGGTGCCCAGTTCCGCCCGTGGGGGCGGCACGAATTTACGGTTATTGCTGCGGAAAGGTCCCTTGGGCAGCTTGTCCAGGGCCTGGCGGACGATGCGCAGCGACTGGCGGAACTCCTGCATGCGCACCCAATAGCGGGCATAGACGTCGCCTTCTTTAGCCACCGGGACGTCAAACTCATATTGCTCGTAGCCCGAATACGGTTCCTCTTTGCGCAGGTCGTAAGCCAACCCCGAACCCCGCAGAGAAGGCCCGGTGATACCCCAGGCCACGCCTTCTTCGGCGGACATGACTCCGATGTTCTTGGTGCGGTCCAGGAAAATGGGATTTTTGGAGAGCAGGCCTTCATAATCGTCGACCCGGCGCGGGAAGTCATCAATGAAGGCGCGCACTGCCTCTTCGAAGCCGGCGGGCACATCCCGCCATAGGCCGCCCGGGCGGAAATAGGTGGTCATCATGCGCTGCCCGGAACACATTTCCATAATGTCCAAGATGCGCTCGCGCTGGTTGAAACAATAAAAGAATACGGACATGGCGGCCAGGTCCAGGGCATGCGTGCCCAGCCACACCAGATGAGAGGCAATCCGCTGCAACTCGGTGAACATGACGCGGATAGTCTGGGCGCGTTCGGGCACGTCCAGATCCACCAACTTCTCCACCGCCAGGCAATAAGCCAGGTTATTGCCCATAGTATTCAGGTAATCGAGGCGATCGGTCATCGTCTCGGCTTTTTCATAGGTCTTGGCTTCGATATTTTTTTCGATGCCGGTGTGCAAGTAGCCGACATCCGGAATGCAGTTGACCACCGTCTCGCCATCCAGCTCCAGCAGCAGGCGCAGCACTCCGTGCGTACTGGGGTGCTGCGGCCCCATATTGAGCAGCATAGTTTCGCCTTCCAGGGCGCGGCTGGATACCAGGTGGCGGAGCTCGTCGCTTGTAATTTCTATTTGCTGGATAGTCATCTAGCGCCTGTCTCTATTCCTTGGGGCGCGGCTTGCGCTGCTCGATTTCTTCGAAATTGAAAGTGAACTGCACTTCTTCGTAGCCCAACGGATAATCTTTTCGCAGCGGGTGCCCGGCCCAATCCTCCGGCATCAGGATGCGCCGCAGGTCCGGGTGGTTCGTGATGTGCAGGCCGAACATGTCCCATAGTTCGCGCTCGTGCCAATTGGCATTCGGGAAGATCTCGGAAATGCTAGCCAGTTCGGGCTCATCCCCATCCAACGGGACGCGCACTTCCAGGCGCAGTTTTTGAGGGATGTTCTTGAATTGATACACAACATGGAAACGCGGTTGGCGCTGCGGCCAATAATCCACCGCGCTCAGCGCCGCCAGCATGCCAAAACCGTGCTGGTCGCGCAGGGCTCGCGCCGCGGCGACGATCTGGCCCGGGGGCACCATCACGCTGGCCTGGCCGCGGAACTCAGATCCTTTGCTCGCAAAGTTTTTTTCTAAGTCTTGGACGATGGTCGGCAACGCGTTATTCATAAAGGAATCCCCGCTAGGACCAGTCTCTGATCTTTTCGCCCCTCACCTTTTCATACAAGGTCATAATGCCATGGATCAGCGCCTCGGGGCGCGGCGGGCAGCCGGCCACATACACATCCACCGGCACGATCTCGTCCACGCCTTGCACGATGGCGTAATTGTTATATACGCCGCCGCACGACGCGCAATCGCCCATGGACACCACCCACTTGGGCGCCGGCATTTGGTCGTAGAGCCGGCGCAACACGGGGGCCATCTTGCGGCTCAGCCGCCCGGCCACGATCATCAGGTCGGATTGGCGCGGGCTGGCCCGCATCAATTCCATGCCGAAGCGGCTCAGGTCGTAATCCGGCGCCTGGGACCCCATCATCTCGATCGCGCAACAGGCCAGGCCGAACAACATCGGCCACATGGCGCCGGTGCGACCCCAGTTCACCACGCCTTCCAGCGTGGTGGTCACGATGCCCAGGTTGCCCAGCTTGCTTTCTACTCCCAATCCAGGGCTCCCTTCTTCCAGGCGTAGATGTAACCAACCAGCAGGATGAGAATAAAGACGAACATCTCGACCAAGCCGAAGACGCCCAACTGGCGGATTGTGACCGCCCAGGGAAGGAAGAAGACGACTTCGATATCAAATAAGATGAAGAGTACTGCAATGAGATAAAAACGCACCGGAAAGCGGCGGGTACCGGGCCCGATCGGGTTCATGCCGGATTCATAGGGCGCAAGTTTGGCTGCAGTGGGACGTTTGGGGCCAAATAGATGCCCAATGATCACAACAGCTGCCGCCAATCCGGTCGAAATAATCACTAGAACTACGATAGGCAGATAGTCTTGCAGCATTGGCACCTAGCAACCTACGAATGTTAAAGACGAAAATTACTTAAAATTGTAGGTTGGCCCAGTGTAACACAGGGCTTTTTGGGTGTCAAATTTCACAAAGTCGAGGGCTAAAGCTGGATTTCTTGCCCCGTTTGCAAACTGCGCACCGCCGCCAGAGCTGCCCGCGCCCCGCCAAATAGCTGTTCGTATGGGATAGGCGCCGGGCCGCCTGCTCGCAGGCTTGTCAGAAAAGCCTGCCAAATAGCACGGTGGCCTTTATCCTGGCTGCGCCGCACGCCGCGGGTGTGGCCTCCGCTGGTCAGGTCGAGGGCACGGAAATCGTCCAACACGGCCACCTTGCCCCCGCGAAACACCTCTAAGCGCTCCTTGGGCAGCGAGCGGTCCCCATTGGACAAATATGTCAGCGTGCCCAGCGAGCCATCCGCAAAACGCAAGGTCACTTGAACATTGTCTTGCAGATTGCCCTCTTGACCCGGCAGCGCTACAGCCGAAACGGCCACGGGCGCCGCGCCGACCAGAAAGATGAGATAGTCAATGAAGTGGCAGCCCTCGCCCACCAGGCGCCCGCCGCCCCGCGCCGGATCTTGGAGCCAATGAGTGGCCACCAAGGGCCCGGCGTTGACGCGGTAATGCGCCGCAAGCGGCTGGCGTCGACCCTCCAAAAACATGGCCAATTGTTTGCTGATTGGAGCGAAGCGCCGATTAAAGCCCACGGTCAGCAACGGCGCGTCTTTCTTGGCAAGCGCTTTTTCGATCGAAACGATTTCTTTTTCGCTTAAAGCCAGCGGCTTCTCGCAGAACACATGCTTGCCGGCCTTCAACGCCGCCAGGGTCTGAATGGCATGCAGGTGGTGGCGGGTGAGCACGGCCACTGCGTTCACCTTCTTGTCGCTCAGGATCTGTTGGGCATCGCTGGCTGCATAGCGAAAACCGTAGCGCTTTGCCAGCTCTGCCGCCGGGCGGCCGGAAACCGAAGCGATGCCGACGAACTCTACACCGCGCATTCCCTTTAGGGCAGGTAGGAGTGTATGCCGCGCGAAGTTACCCGCCCCTAGCAGGCCGATCCCTACCTTGTCTTTGGAGACTGGCTTGCTGGAGATCACTAGCTTTTTCTCTGGGCGCTTAGTTTCCGCGTTGGGATAAGTGATCAGCACCCCAAGGAAAAGCGCGCTTCCACTTATCAGGTCATAGGCTTGTGTAGCCTTTGCCACCGGAAAGCGATGGCTGATCAAAGCCGAAACTTCCACTTCGCCCTGCCCCAACATCTCTACAAACGCCTGCAGGTTACGCCCTTCCGTCCAACGCACATAGCCGATGGGGTAATCGAGGCCGGCTTCCTCGTAACCTGGGTCGTACCGCCCTGGACCATACGAGCGTGATACGGTTAATTTAAGTTCTTTAGCATAGTAGCTGCGCCGCGGCACTTGCAAGCCCACTGCGCCCACCGCGATCACACGGGCGCGGTCGCGGGCGATCTCGCCGGCCAGTTCAATCGGGTCATCCGACTCTGTATCGGCGCAAATAAGCACTGCATCAAAACCCTGGTCGCTGCTGCTGGCTGCAGCGGCCTGCTCGGCGCCATTGCGCGGCACCGCGTGCAGGCCGCGTTGCTTGGCCAGCTCCACCCGGCGTTCATCAAGGTCAATACCCAACACCTGGCAGCCGGCTGCGGCTGCAATGCTGGCCGCCAGTTGCCCCAGCAGACCCAGCCCGATCACCGCCACGCGTTCACCTAGCTGCGTTTCCGCCAGCCGAAAACCATGCAAGGCGATCGCTCCCAAGGTAGCGAAAGCGGCTTGCTCAAATTTGACATTATCCGGAAGCGCTGCCAGTAGATTCTGCGGCACTACCACATACTCGGCATGCACGGCATAGCCGCCCCCGGCGCAGGCCACGCGTTGCCCCACGCGGAAACCTTGCACGCCCTCCCCCACTTCGACAACGGTGCCCGCCGAAGAATATCCCAGCGGCAAGGCCTCGCCCAAGCGGCCGAAGGCGGCTTGGGTGGCATTCAGCAGGCCTTCGCGGCGCGCTTTCTCCAGCGCCTGGCGCAGCAGGTCCGGCCGCGAGCGCGCCTTGCCCAGCAAAGATTTACCTGCAAATTCCACTAGGGCGCGTTCCGTTCCCGCTGATACCAGAGAGGCCACGTTGTGCACCAGCACCATCCCGGGTTGCGGCGTAGGGATAGGTACCTCAACTAGTTGGGGTTTTTTAGCGCGCAGGTCTTGTACTAATTGTTTCATGGGATTGTTTTTTGGCTGATTTGCAGCATTCTATCATTTTCAAATCTAAGAGACTACTTGCTAGGTGTGAACTCAAATTAGGCTTCCTTTGTATCCCCTATTAATACAGATAATTATTGACCTGACCAGGAAGGGCTGGAATCATTCACGTTGTTATCCGTAATAATCGTAATTTCCCCCGATTCAATGCTTATTACAAATTTCGTCATCCAGAATACTTCCTCCACCCGGACCACAGCGTACAACAATCTTGTCGCCACTTGGTGACCAGAATGGGTCATATTCATCCTGGTCATTGCTAGTTAGATTTCTTCTACCGGTACCATCATGATTCACAAGATTGACCCGCCATCAGTACAATAGGTGATTACGCACCCCAAAACCCGCGCCACAAGGGGCGCATCTCTTCCCCGCTGATGAAAGCCGAGCTGTCTATTTTTTGAGCGATCTGATGCACCTGCTTCACCCTCTTTCTTTGCACGCTGACGTGCAGGAGGGTTACCATGCCGTCTTTGCCGCGCGCCGGGATCTCTGTCACCGCATAACCTGCTACACGCAGCTTCTCGGCGATGGCGCTGCCGCGTTTGGGGCTGATGATGCTCACCTGGATGTGGCCGACCGCCAGGCGTTCCTCCACCAGCATGCCCACGGTATTGCCAAAAGCGAAGCCGCCCGAATAAGCCACGATATACAGGATATTGTTCAAGTTACTAAACACCGCGCTCAATGTAACAACAAAGATGGTGGTTTCGGTAAAACCCAGCACCCAGGCCAGCAGCTTGCGCCCGCGGATGGTCATCATGAAGCGCACCGTGTCGATGGTCTGATTCACCAGGCGGGCTACGAAGATGCCCAGCGCAACCAAAAGTGTTTCAGGGGTGATGATGAATTCCATTAGCGCTTCACCCTAAGCAGCTCCTCGCGCTGTTCCATAGCTGGCAAGTACATGGTTTGCATATATTCCTTCAGCATGCGCCGGGCGCTGAAGCGCGGCGCCAGGCTGCGGATCGATTCTTTTACCATCGCCAGCCAGGCCACCGATGCCTGGTTAGGTGTGCGGTCGTCATAATACAGCGGGATGATTTGATGCTCCAAGACCTCGTAGAGGCTGGCGGCGTCGCGTGCGTCCTGCTCGCGCGGGTCGGCGAGCTCTCCATCCTCACCGATCACCCAGCCATTCTTTCCGTTGTACCCCTCTCGCCACCAGCCATCCAAGATGGAAAAGTTGAGCACCCCATTCAAGGCCGCCTTTTCTCCCGAGGTTCCCGAAGCTTCTAAGGGCCGGCGCGGCGAGTTCAGCCAAACATCCACGCCCTGCACCAGGTAGCGCGCCAGGTTAATGTCATAGTCATCCAGGAACACGAGCCGGCCGCCATTTTCGGCTTTTTTAACCGCTCTATACACTTCTTGGATCAGCAGTTTCCCCGGTTCATCAGCCGGGTGGGCCTTGCCAGCAAAGATGATCTGCACGGGCCGGTTGGGCTGGTTGAGCAAGCTCAGCAATCGGTCGAAGTCTTTAAACAGCAGGTTGGCGCGCTTGTAAGTGGCAAAACGGCGAGCGAAGCCAATAGTGAGGGCATAAGGGTCCAGCAGCACCCCGGAAGCGATTACTTGCACGGGGTGCACGCCGTCATGCATCCAATGTTTGCGCGCCCGCTCTCGGATGAACCCCACCATTTTGCGCTTCAAATGGCGGCGCACCATCCACAAATCCTTATCTGAGATCTGAAGCACCTTTTCCCACACGTCCGGTTCATCCAGGCGGTCACGCCAGTCCTTGCCCAGATACTTGGTATATAAGCTGCCCATGCGGCGGGCTAGCCAAGTGCCGGTGTGCACACCGTTGGTGATAAAGCCGATCTTGACCTCATCTTCTTTCACTTTCGGCCACAAGAAGTTCCACATACGCCGCGCCACGCGGCCATGCATCTCAGAAACGCCATTGTGCTGCGCGGAAAAACGTAACGCCAGCACCGGCATGCTGAATGTAGCCCGGTCGCTGTCGTGGCGGCCGGCCAGGTCAATAAAGCCTTCCTGGTCCACGCCCAGCCCAGGCCAATACTGCGCGAAATATTTGTCAACCAGCCACAAGGGGAACTCGTCGTTGCCTGCAGCCACCGGCGTGTGGGTCGTGAAGATGTTGTGGGTGCGCACTGTTTCGATCGCTTCTTCCAAGGTGTTGCCGGCTTGCACCAGTTCCCGCGCCTGCTCCAGGCCGAGGAAAGCCGAGTGGCCCTCATTCATATGCCACACCACCGGGTTGTAGCCCAACATGCGCAGCGCCCGCACCCCGCCGATCCCCAGCAGGATCTCCTGCGAAATCCGCAAATCCGGATCGCTGCTGTATAAGCGTGCCGTCAATGCGCGGTCGCTTTCGCTATTCTTGTCCACGTTGCTGTCCAGCAGATACAGCGGCACGCGCCCCACGTGGATCTCCCATAGGCGCGCGTACAGGGTGCGGTCAGGCAGCTCGACCGTCACCATCATGGGTTCCCCATCCTCATCCAAGATCGGCATTACCGGCAAGTCTTCAAAGCGCAGCGTGACCCGCCGCGATTCCTGCCAGCCATCCTCGCTGATGTGCTGGAAAAAATAGCCTTGGGTGTAAATGAACCCCATGGCCACCAGCGGCATACCCAGGTCACTGGCTTCCTTCAGGTGGTCGCCGGCAAGGATGCCCAGGCCGCCGGCATACATGGGCAGGGTTTCGTGCAACCCAAACTCGGTTGAAAAATATGCGATCGGGTTCTGTTCGTAATCTGGGTAGGTGCGCCGGAACCAGGTGGTCTTCGCCCCTAAATATTTGTCAAACTCAGCGAGGATGTGGTCGTAAAAATCCACATAGTCCTCGTTTGCCACAGCCGCTTCCAGGCGCTCTCGCGGCACGTCTCGCAAAAACAGGATCGGGTTGTGCATAACCTCGTTCCAGGTGGTGGGCTCGATGCGCTCAAAAAGATCCTGGGCGCTGAATTGCCAGGTCCACCACAAGTTATAGGCCAGCTCTCCGAGCCGATTGATCCGTTCGGGTAAATCGAAATGATTAAGTTGTTTGGCGCGAAATTCTTGCATGATCCTTTATCCGGGGGGTGAGAACGGTTCGAATGTTACCATGTAGGCCGCGGGAAAAAAGGATTTTACGCCTGGGTTATAATGCAACCTCTGGCGCCCCTGAACATGTTCGCGTCCCATGCGGGTTTCAAGCCAGTTGGAGCCAATGAGCAACGTTGAGGAAATCAAGGCCCGCCTCGAAATCGTAGACCTGGTCTCCGAGACAGTCCAGTTGCGCCGAACGGGGAAAAATTACACTGGCTTCTGCCCCTTCCATAGCAACACCCGCACCCCCTCCTTCGTCGTCTTCCCCGAAACCGGCACATGGCGCTGCTTCGGGCAGTGCAATGAGGGCGGCGACATCTTCCGTTTTGTCATGAAAAAAGAAGGCTGGGATTTTCCCGAGGCCTTGCGCCGCCTGGCCGAGCGCGCCGGCGTGCAGTTGCGCGCCCCCAACCCGATGGAAGAAGCCGCCAAGGAGCAGCACGGCCGCTTGCGCGAACTGCTGGAAAGCGCCGTCACCTTTTTCCGCCATCAACTGTTAAATACGGAAGCCGGCCAGCCTGTGCTGGCCTATGTGCGCGGCCGCGGCCTCAGCGACACCAGCATCGAAGCTTTTGGCGTCGGCTATGCGCCCGACTCCTACGACGCACTATCCGCCCATCTGCAATCGTCCGGTTACACGCCCGACGAGATCTTTGACGCCGGCCTGCTCACCGAAGGCGAGGGCGGCCGGCGCTACGACCGTTTCCGCAACCGGCTCATTTTCCCCATTCGTGATGGGGGCGGCCGCATGGCCGGCTTCGGCGCCCGGGCATTGAGAGACTCCGACCAGCCCAAGTACCTGAACTCTCCTCAAAACGCTTTATTCGACAAGAGCGCTCTGCTCTACGGCTTGGATCGCGCCCGCAAAGCCATTCGCAGCGAAGATCAAGCTGTCGTGGTCGAAGGCTATATGGACGTGATCGGCTTGCACCAGGCTGGCTTCGCCAACGCCGTATCCCCCATGGGCACCGCCCTCAACGAGCAGCACCTGCGCCAGCTCAAGCGGCTCGCCAAGGGCATCGTGCTGGCCCTGGATGCCGACGCGGCCGGCAACCAGGCCACGCTGCGCGGTCTACAGGTTGCCCGCCAAAGCCTGGACCGTGAAGCCGACCCGGTCTTTGATGCCCGCGGCCTTCTTCGCCACGAAGGCCGCTTGCAGGCCGATATCCGTGTCAGCGCCCTGCCGGATGGCCTGGACCCCGATGAGATCGTGCAGCGCGATGCCAAAGAGTGGCCGCGCCTGCTGCAGTCCGCACAGCCCATCGTAGAGCACGTCATGCACACTCTGGCGGCCGGCCGCGAACTAGATGACCCCAAGGTGAAGCGAGAACTGGCCCAGCAAGTGCTGCCACTGATCGCCGACCTGCCCAGCGCCATCGAGCGCGACAGCTACACGCAAAAATTAGCTCGCCTGCTGCAGGTGGACGAGCGCAGTTTGCTGAGCGAACGGCCCGCCCGCCGCCGGGCACAGCCGCGCCGCCGCGAAAGCAGCTCCCCGCCGGCCAAAGAGACCACCCACATCACGCCCATCGCCGCGGACAACACCTTCAAACTGGAGGCCCATTGCCTCAGCATCATCATCCGCACTCCAGACCTGCTCTATCGGGTCAACCGTGCCCTGCAGGAGGCTGGCTTGCCGCGCCTCTCCTCGCAAGACTTCGAACATACCGACCTCCAGGAAATGTTCCGCCTCTCCCTGGAAGCTCTCGAACAGGATCTGGTCGAACCCTCCAGCTACACCTTGCAGTACCTTCCCTTGCCCCTGCTGGACCGCGCCGATGAACTGCTAGTCAACAGCAAGGAGCTGGACCCCAACACCGAGCGCGTCTTTGAAGACCTGCTACGCAGCATCCTGCTGCTGCGGCGGCGCATTCTGCACAAGACCAATGAGCAGATGCGCTTCCTCCAGGAAACCGCCCAGGATGAGGGTGATATGAAGGCCAGCGAGTACGCGCAGGGTATGGTACAAAACACACTCACCCTGCAGCGCCTGGATAAGGCGTTGGCTTTCGGGCGCAACTTGCCCACCGCCCAATAAATGAAAAAAACGCGCAAAGAACCTGCCGAGCAGCCCGAGATCGAGGAAGAAACCCTCGACGTTGAACCCGGCGCGGAAGATGCCGAGATCAGCCCCGATCTGCCTGACGACGAGGAAGTCCTCGACGCGCTGCGCGACGACCTGCGTAACCTGGAACAGAGTGTCCGCGGGAAGGAAGTTCCGGGCGAAATGGGCGATGACCCGGTTCGCCTCTATCTCAAAGAGATCGGCTTGGTCAGCCTGCTCAACACGGACCGCGAACATTGGCTGGCCACCCGCGTGGACGCCGCCAAGCGCCTGCGCCTCATCCAGAAGAAGCATCCCTTGGCGGTGCGGGGCAACGGTGAACCGCGCGCCGTTTACCGCGCCATCTACATTGAGTTGATCCGGGCGCGTGAGCGCGTAAATACGGAAAGCAAGGCCCGCGGCTATAAGCCTCCCGAATTGATCCCCGTCTTGCAGGAAGCCATGCGCCTGCAACGCACCTGGGATATCGAAGTCCCGTCTTACATCCGCAGTTATTTGGACAACGGCTTATGGGGCAAGGACGACCGCTGGAATGCGGTGGCCAAGGGCGCCTTTATTATCCTGGTCGGCTTCTACCTGATGCCTATCGATCTCATCGAAAAATTACAAAAGCATTTAGAAACCCATGGCGACCTATTTTCTCCGCGCAGTTTCTCTGGCTTATTGCCATCCAACGAGGAACTCATGGTGGCTATGGCTGCCGCGGAAACGCGCTCGATGGAAGCCCAGATCGCCATCATCAACGCCAACTTGCGCCTGGTGGTTAGCATCGCCAAACGCTACGTGGGCCGCGGCTCCTCCTTTGAGGATCTGATCCAGGAAGGCAACATTGGCCTGCTGCGCGCCGTGAACAAGTTCGACCCCACCCGCGGCTTCAAGTTCAGCACCTATGCCACCTGGTGGATCCGCCAGGCCATCACCCGTTCGATCGCCGACCAGGCGCGCACTATCCGCATCCCGGTGCACTTGTTGGAGTCCATCCAGCGCCTGATGCGCCTGCAACGCGAGCTGACCCAGACCCTGGGCCGCGATCCCAACCTTGAAGAACTGGCGCTGGAAAGCGGTTTCCTGGAAGAGGCCGACGTGGCGGCGATCAAAGATTACCTCAAGAAGAACCAAGGGCTGCCACCCGATCTGCGGCGGCGCTGGTTGCGGGCCACCAGCAAAGTGGAACAGACCTTGCGCAGCGCCGAGGAACCCATGTCGCTGGAGAGTCCGGTGGGCGCCGGCGACGGCAGCGAGCTGGCCGACTTCATTCAGGACGAGGATGCCCTGGCCCCCATGGACGCGGCCGCCCGCGAGATGCTGCGCGAGCAGGTGCAAAACGCCTTGGCCGCCCTCACCGATCGCGAGCGCGAGGTGCTGGAATTGCGCTACGGCTTGGTGGACGGCAAGGACCACACATTAGAAGAAGTGGGCCAATATTTCAACGTGACCCGCGAACGCATCCGCCAGATCGAGGCCAAGGCCCTGCGCAAACTGCGCCACCCCACCCGCAGCCACCAACTGCGTGAATACCTGGGCGGCAGTTAGATCTCTTGCCTCTAATCTCCGCTTTCCTCTTCCTCTTCGAAGGCGCTGTCCAATTCGTCTTCCACTTCGTCCTCAAATTCATCCATCGGAAAATCGAGCTCCAACGGGTCCAGCCAAACCACTTCTATTTCTGTGTCACAGGATTTGCACGTGACATGCGCGCCGATCTTGGGAGTTCCCTTCACGATCACTTGGACGCCGCATGAAGGGCAGACGGATTCGTTCATTGTTTCGAGATCCTTTCAACTATGGATTGCCGTGCGTAGGCGGGACTATACCGACAAAGGTATCAAAATGCATTGAATTGCTATGTAAATTGTGTTTCAGTTTTGGGGAACAGCCTCTGCTGGTCCGGTTCCGGCTCGAAGAAATAGCCTATTCCGGCTTCCGTGAGGATATAGCGCGGGCTGGAAGGGTCCGGCTCGAGCTTGCTGCGCAATCGGCTGATCAGACCGCGCACCAGGCTCTGGTTACCTTCGCCTCCGTAGCCCCACACGTATTCCACCAGGCTTTCGGATGGCACCACGCGGCCCGGGTGGGTCATCAGCGCGTACAGCAAGCGAAATTCCAGCTGGGTCAGGCGGGCGGCCGAACGATCGCCCACCTGCACGCTGCGCTTGGAAGGATCCAACGTGACGCCCGCCTGGCTTAGCGCCGGCAGACTGAAGTAGGGCAGCCCGGAACTGCGGCGCATGAGAGCGCGCAATTGGGCCACTAGCAACCGCGGGCTATAGGGCCGCAGGAAGATCAGATCGGCTCCCGCTTCGATCAGCGTAAGCTGGCGGCGTTCGTCGTTGCGTTCCAACAGCAACACGATCGGTGCCTGGTTTTCCAAACGCAACTGGCTGATGTATTCGGGGGTGAGCGCTTTATCTTCGACGAAGGCGAACAGAAATAATTCCACCGGGCGATCTTGCCAGGCTTGCGCCACGCGGTCGGCTTCAGAGATTAGGCGTACTTCGAAACCCGCCCGCTCTAAAATTAACGTGAGGATCGCAGCTTCGTCAGGGTCTGGAGCGAATAAGAGCGTCAGCATATAGGGCTGCTACTCCCATTTATAACACGGTCAGGGCGCAGAAGTGGTGGCGCGCACCAGGTCCAAGATCTCGTGCGCAGATTGCAAAGTGCCTTCGCTCACTTCGCCCAGCATGTTAGCTAACTCCTGCAAGCGGGGCTGGCCTTCCAAGATCACTACATTGGTCAGAGTGCGACCGGCCTGCACTGTTTTCTCCACTTTGAAATGTTGATCGCCATACGCGGCCAGTTGCGGCAGATGCGTCACGCACAAGACCTGGTGTTGGCGCGCTAAGCGCCACAGTTTTTGGCCCACCACCGCGCCCACCCGGCCGCCGATGCCTTGATCAATTTCATCGAAGATCAGCGTGGGCGTTTGATCAGCGCGAGCCAGCACGTTCTTCAGCGCCAACATCAGGCGGGCGGTCTCGCCGCCGGAGGCGATCTTCACCAGCGGCTTCAAGCCTTCGCCGGGATTAGGCGCTACCAGGAATTCGATGGTCTCATACCCAAAGGAATCGAAGGCGACCCGCGTGCCGTCGATCGATAATCCTTCCAGCTCCTCACGAGTTTTGAAATCGACTCCAAAGCGAGCATCGCCCATTTTCAAATCATCCAGTTCGATTTCAATCGCCCGGCTTAGATCCTCCGCCGCCTGATGCCTTTTGGCCGATAGGACCGAGGCTTCACTCGCTAATTTAGTCAGCAGCTTGGCTTCGCCGCTTTGCAATTCGGCCAAGCGCTCTTCGGCGTGGCTGATATTGTCCAGGTCCTTGCGCGCTCGCTCGGCAAAGGCCAGGATGGCGGGGATATTTTCGCCATATTTGCGCTTCAGGCTGACCAGCAAGGCCAGGCGCTCTTCCACTTCTTCCAGCCGTTTGGGGTTGAACTCGATTTCCTCGAGATAAGCGCGCAGGTCTCGGGCTAGATCGGTCAGACCGTCAAATAGTTCCTGGCCGCGGCTCTCCAGCCCGGCTTGGCTGGGGTCGACCTTGGCTAACTGCCCCAGGGCTGCCAAGGCAGTCCCCATCCGGTCGGAGGCCGAGGGGGCATCCGGGTCGCTCTCGTCCAAGGCGGCCAACGCTAGGTTGGCATTGGCTGCCAGCGATTCGGCGTTGGCCAGGCGGGTACGTTCTTCCTTAATAGATTGTTCTTCTTCTGGATGCAGTTTGGCGGCCTCGATCTCGCCTACCTGGAAGGTAAGCAGCTCGATGCGCCGAGCAGCATCCTGCTCGGCGGCGCGCAGGCTGGCCAACTCGCGGCGCAACTCCAGCAGTTCGGCATAGGTGGCTTGGTAGGCGCCTAATTCCGCTTCCTCCCCGGCGTAGCGATCCAGCAAACCGCGGTGGGCAGGCACGCGCAGCAAGGATAGATGTTCCGATTGGCCATGCAGGTCGATGAGCAATTCGCCCAGTTCCTTCACCAGAGCCAGGGTGGCCGGGCGGCCATTGACGCGGGCCACATTGCGGCCCTCGCGGCGAAACTCGCGCTGCATGTTCAGGTAGTTGGGATCATCCAGCAGGTCTTCGCGCTGCAGGATGGCGTGCACTTCGTTTTTGATCGGCGCGGGAATCTTGAAGGTGCCCTCCACAGAGGCGCGTTCCTGCCCGCTGCGGATCAAGTTGGTATCCGCCCGCACCCCCAGCAGGGTTTCGACGGCGTCCACCAGGATGGATTTGCCCGCGCCGGTCTCTCCGCTCAGCGTGATCAGCCCGGCGCCCAGATCAAGGGAAAGGTCTTCGATAATAGCGAAGTTCTGGATGCGCAGTTCAGTCAGCATCAACGCCGCCCGATCTCGATGCCCGAAAAGCGGTAATACACAGCGGAGGTGGCCATCACCACGTAAAGCAACGGCCAAAGGGCATTAAGTAAAAATTGCACATTGAGAAACGCCAATGCCAGCAGCAGCGGCGGCATGACAAAGATGGCGCCGCCGATAGCCACACCGGCCGCAACCAACATGAATAAGCGCGGTGAGCGCCGCTTGCCAGTGACGGCCCGGACCGCCTCGGCAATAATGCCGCCTGCAGCGGGAGCCAGCAGGATGGTGAAGAACCCGATGCGCGCCGCGATCAGGGCGCCAATAGCAGAGAGCGCCAGAGAAACAATAAAGCCAAGCACATAATCAACCGGCTGGGCCGTCTCGAAAATTTTCTGTTGGCCGCTCACGCACTCTCGGCAGCGATAGCCTATGGGTGTGCGCACCGCGCACTTGGGGCAAATATATTTGCCGCAATTGTTGCAGCGCAGCCCGGTCTCCACGCCGGGATGATTGGCGCAATAAGTGAGAGCAGCCTCGCTCATGTATCTATGATACCTACCGAAGGGTTGTTGTCCATGATGCGCAATAAGCGCGCGTAGAAATGGCCGGGCTCTTGAAACCGCAGGAAGCGCAAGCTGTATTCGCTGGCCCGCAGGTCCACCCAGTCGCCCAACTGTACATCCACCGGCGGCTGGCCATCCACACTCAGCACCGCCTCTTCGCCGCGCTGCAGTTCCACGCGGATATTGGCGCCTTCCGCCAGCACAATGGCGCGGTCCATGCTCAGGTGGGCTGCCACCGGCACCAACACCAAATTGCGCAAGGTGGGCGGCAGGATCGGCCCGCCCGCTGCCAGGGCATAAGCAGTGGAACCGGTGGCCGTGGCAACAATCAAGCCATCCGCCACGTAGGTGGTCAGCAGGCTGCCATCCAGGTGCGCGGCCAAATGCACCGGCCGCGCGATACGGCCGCGGCCCACCAGCGCTTCGTTGACCGCTTCCCAACTATCGGTTTTCTTGGAGCCGCGCCACAATTCCACGTGCAGCAGCATGCGCTCTTCCAGCCGGTACTCGCCGCTAACCAGACGCGGCAGCATCTCTGGCCAAGCGGCGTGCTCCAGCTCAATCAGGAAGCCAAAGTGGCCTTCATTGATGCCCAGCATGGGGATGCCCAGCGGCGCGCACCAATGGCCGGCGCGCAGTATTGTGCCGTCGCCTCCCACAGCGATCACCAGGTCGAACTCGCCAGCCTCCACCCGACCTTGCACGGCATCATCGTGCATGTAGAGGGCGCTGGCTTTGAGCTTATGCTCCTTGAGGAATGCGGCCACCTGGGTAGCCTGCTCCATGGGCACGCCTTCCGCGCTGCGCGAGAGCACAGCGATATGCTTGAAAGCTAGTTTGGACGATTGGGCCATGGCGTTATCTTACCGCTGGTTGCAGCCTAAAGGCGTTCGTCGCACAGCTGGCCGTAGCCGCACGCCCGGCAGCGCGCCGCCGCCTCGTGGGAGCGATGCAGCTCTCCGGAACGCAGGTCGGTTTGCATCTCCGCCAGCAAGCTAACCAGCTGTCGCTCCAAAGTTTGGGTAAATTCCACCTCAAAGCTGCGTTCAGGATACTTAATGATGCCGTAAGGTGGCCGCTGCTGGAAGTTACGCTCCACCAGCGCGCAGTAAGCGGCCAACTGGAACACGTGCGACTCGAAGGGGCGCTGCGGTGTGCGCCCGGTCTTCACTTCCACGGGGATCAAGCCCTGCTTGCTGTGGATCAGGTAGTCTGGCTTGCCCACCAGGGTCAGGTCATCGGCGAACAGCGGCTCTTCTAGCCGCGTTTGGCCACCGCTGTCTTCATATAGCAGGCGGCCTTCGGGCAAGCCCAGGCCGCGGCGCTGCCGCGTCGAAAACCACAGGAGTAGGAGAGCCAAAGCAAATAGAAGGAGCGACGGGAGGATATTCATCTCACTAAACCACCTGCAGCCACAGCAGAATCAGCGCCACCAATATCATCCCCACAGCGGCCAAGCGCTGCCAGGCCACCAGGCGCAGGCCGCGGCCGTGGCGCGCGTGCTGCTGCGTACCCAGCGCCAGCCCCGGAGCATTGGCGCTTTGCGCTCCCTGCAGACGGTACCACCAGGCGCGCCGGCAATATTGGTACTCGCCAATTTCAGAGGCTTTGATCCAGCGCTGGTCCATTACTCGTTGTTGGACTTACCGTCTTTGCCCAGGCGGTCTTCCAGCCGGCGCAGGCTGGTTTCCAGGCCCTTCTGGCGCAAGCTGATGGTCATGTCGCCGCGCGTGCGTTCAACCAGGCTGCGGCAGATGTCGGTGAGGCGGCGCAGGCCGCGGGTCACCGCATCCGGATAGTCCATGGTGACCAGCACCGCGTAGATGTCGTCCATCTCTCCCAGCAAGCGCTCGGCTTCATCCGAATGGCCGTGGCGCAGGATATCCAGGCAGCGGCGGCGCAATTCCCCGGCCGCCTCGGCCAGGCCTTGCAAATACGTGGCCGATTCAACATTGAGATCTTGCGGGCCGGGTAGCTGGCTACCTTGCACCAAGGCGGTCACCAAGCTGGCCTCGGCATATTCCTTGAGCGCATCCTGGGTGTAACCGGCAAAGTACAGATCGGGGAAATCCTTGAGTCCTGCCACCAGTGCCACGGCCAACTCGCGGGCTGCGTCCAGTTCGGCCGCGGCGTTATCGCGCTCATCGCGATGGATGGCGCGGATCGCCTGGGCGCAATGGCGGGTGAGCTGGCGCGTTTGCGCCAGGGCCGCATCGCGGGCCGCAGTCTGCGCGTCGAAGTTGGCGCGGATGCCTTCGGCGATCTGCTCCAGGCTGCTCATGCACTTCCTTCCGGCTTGGGCGGTAGCGGCGGCGGAGTCGACGGTTCTGGTGGCTGCAGCGAATGGAACAGGTCATCGGCCAGGGATTTGCCTTGCGGGACTTTGATCTCGCCGAACGTCGTTTCGTATTTGGCCAGGTTGTCGGCCAATGCCCGCGCCAACAACTTGGCGCTCAGCGGTGACATCAGCACGCGAGTCTTGACGTACACGTCCGTCTCGCCCGGCAGCAGCCGCCCGAAATCGAAGACCAGTTCGGAGGGCGAATGGGCGATGCGCACCACATTGCTGTAAACCGCTTCCTGGCCGGGCGGCAGGATCAATCTGGGGCGCGGCGGGCCGGCGGGCTTTCCGGCTTCGTTGCCCTTCGGCGTTTGCTTGGGATCAGCCATACATTCTCCTATAACTTGTTTTCATTAACGAACGGGAAGCAATCTCCCTGTTTTGATTTAAATAGACAGGGAGATTGCTTAGCTTCACTTGCAATGACTAAAAGCTAGAACGGAATCTCGTCTTCCATCACGCCTTCCGGCTCGGAAGGCGCGCCCTGGAAGGCGTCCCCGCTACCCCCAGCGCCGGCGCCGGCGGCGTCGCCGCGGCCGGAAAGGAACACTACCCGCTCCGCGGTGATCTCATAGGACGAAGCGGAGGTGCCATCCTGCCGGGTCCACACCCGCGGCCCGCCGGTGGTCTTGTCCGGATTCATGCGGCCATCGACCAAAACCTGGCTGCCGGTCTTGAGATATTGGTTGACGATCTCGGCCTGGCGGCCCCAGGCGGATACCCGGAACCACACAGTTTCTTTGATCTTTTCTCCGTTGGAGTTGGTGTATTGGCGGTTGGAGGCCATCGAGAAGTTGGTAACGGCCTGCCCGCCGGGGGTGTAGCGCATTTCGGGGTCGCGCCCCAGGTTTCCGACGACAGTGATCTTATGGTACGACATGCTTAGCTCCTTAATTTTGATAGTTGACGCGGCACAGTGGCTGGCTGCAACGCCAGCTCAAACGTGAACTAGTTGCTATTCAGTTGATGGGAAATGGGGCTCCTTTTCGAGTGAGTGCTATGTTTGGTTACCGGACGAACACCGCCCGGTGCTTGGTACCGTAACTCACACGACTGTTTGCATTATAGACCATTTGTGCGAATAGAGTCAAGATGCAAAAATGGAACGGAGGACGCCTCTCCGCATAAAAAAAGCGCCGAATTCTCGGCGCTTTTTTTTTAGAGGTTACTGCCTAACGGTAAGAAGCCAGGCGTTTGGCGTATGTTTCGTCGCGGCGCTTGTTATGCGAGCGGGTTGGCCGGCCGGCGAACGCGGGTTCGCGCCGCTGTGGCTCGTGGGCGGCAGCCGCAGCCGCGTAATCGAAGCCTTCTAGTTTGCGGCGTTCGATAGGCTTGCCCATCACCTTCTCCAGGGCGCGCACCGTGCTGCTGTCTTCCGGGGTCACCAGGGTAAAGGCGTCCCCGAGACGCTCAGCGCGGCCGGTGCGGCCGATGCGATGGATATAAGCATCGGTAGTGTCCGGCATATCGTAGTTGATCACGTGCGAGATGTGCTCGACGTCCAGTCCGCGGGCGGCGATGTCCGTGGCGATCATCACCTGGTAGCGGCCGTCCTTGAAGCCCTTCAGCGCCATTTGGCGCTGCCCCTGGCTGCGGTTGCCATGCAAGCTGGTCACCCGGTAACCTTCTTGTTCCACCTGGCGAGCCAATTTCTGGGCGCGGTGCTTGGTGCGGGTGAAGACCAGGACGCCATTAGTGTCAGTGCGCTTGAGCAATTCCAGCAGCAGGCGGGTTTTGGAAGCGCCGGGCACCGGGAACAACGCGTGCGAAACGGTGTGCGCCGGGGCGGCGATACCGACCGCCACGCGCTTGGGGTTGCGCAGGGTTTGTTGGGCCAGCGCTTCGACTTCCTTGGGGAAGGTGGCCGAGAACAGCATATTCTGGCGCTGAACGGGGAGCAGCTTCAGGATGCGTTTCACATCCGGCAGGAAACCCATGTCAAACATGCGGTCCCCCTCGTCTAAGACCAGGATCTCAACACCGTCCAGCTTAGCGGCGCGCTGCGAAACCAGGTCCAGCAAGCGGCCCGGGCAGGCGACGACGATGTCGACTCCGGAGCGCAGGGCTTTGATCTGCGGGCTGGCGCCCACGCCGCCGTAAACGGTGGCGCTGCGCAGCCCGGTGCCCGTGGCCAGCAGGCGCACGGTCTCGTGGATCTGCTCGGCCAATTCGCGGGTGGGGGTGACGATCAGCACGCGCGTTTTGCCGCGCGGCCCCTTGAGCAACTTGTGCAAGATGGGCAGCACGAAGGCCGCCGTCTTGCCGGTGCCGGTTTGTGCCGTGCCGATCAGGTCTTCACCGGCCAGCGCCATGGGAATGGCCTGCACCTGGATGGGAGTGGCCTGGCTGTAGCCGGCGCGTTGGATGCCCGCCTGTAGGCGCGCATCGAGTTTAAACTCAGTAAATTTCATTTATTCCTTTTTTATTCAGAAGTCTAGCGGATGTTGGGGAATGAACGAAGGCTACGGAGCCTGCCCTCGAGACTTACCTTGAGCGAAGCGAATGGTAAGGCGAAGGGTTCAAACAATAACAAAGCGACTGCCGAATAAGATAGTTGATAAGACCCCGCAAGGATACTGGGTTAAGGTGCGAAAGTCAAGCAAAAAGCGTTAAAGTTTTCTAAGACCTTTCACACTCACTCCCCCCCGCCCACACCTGCAGATCCGAGAAACTCACCGCCCCGTTGCCGGCGCCCACAGTCGTAAACAAAACAGGGCGAACATTACGCCCCGTTTCTTACCTAGTTTCAAGTTCAATTATTTTTCTGTTCTTAAGTTGTTGCCTGATCGCCCGAGGCTACGCGAACCTGCCTGGGCCGGGTCGCAAAGAATAAGACCGCGAAGTAAAGTAAATAACTAAACAACTCGGTCAGCGAGGGGTTGCCATTGTAGCCAAACAGGGTATTCAAGATTTGGCCCGGGATTGAACTTTCATCCAGCGCGAAGTTCGTGTCCCACATAGGGTCCACGATCCCCGGGATCAGGCCCACCTCATTGAACTCATGCGTCCCGTGTGCCACCAGGCCGGCGGCGAAGAGGATCAGGAGCAGGCTGGTGACCTGGAAAAAACGCTTCAGGTTCAGCCTGATCGTGGCACGGAACAACCCCCACCCGACCAGCGCGGCAAGCCCCAGCCCAACTAATGTGCCTGCCGCTGTTTGGGCCAAATTGCTGGTGAACACCGAAGCTGTGAAGAAAAGGGCTAACTCGATGCCCTCACGCACCACTGCGATAAAGGCTACAAAAAAGAGCGATAACTTGCCGGCCCTGGACGCCAGGCTTACATCTTCCTGGATCAGCTGTTTGATGCGGCTGGCCCGCGCTTGCATCCACAAGATCATCCAGGTGAGCACCCCGGCCGCGGTCCACATCATGATGCCTTCAAAAATGGCCTCGGAATCCCCCTCAAGCGAAGTGCCCATCAGGTTCAGCAAAACAGCTATCACCGCGCTGACGAGAACGGCGGAGGCAACACCCAGAATGACGGTTGCAGACAGATCCTTGCGCTTGAATTGGTGCAAGGCTCCAAAAACAATGCTCACGATCAGAGCGATTTCCAGCCCTTCGCGCAGGGCCAGTAAAAAGGATGGCAGCATATTATTTCCTTATAAACTAATTTGTGCTTGTATGCACACAAGGATGATAAGGGCAATTATGGAAGGTTTCTAGACCCCTGGGTTGGGTTCAGTTGAACCCCGGAACAAACAAATGTTAAATAAGGGTGTAGATTTTTGGATTATAAAAGCGCAGAGAGATTTTCTGCGCTTTTTTATCTAGTCGATTTTAGCAATAACAACATTTGATGGATCAAGCCCCCAGTCTCGATCTAAAATCAAATTCGCCCCGCCTCTTTTCCTGGCAAAGTGTACATTTCCCTAGGTCTCTGGAGTGGATACCATGTGCTGGCTCAGCACCGATATGCGCAGACTACACCGCCTCTAATGTCCCCCGGCGTTTGGCCTGGATCTCGAACCAGCGGAACATGACGAAACCCACGAAGATGTAAAGTACTCCAAACAACGCCTCGACGCCCAGCATGCCTCCCACCTGTCCCAGCCCGGCACCATCCACGATGAGGCGGGCAGCGGCGATACCGCGGGTGAGCGGCAGCGAATAAGAGACTGCTTGCAACCAGGCCGGCAGGCTGTCCAACGGCACATTGGCACCGGAGAGGAACAGCAGCAGGAAGAAGACGGTATTGTTGACGAACATCACGTTTCGGGTTACCAGCGCCAGGCTGCCGAATAGCAAGCCCAGGCCGCAGGTGCTGAAAGCGGTCACCAGGATGACCACGGCCAGTGCTCCCAGGTTCGTGTTGGACAGGTCGAGGCCCATCAGCAGCACGCCCCACATGAAGCTCAGCACCACGCCGAAAGCGCCGTCGATCACATGCATGAAGGCTCGCCCGAAGAACAGGACCAGGCGGTTAGCCGGCGTGCCGAACAGGTAGGGCAGCGTGCCATCCCAGCGGTCGCCGGAAATGCTCATCGTGACGCCGTAGATGCCACTGAAGGCCACCATTTGCACCGCGTTACCGACAACGTAGAATGCGGCGTTCCCCCGTCCGGTGGCATATTGGCCAAGGAACACGAAAAAGAGCATGTAAGCCAGCGGGCCAAACACCTTTGAAGCCAAGTAGGTCATCGGCCGCAGCCAGCGGAACAAGGCAATATACGACAAAACCGCCCCGTCAAGGAACAAGCGAATATTGGTACGTAAATTCTTCAACAAAGCCGCCTCCTATTGCATGCCCAATGTGGCTTCAACGCGGGCTTTGCGCAGCACGTAGCGGAACAGCCGCTGGCTGGCGGCGATGTAGATCACGCTGAATAGTAGCATCATGCTCCACGATAGGGCCAGGTCCTCGATGGTAGCGGCGCCGGTAGCGGTGCCGTGCAGGGCGCGGGCAGCCCAATAGGGTGTGAGCAGATAGCTGATGGGCGTGGTCCAGCCGGGCAGCAAAGCGATGGGGAAAAGGAACCCGCACAGGATGTAAACGGGGAACTCGAGCCCGTTCTGAAAATTCTGAACGGCTGGGCTGATGATGAACAAGGCGCCCATAATCAGCCCGAAACATATAAACGCCGTCACGGTAAGCAGCAGCGACACCGAGAAAAGCAGTGGCTGGGCGATCTGCACATCCAGCTGGAATAGCCAAGCCACCAGGATGTAGCTGGCCACCATGGAAAGCAGAGATTGCAACACGTTAGCCAGGTTCTTGCCCAGGATCACAATTTGTATCGGTGTGGGCGCGGCTACCAGATTTTCCAGGGTGCCCACCCACCGCTCCCCGGTCACGGAGTTACCGCTGATAAATAGCAATCCGCTCCACAGGCCAGTCATGCCAGAGCCCACCACGACAAATATGGCGTAATCCCCGCCGCGCTCGCGCAGCATCCATAGCGCCAGGATAGCGATGATGATGGGCTGCACGATGATGGCGAAGACGATGAAAGCGTCGCTGAAGTTCTGACGCAGGGTGATTTCGAAGGTAATCGCGATTGTGCGCGCCCAATGGCGCAAGTTACTCCGGGCCATGGCTATCGCCTCCTACCAGGCGGACGTAAGCGTCTTCGAGAGTTGGCTCGCGGGCGGTGACTCTGCCCACGCGCTGGCCATCCATCAGCTTCATCAGATCTGGGATGGCCTCTGAGCCGCGTTTGGTCTGCACCATAAGCATCTGTTTCTGGTCGCGGTCTTCAACGGCGACATTGTCCACGAATCGCAGGCTGCGAAGTTGGTTTAGCAATTCCTCGCTCACCCCGAACACTTCTAGTTCGATGACGGATAGGTCTTGCACGAGTTTCTTGAGTTCGGAAGGCGTGTCCATGGCGACGATGTTGCCCTTGTTAATCACGGCGATGCGTTGGCAAAGCGCATCGGCTTCGAACATGTAGTGCGTGGTAAGCAGGATGGTTTTTTTCTGATTCTGCAGATCGCGCACCACTTGGCGCAGTTCGCGCGCCCCCACCGGGTCGAGGCCGATGGTGGGCTCATCCAGGAAGAGGATTTCGGGGTCGTGGATCAAGGAGCGGGCAATATGCAAACGCTGCTTCATGCCACGCGAGTAGCCCTCCACACGTTCCTTATCGCGCTCTTTCAGGCCGACCATTTCGAGCAGATAAGGGATGCGCTTGGCGGCCACATCTGGCTCTACGTTGTAGAGGCTGGCGAAATAGCGCAGATTATCCAGCGCAGACAGGCGCCAGTAGAGGCCGCGCTCGCCGCCGAAAATGAAGCCGATGCGCGAACGGATCTGGTCGGCTTGTTTGACTACATCCAACCCGCCCACTCGCGCCTCGCCGCTGGTTGGGATGAGCAGTGTGGTGAGCATCTTTACCGTGGTGGTCTTGCCGGCGCCGTTGGGGCCCAGCAAGCCAAAGAGCTCGCCGTCCTTGACCTCGAACGACACGTCGTCCACCGCCACGACCTCCTTGGTCTTACGGCGGATACGGCCCACGCTGGTCTTAAAGATTCGCCGCAAATGGCTGAC
Organism: uncultured Anaerolineaceae bacterium; assembly: GCA_964572455.1. Taxonomy (GTDB): domain Bacteria; phylum Chloroflexota; class Anaerolineae; order Anaerolineales; family UBA11579; genus JAMCZK01. The sequence goes on from CAZNFL010000017.1 coordinate 33,239, forward strand.
TTCAATACCGTTCAATGCTCCACTCTCCTATATGAAAAAAGGCACGGCATTATAAGCCTGATTTAGAACATTAGTCCAGCTATTTTTCAACCGCCCACACCTGCAGATCCGAAAAACTTACCGACACGTCGCCCGCGCCCGAGGTGTGCACGTACACGCCGATGGTGCCACGATAAAGCTGCGTATCGTTCACGCTGAACAGATACAGGTCATTGACGAAAAAGTGCAGTTGGCTGCCGGAGGCCCACACCCCGAGGCGGCTGCTGCCGGGGATCACTGACGGGATGCTCTGGTCCTGCACCCAGCCGGCCTGGCGGCTCAGGCTGCCGCTCAGGTAGCGGTCCACCTTGGCGCGGCCATCGCAGCTCAGCGCAAAGCGGTAGTGGTCGCCGTCCAGTCCGCGGATCAGCAGCCCATATTCGTCCTCGCCGCTGCACAGCGTAGGGCTAGCGTTCAGCTCGATATAAAAATCGCGGAAAATTGGCGAGGTGCGCGTGCTGAATAGATAACTGCGTTCGGCATTCAGGCCCAGGTAGATCGTTCCGCCCGAAACCATCACCACCCCTTCATCATCGCGGCCGGTGGTCCAGGCGTCGGCCTCGCTGAAGTCATCCTCCAGCAGCAACTCACCGATGCCGGACCGCTGGTCGGGCGTGGGAGTGGCGTTAGGGGTCGGAAAGGGGCTGGCGGTGGGCGTAGGCGGGAACCACTGGGTGGTCGGCGTGGCGCTTGGCGCCGGGGTAGGCGTTTCGCTAGGCGCGGACGGAGCGAAGGTAACCCGGCAGCCGGAGCAAGCCAGTAAGAGTAAGGTGGATGCGAACGTCAGAACAGTACGGTTTAACACGACTGGTTATTATAGCGAGCGGGGCTTCAAACAGCCTCTGTCGTGTAGAATTACTTCTCCAAAAAAGGTCATATGCGCATACTGGTCCGCTCAAAGATCCACAAAGCCACCGTCACCGACGCCGATGTCAACTACATCGGCAGCATCATGATCGATGAGGACCTCATCGAGCGCTCCGGCCTGTGGCCGGGCGAGAAAGTGCTTGTCGTAAGTAACACGACTGGCGAGCGGCTGGAAACCTACGTCATCGTGGGGCCGCGCGGCTCCGGTACCGTCGCCACCAATGGCGCCGCCGCCCACGTCATCAAAAAAGGAGAAGAGGTCATCATCATGGCCTTCGAGATCAGTGACCAGCCGGTAGAACCTAAATTCGTATTGGTGGACAAGCAAAATAAGTTCGTAAGGTATCTCTAAACCTGACACAAAACAAAAAGGCGCAGCGAGCTGCGCCTTTTTTGATTCCTTTTTACGTCGTCCTCAGGACCGTTTCTTACGGCTGCTTTGGGCTGCGTTCGCCGCAGCCGGCCGCCAGCCGCCGGTGCGGAAGAAGGCCACCACTCCCAGCACCAGCATGCCAAACAAGGTGGCTCCGATCAGCAGCATCCCGAAGCGCGCAAAGGGCAAGCCCATATGCGGGCGCCCAAGTTCCTTGGCGCCCATGTTAAGCGCGAGACCCCGTTCTCCATCTTCGCCGCCCCCAGCATAAATGCCGAAGCCGGGGCCGCTCCTGGCCCCAAATGGGTGGCGCAAGCCTTCATTGTCGAGCCGCGCGATGGCGGGATTGGATATGCCCGCGTGGCGCTCGCCGAGTTTATAACCTGCGCCGACCACCGCAGCCAGCACTACGCCGGCTAACACCACGATCAGTAAGGTTCTAAGCCAGGGTCTGTTTTCAAACATAGCTCTCCTTTGAGAAGTATTGCCGTTTATTTTGAGGCGGATAGTTAATAGGCAAATGAATAGATGGGGTGTCTTTCCTTAATGCCCATACCGCTTCTTTATATTCGGCACCAAATACTCCCCAAAGCAGCGTTCCAGATCGAACTCCGGCGCCCAGCCCCAATCGCGCCGCGCCGCACTGTCGTCGATGTCCATCGGCCAGGTATCCACGATGCCCTGGCGCTTGGCATCCGGCGAAAAAGTGATCTGCGCCTTCGGAAATCTCTTAAGCACTTGCTGGCGGAATTGGTCAGCGGAAAGGCTGAAACTGCCTACATTGTAAGCGGTGCGTTTCAGCGCCCCAGCCGGCGCGGCGGCCAGACCCAGCAACGCCTTCACCGCATCCGGCATGGCCATAAAGGCAATCGTTGTATCGGGCCGCACGAAGCAGGCATAGGCCACGCCCTTGGCCGCGGCGTGCAGCATCTCCGGACCGTAGTCGCTGGTGCCGCCGCTCGGCAGGGTGTGCGCGCTGATCAAGCCCGGGAAGCGCAAGGCTCGGAAATCCAGCCGTGTCCGTTTTTCCTCTGCCAATTGCAGATAGCGCTTAGCATAGTAAGCGCCGAGGTGTTCCACCGCCAGCTTATTGCAGCCATACATCGTGGCTGGCTGGTTCCACTCGTCTTCGCCGGGGCGCGGGTTAGCTGCTTTGGTTTCCAGGTCGGGAATGCCATAAATTGCCTTGGAGCTCGGGAAGATGAACTGTACTGGCCTACCGCCCTGTTGGGATTGCCTGGCGGCCAATTCCAGCAGCAGCAGGCTGGCGCCCACGTTCACCTCGTAAGCCAGGGCCGGCGCATGCTCCGCCCGCGTGGAGAGCAGCGCGGCCAGGTGGTAAATGCGCGCAAATGCATACTTGGCCTCCAGAGAAGCCACTAACTCTTTATCTGCGACGCTGCCTTTTACATGCTGGCCATGTTTGGATAGTTCGCGGGGAAGATCTTGAAGATCGAGAGTCACCAAGGTTTGTTCGTTACTTTCAGCCAGTTGCTCCACCAGCGCCTGGCCGATCTCTCCGGCCGCGCCCGTTATGAGGACCGCTTCTTTTTGCATAACTCTCCTGGGGGAAAAGGGTCTGGGGCTGTATTATTGCATAGCTTGCCCTAAAGGTTAAGGGCTGCTGTTTTTCGTCATTCCGAGCCTCCCACTCATTGTCATTGCTAGTCGAGCCATCTATCCATAGCGTGTCATTCTGAGGCGAGCTCGGCGAGCCGAAGAATATTTGTAACCTAATTTTCCAAATAACCACATTGCGCAACACGCGTTCTCATCTGGACAATAGAAACCCTAGCCCCCAATTCGTTATACTAAGACACGAACACCAAGGAGGCCCCTTGAACGACAAAAACAAACAAGAGAAAAAAGGCTCAGATCAAGAAGCCAAGGAGGACCTAAGGGCCGATCGGGACGATTCCATGGGCTATTCCCGGGAGCAGTTCATCTTTGATGAAGAATCTCCCCAACCGGAAGAAAAACAGCCTAAGAAAAAGCCTAAAGGGAAACAACCTAGGAAATCCAAGAAGTAAGCTCCTTGACAACCCGCTGCTTCTCCCCCGCCAGCGCCTAAACCGCTATATAACCTTCCCATGGGATTAGGTTGCGGGTCGCCCGGCTAGCCCTTTCCTAAAATGTTAACTGCCTACCTACCTTGTCAAGTTTACACGACCCCCGTCCTCTCCTACCCACATTACAACTCCGTCAAAAGACTTGAGTTTACGGCTCCGCCCCTGCCCTGCGGGGTTCCCCTAACCTTGAAACTTGCTGGAGAATCGTTACCCGGCAAGCTAGGCATTTCTCCTATTATTGCGCAGCAATATACTTGACGCAGAACGGATGTTCGTGTATAGTCTTAGCACAAATGAACGAAATTCTGCACCAAGGAGCGCCGTCATGATGATGGCCAAACGTCGCAAGGGTTTAAGCGAGCGCCACAAGAAGATCCTGGTCATGCTGGGAAAGTACCAGGCCGAAACAGGCTATCCGCCCTCCATTCGCGAGATCGGCAAACAGACTGGCATCTCCTCGACCTCAGTGGTCAATTACTATTTAAACCAGTTGGAAGAGGAAGGCTACATCGAGCGTGACCGTAAGATCTCCCGCGGTGTGCGCCTGGTGAAGGACTTCTCCGGCCAACTGCACCAGGCCGCCCAAACCGTGCGCGGCGCCCTCGAGGAGCTGATCCGCGTGCCCGTCATCGGCCGCATCGCTGCCGGCCAGCCCATGCCGGTGCCTGGCTCCGACTTTCCCTACTATGACCCCGAAAGCGGCGTGCAGATCGCCCGCAGCTTGCTGGGTCCCGGCGACAAAGAAGAAGACCTGTTCGCCTTGGAGGTCCAGGGTGACTCGATGGTGGACGCCATGGTCAACGATGGCGACATCGTCGTGATGAAGCGCGCCCAGGAATGCCGCAACGGCGAAATGGTGGCCGTGTGGCTGAGCGACCGGGACGAGACCACCCTGAAATATTTCTATAAGGAGAATGGCGGCGTGCGCTTGCAACCCGCCAACCCCACCATGCAGCCTATCTTCGTAGATAATCCCCGCGCCGTGCAGGTGCAGGGCAAAGTGGTCATGGTCATTCGCCAAATGGAGCATGCCAATTAAGATCCACATACGCTTGTGAACAAAAGCCCGCCAATTGGCGGGCTTTTGATTTCAGGGGGCATCAACAGTAAAATAGCGGCATGCTAGCCAACAAGGAACGCATCCTTCCAGGGCTCATCAAGGAACTGGCCACCGAACAAGGCATCCAGGTGAGCGGCTTTTCCCAAGACTGGATCCTGCGCCTGGAATCAGACGGCTTGGCGCGCCACATCTTTGGCTACAACTTCGAGATCAACTCGGCCACCGCCCAACTGATGGCCGGCGACAAAGCCGCCGTTTCCGATCTCATGGCCCACCTTGGGGCACCGCATGTCCCGCACCGCCTTTTCCTGCATCCCCGGCTCTCTGGCTACGTATCCTCCCAAGGCAATTGGCCGGCCATGCTGGCCTATGCGGATGAGGTGGGTTATCCGCTAGTGGCCAAGCCGAACACCGGCACCGGCGGCGAAGGCGTGAGCTTGGTGGCGAACCCCGCCGAACTGGAACAGACTGTGATGTCCTTGTTCCAATTGCACCGTGCCATCTGCCTTTCACCTTATTTGGATATCGATCAAGAATATCGCGCCGTGATGTTGGACGAAACCTGCGAGCTGCTGTACACCAAGCGCCGCCCGCACGTGGTGGGCGATGGGCAATCCAGTGTGCTCGAGCTCATAGAGAAATTGCACCTCAGCGGGCAGCTCTCGCAAGAGCTGGCCGGCCAGGCCATCGAGCAGCATAGCGGCGAACTGCGCCGGGTGCCCGAGCCAGGACAGGAAGTCCTCATCGGCTGGAAGCACAACCTGGGGGAAGGCTCCGCTCCGCAGATTGTGGACGAAGGTCCGCTCCACGATCAGCTGGTGGAGTTAGCTCGCCGGGCGCAGCAAGCGATCAACATCCGCTTCGCCTCCGTGGATATTGTCGAAGCCAACGGGGAACTCCTGGTCCTGGAGATCAATTCCGGAGTCATGATGGAATATTTCGTGCGCCACTTCCCTAAAGGGCGCTCCCTGGCCAAGCGCATCTACGCCAAAGCGGTAGCGCGCATGTTTAGCGGCGGGCAGCAGGAAAGCTAAGATAAAATCTTCGCGTGGCAACCTCCCCGCTGCTTAAGGGAATCCCGCGTTCCAAACGAATATTGGATCTGGCGCTGACACTGATCGGGGGGCTGGTCGCGCTGCCTCTAATAGTTCTCATCGCCATCCTAGTGCGCGTCTTTCTCGGCCGCCCGGTGGTCTTCCGCCAGCGCCGCCCCGGTTACCGCGGCCTGCCCTTCACCCTTTACAAGTTTCGCACTATGAAAGAACTCCCCGCTGCAGATGGCACTCCGCATTCTGATGACGAACGCATGACCCCGCTAGGCCGCTTGCTGCGCGCCACCAGCCTGGACGAATTGCCCGAGCTTTACAACGTGCTACGCGGCGAAATGAGCCTGGTGGGCCCGCGGCCGCTGCTGATGCAATACCTGGATCGCTATACCGTCGAGCAAGCCCGCCGCATGCTGGCCCTGCCCGGAATGACCGGGTGGGCGCAGATCAACGGCCGCAATAACGTCTCCTGGGAGGACAAGTTCGCCCTGGATGCCTGGTATGTCGACCATTGGTCGTTCTGGCTGGACCTCAAAATCCTGCTGCTCACCCCGCTCAAAGTGCTGCGTCGCGAAGGCATAAGCCAGCCAGGTAACGCCACAGCCATGGAGTTCATGGGCAGCAAGCCCGCCAAAGGACGGCGAGTATAATGCCCGCCATGCGGGATGACGCCGGCCTGTACCGGCAACTCTGCCGCATCCGCCGCTTTGAAGAAACGGTGCTGGATGCTTTCCCCACAGGCGTTTTTTACGGAACAACCCATACTTACTTAGGACAGGAAGCCAACGCGGTGGGCGTGTTAGCCCACCTCAACGATGGCGACCTCGTGTTCAGCAACCACCGCTGCCACGGCCACTTCATCGCCTATGGCGGCGATCTGCGCGCACTGTTCGCCGAGCTGATGGGCAAGGCCACCGGGGTCTGCGGAGGCCTGGGTGGCTCACAGCACTTGCACTGGAAGGACTTCTATTCCAATGGAGTGTTAGGCAGCACGGCCCCGGTGGCGGTCGGCGCTGCTTTGGCGGAGAAAGCCAAGGGCAGCGGGGCCGTCACCGTTATTTTCCTGGGCGATGGGGCCCTTGGCGAAGGCGTGGTCTATGAAAGCCTGAACCTCGCCTCCCTATGGAAAGCGCCGATCCTCTTTGTGCTGGAGAACAACCACATCGCCCAGACCACGCCGATCCAACTGGCTCTGGCCGGGTCCATCACTACCCGCTTTACTGTTTTCGGCATCCCTTGCAGCGAACTGGATAGCAGCGACGTTCAAGAGCTCAGCGCCGCCGCTAGTGAGGAGTTCAGCGCTCTGCGCAAAGCGGGCGGTCCGCGGGCGCTGGTGATCCACACCCAGCGCTTCGGCCCACATTCCAAAGGGGACGATACCCGCGATCAAAAGGTGCTGGACAAAATCCGCGCGCAGCGCGACCCACTTACCATCCATGGCAGCCGCTTGACCGCCAAGCAGCGCTCCAACATCGAAACCGAAGTTAAGGCAGAAGTGTCTGCCGCCTTTCAACAGGCCAAGGCCGATCCGCTGCCTGTCCACTAACATGACCTCTGTCCTTGAGTCGCTCAACCGCGGTCTTCACCAGGCCTTTTCGCAAGACGAGCGCGTCTATCTAATCGGCGAAGATCTGCTCGATCCTTATGGGGGAGCCTTCAAAGTAAGCAAGGGGCTATCGAGCAAATATCCCGATCGGGTGTGGACCAGCCCGGTGTCCGAGGCAGCCCTGGCCGGGCTTGGGGCGGGCATGGCTTTGCGCGGGCTCAAGCCCGTGGTGGAGATCATGTTCGGCGACTTCAGCGCGCTGATCGCCGACCAGCTGATCAACAGTATCAGCAAGTTCCGCAGCATGTACAACGGGCAGGTCGAAGTGCCGCTGGTCATCCGCACGCCGATGGGCGGGCGCCGCGGCTATGGCCCCACTCACAGCCAAACACTGGAAAAGCTCTTTCTGGGCGTGCCCGGCTTACGCACGTTGGCGGCCAACACGCTCGCAGACCCGGGTGAATTATTGCGCAAGGCTATCCTCGAAGATCCTGGTCCAGTCCTATTTATTGAAAACAAGCTTTTATATTTGAAGCCGGTCTTGGATTTCCAAGCATTGCAGGATTTTGAGATCGAGATCAGCACATCACCCGACAGCTTCGCTCCCGCGAACACATTGCGAATCAAAGGCGCGCCGCCTCCCGCGCTCACCCTGGCCGCGTATGGCTACATGGCCGAGCTGGCCCGCGAGTCCCTGTTACGCCTGGCCTTCGAGCACGAGATTTTCTGCGAATTAGTGGTGCCCAGCCAGCTTTCGCCGCTAGCGCCTAACGGTCTCATGGATGCACCCTTAGAAAACTCACTGAAGCGCACCGGGCGGTTGCTAGCGATCGAAGAAGGCACTTTTTCATTCGGCTGGGGCGCAGAGATCCTGGCGCGCGCCGCCCAAGTCTTTCCTGGCCAACTCAAGGGTGCAAGGCGATTGGCAGCCGCAGACCAGCCCATCCCAGCTTCCGTGCCGCTGGAAGAAGCCGCGCTGCCCGGCACCCAGGACATCGTAGAAACCGCGCGGTCAATGGTATAAACCCCAGCATGAGCGCGGCCACCCCAGTCACTATCCCACTGATCAATCCCAATGAGAACGAAGCGCGGCTGGTGGCTTTGCACGTCAAGACGGGCCAAAAAGTAAAAGCCGGCGCCTTGCTGGCTACGCTGGAAACCACCAAGTCGACTTTTGAACTAACGGCTGAAAAAGCTGGCTACGTTGCGGGCATCGCCGCAAAACCGGGGGCCAAGCTGAAGGCCGGAGAACTCCTTTGTTATTTGGCCGGCACCAAAACTTGGAAAGCACCCAAGGTGAGCAAAAAATCAGCCGAGGTCGGAATTCCTGTTGGACTGCGTATCACCCAGCCAGCTTTGATCTTGGCTCAAAAGGAAAAACTTGATCTGGCCACCCTGCCCATCGGCTCCATCATCACTGAACAGCACATTCGGAAAATTCTCAACCAGTCCGCTTCAAATCCCAAGATTGAAATCCCGACTGTCGCCAGGGAACATAACGCCATCATCTTGTACGGCGGCGGAGGGCATGGCAAGGCCGTCATTGACCTGCTGCGCGCCGTGGGCGGGCACGCCATTATCGGCGTAATCGACGATGGGCGAGCACCCGGCGAGCTAGTGTTGGATGTGCCTGTGCTGGGTGGCGAAGGAACGCTGGCCGCTATCCTGGAAGCCGGCTGCCTGCAGGCGGTGAACGCGGTCGGCGGCATCGGGGCGATGAGCAGCCGCATTGCCGTCTTCGAAAAATTGCGCGCGGCGGGCTTTGAGTTCCCCAGCTTGGTGCACCCCAGCGCCGTTGTCGAACCCAGCGCGAATCTTGTCGATGGCGTGCAAGTCTTTCCGCACGCGTATATCGGCTCAGAAGCCCAGTTGGGCTTTGGCTGCATCGCCAATACAGGCTCTATCATTTCGCACGATTGCGTGCTGGCAGACTACGTCAACCTGGCCCCCGGGGCCATCCTGGCGGGCGCAGTGGAAGTTGGCGAAGGCACCTTGGTCGGCATGGGGGTGACGGTCAACCTGAATGTGCGCATTGGCGCGGGCGCCCGCATCGGCAATGGGGCCACGGTTAAAAGCGATGTGCCCGCCGGCGGCATTGTGCGCGCCGGGGCCGTCTGGCCCAGTTAGCTTTTCTTGCCGCGTCGCGCGCTTTGAGTTACAGTGAGGTATGCCTGCCAAGAAAGCTGCCCGCAAGCCGCGCAAAGGCACGCGCAGCTCGGCTTTCGGGGCGGCCGGGCGCGTGAACCACGATGCCAGCGCCTTTTACAAAAGCGCGTTGTACACCGGGCAAGCCGCCGAGAGCACTGCCAGTGAAGTAGAAAATCCATTTCCCAAATCGTCCCGCAATCAAATATTCGTGCATAGTAGCCAGGACATGCACGAACTGCCCCAGGGATGCGTGCATCTGATGGTCACCTCGCCGCCATACAACGCGGGCAAAGAGTACGACCAAGATCTAAATTTGAACGAATATCTGGCCATGCTGCGCCAGGTGTGGGCAGAGACCTGGCGCGTGCTGGTGCCCGGCGGCCGCGCCTGCATCAACGTGGCGAATTTAGGTCGCAAGCCCTATATCCCCCTGCACACCTATATCATTGGCGACATGCTTGCATTGGGCTTCCTGATGCGCGGCGAGATCATTTGGGACAAGGCGGCCAGCTCCGCCACGTCCACTGCGTGGGGTTCCTGGCGCAGTGCCAGCAACCCCACACTGCGCGACGTGCATGAATACATCCTGGTCTTCAGCAAGGGCAGCTTTGGCCGCAAAAAACCCATGGGGCGGCGATACACCATCGGCAAGGAAGAATTTCTGCAGAACAGCAAGAGTGTGTGGACCTTCCCAGCCGTTTCCGCCAAAAAGATCGGGCATCCGGCCCCGTTTCCCCAGGAATTGCCTAAGCGGCTCATCCAGCTTTATACGTTTACCGGCGAGGCCGTGCTGGACCCCTTTATGGGCAGCGGACAAACCGCGCTGGCTGCGCTCGACACTGGGAGAGTATATGTCGGCTACGAAACCAACAAGAATTACGTGAAGCTAACCAAAAGCCGCATCCAGGAAGAACTGGACAAATGAACGTCACCATCTTTGGCTCCTCATCTCCCTCTCCCGGCGAACCGGCCTACGAAGAAGCGCGCCACCTGGGCGAGCTGCTGGCTCGCGCAGGGCATTGCGTGCTGACCGGGGGCTACATGGGCACCATGGAAGCCGTCTCACGCGGAGCCGCCGAAGCCGGAGGCCACACGGTTGGCGTGACCTGCGAGCAGATCGAAGTTTGGCGAAAGGCCAAAGCCAACGCCTGGGTACGCGAGGAGCGGCGTTTCGCCACTTTGCGCGAACGCCTATACACCCTCATTGAAAGCTGCGACGCCGCCCTGGCCTTGCCCGGCGGCGTGGGCACTCTTGCTGAGATCGCCACGATGTGGAGCCAGATGCAAACCTCGTCTATGCCGGAACGCCCTTTGGTGCTTATCGGCAGCGGCTGGCAAAAGATCTTTGAGACCCTCTTCGCCGAATTGGATGGCCATATCCAAATCGCTCATCGCGGACTGCTCTACTTTGCGCCGGACGTTGACGCGGCGCTTGCCCTCGTGCAGGGAAAACTCACAGTCTAGGCATGCCAACCATCGAACTGGCGCGCCTCAAGCAGGAGACTGCCCAGCTCTCCAAAAACTTTTCCGAGCCGGCCACCTATCTGCGCGGCCTGGAGCGCCTGCTGCAACACTACGCGGTGCCGGTGCATCGCCAGGGGCGAGTCAAGGGTCTGCGCCCGGTCTTGCAAAGTTACGAAATCCCCCCACCGCTGCTCAAACATTTGCAAATGGAACTGGCTGAAAAAGCCAAACAGGCTCCGCAGTCTGCGCTGGCGGTAGCGGATGGCTTGTGGGCACGGCGCACCATCGAGACCCGCCAACTGGCCGCGCGGCTGCTTGGAGCGATTGACGCTGAACCCCAACAGCTCACTGCCCGGCTAGAAAGCTGGGCGGAGGAGAACCGCGAACCCGCCCTCGCGCCGGAACTGGCGCAGCATGCCACCGCTATTTTATGCACCCGCTTTCCCGAAGAATTAGTTTCCTTTGCGCGCCGTATGTTGGCCAGCCGGGAACCGCGCAAACAAATCCTTGCATTGGGGGCGCTGCAAAGTCTGCTGAAAAGCACCCAGTTCGCCAATCTGCCTCTACTTTTTGATCTTCTGGCCGAGACCGGCAAAGCGCCCGACCACAAGCTGCGCCCAGTTCTGACGAACCTCCTGGTAGCCCTGGCCGCCCGTAGCCCCAAGGAAACCGAATACTTTTTGCGCCAATCTCTTGAGGGCAACCCTAATGAGGGGGCAGCCTGGGTGGCACGGCGGGTGATAAAGGTATTGCCAGAAGAAAGCCGGGCGAGATTGCGCACAGTGTTGAAAACTTGACCAAGTTGATTTAACCAGGAACTTGCAACCAAAGGGTTGAAACGCGGTCAGAACAACCCTGACCAAGTAGATGGCGGGGAAAATTAACCGCTCAGAACCTGTCTATAGAGTTGATAGTAACTCTCTACCATTTTGTTCAGGCTGAAGTGTTCGATAATACGAGCTCGTGCTTTCAACCCAAGGGCGTGGCGCTCCTGGGAGCTCTTGCGAAGAATTTTCACCCAGGCGGCGGCAAGAGCGGCAGGGTCCTTTGGGGGAACGACCAGCCCCGTCTCACCCACTAATTGGGCGGCATCCCCAACGTCGGTCACCACGCAAGGCACCTCTGCAGCCATGGCCTCGCCCACAGATAGCGGAAAACCTTCTGAGCGAGAGCTGATGGTGTAAAGATCCAGGCTGACCAGCAAGCGGGTGATGTCCGATCTTTGTCCAAGCAAGTGCACTACCTGGGAGAGGCCGCGGGCCTGTATGTCTGCAATCAAGGCGGAATTGTTAATGTCGACCTGGCGGCCTGCTAAAATAAAATGGGCATTTGGCATATCCCTGCGGACCAATTCAGCAGCGGCTAAAAAGTTGGCATGGTCCTTCATTGCATGATACCTGGCGAAAAATCCCACTAACAATGGGTCCTGCCCTAGGCCAAGTTCAGTCGCGAGTTTGGACCTTTCCGCACGGCTGGTTTTAATTTCTGGAATCGCGAAGCCATTAGGAATGATAGTAAGCTTTTCCCGAGGGTAACCGATCTCGGCGTGGGTTTCTACGGCGCGCTGTGAAACAGAGATAATACGGGCTGGATACCGTTTCGAGAAATGCGCACCCAATTTGATAACCGCCATTGTGCTGGGCTTAATCCAGCTCCGGTCTGTAATGTCCTGGTGCAAAGCCCAAACCACTGGAGGACGAGCAGCATCCTTAATGAAAAGAGCAGCCATCAAATTGGCGTGGTACAACCAGGTCTGGATCAAGTCCGGCTGAAATTCATTCACATGTTTTTCTAAAGAAAAAAGCCGGGCGATACTGACCGGATTTTTCGGCGATACACCCAAAGTTAAAACATGAATGCCTTGCGCCTTAAGTTGGATGCCAACCTCCCCAAATTTTCCCAAGCAGACCACCCGAGATTCGTGGTTTTTTGAAAGGGGGTGCAAAAGCAACTCTTTCAATACAAGTTCAGCACCCCCTACCGCCAGGGCGGGTATCACGTGTAGGATCTTCATTTGTTAGCGAGGGCTTCGTTGGCACCTAACCAGTGGGATAGGTCTCGCCCCAACAATGCTTGCAATTCCTTGATCTCATCGGCAAACTTTCCACGCAGCTCTTCCCGGGTTTGTGCATTCATCACTGGATAAACGAAGCTCCTGATGTTCTTGTCCATCACGTATTTTTTCAAGGAATATCTGAAGCGGAAAGGGAGCAATCGTTTTGCGGCATCTTTGATCCTGGATTGATTGCGTAGCCAGCCTTGCAGGCTTCGAGAATAGGGCAAAGTCGAAGGATTTTTCTTGGTTACCATGTCGCCTGAGTTGATTGCAGGTAGGCCCAAAAAATTATAAAGGCTTATTAAAGCTTTTGATTGCGGAGATATTAAATCTTCTTGCAGTAAGAAATAAAAGTGTTCCCTGGGGAAAACTTTAAGAAATTCCTTGACCTGGCTTGCATACATTCCCCCTTTCCGGTAGCCGTATCTCATTGATCCTTTTGATCGCAATTCTTCGCTATCATTTTTAAAGCGGTGAGGTTCCTGGGCTAATGCGCCCTCAAAAGAAAGGTTTTCTTCTCCTTCTTTGATCATGTTCCAATACCATGAATAAGCGCGATCAACCGGGTCACGCAGAATGACGATAAATTTGATCTGGTGATCGGGCAGGCTTTCTCGGATCCTAGGGGCCACTTTGTCAGCCCAATACAAATAATGAGGAGTGGCCTCGCCGCGAATTGGATAGGCCTCGCTTTCCGCAAAGAAGGTTTCGGCGTACCAGCCCAAACCGCGTTGAAAATAATCGTCCCGCGAAAAGAACATAGGTTCCTTTACAAAGGACATGTAGACGTTTTTGTGACCAATTAATAAGTCGTATAAAGTGGTAGTGCCAGCTTTGGCCGCGCCAATAATGAGCAAATTCGGTAGCTGCATGTCCCTCAATACCCTTGGCTAAACTGCATGAACTCAGGTTGGATTGACTAGCGGAAACAAATCGATGTAACCTTGAACGGCGACAGAAGACAGAAACCTGCTAGCTCGATTTATTAAGGCTTGAGAGTCCTGCGGGTGGGTGAGACCATAAAGGATGCCCTCGGCCATAGCATCAACATCTCCAACTGGAATTAACTTTCCGTATTTACCATTTTCAAGGATCTCCGCCGGACCAGCTGGACAGTTCGTGGACAACACCGAGGTACCGCAAGCCATGGCTTCCACCAATACACTTGGCAGACCTTCCCAGAACGAAGATAGCACAAATAAATTTGCCCTTTTTATATAAGCGAATGGATTCTCAACGTACCCTGGCATCCAAATTTTTTGTTCTATTTTTAATTCACGCACTAGTCTTTCAAGATTTCCCCGTTCTTCCCCCTCCCCAAGAATCACCAGTCGGGCGGCCCTAACCGTGTTCACTTTTGCCATGGCGTTAATAAGAGTGGAGAACCCTTTTTGCATTGACAAGCGACCAACGGCAATCACGATGGGTGTGTTTGGGTCATTAAACCAGGGATGGTCTACCGGGAGGTCCTTCTGCGCCAAATCGACGGGGTCTATGATCGGATTATATACAACCTTGATTCGCCCCTTGTCGATCCCCGATAATTTGGAAAGATCAGTTGCCACCTCTTCGGATACGGCCAGAATTTCATTGGCCCATGGGTAGAAAAACCTTGCCCACAGAGGCCGAAGGCGATCCGCCCACTTATTTTCGCCCTTAATCACTGATGACATATGGTTGTGTTCCACAACTATCAAGTGGGACTGGCTGCCAGATAGCTTGTTTGCGATCGAACTGAGGGCATTGAGATGGGTTTGGCCTGAGATAAAAACAAGCGGCCGTTCGGCCTTTAAGAAATGGACGAGGCGGCCGATGCTAAACAAGACCCTGCTTAAATTCAAATCCCTTACGTGTACCTGAGAGGATACTTTTGACCTGAGCGGTCCCTTGCCAGAAATGGCGACTAAGCTGACGGAATATTCTTTTCTAGTCAATTCGTTCGCCAGGTTTACCATTACCCGTTGGACGCCGCCGGGCGAGAATGATGAGATCAATAGAGCGATATGCGGCGTGGCCATGAAAAGGCAGAACTCGTGTTTAAGCGTTTAATTTGAGCGATGGTAGGGTAAGGCGATTATACTAAAGGAGCCCTCGGAGTTAGGGATTGCCAGATAGAGCGAAAATCTTAGGCCCTTTTTTGGTTAAGCCTTCACCATAGGGTATAATCCCGCCCTCGACTAGACCTGCGGCTGGTGCAAACTGGCCGCCAGGAGACCTGCCTAAAAGGAGTGCAGACGTCATGCCGTTAGCAAAAGAAAAGAAAATACAGGTTGTAAGCGAATTTCGCAGGGCGGATGGAGACACGGGTTCACCCGAAGTACAGATCGGCCTGCTCAGCAGCCGCATCGAACAGCTCACCAATCATTTACAGACCCATACCAAAGACCACGCCTCGCGGCGCGGTTTGCTGCAGATGGTTGGCCAGCGTCGCCGCCTGTTGGAATATATGCGCAAAACCAATTATGAGGCCTACGTGGCCCTGGCCGACCGCCTCAAGATCCGCCGCAAGAGCTAAAAACAGGGTGGCTTGGCCACTACATCGGTGGCCTGCCACCTGCCTTTTTTTATAGGTGGGAAGGAGGCAAAAAGCTAAAAGAAAACTTATAATTAATGAGACCAACCATTCACTTGCTCGCTGGTCAGGGCATTGGAATTTGCCGACAAGGCTGCGTTGCCGGCAAATTCCAGTTCCTGGGCTGGCGGGCTGCTGGGCTGGATAAAACCAGCCCTTAGGAGAAACCATGCAACCCGAATCCAAGAAATTCTCGGCGCAGGTGGGCAACCAAGAGCTCACCTTCGCCACCGGCAAGCTGGCCGGGCAAGCTGGCGGAGCGGTTACCGCCCGCCTGGGTGACACGCTGATCCTGGCCACTGCCACCATGTCGCCTGCCCCGCGCACCGGCATCGACTTTTTCCCGCTCAGTGTAGATTACGAAGAGCGCATGTACGCCGGCGGCAAGATCCCTGGCTCGTTCTTCCGCCGCGAAGGCCGCCCAAGCGAAGGCGCTATTCTCACGGCGCGCCTGACCGACCGGCCGCTGCGCCCTCTGTTCCCCAACGATCTGCGCAACGAAGTGCAGGTCATCATGTACGCCCTCTCCGCCGATGAAGAGAACGTTATCGACGTCATTGCGGTCAACGCCGCTTCGGCGGCGCTGATGATCTCGGACATCCCCTGGGATGGGCCGGTAGGCGCGGTGCGTGTAGGCCGCGTCGACGGCAATTTCGTGATCAACCCCACCTATCCGCAACTGGAACAATCTGACCTGGACCTGCGTGTGGCAGGTACCCGGGAAGCCATCCTGATGGTGGAATGCGGCGCCAACGAAGTAGAAGAAAGCGTGATCGTCGCCGCACTGGAGGAGGCTCACAAGGCCATCCAGCCGTTAATTGATATGCAAGAAAAGATGGCCAAAGAAGTTGGCAAGGCCAAGCGCGATTATCAGCGCTTCAGTGTTGCCGACGAATTGAAGCAAAAAGTGCAGACCCGCGTGCAAGCTGAACTGGAAAGCATCTTCAGCCAAAGCCTGGGCAAAGCCGATCAAAATGCAGCAGTTAATGCACTGCGCGATACCCTGATCGCCGAACTGGCCCCCGAAGATGTGGAGCTGGCCGCTAACGTGAAAGAAGCCTACAGCTCGGCCGAGAAGGGCGTCGTTCGTCGCCGGATCATCGAAGAGGGCAAGCGCCCTGACGGGCGTAAGCCCACCGAGATCCGCCCGATCTGGTGTGAGGTGGATTACAGCCCGCGCGCTCACGGCTCCGGGTTGTTCACGCGCGGCGAGACGCAGGTCCTCACCATGGCGACTCTGGGAACGCCACGCGAAGCGCAGGAGATCGATACTCTCTCTCCCATCGAAACAAAGCGCTACATGCATCACTACAACTTCCCGCCCTTCTCCACCGGCGAGGTGAAGTTCCTGCGCGGCTCTTCCCGCCGCGAGATCGGCCACGGCGCCCTGGCAGAACGCGCCCTGCTGCCGGTCATCCCACCCGAAAAAGAATTCCCCTACACGCTGCGCCTGGTGTCGGAATGCTTGTCCTCCAACGGCTCGACCTCCATGGGCTCAGTGTGCGGTTCCACTCTGGCGCTGATGGATACCGGCGTGCCGATCAAGGCGCCGGTTTCCGGCATCGCCATGGGCCTGATCACAGACGGCAAGAAATACACAATCCTGAGCGACATCCAGGGTATCGAAGACCACTTAGGCGACATGGATTTCAAAGTGGCCGGCACGGACAAGGGCATCACCGCCCTGCAAATGGACATCAAGATCTCCGGCCTCACCACTCAGATGATGGGCGAAGCGCTGCAGCAGGCCAAAGCCGGGCGCAAGCACATCCTGGACAAGATGTTGGAAGTACTGCCCGCCCCGCGGCTGGAGCTGAAGCCGCACGCCCCGCGCATCACTATCGTGATGGTGCCGATCGAGAAGATCGGGGCGATCATCGGCCCGGGCGGCAAGACCATCCGCGCCATCCAGGAAGAAAGCGGCGCTAAGATCGATATCTCCGACGATGGCTCTGTGTTCATTGCCTCCAATGACGCTGAAGCGGCCCGCATCGCCCGCGAGCGGGTGGAAGCGCTGACCGAGACGCCGGAGATCGGCAAGATCTACACCGGCAAGGTGGTGCGCATCACCGATTTCGGCGCGTTCGTCGAGATCATTCCCGGCCAAGACGGCATGGTGCACATCTCCCAGTTGGACAGCGGCCACGTTGAGTCCGTAGGAGACGTGGTGAAGATGGGGGACGAGGTGACCGTGATGATCACCGACATCGACCCCAGCGGCAAGATCCGTTTGAGCCGCCAGGCCGTGCTCGAAGGCTGGACGCCCGAGGAAGCCCGCGAGAAGGACCGTGGCGGACGCCCCAGCGGCGGCGGGGGACGCCGGCCGGGTGGCGGCGGTGGCCGCGGCGGTGA